>NZ_MPZM01000003.1 GCF_002936955.1 Oceanisphaera arctica | reverse complement strand
AATGAGGTCACCGCCGCCATGCAGCAGGCGCTGCGCGACGAGCATCAGGCCGAGCAGAGCAAGCAGCAATCTCTGACTGCCAAGCAGCAGCTGGAGCAGCAAATTCGCAGCCTGAGTAGCGGTGTCGACGCTGATCCGCGCCTCATCGCCCTGTGCGAACAGCTGGGCGGCACCTTGCTGGCCGACGTGTACGACGACATAGCGGTAGACGACGCCCCCTATTACGAGGCGCTGTATGGCCCGGCCCGCAACGGCATAGTGGTGGCCGACCCTCAGGCGGCGCTGGAACAGTTGCAGGCGCTGGAGTCCTGCCCGGCGGATCTTTACCTGATCCAGGGCAACCCGGATGCCTTCGACGAAGACCTGTTGCACGCCACCGAGCTGGACGGCGCCATCTGGGTGAAAAACGGCGAACGCCAGCTGCGTTATTCCCGTTTTCCGACCGAGCCCATGTTTGGCCGCGCCGCCCGCGAGGCCAAAATAATGCAGCTGAGCGCCGAGCTGGAAACCGTCAGCGCCCGCTATGCGGAGTCCGCCTTCGCCCAGCAAAAGCACAGCCGTCTTTATCATCAGCTGAGTGAATTTGTTAGCCAGGGTCTGCAACTGGCCTTTGGCGACAACCCGGAAGCCGCGCTGGAAGAGCTGGCCGCCCAGCAGCATCAGCTGGAACAAGAGCTGACCACCATCGCCGGCCAGCGGGATCAGTGGCAGTCCCGCCGCAACCAGTTGCGCGAACAGCAGGCCTTGCTGCACAAGCTGTTGCCGTTGGCGGATTTGCTGGCCGACGAGGGCCAGGCCCAGCGTCTGGCCGCCGCCCGGGAAGAAATGGCCCAGCTGGACCTGGCCCGCGACTTTATGGCCGCCCACGGCCAGCGACTGGGTCGGTTGGCCGAGCAGGTACAGGTATTGCGCCAGGATCCCGCCGGATTCGACGCCCTGCAACAGCAGGTGGCCGAGGCCGAAGCCGAGCTGCGTGAGGCCCGCAACCGCACCTACACCCTGACCCAGCTGGTAGCCCGACTGCCGCACCTGGCCTATGCGGATGCCGAGCAATTGCTGGATCAGAGCTCGGCCATGAACGACAGCCTCAAGGCCAAGCTGGTGCAGGCGATCGATGCCCGCCGCAAAGCCGGTGCACGCGCCGAGCAGCTGAACGGTCGCCTGACCGATGCGCTGCAGGCCCGCACCGCCTTAGTGACCGGTCGGGATGCCAGAAGCCAGACCCTGAACGAATTCCGCGACGAGCTGAATGCCTTGGGCATCACGCTTGCGCCCGACATGGAAGACAAGGCCCGGGAGGCCAAGCGTTCCATCGAGAACGAGCTGGTGCACACCCGTGGCAAGCGCAGCCAGACCGAGGCCCAGCGCCAGGTGAGCAAGCGCGAAGTCGAATCTTTGAGTCAGCGTCTGGGCAAAGACGGCCAGGGCTATTTTGCCGCCCGCAAGGCGCTGGTGGCTCACAAGGCCAACTGGGCCAGGGTGGCGCGACTGGCACGGGACCACGATGTGGAGCGGCGTCTGGCCCGGCCGGAGCTTGCGTATCTGGATGCGGACGAGCTGCGTTCCATTTCCGACAAGGCGCTGGGCGCCCTGCGCATGGCGGTGGCCCACGACGAAGAGCTGCGCGATGCCCTGCGCCTGAGCGAGGGTAACCGCAACACACTGCAGAAGGTGCAGTTCTACATTCTGGTGTTCAGCCACCTCAAGGCGCGCATCCGGCACGACATCATCCGGGCCGACGATCCGGTGGAAGCGCTGGAAGAGATGGAAGTGGAGCTGGGCCGCCTGGCGGACGAGCTGCAACTGCGCGAGGGCCAGCTGTCGCTGTCTTCCGTGGAGGTGGCGGCCAAGATCAACACCATTATCCGCCGCGAGCAGAACCGCATTCGCCAGCTCAACCAGGGGCTGCAGAACATCAGCTTCGGTCTGGTGGCCGGGGTGCGGCTGAACGTGAACATTCGCGATACCTATGGCCGCCTGCTGGAAGCCCTGAGCGATCCGGAAGGCCGCCATCAGGACCTGTTCAGCAGCAAGGAACTGAGCTTCTCCGAGGCCATGGGCAAGCTGTTCCAGCGGCTGAATCCGCAGCTGGAGCAGGGGGATCGCAGCCCGCAGGTGCTGGGCCAGGCCTTGCTGGATTATCGCAACTATCTGGATCTGGACATAGAAGTGCAGCGTGGTGCCGACGGCTGGCTACGTGCCGAAAGCGGGGCGCTTTCTACCGGCGAGGCCATAGGTACCGGTCAGGCCATTCTGCTGATGGTGCTGCAGAGCTGGGAGGAAGAATCCCGTCATCTGCGCAACAAGGAGGTGAAACCCTGTCGCCTGTTGTTCCTGGACGAAGCGGCACGACTGGATGCTCGCTCCATCGCCACCCTGTTCGAGTTGTGCGAACGCCAGGACATGCAGCTGCTGATTGCCGCGCCCGAGAACATCAGCCCGGAAAAAGGCACCACCTACAAGCTGATCCGCAAGGTACACGGCAAGCAGGAACACGTACACGTAGTGGGCCTGCGCGGCTTCGCCGCCGAAGCGGTGGTGTAACGCCGAAGGGTTCCGCCAGCAATAGCTGGCGGAACATGAGCAATACTAAAGTGTTTTGCCGTAGGGTCCACTTCAGTGGACCTTCAACAAGGTGTTAAACAAGAAAACAAAGCCCCGCAACCGAAAGGCCGCGGGGCTTTTTAGATCTCGTCATCCCCAGGTAGACACCTTCACCTATGCCACGCGCCGAACAACTCCTCCCCCTTGGCAGCGGCCCAACAGGCATAACGGCGGTGTTACGCCAGGGGGAGGCGGGGTGGGGGTGTTGCTATCAGTCTTACCGTAGGGTCCACTTCAGTGGACCTTTATCGGCACCTTCAATAAACAAACAAGGCCCCACAACCGAAAGGCAGCGGGGCTTTTTGTATGTGGGCAACTCGGGCCTCGTCGGGCAAAGGGCCGGCTACACTGAGCCGAGCCCTTTATCCTCCTGCTAATCTCGGTGTGGGAGTATTTATCCTATGTCTGCACGGCAGTGGATTCAGAGGGCCGGCGGCAGTTGGTAATAGGGCTCGACATGGGAGCCCGCAAATACCTCTTCACCCGCTACTATGGTCTTCTCGACGGCCACATCCCGCAGCTTCAGGGGATCGATTGTCAGCGGATCTTCCGCCAGCACCACCATGTCGGCTACCTTACCCTCTTCAATTGAGCCGCGTTCATTTTCATCGAAGGTCAGGTAGGCAGGCCCCTGGGTATAGGCTCGGATGGCTTCCTCGACCTTGATGGCTTCTTCGGCGCCATAGACCTTGCCATCGTAGCCTATGCGGGTGGTGGCAGCCCAGATTCCGAGCAAAGGACCGTGGGGCAGACCATCAGAGCCGTAGGCTATCTTGATGCCGTGATCCAGCAGCGAGCGCTGGGGATTCTGTCTTTCCAGTCGTTCTCCGCTAACGGCGGCCAGCATAAAGGCGTTGTTGTAGTAGGTGTAGTTGGGCTGGGTATCGACAATGATATCCAGGTCGGCGATCTTGGCCAGGGTGGCTTCGGGGGGACGAATGGTCAGGTGATGCAGGTGATGGCGGTGGTCTTTCTTCGGACTTTCCTTGAGGATCCGCTCCAGTACTTCTACCGCCTGTACCGCGGCGGCATCACCTATGGTGTGGATACCCAGCTGCCAACCCAGTTCATGGGCACGCTTGCCGACTTTGTACAGGTTATCCTGAGGGATGACTGTGACACCATCGAAATGACCGTCGTGATTCTCCCAGGGGCCGTGTTCGTCAAAGCTGACCTGGCTGTCATAAGGTTCAATGGTCTTGAAATCGGGCACGGCAATGGCTCCATCCATGGCCATCTTGATGGCGCCCAGCTTCAGCCGCTGATCCCCGATGCCCGAGTGAAAGCCAAGGCCTTCTATTTCGGCCAGGCTGGTTTCAACATGGTCATAACCGGGAAACATGAAAATCTGTAGGGTTGCCCGGGGTAGCTCATCACCCCATCGGGCATAGACATCCTGGATCAGGCGCAGTTCGTTGGGCCGGACGCCGGCGACGTTGACACTGGTGACGCCCATGGGTGGAAACTTCTTCAGCTGGGCACGCAGGTTTTCCCGGGCTTGCTCATCACTGAGAGAGGGCTTGGGAATAACACCGAGGGCATAACTCCGGGCACCCATGGTCAGCACGCCCAGGGGCTCTCCCTGTTCATCGCGGACAATCAGGCCATCTTTTGGCTCGGGTGTGTCTTTACTCAGGCCGGCCTTGCCGATGGCTTGAGAGTTTAGTGTTAGCTTCAGTACGCCACAGGCCAGCATCACAGGGTGATCGGGGACGATGGCATCCAGCTCCCAGCGGTTGGGCATCTTCATATGACAGTAAGGGCGATTCATCACGCCCACCAGCCATTCACCTGCCGGCACTTTGGCAGCCTGTTCAGCTAACACCTCACCGAGTTGATCCGGGGTGGGAACATTAAAGGTGGCGCCAAACGGTCGGGCACCAGTACCCACATGAATATGGCCATCATAGAAGCCGGGCAGCAGGGTCTTGCCGTGCAGGTCGACCAGTTTGGTATCTGTTGAGGCCAGTGCCTGGATCTGACTGTTACTGCCGACCGCCATGATATGGCCGTTTTTTACCGCCACAGCCTCGGCAATCTCGAAGCTGTCATTGACGGTCACGACCTTGGCATTGTGATAGATGGTTTCGGCTGTGCCATCCTGGTTGGCGGTGGCGCCAAATGCCATCAGCGGTGCCATGAGCAGAGCCAGGCTGGAAACCTTGCGTAATGCGTTATCCATATCCATATGTTCCTCTTGTATACATCTGTTCATACTGGTTCAGCTGAGCAGGTAATTGACGATCAGTCATGGCCGATAAATCCCAAAGCTACCAATTGCTAACAAAAAGTTAACCATAAGTTAGCAATGTCGATATCAGATACGATGCGGATGAAAGGAAGTAGTGCCAGTGGTGAGGTGCCATTAGTGCCAGGTGAAGCCTCCCTCGTTCTGTGTGGGTGGTTTTATCTGGATGCAGGGTGAAACAGCTCGTCATCGCGATCAAGCTCGGTTCGGACATATTATCTGCATCGCGATGTATGGTGGGAATGCCGGAACGGCAGGAGCACTTTTCGTCCCTGAAACGGAAGGTCGGCCGAGCCACTCCCTTTATCCTCCTGCTAATCCCGGCGTGACCTGTAAACGGAATTAACCCCGAACATCGAACTGCTCCTCCCCCTTGGCAGCGGCCCAACAGGCATAACGGCGGTGTTACGCCAGGGGGAGGCGGGTGGGGGTGTTGCTGAAGGCCGGCACTGGCTCGCGGCATACGTCGAACAAAAAGGCAGCCCCACGGAATCATCCTTCACTCTTCCATTTTGCAATCTCAGCCCCTTATAATGCAAGGCTTCATTCGAGTTCAATTTAAGATCGGCGACAGCGCCTCACAAACAGGGAAGGGAGAGGCCAGATCGCCCGTAAGATCCGGGCGGTAGCGTGGCCAAAGCAAAAAACTGCTGTTTTATACCTTAGAAATCCCCTCATTTTAATAGCAGATCGCGCCATGTTAGCTGCATAAACTAAATATGCACTAACCCCGAAATCCGCTGAGTACCGCATTGAACCTGGGGTGGGGCCATTTTTCTAAGTTGTGCGGTAGTAACGATAGTTTGGTCATTTCTTGCTATGACGCCCTCAAACCCAGGCGTAGCGCGGCTCATATGAGGGGATGACTAAGGTTTTATACAGTATATTTTCGGATTCAAGAGCTCGGTGCGCACTATCAACAACGTATGCGCGTGTACAGCAAGCCAGGCCTTAAAAACGCTCATGATCTGAGCTGGTTAACGGCAGGGCTTTGTGGATAGTGCGCACGCGCCTGTTGATATCACGCATGCGTGTTTTTGCACATCACCTTATACGGCTGACGAGTAAGAATCATTTTACTATCATAAACTTATGGGTGAAAAGTGAGTTGGTGTGATGGAGAAATATGCGCATGCGCACTATTAAAATGTTATGGCAGGCCATAGCGTTGAAGGCACAATGGACTTTGGAATTAATAAATGATCCAGACTAAATACGGAACTTTTGACGGGGATTCATGGGAAGACCTGTGTCAACTGGTTTTCAAATCAAAGTAAGTAATCAAGCATAACTTATGTGGAAATCACTCCCAACTCCCTTGAGTAGAGTTGATACTTCATTTACTAACTTGTCTTTGCTCCAGGAAATCAAGCTGCGCCAGTGATATTTCGCCTGTTTCCATAAGATTTCGATCAGATTCAATTCAGGGCTGTATGGCGGTAGATAAAGCAGCACAAACAGGTATTCATACAGCCACTTATCGCGCATCGCTGGGTCAATAAAGTGATGAATGGATGCATTATCCATCACCACGATAGTGACTTTATCCTGACAGGATGATTGTGCCAATTTATCTAAAAATGGAACGACATGCTGCCGTTTCACCGAGTGCTCAAAAAGCTCAAAGTGTAACGCCCCAGTGGCATAATCCAGTGCGCCAATCACATTCACGCGTTTACGTCCGACGCTGGCATCAGCGAGATGCGTCACACCGAGAGGTGACCAGGCTCGCTGTACATTCGGTATACAGGAGAAGCCACTTTCATCGCAGTAGAAAAGCTCTATTTTTCTTGCCTTGGCCACCTCTCGATATCCCGCCAAGCGGCCTTTTGCTTCTTGGAAGGCGACTTCGTCTCTTTTTTTTCGAGACTGAGCCGAGTTCGTTTGAAAGAAAGCTTTCTGGCTCTCAGTCCAGCAGAAAGGCGATCCAAACTAAATGAAGGGGCATCAGGATAGAGGTCACGGACACGCGCAGCAATCTTGGCTAGCGTCAGTGGCTCAGCGCGAGCGATGTCTGCGGCAGCATCCAGCATGTCAGCCGTCAGCTTGGGAGGTCGGCCTCCTTTATGACCAGTCAAAATGCCAGCCAATCCCTTGGTTCGCCAGCCTTTTGTCCAGTTGTAAATCGGCTGATCGCTCATCCGAAACATCAGGGTAATCTGCACAACGGTAACGCCATCATTCAGTGCGAGTAGCGCCAGTGCTCTTCGCCTGAAGTCCGGGAAAGGATGATGCTTTGACATCTCTTCCAGAGTGATGACCTCTTCGGCTGTCAGCGGTTGTCCTAACAGGTTTCGTTTCATACAGCAGGCCCCACAAAATGGCATCTATGATGACAGTATAAATCCACTTAGGTTATGCCGTATTACTTATAAAGATCAACAATACCAAGAGATGGTTGCATCCCCTGGTGATTTCGGGATCGAAGGCTTTACGAAATTAGACGGCGTGGCATTTCAGTGTTATTGCCCCGATACCCACTACACTCAAAAAGAATTGTACGAAAAGCAGAGAGACAAAATAACTAAGGACCTTGAGAAGCTTCGAGCCTACGAAAATGAAATATCTCGTCGAATGGGTAATACGAAAATTAGGGAGTGGGTTTTCGTTACTCCGCTAATCACCGACAATAAATTGCTAAGTCATGCGCAAACGAAGCAAGTAGAGGTTGTCACATGGGGGCTCTCCATTATAGACCCTGAATTCAAAGTTATTCTGCAAGACGCTGATTATTTTGCTACGGAAATTAACGCAATACAAACAGCGAAAGGGAAAAAAATTACTCTTTTTTCCGCATTAGAATTAGAAAGCCAAGCAGAAGAACAAGAAGTCTCAGAATATGAAAAAAATATTAGCAAGAAGAATAAAGTTCGCTGTACATTCAATGGGGCTTTAGATGAAGAAAAGCATCTAAAATTGAATCGCATAACATCAAATAAATGGCTAAAAAATGATACATTCCTAAAAGAAATAGAGAAAAACGCTTCGGAAATCTACTTTCACGTGTTGAGAGCAATAAATCAGTACGAAAGTGAAGTAGAAGAGTTGTGTATAACTTGGCGCGGGGATGCTGAAGAATTGATATCTAAGGTTCGAGACGAATTAGCCCAAAGATTAAGTGAGGCAACACCTACTTTAGGAGAGGCTGAGATATACCGGATAGCTGATCAAATGACGTCAAAATGGATTGCATTGTGTCCGTTAGGTATTGAATGATGAGTAAACTTACATTTCACAGAAAGCCTATGCCTCTTATGGTTGAGCATAGGCCTATCTATAAAATTACTCAACTATTACTGGTATTATATCTCTCATCACGAGGAAAGAAGTCTAGCCTAATTCGACTACATTTATTCAGCTGGGTTTTGAAAGATGAGATAAGAAAGAAAATGTTGTTAGAGTCGGCGAACCAAAACCAAATTTTATTTGGGGTATGGGGGGTTGATCCAGCAGTCAATATATCACTTCAGTATGCTGAAGCTGAGGGGCTGATTAGTAAGTCTGGACTTTCATATAAGTTAACTCAAGATGGCGCCAAATACGTTTCAGAAATTGATAGTGAGATGGCTTTCAAAGATGATTACTTTTTTCTTCAGTCAATAGGTTCGAAAATAACTGAAGGCATGGTGGAAAATATTATTAAGGAATGGGAATGATTGGTTTGCACCTAGAGAAATTTAAAATAGTTCTCAATACGACCGGCGGTGAATACGGTTTTGAATGTGAATTTAAATCTGGATTAAATATTGTACGCGGCAATAATTCCTCTGGCAAAAGCACATTGGTTAATTCTCTTATCTATTCTCTTGGCATGGAGGAAATTCTTGGCGGGAAAGGTGAAAAGACCTTGCCTTATGCGTTGAAGAAATATGTTGAAAGTGAAAAGAAGGATAAGATAAGGATAGTATCATCTTATGTTTACTTACAGATCTCAAATAAAAATAGTGATGTTGTAACTTTAAAAAGAGCGATTAACTCTACTGATAAGGATACGAAACTAATCGAAGTTATACATGGGGACTATCTTTCGGGAAAAAATCGAGAATTTGATATATCTCCTAAGTATTTGCATGATAAAGGCTCAGCACAGAACGCTGAATCGGGGTATTTTACATTCCTTGAGAATTTCGTCGGTTTAAGTCTTCCTTTCGTTCCTGGTGCCAATGGTGGTGAGGTAAAACTCTATATTCAAACTATTTTTTCAGCTCTCCTAATTGAGCAAAAGAGAGGGTGGACTGATTACATAGCTAATACACCCTATTACGCTATCCGTGATGTGAGAACAAAAATCGTTGAATTTATTCTGGGGTTGGATGTTTTCGAAAACGAAAGACTCAAATCCACTTTGATGTCAGACTTGACTAATATTCAATCAAAATGGTCGGAGGAGAAGGTTAAAATTGGATTGCTGGAAGAGGACCAGTCTATCAATGTGATAGGTATTAAACGCACAGCAGACGATATGTTTGACCCACAACTAGTCAGAATTACGAAGCAAGTTGGAGATGCTACCTTTGCGCTAAGTAATTACATTGTTGAATTGATAAGAAAAATTGAGGCTATTGACGAGGCTGAGAATAAAACAAGAGATGATGTTTCTATCGATTTGATAGAGGCATATGAGAGTTCAAAAGCAGAATTAGACCAGCTAGTTTCTATGCTTGATTCCGCTAATGCGGAGATTCGGCTTTCCAAATCAAGGCTGAATGAGTATTTATCACTTAGATCAGAAATAGAAAAAGACTTAGAAAAAAACAAGATTGCTAAAAAACTCAAAAATTTTGGTGCCGAGAGTGGTTTGAGCCTTGCGCTTGATAGTTGTCCGGCTTGTCATCAACACGTAGATGACTCCTTGTTTTTAGCAGATACCCTTATACAACCGATGAGTATTGACGAAAATGTAAGGTACCTCGATAGTCAGAAAAAGATGGTATCTAGGTATATTTTAGGGTTAGAAAAAACAATTACAAAATTAGAGTCTCAAGCTCGTGAATATTCAGAAAATGTTTCTGATAAGCGTGCAGTATGCTTGAGTTTTAAAAAGCAGATACGATTATCTGGCAATGCAGAAGAGGCTGACTTAAGAGTTAAACTACAACTTGAGCTTAAAGTAGAAAGCCTCTTAAAAGCAGAAAGGATCATAAACAGTTCGGTCAATAATCTAGTAAATTTCAGCAATGAGTTTCGGAATATTAAGGCCAAGTTAGCAGGATTGCCGGAACGAAAATCATCTGCTGAGGATGTCAAGAAATATAATAAATTTCAGAATCATTTCCGAAGCTATGCGAGCCTTTTTGGCTATAAGAGTGCGCCAACTTCAGATATAGAAATAAATAGAGACACATTATTTCCATATTTGGCAGGGCTGGAATTGAGAGAAGTAAATACGGATATAAAATCTGATTCTTCAGCAAGTGACTTTGTGAGGCTCATCTGGGCTTACTTACTAGCAGTATATTCGGCTTCAGAAGAGTTAGGCGGGAATCACCCTGGATTAGTTCTTTTGGATGAGCCAGGTCAGCATTCTATGGGGGTCACAAGTGTAAATGCACTTTTAACGAATATCTCTAAACAGCGAAATATTCAAGGTATTGTGGCTGCATCTTTTGATGAGAGTGATGAAGTATTTGATGAGTCTGTGCTCGGAGTAAATCATCACTTAATAGAGTGCGGCTACAAGCTTTTGAAACCTGTGAGTCAAATGCCATAACAAGCGCCTGCAACCTGACCTTCGGCCACTGTCACCTTCTGTGCAAAAAGCCGCACAAAAGGCGAAAGTAGCCTCCGGCAGTTGAGGCGGGCGTTATGTTCTAGGGTAAGCATTTGAAAGTTTTAAGCATCATCTTTGTTTTAGCTTTACTTGTTCCAATCTTCCTATATACGAATCAATTTGGGTTCGGCCTATGGGATGATCATGCTAAGTGGGCTGAAATGGGAAGCTTCTTTGGTGGAATATTAGGGCCGATAGTTACTGTTATTTCTATTGGTTTTATTTACATTCAACTCAAAGCTCATCAAAAGCAGCAGCAATATACTCTCGACACATTAAAATTACAGAAAATTGAATCAGATATTTCATTTTTTTCAGCAGTAGTTAAGTCGGAGCTGAGTCGAAAAATATCAACAATGGATAACAAAACTCTAAATAGTATACTAAGCAATCATGCCGCAGTATTTTGCTCTGTTCACACTCATTGTCAGGGTAGCGAAGACCCTGATTTAATCGTTAAAGAGTTTGGCCGGCGATCATTTGATTTCTTGATTTGCTACGAAAGTCTTTTTTCATCATGGCGTGCTATCAATGCTCAACTGCATTCATTAAAAGCTCTTGATGAAGCTTTATCTATGGAAAACTACAAATCACAACTTGCGCGTGTATTCACCACATTAGATAGTTATATTTGCTCACATTTGGATACAATCTCAATGACGTTAGATAACGGGTTTAATCCACATTTTCGACCTTCATTCGAGGATTCTCGTGCAGAGGTTCAGGAGTCAATGGGTAAGCGAACATAACAAACGCATTAAAAACGACGCCAAACACTCCAGTTGCTTTGTGTTTCCGCTTCGCTCTAACTTACAACAAAGCAACTTCCGTATTCGGCTCGTTTTATGCGGGCGTTATGCATCAACGCGTGGCTGCCAAACCGGCGGCCACGCCAGGTATGGCGTTAGTACTTATTCCACGCCGTAGATGTCGTAGGGGAAGTAGTTGCTGGCAATCTGCTGATGAATGCCTTTTTCGCGCAGCGCCAGAATGCCCTTGTTCAGCAGCTCGGCCAGTGAAGTATCCTGCTTGCGCACGGCAATGCCGATGCCTCTGCCGAACCATTTTTCTTCGGTGAAGGAAGGGCCGGAAAAGTGAAAGTCTTTGCCGCCGGGCTGATCCAGCAGGCCGCTCTGCAGGCCGATGGCACCGCCAAAGACGGTATCTATTCGCCCGGAGCGCAAATCCATAAAGGCTTCATCGAAAGTGCCATAGCGGGCCACATCAACATCCGGATGCTGGGCGGCAAGGTACTTGTCGCCGATGGTGGCGCGCTGCACGCCAACCTTGAGACCGTCCATGCCTTCGTTGCTGAATTCAATTTCCCGCTCTGCCTTGGTGACGAAACGGGTTGGCACTCTTGCATAGGGAATGGTGAACAACACGCTCTTTTCACGCTCGGGCGTGATGGTCATGGCGGCGATAATGGCGTCGTTTTTACGCGACAGCAGGGCAGGGATGATGCCGTCCCAGTCCTGGGCGCGAATGGTGCAGGTTACCTGTAATTCCTCACACAACGCACGGGCCAGATCCACTTCAAATCCTTTCAGCTCGCCGTCGGTGGTGGTATAGCTGAACGGCGGATAGGCACCCTCGACACTGAATTTAATTTCCTTCCAGTCCTTGGCCACGGCACTACCGGCGGCGGTTAAGGCCATGCCCAACAGCGCGACGTTCAAAACATTCTTTCCCATCATTTACTCCTTGTGTGGGATATCCCTGATCATGGCTTTAGCGCCATCGAATCTAACGTCAGAAGACAGTAATTCCACAGCAAGAGAGGTGTCAAGTGGAAACTTCTGTAATCAGACGCCGATCTCGATATTATCTGTTTCTTGGTGATTATTGCGGTTCTGTTATTGGCTGCGGCATCAGCTAACGTCCGCGAGTGGCGGGCTGGGTGTTTTTGATGATGATGCAGGAGCAAGGGCATGCCGACTTTGCTGACTGTACTTCTTCATGGCCCACAGCACCCCTGATACCAGCAATACAATGGCAACTGCCTCTACAGGTCTGGGTAGCCTACTGCCATAAACAAAGCCATACAGCAGCGCGAACACCGGTTCGAATACGAAAACCTGCCCTGTCAAAGACAGGGGCAAGCGCCGCGAAGCGCTATTCCAGAACATATTGGCAATCAGTGACCCACCTACACCCACGGCAAGGCTGACGACCCAAAACAGGTGCCAGTCTTTGCCATCGAATACAGCGCCAGCAGGTTCGAAGGGCGAGCGAGTCAACCACAAGACCGCCGCTAGCCCCAGGGCCCAGATACCCGCACTGACTCCCGTTAGATAACACCAAAGCCCGCTCGATATCTCGGTTTTACGTTTCAATGCCCGAGCATTCAATACGGTAAACAGGCTCCAGCTGGCAAGTGCACCAAAGGCCAGTAACAGACCTGCCAGTGAGTCGCCAATCGGCTGAGACTGCTGCCCTGCGGTGCTCAATACGTCAACATTGATGAACAGAATTCCGATCACAATCAATAACAGCGGCCCGGCAAGGGCCGTGAGTGGCAGAGTGTCTTGATCGGACCTTCCCAGCAGTGTCACCACCACAGGTGCCATGCCCACCACCACAGGTGCCATGCCCACCACCAGTGATGCCGGACCAATACCCACCTGCTGAATAGAGGCCGCCAGCAAGGCGAAAAAGAATACATTTCCGAATGCGCCCAGCAATAACAGCAGGCCAACATCCGAGAGCGATAATTTGCGCCAAATCCACCGACACGATGGCGCAAGCAGCACAAGCGATGCCGCGCCATAAATCAGAAAACGGCCGGTGGCGATCTCTAATGCCGAGAACGAGGACAACACCAGCGGGCTAAGAAACACCAACCCCCAGCAGGCACCCGCCGCCGCACCGAATAACACTCCTGTACGATTCATCAACAACCTCTGAGACAACAAACATCGAGTCACGCACTCTAGAGCAGTGAGCGCGGTGCCAGTAGAGATAAATTCGACTTGAGCCATGCCATCACGGCATGGCTGTTATTTCTGGGTGGGTTGACGCACAATGCTCTTCAGAATTGTTCCCGAACCAGACGCCAGGAGCTATGAACAAACTGAAACGGCTACCGCCCATTCATTCAATTTCCGCCTTCGAGTCCGTTGCCCGGCTTGGGAGTTTTACCGCTGCTGCTGACGAACTCAATGTGGGGCAAAGCGCAGTCAGCAAGCAGATAAAAACACTGGAAGAACACACTAAAACATTATTATTTACCCGCCATGCTCGCGGCGTAGAGCTGACTGCGGCGGGAATGGAGCTGCTGAATGCGGTGCAGCCGGCGCTGTTCCAGTTATCGGCCGGTATCGAGCGAGTGCGCCAGCATCACGACACCAATATCGTGACTGTTATCGCGACCCATGCGGTTGCCCACTACTGGCTTTTTCCTCGCGTGATAGCGTTCAATCGGGTTCATCCCGAGATTACCGTCAGTATTCGATCCGACAATGCCATCAATGCCTCAAAGGTGACGGAGTACGACTTCGGCATACTTTATGGCGGGGGCCACTGGCCTCTGCTCGAAACGGCTCCTCTGTTTATGGAGTCCGTGTATCCGGTATGTCATCCAGATCTGCAACTGCAAGCGCCGCAACAGCCGGGTGATCTGACTCGCCTGAATTTAATCGACCTGGATTCTACCGAATGGGACTGTATTGGCTGGAGTGAATGGTTCGGAAGTTTTGGAGTTGAATACCAACCAACCCAGGACTCGCTGACTTTTAATCAGGTTACTCTTGCTTACGAAGCCGCACGGCAAGGTCTTGGCATCGCACTTGGCTGGCACTTTATGGTGAAAGATGATCTCCGCTCTGGCACACTGAAACGAGTTGGCTCGTTTAGCTATGAATCTGGCCGGCAGGACTATCTGGCTCATCGTGCGCATTCGCCCCTTAAACGCGCTGCGCAGGTGTTCAGAACATGGCTTCTTGCCTCATTATGAAGCCGGGCCATGACGCAACAGGAGTTATTATCGCGGGTTAAGTTCCATGTGAAGAAGACAGGTTTTATCTATCGAGCTGTCCGGATGTCAAAATTGATGGAGACAACGACGGTATTCCCAGTGAAAGTCAGTTATGTGGTGGTTGGTAGCGATGACGCTGTTACCAAAAGCGTCCGGCGGACGCCCTCAGAGGCTGTTCAAATAGTGAACTCCGATGTGGCAGTCTTGGATGGTGTTTTGTAGACGGCAGGAGCATTCTTCCGTGCAGGAATCTTTGCACTTATTATAAGTATTATATTTAATCGATGAGATATATATGGAATTTAGTACCTGGTTGCTTTATGTAAGTATTATTAGCATTTTAATATTCAGTCCGGGGCCTTCGGCTTTGTTGTGTGTATCTGATGGCTTGAAGTTTGGTAATAAAAGAACGATCCCAACCATTTTGGGAGGGGCGGTTGCAGCTCTCGTGTTGATGACAATTTCAGCAGTTGGCCTTGGCGCTATTTTAGTCACATCCGAAACGCTCTTTTTTATTATCAAGATTGTTGGAGCACTCTATCTTATTTATCTAGGCTGGAGTTCCTGGAAGGACGACGCTATAAAAGTAGAGGTTAATGCACCGAGTGAAAATAAATCAGTCAATTACTCATGGACTTTGCTATTAAGGAAAGGATTTTTGGTTGGCATTAGTAACCCCAAGGACTTGTTGTTCTTTATCGCGTTATTCCCTGGCTTCATGAATGCTGATTTACCACAGGTTGAACAATATATGGTACTTGCGTGCACCTGGTTTGTTATAGACTGCACCTCTATGTTCATGTATGCAGGCCTTGGCTCAAAAATAAGCCCGTTTCTGTCTAAATCACGTAATCTGAATATAGTTAACCGCACCGTAGGTAGCGTGTTTATTTTTCTGGGTGGTGCATTGGCGATCTCAGCCGGTGCCAGTAGAGATATGTCATAAATCGATCCAGCCGGCTATGTAGTTCCCCCGTTTAAGTAGACACCTCAGTCGAACCGAAGGCGAGGTGAAAGATGTCAGCCAGCGTGATGAAATAATCAGCAGTGATTGGGTGTTTTTTCTTCTGAATGATTGAGTAACACAAGAAGTTCGCCGGAATCTGCTCGATAAGTCAGGTAACTCCCGTTAACATATTCCCCAAATCATTTTAAAGAAGAAAGAGCCAATGTCATTACCTCCATGCCCCAAATGCCATTCCGAATACGTATACCAGGATCAGGACCATCTGGTCTGCCCCGAGTGTGCTCATGAATGGAATCCGTCGGTAGCCGCAGCCGACGACGAGGCGCTTACCGCCAAGGATGCCAACGGCACTCTGCTGCAGGACGGTGACAAGATTACCCTGGCCAAGGATCTTAAGGTCAAAGGCAGCTCTCTGGTGCTGAAGATTGGTACCAAGGCGCTGATCAGACGTATCGTGGAAGGCAAGGATCACGAGCTGGACTGCAAGGTAGACGGTGCCGGTGAAATGATGGTGACGGCCAAGTTTGTGAAAAAAGCCTGAGGCAGCAGTTTGTCGTTGTCACCTTCTATCACAGGATACTGTGATGGTCTTTGAAGTAAAATCACCAATGGTGCCAGGACTAAGGCTCCGGAGGCACCAGCCTGCTGCCGTTTACCCAAAACCGCAATCAATTCTCTCTTCTACCGCTAAAATCCTGTATAATTTGCCCTCGAATTTTTTGACTGTAGCTACTCTACAGAGGATCTCTCATGCAATTTTCATCTTTAGATTTGGCCCCGGATCTGCAACGTGCTCTTGTTGCATGTGGCTACAGTGCTATGACTCCCGTACAAACCCAGGCCATAGTGCCCGCGCGTCGCGGTAAAGACCTGCAGGTCACCGCGCAAACCGGCACGGGTAAAACCGCCGCCTTCGCCGTTCCTGTCTTGCAGCGCATGCTGGATAAGCCCAAAGAAGCCGTCGCACGCCGTCCGCGTACCTTGATCCTGACGCCAACCCGTGAACTGGCGGAGCAATTGGCCGATGCTATCGGTGCTTATGCGCAGTTTTTGCCGGTCAGTGTGACGGCGCTCTACGGTGGCGTTAAAATGGGCGGTCAGGCCAATAAATTAAAAGCGGGCGTTGATATCGTGATCAGCACCCCCGGCCGTTTGCTGGAGCACATGACCCTGGGTAACGTAACCTTAAGCGACGTCGAGTTTGTGGTGCTGGATGAAGCTGACCGTATGCTGGATATGGGCTTTATCAATGATGTGCTGAAGTTGATGCAGCTGACCGCAAAGACACGCCAAACCTTGCTGTTTTCTGCCACCACGTCACCCGCGGTCAATGAGCTGTCACATAAAATTCTGAATAATCATCAGCAAATCCGTGTGACCAAAATCAACAGTACGGCCGATACCGTAAGGCATGCGGTGTATCCGGTAGAAGAAAGCCGCAAAATCGAACTGTTTGAACAGCTGCTGAAAGAGAAAAACTGGTTTCAGGTGTTGGTGTTTACCAGCACCAAGGAGCAGGCCGACCGTCTGTTGGCCGGGCTCAAGAAGAGTAAAATTGAAGCGGCCGTGTGTCATGGCGATAAAAGCCAAGGGTCGAGACGTCGTGCCATTGCCGATTTCAAGTCTGCCAAAATACAGGTGTTGATCGCCACTGAAGTGGCTGCCCGGGGTCTGGATATTCAGGGTCTGGATTATGTGGTGAACTTCAACCTGCCCTATTTGGCAGAAGACTACGTGCATCGCATCGGTCGCACGGGTCGGGCAGGGGCCTTGGGTACTGCCATTTCATTTGTCAGTCGCGAAGAAGAGCAAACCCTGGAGCGCATTCAAAAGCTGATTGGCACCGAGGTTAAGCGCATCGTCAAGCCGGGCTTTGAAGTCACCAGTCGTGGTTCGCTGTTAAAGAGTATTTCGCAGAAGGTGTTGTCGGGGCGTTCAAACAGAGCCAGTGAAACCATTATTGAACTGGAAGGTTCAAACAACGGCCAGCATAAAGGTAAGCCACGCCGCGCCAGATCGGGCGGTGAATCGGGTGTCGAATCGGGTAACAAGGCCACGGCGAAACCTGCACGCCTGAAAAAGACGAATGCTGAAAATACCAAGGGACCGAAGAAAAAAATCTTGCGCGGCAAGCGCGCCGAGAAATATTCCCGTTAAGTACCTCTAATCAAAACCGAGGTCGGTGCCGCCGGGCGAGATCACTCGCGGGCGGCACTGGTTATCAATACGGAGAATGTTGAATGCCTGCTCTCGGCCCGTCGACTCACACCATTGTTGATGATTTTGTGGCGCCGGTCTGTGCCGAGCCAGTGGTGATTCTGTATCAGGATGACGACATCCTGTTGATCCATAAACCCAGTGGCCTGCTCAGCTTGTCGGGTAAAAATCCGCTCAATTGGGATTCGGTTCACTACCGTCTGGTACACGGTCAGGCAGGGGTGACGCCGGCCTTTCCGGAGGCAAAGTTGCCGCATCGGCTGGATTTTGGTACTTCGGGCATCATGGTGGTGGGGCTGAATGCAGCCTCGTCGCAGCATCTCAACAAGCAGTTTCAGGCGCGCACCATTCAAAAGCGGTATCTCGCCCTGCTGGAAGGGTGGATTGCCGACGATCGGGGGCAGATTACCGCGCCCATCGCGAAAGATAAAAATCATTTTCCTCGGGTAAAAATCTGCTACACCACAGGCAAGGCAGCCATCAGTGAATACAGTGTGTTACACCGGCTGGAGCAACCGCGCCGCAGCCTGGTGCAATACACTCCTCATACGGGGCGTACCCATCAGTTACGAGTCCATAGTCTGGAAATAGGCCACCCTATCCTTGGGTGTGATCTATATAACAGCGCTCAGAGTGAACAAATGGCCGATCGTTTGCTGTTACACGCCAGTGATTTATATTTCGAGCATCCTGCCAGCGGCGAACCATTCCATGGGCAGTGTCCCTGTCCGTTCTGAATAATGACGGGCTCTGTTTGAGGGATAAATGTAAGGCCTGAACCCATGACTCTGAATAAAAGCCCCGGACCATTATGTCCGAGGCTTTTTTTTATCTGGCGTTCAGAAAAACGGCCACTTCGAGCAGGATGAATTCGTTATCGGCGGCGGCAATGGCCATAAGATCGATACGGCCCTGCCGGTGACGATGGCATGACGGCGAAAACCGGCAATAAAAAGGAGGAAAGGGCGTAATGCACTTAAAATAAAAATGATTTAATAACCATCAACGTCGAGAGGGATTTGACCATGAGCATGATGAAAGAATTCAAGACCTTCGCGGTGAAGGGGAATGTGGTTGATATGGCGGTGGATATCATTATCGGTGCGGCCTTCGGTAAAATCGTGACTGCCCTGGTTTCCGGGGTGATCATGCCGCCGATAGGGTTGATGCTGGGCGGCGCCAAAGGCACCGCCCAAGCCTACTGCGGAAGAGGTACTACTGACGGAAATACGCGACTTGTTGAAGTCCAGATCCTGATGTGAACGTGGGAGGTACGTGATGAAGAGTATGCTCGCCCATTTTATTGGTGTGGTGCTTCTGGCCGGATGCGTTTCGGTCACGGGCATATCGCCAGATTATCCCGCCGGTTGGCCGCCAGTGTCTTCCACTTCGCATGATGTATGCCCTGACCTGTCGGGACGGTATCAGAACCTCGCCATTTACTCGTTTCTACCGATGTACGGGGCTAACTCGCTGGCGTTCAGGCTGGGTGGAGAGACAAGAGACACGGACACTGTGGTTCTTGCTTATTCTTCCGATACGCTGCGAGTCGAAACCCTCAGCGGCAAGGTGATTGTCGGTGAAAAACGGCTTTCGAAAGACAACGGCGATTTTTCCTGTGCCGAAGGGGCTTTCGTTTTACCCATTATGGTTGACCAGGATGCGGACGGAACTGGCGGCTACCGAGCCGAGCGTCGCCTCTACTTGAGGCGCGCCCGAGGGGGCGCTTTAATTGGCGAACAACGCTCTTCAGGTGTTGGTGCAATGTTTTGGTTAGTACCAATCGGGGGCTGGCAAACATTCTGGTTTCAGTGGCATCAGGCAAAATAAAGACTTACCCGTCGTTAGAGTGGGCACCGGGCCATGCCAGGCGCCGTTCCATTCGATGTTGGATGGATCCCGAATTAGCAACGCTTACAGGCTGACATTATGGAATTTACCGAAGTCATATCCATCGCGGGATACGCCATCGAGGCGGTCGGGGTACTGGTAGTGGTTGTCGGATCTATGCTTTCCTCTTTTGTGTTTATCCGTTCGTTTCGGCAATTGCCCGAGGGTATTGCCTACCGCACATACCGCAGGCAACTGGGGCGATCCATTATTCTGGGCCTGGAGTTTCTGATTGCCGGCGACATTATCCGCACTGTCATTGTGGCGGATACCCTGGAGAATGTGGCCGTGCTGGGCATGATCATCTTGATACGTACCTTTCTTGGCCTGACGCTTCATCTTGAAGTGGAAGGAAGATGGCCCTGGCAACCGGACGAGAACGACACCCCTTAACCTGGTGCGCCTGATGAGCTGGCAGTCTCGAATTTCTTGAAAAGAAACATGTCGGCAATTTTTTACTGATCCCGCCGCCCTTAAACTAAACCCAAAAAAAGCCCCGGACCATGATGTCCGGGGCCTCTTTATCTGGCTTTTACGAAACCGTTCTCGTCGGTTACTTGAACAGCATGGTGTACAGGGTATACAGGCTCATCGCTGCCATCATGATGGTGATCAGCCAGCCAAACACTGACATCCAGACCGGGTGTTTGTAGTCACCGATGATGGATTTTCTTGTCGCGGCAATCAACATTATGCCGAGGGTAACAGGCAAAATGAAACCGTTCAGCGCACCGGCAATAATCAGTAGCGCAATGGGTTTTCCGATGAAACAGAAGATGACTGTTGAGGTGACAATAAAGCCGATAATGCAGGCCCGGGAGTATTTTTCAATCAAGGGATGCAATGTCTTGAGAAACGACACCGACGTATAAGCCGCACCGATAACCGAGGTGATTGCCGCCGCCCACAGTACCAGACCAAAGAGTTTGTAGCCGACATTACCTGCAGCATGCTGGAACATGGACGCAGGCGGATTGCTTGGATCCAGGGTTACGCCCTGGCTGATCACGCCAAGCGCTGCCAGAAACAGCATTACTCGAACCAGAGACGCCAGGCTTATCGCCGAAATTGAACCGCGGTTCACTTGCGGCAAGGCTTCCTGGCCGGTAACACCGGCATCAATCAGGCGGTGGGCGCCGGCAAAGGTGATATAGCCGCCAACGGTGCCGCCAACCAGGGTGATAATGGCGATTACGTTTACCTCTTCTGGCCATACGGCACGGTACAGTGCTTCACCGACGGGGGGCTCGGTTGAAAGCAGTACGTACAGGGTCATGGCTATCAGTGCACCGCCCATAACGATGGTGAAGCGGTCCATTATCTTGCCGGCGTCTTTCAGCAGGAAGATGGTCACGGCGATAACTGCACTGATCGCGGCACCGACTACCGGCGACAGGGAAGGGAATAACACGTTCATTCCCATACCTGCACCACCGACGTTACCGATATTGAACGCCAGACCACCAAGGGCGACGGCACCGGCGATGGCAAAACCCAGGCCCGGTAAAAGATCATTCGCAATGTCTTGAGCCCGTTTTTTCGCCACAACAATCACTCGCCAGATGTTCAGCTGCGCGCCGATATCCAGCAGGATAGAAACCAGGATGACGAAGGCAAAACTGGCCCCAAGAGTCTGGGTAAAAACGGTAGTCTGGGTCAAAAAGCCCGGGCCGACAGCGGAGGTCGCCATCAAAAAGGCGGCCCCCATAATGAGCGACCAGTTAAATCCGGTGCGGGGGGAGGACGATGTGGACGCTGATAGTCCACTCGCCGGTGATATCATTTTTTCTGACGCCATGTTTCTACTCCTGTATGTAAAAGCCCTTATCCACTGGGCAACTTATTGCTTGTTTATTGGGGGCATGTTGCTGTTTTTGGCGGTGTTCCCTGAAGGGGCATGGGGTATCCGCGCTGATTTAATGTGTGACCAGGCATTAATTAGCCGGGCCTGTTGTTTTTATTCAGGATTTTCTCGGCATGTTTTTTCCCTATGTATCCCTGAAAAAAGTGTTGTTCGATCACTCGCTCGGCTTCTGCCTGATAGAGCTCTTTCTCGATAAACCGCACCGTAGCACCAGGCTGACATTGAGCAAGGGTGCTCAGATCCCGTGCGGTAACGCAGCCTATTTTCGGATAACCGCCAATGGTCTGGCGATCCCGCATCAGGATGATGGGCTGACCATCAGCCGGGATCTGGATCGCGCCCAAGGCGATGCCTTCCGAGATAAGGCTGCTGGTCTGGCATTGAATTGCAGCGCCTGACAGGCGGTAACCCATTCGGTCCATCTGCGGCGTGACGGTATATTCACTGCTGAAAAAGCGCTCGCGTTCTGCTTTGTCGAACCTGTCATACTGGTAGCCCGGGATCACACTCAAGATGATGTCCTGTCCGTATTCGGGTATGAACTGCAGTGGCACCTGACGTGTTGGTATGGGCGAGGTGACGTTATAACGCAGCAGATCCTGAGCCGCTAATTTGTCACCCTGACCGCCTGCGCCACCCAGACTATCGCGCATAACGGTGGCACAGCTGCCGAGTATATCTGTTACCTTGAACCCGTCCTTGACGGCCAGATAAGTACGGATACCGCGACGAGCACCGTTTAGTGACAGTTGATCACCGGCTCGAATACGCAGGCTGTGCCACACGGTAACCGTCTGGCCATTCAAGGTCGCATTCATGTCTGCCCCGGTCAGGGCGATAGTGGTATCGGCATGGAACTGGCAGCTGAATTGCCCGATCGCAATTTCAATCTGCGGGGCATTAAGCGGGTTGCCCAGCAGCCGGTTTGCCCATAAAAAGGCGTGTTCATCCATAGGGCCGCCCGGGCTGACACCAATATGCTGATGACCATGGCGACCTAAATCCTGTATCAGGCTCAGTGGACCGGGTGTTAAAATACGTAACGTCATGCGACCTCCCGTACTGGCATAGTGGCAGCTGCGTCGGATACTCGGGCGTACTCATCGGTTTCAATGACACCGCCCAGCGCTAAAAACTCTTCTCGGGAAATTGGATTGAATTTTACCCTGGCGCCCATCTCGAACATGGTCAGGTTGTCGCGCTCGAAGTCGATAAGATCCACCGGCGTACGGCCAATGATCTGCCAGCCACCGGGTGAGGACTTGGGATAAATGGCGGTTTGCTGATCGGCCAGGGCCAGGCTGCCTTTGGGCACCTTGGCTCTTGGGGTCTGTTTGCGTGGAATTTGAATGCGCGAATCGGTGTTACCAAGATAGGCAAAACCCGGCGCAAAACCGATGGCATAAACGCGGTAAACCGTGCTGGCATGGATCTCGATTATCTGCTTGAAATCCAGGCCGGTATGCCGGCTGATTTCTTCGGCATCCAGTGAGACTTCGGGCCCGTAATAGACCGGCAGCTCAATCATGGGGCTCAGGCCCGCCTGATGCTGCATCTGTTCGGCGTGTGCCAGCACCCGCTTGAGCATTCGGCTGAAATCCCGCAGGCCAATAGCAATCAGATCAAAGGTCACCAGAATAGAGGTGTACGAAGGAATAATATCAATGAGATATTGACCGAGTTCCGCTCTTAACAGGGGACATATCGCCGCTATGTTATCGGCTGTTTCCGGACTGGTGCGATCGGCAAAATAGACCATCACCGTATTTTCATTGACTGGGGTAATTCTCATTGATTACCTCCGGCTTTACCGGCTGCCGCTTTGTCACCAAAAGCACTTCTTGGTAGCAGTTCACGCAACAGTGTTGCCGTTGGCAGTGCTTGTGGACCATCACCATGAATGCACAGGGTGTCGGCATGCACGAAAATGGTTTGACCATCGAGCGTGGTGATGGTGCCTTCTTCGATCATCTGACGGGCTTGCTGGCGGATTTGCTCCAGCTCGTGATGGCTTGAACCGGGTACATTGCGCGGAACCAGACGACCATCCTGATCATAGGCTCGATCAACAAAGGCTTCGAACCACAAGGTAATGCCATGTTCATTAGCCAGTGCCTGATATTTTTGATGATTGGGCACCGCCATCACGACCAGAGGCAAGGTTGGGTCAACACGTTTCAGTGCTTCAAGCAGGGTAATGAAGACTTCATCGTCTTTCATCATGGTGTTGTACAGTGCGCCGTGTGGCTTAACGTAATCGAGCGGGACTGACTCGCTCGTGCAAATGGCAGCCAGCGCGCCAATCTGGTAGATGAACAGGGCAGCCAGTTCATCCTTGCTCATGGCGATATTACGGCGGCCAAAGCCTTGCAAGTCTGCGTAGCCAGGGTGAGCACCGATACTCACCCGATGCTGTTTTGCCAGTCGGACTGTGTTCAGCATGACGGTGGGGTCGGAGGCATGCATACCGCACGCTATGTTGGCCATGTCCAGATAAGGCATGACTTGTTCATCACTGCCCATTTGCCAGATACCGTAACTTTCCCCCATATCACAATTGATTTTCATGACGTCTCCTCCGGGTTTACAACACTGACAGCGCATTGTTCAGTAAGTCGGTAATCAGCATCTTGCCCGGTGCGTGGGTGATGCAGACTGGCGGTTTGCTCTGACGGATGACGTTCTGGGGGGTTACGCCGCACGCCCAGAAAACCGGTACTTCACCTTCTTGAATATCGACGGCCTCACCATAGTCTGGTGAGTGGATATCGCTGATCCCGATAGCATCCGGAAAGCCAAAGTGAACGGGCGCCCCGTGTGCTTTCGGGTAACGGCTGGTGATTTGAATGGCACGAATGGCATCTTTAGGCGTGAACGGGCGCATGGATACCACCATGTTGCCCGAAAAGCGCCCCGCAGGCTGGCAGGCAATTTGGGTGTCATACATGGACACGTTACGCCCTTGCTCGATGTTCCGGACGGTAAGGCCAGACTGCATAAGCGCTTCTTCGAACGAGAAAGAACAACCCAGTACGAAGATCACCAGATCATCGCGCCAGTGTTCGCTCAGGTCAGACACGGAGGTTTCGAATCTGCCGTCATAGAACACCTGGTATTCCGGTACATCGCGACTGATATCTATGTCGGTACCGAGTTCGGCAAGGAAGGGGCTACCTGGCTCGGTTACGCCGAGCAGTGGACAGGCGACCGGGTTCTTCTGGCAAAACAGCAGAAAATCATTGGCCCAGTCGGCCGGTAGCATGACCAGGTTGGCTTGCAGATAGCCTGGCGCCAGCCCGCTGGTGGAGCCGGTATAGGCATTGGTGCGAATTTTTTCGCGAAGGGCAGACAGGGTAAGCTGTTCGACAGATGGCTGTTCACCGGAGGTTAACATCACACCACTCCTTGGCAATTACTGAGTTAATAATTGGTAACAATACGGCTTCCTGAGATAATGTCTATTCGTGATTTTATAGCTTATCCGATAAAAAAAATTTATCTCGAAGTCTTTTATCCTGTATTTTCTTGTTTCATATAGGGATCTACCACACAAGGAGGCGTGGGCATGTTGAATTTCAAGCAGTTGGAAACGTTTATATGGATTGCAAACCTGGGCAGTTTTCGTAAAGCGGCAGAGCACTTGTGTACCACACAGCCAGCGATTTCGACACGGATAGCCAATCTGGAGCAAGCATTGAACACGACGTTGTTTTATCGCGAAGGGGGAGTGGTGTCGCTTACGGCAAAGGGGCGGGAACTGCTGCCGTTGGCGGAAAAAATCCTCGCCAATACCGAGCAGCTGCAATATAAAGCGGATGCCTCCAAGGCGCTATCCGGAGTGGTGCGTATCGGGGTGTCTGAAACGCTGGTGCATACCTGGCTGCCGGATTATCTGAAGCTGATTCATCAGCAATTGCCGAATGTAGAGGTAGAGCTGATTGTCGATGCCACTGTGAATCTGCGCAAAGAGTTGCTGGCTCGAAATGTCGATATCGCGCTGTTGATGGGGCCGATTTCCGAGCCTTCGGTGATTAATCGGGTGATTTGTGAGTATCCGCTCTGTTGGGTCGCCCGCCGAGACTTGCTTAACGAGGGTAAAGCGCAGCAGGAGGACTTCGCTCAATGGCCAATCATCACCTATGCCCGCAATACGGCACCCTATCATGAGATTTCCCGGCATTTTAAGCAGCGGGAAGGTCTGGCGGTGTGTTTTTATTCTGCCAGTTCGCTTTCTGCCAGTGTTCGACTGGTAGAAAACGGTGTCGGGATCGCGTCACTCCCCAGAGAGGTCATAGGCGAACAGCTGGACAGTGGCAGATTGGTGCTGCTGGAGGCCGATTGGCAGCCCAGCCCACTGCGATTTACGGTCTCGTATATTAATGCGCCTGCCAGCTTGTTAATTGAGCAGGCGGTCAAACTGGTGATTGAGGCGCGAGATAATTATGAGGCTACAGAGTGTACAGACTGAATGTTACGTTGGTTTAACCCGCCAGTTTGGCCAGGTTGGTAGAAAGCCCCAGTAGTGCGCCGCCAAACAACAGGCACAGCAGCGGGACCAGCCAGGCCTTGTGATGGTCAGCGACTCGGGTTATCGAGCTTGTCATGGAGTTTTTATGCCTCCGGCGTGAACCGTCTGATGGATATATCGCGAAGGCATCTTATCAGATGATAAATTGTGGCGGTCCGACCGCACAGTGGTAAAAAGCATTGCAAGGGGCGGGAACGGCATCGCTGGCCCTTCATAAATGAAATCAAAATATAATCGCAAGAGAGCCGGAATGAGCAAAACAAGACGAATTCATCGGCTGCTGGGGCTGCTTCTGTTGCTGCCGCTGCTCGGCTGGGCGATCACCGGCATGGTGTTTTTTATCAAGCCCGGTTATGAGGGCGCCTATGAACAACTGGCGGTCAAAACCTACCCGTTGCAACAGACGGCGCTGGTAAGCCCAAAGACAGACTGGCAGCAGGTGCGCTTGGTCAGAACCGTGCTGGGCGAGCACTTGCTGGTGAAAAGCCAAGGCCGGTCGCTGCATCTGCAACCGGGCAGTCAGGCGCCCTTTGTGCTGCCGGACGAGGTGCAGCTGCGTTTGCTGCTGCAAGATGCCATGGCGGCCAATCCGGCCCGTTACGGCGAGATTGAAACCCTTGCCGGTACCCAAGCGCTGACCAGTACGGGGGTGGGCATAGGCCTGAACTGGGATACACTTTCTCTGCACCAGCAGGGCGCGGATACCCGGCTTATCAACGGCCTGTATCGGGTGCATTATCTGCAATGGCTGCCGCTGGGGCCGCTCAATCGATGGCTGGGCATGCTGGGCCTGGCCTTGCTGCTGGCCATGGCACTGGTGGGCCTCAGGTTGTGTTTCAGGCGGCAGGCCGATTCATAACGTAACAAGATAGGAAGAAAGGCGGCTTTTTAATGAAATTCACCGATATTCTGGACGCATTCGAAATGATTGGCGGCGCTCCCATGGGGGAAGCCGATACGTATATTTGCAAGGAAACGGGACAGGTCTATATCGACTCGACCTATTGTGACGAGCCCATGCCGGACGATCTGGGCTCCGACCGTTATCTGTGCCTGCCGGACAAGCGGGATCTGGATCTGGGCCGACGGTTGGCCGAGCGTTTTGCCTGGAATTATCTGCCGGGTGATGCCGAAAAGGTCGAAGACATATTCCGGAGCAGAGGCGCCTATGGTCGCTTCAAGTCGCTGCTGGAACGTCGCAACATGCTCGACCAATGGTATCAGTACGAGGCGCAGGCCACCGAGACGGCACTCAGGGAATGGTGTGAGCTTAACGACATTGAGCTGGATAACGGCTAAGCCCTTGTAGCGGCAGGTAACAAGCCGATATCGCGCTAAATGTAATGCCTGATCCCATGACTTCCGTGCCCGGTGTTAGAATTCATACAACCGAAGCCGGGCCGGGATGCACATGAGCAGTCAACATAATTGGCATGAGTTGTCACAGGAAAAGGCGCTCTCTGTTCTGGAGGCGGCACCAACGGGGCTGAGCGCCAACGAGGCATTGGCGCGGCTCGACATGCACGGCCCCAACCGGCTACCTCCACCGCCCAAGCGCAGTCTGCTGCGGCGCTTTCTGATCCACTTCCACAATATTCTTATCTACGTCCTGCTGGGGGCAGCCCTCATTACCGGTCTGCTCGCACACTGGGTGGACATGTCCGTGATTTTGGCGGTGGTGATCGTCAACGCCATTATCGGTTTGCTCCAGGAGGGCAAGGCGGAAAAGGCGATGGATGCCATCCGGCAGATGCTGGCGCCGCGGGCGGCCGTGCTGCGCGATGGCCAACGGCACACGGTGGCAGGCGAACAGCTGGTGCCCGGCGATATCGTGTTGCTGGAGGCCGGAGACAAGGTACCCGCCGATCTCCGGCTGCTCAAGGCCCATGGCTTGCATATTCAGGAAGCCATTCTTACGGGGGAGTCGGTCGCGGTGGAAAAGCAAACCCGGCCGGTCGCGTCCGCCGCGGCTCTGGGCGACCGCACTTGTCTGGCCTTCAGCGGCACCACGGTGACCAGCGGCCAGGGCTCGGGGGTGGTGGTGGCGACGGGGGCTGTGACCGAGATTGGGCGTATCAGCGGCCTGCTTGCCGAGGTTAAAACCCTGACCACGCCACTGGTCGAGCAAATGGCGGTGTTCGCCAGGTGGCTTACCCTCTTCATTCTGGCCATTGCCGTACTGATTTTCGCCTATGGCTACCTGGTACAGCATCACGATGTGACCGAGCTGTTCATGGCGGTGGTGGGCTTGTCTGTGGCCGCCATACCGGAAGGCTTGCCGGCGGTGCTGACCATCACGCAGGCGGTAGGGGTACAGGCCATGGCGCGGCGCAATGCCATCGTCCGCCGTTTGCCGGCCATCGAAACGCTCGGGGCGGTCTCGGTTATCTGTACCGACAAGACCGGCACCCTCACCCGTAATGAAATGAGTGTGGTGTCTGTGGTCATGGACGGGCAGTGCTACACCATCGAGGATACGGGCTATGAACCGCGGGGCGAGATAAAGGTGTCGGGCCGCGCCATCTCGGTGCCGGAACATCCGTCATTGACGGAGCTGGGCCGGGTGGCCGCCCTCTGTAATGATACCGAGCTTAAAGGACACCAGGATACGTGGACCGTTGAAGGCGACCCGATGGAAGGGGCCCTGCTGGCGCTCTCCGGAAAGGCCGGAATATCCGGTGACGACGAGCGCCGGCTCTGGACGCGAACCGATGTCATTCCCTTCGATGCCCGGCACAAGTTCATGGCTACCCTGCATCATGATCATGAAAACCACGCCTTTATCGCCATCAAGGGCGCTCCGGAACAGATTATTACGATGTGCAGGGCACAGCGTAGCGCCGTGGGCGGCATGGCTCCATTGAACGAAGGCGACTGGCGGCAGCAGGCTGACAAGATTGCGGCCGAGGGCCAGCGCGTGCTTGCCCTGGCTGTGGTGCCAGTGCCGCCCGAACATACGGTGCTTGAGCAGTGCGACCTGGCGGGCTCCCTGATCCTGCTCGGCCTGGTCGGGTTTATCGATCCGCCGAGGCCGGAAGCGATGGCGGCGGTGGCACAGTGCCAGGCGGCAGGCATTCGGGTAAAGATGATCACAGGTGATCACGCGGCAACTGCGATGGCCATTGCGGGGCAGATTGGCCTGCAAAATTGTGCAAGCGTGCTGACCGGTGCCGAGCTGGACCAGCTTGATGATGCGGCGCTGGGGGAGGCCGTGATGAACACAGATGTCTTTGCCCGAACCAGCCCAGAGCACAAGTTGCGCCTGGTGATGGCGATGCAGGCGCACGGCGTTACGGTGGCGATGACCGGCGATGGTGTCAATGACACGCCGGCCCTCAAGCGCGCCGAAGTGGGTATTGCGATGGGCATGAAAGGCAGCGAAGCGGCCAAGGAAGCCGCCGAGCTGGTGCTGGCGGATGACAACTTTGCCTCTATTGTCGCCGCCGTACGCGAGGGCCGAACCGTGTATGACAACATCAAGAAGGTGATCAGCTGGACGCTGCCAACCAACGCGGGTGAAGCCTCGACCATTATGGTGGCGCTCATGCTCGGCATGGCGCTGCCGATCACGCCAATCCAGATTTTGTGGGTCAACATGATCACCGCCGTCTCGTTGGGTATCGCCCTGGCCTTCGAGCCGACTGAAGAAAACACCATGCACCGGCCACCGCGCCCACGCGACCAGCCGCTGCTGACGGGCACCCTGGTGTGGCACATAGTGCTGGTGGCGGCCCTGTTTCTGGGCGGCGTGTTCGGAATTTATGCCTATGCGCTCGAGCAGGCCTATTCGCAGGAACTGGCCCGTACCATGGTGATGAATACGCTGGTGGTGATGGAAATATTTCACCTGTTTTTTATCCGCAACATGTATGGCACATCCGTGACGTGGCAGGCCATACGCGGCACCAAAGCCATATGGTGGGCGGTGCTGGTAGTCACCGCTGGCCAGTTCGCCGTGACCTATCTGCCCCCCCTGCAATCGGTGTTCGCCACGCAAGCCATCCCCTTGCCGGACGGCATGCTGATCCTCGGCACGGGTATGGCGTTATTTGCGGTTATCGAAATTGAAAAACAGATACGGATCCGGCTTTTTCAGTCGGGCCGTTTCTAGGATCAACAGACCCTGTCAATCAATGATGAATGCTGTAATTGGTTGGTTCGTAAGCCACTAGCTCGTATTTCGATTCCAGAAAGGTCACCAGATCAACGAGTTCGGATACGCTCATGAGATTGTTGTAGACCGGCATGACCGATTTTCCGTCAACCTGAATCGCCGACATGTCATCGACTTTTGCCAGTCGATGTGAAGGGTTGATCACCGAGGTGACCAGCTCGCCGTAGGTTTTCAGGCTCGTCCCCTTGCCACCCAAGGCAACAGACAATTCCCAATCCCCCTCTGGTCGTTCATAACCTTCCATGGTATGGCAGCTCAGGCACTGCATATCCTTAAATACCAGCTCCCCCTGCGCGATATCTCCAGGCGGCAGACTGAAGCCTTTAGAGCTTTGATCACAGCCACTTAGCCCAAGGGCCACAAGCGAAATAATGAATAGTTGCTGACGTTTCATGTCAATTTACTCCCTGTAGGCACGGTGCGCACCGGATGAATTCCGGTGGCATCCTATTCAGTTTAGGGCAAGGAGCGTGAGGCCGACGAGCAAGAAGGACTGTTTATGCGGGCCGGCAGCGGCGCCGTCGGGCCGTTGCGTTTAGCCGTGCACCGGCAGCACGTCCGTAAATACATAGCCGTCGCGGTGGACTATGTCGCCGATGCGGATATCGATTTTGTGCCGGAACATGGGGCCGTCGAATGCAAAGCTGTGAAACTCGCCGTTTTCGCCGCAGTGGTCGGTGCCCTCGGGCAGTTCGGCCAGCAGGGCCGGGCTCAGTTCCTGGCCGGCAAGGTGCTCGGGGACTTTTTTCGGATCGAGGCAGGTAATAACGGTGCGCAGGCCGCTGGCAAACATTTTGCCGGGCAGGGTATCGGTGGTCGTGCCCCAGATGGGGAACACCGCTTCTATGCCGGTGCCGAGCAGCTGTTGCTCCCGGTACTGGCGTACGTCTTCCAGCAACAGGTCGCCAAAACCGAAGCAGGCGATGCCCCGGGCTTTGGCGCTATCCACAAAGGCGGCCATGCGCGCCGCATATTGCTCGTTGCTGCAGGGGAAGGGGATATAGATGATCTCCAGCGGCAGGCCTATGCTGTCTGCCTGTCGGTGCAGCAGCTCGGCCCGCACGCCGTGCATGGCGACCCTCTGGAATTCCTCGTTGACAGTGGTGAACAGACCCACCACTTCGAATTCGGGATCTTGCTGCAGTGTGTGCAGGGCCCAGGCGCTGTCTTTGCCGCTGCTCCAGGACATCAGGGTTTTTCTGGTCATGATTTTCCTTGATGGGGCCGGCGCTATGGGCCGACACAAGAGGATGATATGCCGGGACTTTATCATGATGAGCAGTCAAATGGGGTGCCATCTTGTTGCGCTAAACAGGGCATAAGGGCGCGGTTCTGGGGTAATATGGCCTGGTTGCGATGAGGCGAGGAACAAGATGGACATCAAATGGCTGGAGGATTATCTGGTGCTGTGCGAGCTGCGCAATTTCTCTCGTGCCGCCGAGGCTCGTCATATTACCCAGCCTGCTTTTGGCCGCCATATCCGGGCGCTGGAAGCGGCGGTGGGCCAGCAACTGGTAGACAGAAGCACCCATCCGCTGAGCCTGACGCCGGCCGGGCGCCAGTTTCGTACCCTGGCCCGCAACCTGACCGAGCAGATGAGCGAGGGTCTGGCACGTTTGCAGCAGACGCCCAGGGCCAGCTTCAAGCCGGTGCGGGTGGCCGCGCCCCATTCCCTCACCACGCCCACCTTGCTGGACTTGCTCGAGCTGGTGGAAGAGTCGGCCTCTGCCATCGATATTCTGCGGGTGGATTTTGCGGTGGAGGCGCTCACCGAAGGGGAGTGCGATCTGCTGCTGTCCTTCGATATTCTCTCTCTGATGCAGCCGCCCTTTCTCAACTTCTGTCTGGGGCAGGGAGACTTCCTGCTGGTCGGCGGCACCGATGAGCAGGGCCAACCCTTGTTCACGCCCGAGGCCGACACCCTTCCTTATCTACGCTACAGCGCGGATTCTTTCAGCGCCAAACTGATTGAGCGTCAGATGCCGGTTCCGGCGTTGAGCCAGTTGCAGCCAGTGTTCGAAACCTCCATGTGCCAGCTGCACAAAGACATGGCGCTGCGCGGCAAGGGGGTGGCCTGGCTGCCCGACTGTCTGATTGGCGACGAGCTGAGCCGGGGCACCCTGGTGCCGCTGAATCCGGACAGCTTGCGTATTCCCTATCAAATCCGCCTCTACCGTCATGAGGCAACCCTGAGCCCGGCGGCCGAACGACTCTGGCAGACGCTAAGCCAGCGACTGGCGTCCGGCTGGCAGCTGCTACAGCCTCGCCACCCCCCCGCCGAATAACGGTGCCGATCCGGCACAGGCATATCAGTTTCGGCATTTCCTGCCGGCTGCCGTAACAGAGATAATCCGCCCCCGCATCGTTTTCATCAAGAGAGGTGGCAGTGAGTTCCCGTTTGCCCTTTACCGAATTTTTGCATCGTTTTCCCAAGGTGGACATTCATTACCACCTGTTGGGCGGCGTGCGGCTGTCTACCATGCAGGATCTGGCCCGCCATTATGGCGTGGCGCTGCCGGAGGCCGAGGCCAAAAGCTATTACCGGGCCTACCAGAGCGCCAATGGCGAACGCCGGGGTGGCATTGCGGCCCTGAATTTTCTCTATACCCTGATGCGCAGCCCACAAGACTACTACCGGGTAGCCCGTGAAGTGGCAGAAGACGCCCACGCCACCGGCATTCGCTATATTGAAACCTTCTGGAATCCGAGTGATGTGTGCATGTCTTATCAGGCCGCCAACGGGGCGCTGATCCGGGCCTGTGACGATGTGGAGCGGGAGCTGGGTCTGGTGATGCGGCTGATCCCCTCCATCAACCGGGAAAAATCACCGGAAGAGGCGGTGGCCATGGTTGAGGCCATGATAGCGCACCCCCATCCCTATGTGCTGGGCATCGGCATCGACTACAAGGAACAGCTGGCGCCGGTGGAAGGATTCTGGAAAGCCTATCGCCTGGCCAGGGCCCACGGCTATCGGCTGACCGGGCATTGCTCCGAGTTCGGCCTGCACTGGCGCAATGTGGAAACCGGCCTGGATCTGATTGGCCTGGATCGTATTGATCACGGTTACACTGTCATCGACAATCCCGAGCTGGCCGCTCGTTGTGCCCGCGAGGGGGTGCCGTTCACCGTGATCCCGTCCAATACCTATTATCTGAGCCAGTGGCCGGAGACAGATATCTGGCGGCAGCGGCATCCCATCCGCAAGATGGCCGAGCTGGGCCTGAACATAGTGCCCTGCACCGATGACTGGCACATGCACAACACCAATGGCGCCGAGCTGTACCGGGTGATGGTGGAAGAGTTCGGCTTCGATCTGGACGGTATTCGCCAGTGCATGCTGAACGGCATTGAGGCCAGTTGGGCGCCAGAGACCCTGAAAGCCCGCTGGCGCAACGACTGGCCCGACGAATTCGACCGCCTGCGCGCCGCTCTGGCGGCCGAGCCGGTGATCCCGCCGCAGCGGCATGTCCGCTATCGGTTACCTCGTACTGCAACCTGACCCCAAACAGGAAAAACTCCCCCCATGTTGAATCTGTTGAATCGTTTGTTCAAACTGCCGGAAAATGGCACCAATGTACGCACGGAGTTGATTGCCGGGCTGACGACCTTCGCCACCATGGTCTATATAGTGGCGGTCATTCCCGGCATGCTGAGCAAGGGCGGCCTGCCGTTCTCGGCGGCGCTGACTGTCACCCTGGTGATGACGGTGCTCACCACCTTGGCCATGGGCCTCTATACCAACCGGCCCTTCGTGCTTGGCCCGGGGCTGGGTAGTGCCGCCATTTTCTCTTACACCTTGCTGGGTGACGGCGTGCCCCTGAGCATTGCTTCGGGCATCGTCTTTATCAGCGGCGTGCTGTTCATGCTGGTGTCCTTTCTCGGCATTCGCGACTTTATCGTGCGGGTCATTCCCCAGAGCGTGAAGGTGTCTGTGGGGGTGGGTATCGGCCTGTTTATCGCCCTGCTCGGCTTCAAGCAGGCGGGCATAGTGGTAGCCAACGCCAAGAAGAACGTGCTGGTGTTTGGCGATCTCAACGCCATGGGCCCTATGCTGGCCATGGTGGGGCTGTTTCTGATCATGCTGTTTACCGCCCGTCGGGTGAAAGGCGGCATCATCCTCGCCATTCTGCTGGTGACCGCCATCGGCATTCCGCTGGGCGTCACCAAGGTGCCCGAGTCGCTGTTTGCGATGCCGGGGTCCATGGACGGCATGGTGTTCGAGCTGGACATCATGGGCGCGCTGGATGTGAAGTACCTGCCGTTTCTGCTGGCGTTCTTTATTCCGGATTTCTTCTCGACTCTGGGCACCCTGCTGGGGGTGGGCGGTCGTGCCGGTTACCTGGATGACAAGGGCAACCTGCCGGGCATCGAGAAGAATTTTCATGTGGACTCCAGCGCCACCACCTTTGGCGCGCTGTTTTCCTGCCCGGTACTGACTACCTATCTGGAAAGCTCCGCGGGGGTTGAGGCGGGGGGCCGTACCGGCCTGACCGCCGTGGTGGCGGCGCTGGGCTTTGCGCTGATGCTGTTTTTGTCGCCGCTGGCTTCTATGATCCCCACTGTGGCCACGGCACCGGCACTGATCTTCATCGGCATCTCCATGATGGCGTCGATGAAGAAGGTGAATTACGACGACATCACCGAGTATCTGCCGGCTTTCTTTTGTGTGGCAATGACCATTTTCAGCTTCAACTCCGGTAACGGCATCGCCGCCGCCATGGTGGTTTATGCCTTCCTCAAGCTGGCTACCGGTCGCTGGCGCGAGGATCACTGGTCTGTGTATGCCATTGCCGTGGCCATGATCTACTACTTCCATGTGGTGGCCAGCGCGCACTAACACCGGGTATCCGGATCCATGTAATAGCACAAAGGGTGGAAGGCCTTGTTGTGCTCCTTCTCCTGAAGTGGCCAGTTCATGGCCACTATCAATTCCGTAGGCGCCTATTTATACGGCTTATACGGCGCAAATTCACAAGCGAAGCGAGATTGGCAGCCACTATGCCATGATCTTATGGCGCCGAGCCGTTAGCCCAGTCTTTTTATATAGTCGTCCTGCTCGGGCAGGGTAAAGGCGTTGGGTCGCACCGCCTTGATCTGTTCTCGCGCCTGTTGGGGCTCGACCCCCAGTGCTCTCAATAGCCGATAGGCAATCAGGCCGGTGCGGCCCGAGCCAGTTATGCAGTGGATCACCACGTCTTTGCCGTGGGCCAGCTGGGTTAGCATGGCCACCTGATTGGCTTGCCATTTGTCTTCGCAGACCAGATCCGGCACCTCGTCTTCATGAACGGGCAGGTGCAGCCAGCGCATTCCCAGGGCGGTGACCAGCTCGGGCAACTGAGTGAGGTTTTTTTCTGCCAGCTCGGCCGCCGTGGTCAGGCTGATCACGGCGCCGGCCCCGTTGTTGCTCAGCTGTTTCAGGCTGTCGACCAGAGAGACGGTTTTGGTGCCGGGGCAGGGGGTCAGGGCCAGGCGGCCCGGCTTGGGGGTATTGAGGTACCATACCGGGTGGGTGTTGGCTGAACTCATGATGTCTCCTTGAGTGTTGTCGACGGTTTACGCCGGGACTCTTTCAACTGTAGCCAGTGCTTTGATTGAATGGAAAACTACGGCCTGGAAAACCTTGGGTATGGAAAACGGCGGTGTGAACGCGAAGTGATCTGAAAATAATGTAAAGTTAAAGACAGGGCACCAGATTACACAAACCGGGAGGGTGTATGTTCAACATAACGCTTAAGGGTGCAAACCGGCTGGATATCGAATTCAGCGGTCAACTCGACAGTGATGACATGAAGGCCATGCTGGACGAGTTGGTAAAGAAAAGCGAAAGCATGAATAACGGCAGAATGCTGTATCGCATTGGCGAGTTCGACTGGCCGACACTGGGAGCCATTGGCGTGGAGCTTTCTCGCCTCCCGGAGCTGTTCAGGATGATCCGGCGGTTTGACAAGGTGGCGGTGATTGCCGAGCAAGGCTGGGTCAGAACGGCCAGCAAACTGGAAGGCGCCCTGATCCCCGGGCTCGATATCAAGGCGTTCGAGCCGGCGCAGGAGTCGGAAGCCCAAGCCTGGCTTGCCCGCTAATTCGTTAACAAGGATACAGATGACAACAGATAAACATGAGAGGGTGCCCAGCCCCTGCATCAGGCAGTGCAAGCTCGACGAAGAGGAAGTGTGCCGAGGCTGTTATCGCAGTATTACGGAAATTATCGGTTGGGGTGACAAATCGGATGAGCAAAAGAGGAATATTCTGGCCAATTGCGCCCGGCGGATACAGGAGCTGGCGGTGAGCTGAGCGACCATGAAAAAGCCAGCCTTGGCGGCTGGCTTTTGTCGGCGGGGTGTTAGTAGTTGAAGCCGATACCGAACACGTAGGCCCAGGCACCGTCGTCAAAGTTGTCGCTTGCACTGCTGCCGCTGTCGAACAGGAACTGGTATTCGGCGCGCGCCAGTATGTAGGTAGAGCTGAGTACGTAGTATTTAAGACCAGCCTCCAGGCCTGCGGTACCGGTGTCTTTTACACCGTCACCGTAGATGGCACCGAGTGAGGCGCCAACAAAGGGACGGGCTGCCTGCGTGCCGAAGTGATAATCGATATAGCCGCGGGTGCTGCCGTTCCAGAAGTCATCGGTCAGATCCTCGCCCGTGATGTCGGCGTACTGTATGCTCTGGCGTACCCCGGCGACTGTTCTGTCAGACAAATACCAGCCGAGATCCGCCGATACCCCAAAGCTGCTGTTGTCGAAATCCTTGTTACTGGTACCGGTACCGGACAGTGAGAACTCCCGGTCGCCTGTATGCGGTCCGAAGTCATGGGACGACATACCCTGAGCTTGGCTGTAGGCGGGAATCATGATGGCGCTGGCGCATAGTGCGAGTGAAAACTTCTTGATCGTATTCATGAAGAACTCCTTGTCTGGACTAATCATCAAAACACTACCAAGCACGAAAACAGTCCGGAAGCTGTCTGTTGTTTACCTCGTTTACAGCGACCTTTATTTAGTCTCAGTTGAGACTTATCACTATTTTCTATAAATCTGCAATGTACTGGCAGACTTGCTCTCTATCCTAATACACTCGCTTGTTGACGGCCAAGTGTTTAATTTTATTCGTTTAACCAAAAATTTATATAACGCTTAATATTGGCATTGGTAATCCTTATTCAGGGGATAAGCAGGACTCTGTTTCTATTCAATCGGGTTTGAGTTTTATCCTGAACACAATTAAAAACAGAGCATCGCATATCAAACAATCCGAGTTGCCATATCTGATTATAGACTATCTATCTCAGTGCCATTGCCTCATTGCAAACACCACATAGATGTAGGCAGGCGGGAGCGATATGTCAATTAACAGGCTGAATTATTCCTGTTGTCTTCATCGCTCCGCCTGTTGCCAGCGGAAAAATTATCTTATTCAGACATGGGTGTTAGCCATTGTTTCAGCCAGCGGTTGGGCGTCTGCCCCAGGGTATTGCGAAAGGCCTCGGCAAAGCGGGCGCGGGACATGCCGGCCTTTGCCGCCAGAGTCACCAGAGTCCAGTTAGTCGAGGGCTGTTCGTGGATGGCGTTCAATGCCTGTGCCAGCCGTGGGTCGGCCAGACCGGCCTGACGGCCCCCTCGCTACCCGGCATCACAGAGCCGGCCGGTGTTGAATACACGGGCATCAAGATGAAAATGCCGGAGCAGTGCTGCGAGTCTGTCCATATTGATACCATAGGGTATTAAAGATGGACGATAAGATACCACCCGTCTTGTTTTTATCGTCCATGCTTATTATTGAAGTTGGCCTTCCTGGATAGGGCAAGCGTGCTGGTGTCGTTTGCGGGAGGGAGCGGCCATTATTCAACGACAAGTGCTAACTGAAGGCAGGAGCTGAATGATGAACAATATAATTCCAGGTACCTTGCTGGTTGCTGTGATGGTAGGACCATTATCCGCCATGGCGGCCGATATCGCCGAAGACACCTATAGCCGCCATGTGAGCCCTAAGGGTGAGATATCTCTGCCCGGTGATGCCCGTGTCAGTTGGACCCACCTGGGCTCTTGGATAGTGGCGGATGACAAGGCTCCCGGTCATGGCTTTCATGATGTCTACACTCAGCCTGAGGCGGTAGAGGGCTATAGAGAAACAGGGAAATTCCCCGACGGTACCCTGTTAATCAAGGAAATTCGCGGTATCGAGTCGGGCACCAAGACCACGGGCCATGCGCAGTGGGCTGGCGATAAAGGGGTTTGGTTCGTAATGGTCAAAGACGATAAAGGCCGTTTCGATGGCCCCCATTGGGGCAAGGGCTGGGGCTGGGCGTTGTATGAGGCCAAAGATCCCTCGAAGAATGTGTCCAAGAGCTTTGCCGATACCTGTCAGACTTGCCACATACCGGCAGAGGCCACCGGCTGGGTCTTCACCGAAGGGTATCCGACCTTGAGAAAATAACGCTGGTTGGCGGCGACCGACTGAACGCATTATTGAAATCATGGCCGCTTATGGCTAAGTGTTTCTGGTCGGCATCTGTCGGTGCCGGCACTTGATGGCCCCGTTGTTTGGTGGTCTGCTTTCAATCACAGCATAAGGAGAGTTCCCATGAATGAGAGAGAGCTGTATCAGAAAAAGGCCCAGGCCAAACTGGATGAATGGAAGGCTGAGCTGGACAAGCTCAAGGCCCAGGCATCGGCAGCGAGTGCCGATAAACAGCTGGAACTGAACCGGCACATCGACGCTCTTGACGCAAAAATTGAGCAAAGCGAGCGAAAACTGGATGAGTTGTCCAACAGTAGCGAAGATAGCTGGGAGTCGATAAAACATGGCTTTGAAAGCGCCTGGACCACGCTCAAGGGCTCTTTCAAGGATGCCGCCGACAAGTTCAAGTAACACGACAGCCTGGGTTCTGACAGGACACAGGCTGTATCCTTTCAACGATTTCCACGTACCTGCACTCAGCCAAGGACGTGGCTTGGTGCCCTTTAATCTGTTGATCATGCTTGTCTTAAATATTCTTAAGTTATTGACCTTGCTAGAGATGCTATAGTTTTATGCGACAGGCGACGTAAGACTTTTAGCTGAATACAAGGATGTGATAATGGCTAATTCCAGTATTACCCTGTTGTGGGAACAGTTTCAGGCGAGCTTGACCGATACCAGCGACGCTCTGGGGGTGAGCGGGCTCAACTGGCAAGAGCTGGCGGTGGCCGTGGTGGGTCAGCTGCTGGTCTCGATGATGATTCTGGTGTTGTTTGGCACCGTGTACTGGCTGTTGGCCAGCCTGCTCAGGCTGGTGCTGGGGCGCTCGAACTATGGCACCCGGCCCTTGATGTCAGCCAGAACCGTGCTGCGTTATCTGTTGGGCCTGGCGGCCATAGTGGCCATTCTGGCCCAATACGGTGCTCCCGATGGTGTGCTCAAGGGGGCGGCCCGGGCCGGACTGATGGCGCTGGCCTTTTATGTGCTCTGGTTGCTCTTGTCTCGCGGTCTCACCTCCAGCCTGTCGCGGCATCATATCGACTCTTCGCTGGAGCAGCTGTGCAAGAACACCCTGTCGGTCTCTCTTATCGCCCTGGGCGCCATTACCGTCATGGCCCAGTTCGGCTTCGATGTGCTCTCTATTATCGCCGGTCTGGGTATTGTGGGTATCGCCGTCGGTTTTGCGGCCCAGTCCACGCTGGCTAACTTTATTGCCGGTATCACCTTGCTTATCGAGCGGCCTTTTCGCATCGGTGACTGGGTGCAGATCCACGGTGAAGAAGGCCGGGTGGTGCGTATTGCCTTTCGTACCACCTGGCTACGCACCCGGGACAACATTTTTACCATGATCCCCAACGAAAGCGTGGCGACCTCGGACATCATTAACTTCAGCGCCGAAGGGCCGACCCGTATTCGCATTCCCTTGGGCATTGCCTATAAAGAGTCGGTTGAGCGGGCGCGGGAGGTGATCATGCCGCTGTTGAGCGCCCACCCCATGGTGATCACCAACGACCAGATGAAGCCCAGGGTACAGCTGCGCGAGCTGGCGGATTCATCGTTGAACCTGAGCGCTCAGGTCTGGGTACGGGCGGAAGATGTGGAAGTGAAGGGGCGAATTTCCTGCGAGTTGCTGGAGAGCATCAAACAAGGACTGGATGACGCCGGCATCGAAATGCCCTTTCCCCATCTGCAGCTGTTTATCGACGAAGCCAAGGGCCTGGAGCCCTGGCTTAATCGACAGGGCAAGGCGATGGAGTCGAAGAGTGAACCGAATACCGATTAGCAAGCGAGCCTTGCCAATCGGGTTAAACATCATCTGGCTCGAACAGGGCTCGGCTTTAGCCGGGCGATGCCTGTTGCCATGTTTTCCCCACTGAAGTGGGGCTTACAAAGAGGGTTGCAGGCTCAACTCTGCGGCCAGTTGATCAGCCACTTGCTCCCAGGCGGCGGCGAGGGTGCGAACCAGGGCCGGATAGCCGTCGTCGGTCAGCGGCTGTTCAACCCGAAAACCGGCCTGTTTCAGCAGGCGTCCGCTGCCATCCAGCAGTTGCCATTGGCCCTCGGCCAGGGCCATGCCGTCGTGATGGCCCTGAAAGCGGCTCACCTGAATTCTGATGTCCCTTACCGGCACGCCGCCTAACATCGGCTGGCCTTTACCCACCACCTGCGAGCGGGGCAGGCTGAGCGTCAGCCGTTGCTGCAGTTGTTGTTGCAGCTGTTTGCCCAGATCTTCGGCCCACAGGTGCTGGCGCGCCTGATACACCTCGATGTCGTTTAACTGCATCACTATACCCTCACTGTCCAGATGGCCGGCGATGCCGACCGGGGCCACGCTAATGGCCAGGGTATGCGGGTATTGCTTTGTCGGTGCAGTGGACGGCAGCAGGTAGCTGGACGGAGCGGGATCGCTGCCGGCGCATCCGCTCAGGCCAAGCAGTAAGGGGCCCAGCAGCAGGCTGAGTACCAGGCCGGGCAGTAATGCCGGCCGGGTGCGGGGAGTTGTTATCATTTCCTGGCCCTCGGTTGTGGGTCTTCGGTGAGTTTCTTGTCAAAGATCAGGGCGTTGGGCTGATCGCTCAGGGTGCGGACCACCGGCTGCAGATCCCGCATCAGTTTTTCCAGCCGCGACAGGGTCTGGGTCAGCTCGTTGTAGCCCTGAGAGTCGGGGGCAAAGCCCTGCAGGGTATCACGCAGCTGGCGCATGGTCGTGTTCACGTTGTCCGGCAGCTGGCTGGTGGCCGGATCCGCCAGCAGCGCATCCACCGAGGCGGCAATGCCGTTGACCTTGTCCATGGTTTTCTGGGTGCTGGCCAGGGTCTCGTTGAGGGTGTTTAATACCGGCTCAATCTGCAGGTTGTTCAGCTTGTCCAGCAGGTTGGACACCTTCTGTTCAATCTGGGCGAAGCCGCCGGAGGTGGTGGGAAACACCTGTTTTTCCACAAAGGTCATGCGTTGGAAGGGCACCGCCTCTTTGTAGAAGTTGAGATCCACGAACAGGGCGCCGGTGAGCAGGTTGCCGGCCTTGAGTGAGGCGCGCAGACCATGGTCAAACATGCGTTCCAGTCGCTGTTGCCACTGCTCTGTGTCCACGTCCTGCTCGGTGTCGTCAAAGCGTTGGGGTTCGATGCGGATCAGCACCGGAATGGCGAAGCGGCTGAGCGAGTCGGGCTGGGGTGCGGTAAAGTTCCAGGGCACGCTGACCACGGTACCGATACGTACCCCCCGATATTCCACCGGGGCTCCGGGGCTCAGGCCGCGTACCGTGTCGTCCACCAGCATCACATATTCCAGATACTGGCCGTAGCGGCCTTCCTTGGCGCTGTCTTCATCGTTGAACAGCACATAATTGGCGCCTTCCTTGGCCTGGCGGCCTATGGAGGCATTTTCGGGGACGCCGAAGGTGATGCCGCCACCGATCAGTGATTCCAACGAGGCAACGTTCACCTTGAACCCTTCGGAGTCCAGCCGCACATCCACGCCGGAGGCGGTCCAGAAACGAGTGGTGCTGGTGACCAGTACCTCGTAGGGGGACTGGATGTAGAGCCGGTGTCGCATTTCCCGCTTGTCCGGATCGAAATGGCTGTCTTCTACCCGGCCTACCGTATACCCCTGATAGGTCACAGGATCGCCGGTGGAAATGGAATTACCCACCTGGCTTATCAGGTTTATGCGCAGACCTTCGGCGTCGGGTGGGGCCACCGGCGGCTGTTCCAGCACGTCGAATACTTCTTTCGACATCTCGCTGCTTCCAGGCAACAGCTGAATATAGGCACCGGACAGCACTGTGCCCAGGCCGCTGACGCCCTCGCGGCCGATACGGGGCTTGACCACCCAGAACCGGGTATCCTCGTTGAGCATGTCTTCTGCCTGAGGGCTCATGCGGGCGGTGATTTCCGCATGATTAAGGTCGTCCGACAGCCTGACTTTTTCTACCCGGCCCACTTCCACATTTCGGGTCTTGATCAGGGTTTTTCCGGCTTCTATGCCTTCGGCATTGTCCATGATCAGGGTGATAGAGGGGCCCAGTTTGCTCAGGTTATCGTAAATCATCCAGGCGCCAATCAACAGGGCCACCAGAGGCACAATCCAGATGGGAGAGAGGGAACGCTGGGGCCGTCGTTCGGCGCGCTGCGGGTCAGACATGAGATGATTCCTTGGATGGACGCTGAGGTCCGGTAGAAGATAAGTCTGCGTGTTCAGATGGACTGGCGCCCTGCCAGATGCTGCGCGGGTCAAACATCATGGCCGCCAGCATGGTCAGCAATACCACGGCGGTAAAGGCCAGGGCACCGGCACCGGGCTCGATGGACATGATGGAGCCGTTACGGATCAGGGCCACCAGAATGGCGACCACGAACACGTCCACCATGGACCAGCGGCCGATAAATTCGGTAATACGATAGAGGCGAATACGGCTCATCTGGCTCAGGGGCCGCTGTTTCTGGTGTACCACATAACAGAGCCACAGCAAGGCCAGCATCTTGCTGACCGGCACCAGCACGCTGGCGACAAAGATGATCATGGCGATGGGAAAGTCGCCCTCCTGGAGAAACAGCAGCACGCCACCGATAATGGTCGAAGGCGTGGTATCACCGAGCGAGGTGGTGATCATGATGGGGTAGAGGTTGGCCGGCAGGTACATCACCACAGAGGCGGCCAGCAGGGCCAGGGTTACCTGATTACCGGCGTGATAAGGGTGCAGCGGCTCGTCGCAACGCTGGCAGCGGCCCTTGCCGCTTTCCGGCAGACGATTGACCAGGCCGCAGGTGTGACAACCGCTGAGGCCCTGCTCGGCGGCGGCAAGGCCAACTTTGGAACCGGCGGGAGCCTGGGGTTCTTTATCGAGCGAAAACCACAGCCAGTCGCTGTCCACCGACTGGGTCGTCAGCAGCAGCAGCAGCGCATAGGCACAGAAGGACCAGAACGACAGCCCCAGCTCGACGTGGGCCATGCCCATGATCTTGATAAGGCTGACCAAGGTGCCGATCACGAACACATCCGCCATCATCCAGGGAGTCACATGGCGCAGGGTGCGGGCCAGCTGTCGGCTGCGGGGCAGGGGGTGTTGCAAGATAAGCCCCAGGCACAGCCAGGACAGACTCAGCAGATAGATGGCAGGCAGCACTATCACCGTCAGCAGCACGCAGAGGGCCACCAGTGGCTGATGCTGGCCAATGAGGGTCGAGGCGGTTTCGGTCAGCTCGATGCGGTTGCCGATGCCGCTGATATCGAAGCTGATAAAGGGAAAGGCCACCGACAACGCCAGGGTGATCAGGGTGGCAATGGCCAGGGCCAGGCTGCGTTCGGCCGGATTGGCATGACGGCGAACCAGAGTATGGCCGCAGCGCGGACAATCGGCTTTTTCACCCGATTTAAGTGAAGGTAACGCCAGTAGCAGGTCGCATTCGTGGCAGACACGCAAGCGCCGCCGCGACACGGTGGGCCGAGCGTGTCGATGAGCGACTGATGCCGATATGGTACTGTTTTCTTCAGGCAATGAGGGTTCGGCCAATGAGGACAATGCCTCCAGAATGCTACCAATGAGTGCTTGATACTACGACAGTTTTCTACCCTGCTCCAGCAAAGGATCGCGGCGTCCGTCACTTGTGGCGCATGGCTACACAACGATAACGTAACGAAAAAGGCCCCGCGATGCGGGGCCTTTGGGTCTGCGTTTGCTATCAAACCATCGGTCTATTAAACAATGGCAGCCAGGGCGTCACACAGGGCGTCGATGTTCGACTTGGTGATGCCGGCCACGCTGATGCGGCCGGAGCCGACGATGTAGATGCCGAATTCGTCCTTCAGGCGGGCAACTTGCTCCTTGTTCAGACCGGAGAAAGAGAACATGCCGTTCTGACGGGCAATAAAGCTGAAGTCCTTGTTCACGCCGCGGCTGGACAACTTCTCTACGAACAGGGTGCGCATTTCCTGAATGCGGTCGCGCATTTCGGCCAGCTCTGCCAGCCAGTCCTGATACAGCTCGGGATCGTTGGCGATGATGGCTACGACGTTGGCACCGTGAGAGGGCGGGTTGGAGTAGTTGGCGCGGATAATGCCTTTCACCTGGCTGAACGAGGTGTTGGCGGTATCCACGTCTTTGGCAACCAGGGTGAAGGCACCCACGCGCTCGTTGTACAGGCCGAAGTTCTTGGAGAAGGAGCTGGCAATCAGAAGCTCGATATTGTGCTCGGCAAACACCCGCAGGCCGTAGGCGTCTTCTTCGATTCCCTTGGCAAAACCCTGGTAGGCGAAGTCGAACAGCGGCAGCCAGCCTTTCTCGGCAGACAGCTTGGCCAGTTGTTCCCACTGGGCTTCGGTAGGGTCGATACCGGTCGGGTTGTGGCAGCAGCCGTGCAGCAGTACCACGTCACCCGCTTTGGCATGGGCCAGATCGGCCAGCATGGCGTCAAAGTCCAGATCCTTGGCATCGGCGTTATAGTAGCCGTACTCTTTCACTTCCAGACCGGCAGCGGTAAACACGGCTCTGTGGTTGGCCCAGGTGGGGTTGGAGATCCAGATGGTGTTGGTCTCGAGCTGGCGGGCGATAAACTCACCGGCAATGCGCAGGGCACCTGTGCCACCCGGCGCCTGGGCGGTGCGGGCACGCTGGCTGGCAATAATGGAAGAGTCTGCACCGAACAGCAGTTGTTGCACCACGCGGCCATAGGCCTCGATGCCTTCTATGCTGAGATAGTTTTTGGTGGTTTGCTCTTGCACCAGGCGGGCTTCGGCTTTTTTAACGCAGCGCAGTACCGGAGTCTGGCCGGCTTCGTCTTTATAGATGCCCACGCCCAGGTTGATTTTGTCGGTACGGGGATCTTTGCGGAAAGCATCGGTCAGGCCCAGGATGGGGTCGGCCGGTGCAGCAGTGACCTTCTCAAACATAGTCTTGTTAAATCCTTGTAGTAAAGAGTGTCTTCGGGTCGCAGAGGGCGACAGCCCCTAGTTATATCATCTGTGCCCTCATTAAAAAACGGCTTTTACTGTGGTATCTGGACTGACCTTTTCAGAGCTGGGTGCACCAGCAGCCAGTAACTGCCAAGCGCCACCCAGGTACAGAGCGTCATTACCGTTGCCATGGGCAGCGCCGAGGACACATGACTGGCGTTGACCGCGAAGGTGGCCACGGCCCCAAGGCCGAAGCGGCAGGTGCCCGCCAGGGCGGAGGCGGTGCCGGCTGTCTCGGGAAAATGACTGAGCAGGCCGGCCATGGCATTGGCGCCGATCAGACTTACCTGGGCGATCAGCAACGTGACCGGCAGGGCTATGCCCCAAAGGCCGCCAAAGCCGGTGCTGGCGTTGAAGATAAGGCCGATGGCGGCAATGGCCGCCAGGGTGAGACCGATTCTGAGCAGGCGATCACTGCCCAGGGTTTTGACCAGGCGGCTGTTGGCGAAGCTGAGCACCATCATCAGCAGAATATTCATGCCGAACAGCAGGCCGTAGTGTTGGGCCGGCACGTCGAACAGCTCGATATACACCAGCGGCGAGCCGGAGATAAAGGAGAACATGGAGGCGGTGGTGAGGGCGCCGCACAGTATATAGCCCTGTGCAGCCCGGTGGCGAAGTACCTTGGCGTAGTTGTGTAATACCGGCAACAAGCGAAAGGGCTGGCGCAGCTCGGGCTTGAGAGTTTCGGGTATCTTGAGGGCCAGCGCCACCGTTACCGCCAGGCCGATGGCGGCGAGCAGAACAAAGATGCTGTGCCAGCTCGCGACCAGCAGCAGATAGCCGCCCAGCAGGGGAGCGAGCAGCGGAGCCAGGGTCATCACGAGTATTACCATCGACATTACCTTGGCGAACATGTCCCGCTCGAACATGTCCCTTAGCAGGGCGTTAAGCACCACGGATCCCGCCGCGCCGCCGATGGCCTGCAGCAGACGAAAGGCCATTAGTGTTTCGATATCATCGGCGTTGGCACAACCCAGGCTTGCCAGGGTGAACAGCAGCAGCCCTCCGATCATCACCGGCTTGCGGCCTACCGCATCGGCCAGGGGGCCGTAAAACAGCTGTCCCCCTGCAAAGCCCGCCAGAAACACGCTGATGGTGAGCTGAGCCTGCGCCACTGGCACGCCAAAGTCGTGCGCTATGGTCGGCAGGCTGGGCAGATACATGTCTATGGCCAGGGGGGTGAGGCCGGCGAGGCAGGCCAGCAACAGCAACAATGAAAGGGGCAGACCCATGGATTGATCCAGATATAGTCAGGGGAGGCGATTTAAACATGATAATGATTATCATGCAAAAACCGGCGCCGATAGATGGCGCCTGGATCACAGATAAGCATCTGATTCATAGGGGAGATTTCAATCGACCCACCCTGCTGGTAGATACCATCAGTCGGCATATCCCGCTAAACACCACGGTTCCGTACCCTGTAGGATGTATGAGGAACGAATCCCAATGCACTGCTCCCCTTTGGCTACGGCACCACAGACATAAGGGTGGGGTTCTCAGGGCTGGGATTCACTGAATGCGTATCAAGACTCCGGCCGATAAGGATAGATATGCAGGCGGGGGATCAGCGGCTCGTCGGTGATGCGAGCGGCCCGGCGCTTGCGGGTAGTGGAGGGCGGGTAGTTACCGAGCGCGGTGACCGCCGGCAGCTCGTCCTGGCATAGCAGCAGCGGCAGGTGTGCCTTGACCTGTTGCTGGCGCGGGGTGAGCTCTTCGCTCCAGCGTACATTGACCATGGGATGGGTCTTGACCGGTCGACGCAGGCGCAGCTCGACGCCAGGCGGCAGCCGCTTCACGTCGTAGATTTCCCGGTCGACACACTGGATCCAGGTTTCGGCATCCGTCAACGGCGGGGGGGAGAGTCGGGCGTCGCTGAGCTGCTTGACGAGTTTGTCTTTATCTATTTTCTGGATGATCTGCTTGTTGGCCCAGGTAAAGCCCAGCCGCGACACAGAATGCGGCAGCAGCACCAGATGGCGGTAAACCTGCAGGGTAATGAGGCCGGGCAGGGTGTCGTGCACCAGGGCAAACTTCTTGTCGCGCCCCTCGGCCTCCTGCACTTGCGCCCGAAACTCTCCCTTGAGCCGGTTGATGTCTTCGGTCAGCGCCTGCAGTTCCGGCTTGAGGGCCGTTGGCAGCACCAGATAACCCGGCAGGCGAAAGCTGGCCTTGGTTGAGCAGCCGGGTCGGATATACCACTGACGATAACCGTCGAGCGCGGCCGTTATTGCCGCCGCATCGTCGAGCCGGGACACTTCGATTTGCGTGACCGGCTCGTGCTCGTTGCCGCTGGCCACATCGGGCAGGGGGAAGCAGCAGGCGTTGACCGGCACCGCGTCGGCCGCCTGTGTGATCAGACCAGACAAGGCCGCCATGGCGGATTCGAGTTCACAAAAGGTATGACGCAGTCGGGCCGCAGGAGTAAACATAATATTATGCCAACATACAAATGAAGTATTTGAATGTAGCAGTCGGCAAGGCCCGGCGCAACAGTTTGGCTTTGCAGGGCAAATATCGGTAGGTAGGTTTTTACTCTTGGAGGTTTTGCTCTTCACATTAAGTGAGGTTTCAAAGGAGATATATCGCCTTTATTTTACATAATGCATGCATGTGCGCATTTGTGTTTTTTTGCTCCCTCCCCTTAGCCTCGATATCACCGGGATAACAGCGAGGTGAAACGCAAGGGGAGGGGTTACTGTATTGGGTGTCCCGATAGCCGCCACTTCAGTTGGCGCCTACGGAGCTTAGGTATCGTCGTTTTTCGTAGGGTCGAATTTATTCGACCAAGAGGGCGGCAGGCAGGTCAGAATTATCTTTTTGGCCCGACTTCAGTCGGGAGATGTGTGCGTTTGAAGATTTATTTGCCCCACTAAAGTGGTCCTGCATAGGCGTTTGTGCCTGCTGCTGCAGGAGTGAGGTGAGCAGAGCCGATCACTCCCTACATTCGGCTCATGGCTAGCTTCAATTCATTGTCTTCAATTCGTCATCGAATCTTTACCCGATGTTCATCTTTGGCTTCTACAGTGGCTCTTTTGTTATCGAAGCAGAGAATGATATGAAACGACGCGACTTTCTTCAGGGTATGGCGGTACTGGGCGGGGGTCTGCTGCTGAGCAAAACGCCGGCCATGGCGGCCAGCGGCCGGCCGCAGCAGAAAAGCGGCATTCAGGTTGGCGATGTGCTCGCCAACAGCGCCATAGTGTGGGGCCGCAGCGATCGCCCGGCCCGTATGTGGGTGGAGTGGGACACCGACAACCGCTTTGCCAAGCCCAGGCGGGTGCGCGGACCCTGGGCCTTGTCGCCCAGCGATTTCACCAGCCGGGTAGAGCTGACCGGCCTGCCCGCCGGTCGTCGCATTCATGTGCGGGTAGGCTACAGCGATGCCGGTAATGGCGAGTTATCCGAGTGGGTGAGCGGCAGTTTTATGACGGCGCCCATCGCCGTTGGCCCGGTGCGCTTTCTCTGGTCCGGTGATACCGCCGGGCAGGGGTTTGGTATTAACCCGGAAGTGGGCGGCATGAAAATTTACCGCACCATGGCCGAGCAGGAGCCCGACTTTTTCGTTCACAGCGGCGACACCATCTATGCCGATGGCCCCATTCCCGAGCGCATCGAGGTGGAAGAGGGCAAGGTGTGGAAAAATCTGGTCACGCCCGAGGTCAGCAAGGTGGCCGAAACCCTCAACGAGTTCCGTGGCCGCTATCGCTATAACCTGATGGACGAGAACGTGCGGCTGTTCAACAGCCGGGTGGCCCAGATATGGCAGTGGGACGATCACGAAGTGGTGAACAACTATTCCGCCTCAAAAGACCTCACCGGCGATGCCCGCTACCAGGTGAAAAGCACCACCCTGTTACAGGCCCGCGCCACCCGGGCTTTTTTCGACTATGCGCCCATTCGCCGCAGCGGCCCCGAAGGCAGTGAACAAGTCTATCGCAGCCTGCCGTTCGGCCCGCTGCTGGACCGCTTTGTGCTCGACATGCGCTCTTACCGTGGCCCCAACACTGAAAACCTGCAAACAGAGCCGGGCACAGACACCGCCATTCTGGGAACAACCCAGGTGGACTGGCTGCTGGCGCAACTGAAAGCCTCAACCGCCACCTGGAAGGCGGTGTTCTGCGACATGCCGCTGGGGCTGCAGGTAGCCGACGGTGATACCAAATGGGAGGCGGTGGCCAACGGTGACCACGGCCCGGCAAAGGGCAGGGAGCTGGAAATTGCCCGGCTGCTCAAGGGCATTAAAGACGCCGGCATTAAGAACCTGGTGTGGTTTACCGCCGACGTGCACTACACCGCGGCACACTATTATGACCCGGACAAGGCCAGCTTTAATGACTTTGCGCCGTTCTGGGAATTTGTGTCGGGCCCGCTGAATGCCGGCAGCTTCGGCCCCGGCAAACCAGACGATACCTTTGGCCTGCAGGTGGTGTACGAGAAGTCACCCGCCACACAAAACCTGTCGCCCCTGGCCGGCCTGCAGTTCTTTGGTCAGGTGGACATCGACGCCCAAAGCCGGGCCATGACCGTTACCCTCAAGGATCTCAACAACGAAACCCTGTTTACCAAGGTACTGCAACCCGCCTGATCACCCCGCCAAAAGCATTTGGCCCGCACTGCGGGCCATTTTTATATAGGTCTCAATTGAAATAATCCGCCAGTGCGTCAAAATAAGACGCAAAATTATAGATTTGCAACCAGACCGATCGCCTGCTAGGTCCGGCGGTAGCGTGGGCGCTGTTTAAAACGATGGATTAATGTGATTGATTTTTATCCGTGCCGGCAACCCCCCCACCGGTAATGGGGTGCTTGCACAAACTGACGGACGGGAAAACAAACATCCAGGCCGGTTGCCGAAAGGCATTAGGATATTTTTTGCCAAGGGCGAAGGGGAGCGATGGGCCGACGCCTTTCAGGTTATCTGCCTGCTGGATCGACAAGGCGCTTTCTATCTGCTGGTGCAGCATGCCGTGAAGCCGGTGGCTTAACATGGTTTTTCGGTCTTTATTACCCTTGCCGTTACGCACTGTGACAGAGCCGTCGCTAAAGCCAATATCCTACACACGAAGCCGCAGGCACTCCGTGATTCTCAGTCCACTGCCATAAAGCAAAGAGAAAATCAGCTGGTTGCGTTCATCCAGATGTTTAAGGATTAATGCTACTTCGGCCTGGGTAAGCACGACAGGAAGGCTGCGATATTGAGTGGCTCGGTGAAAATCCAGCTCGCCAAGCTCAATATTCAGCACTTTGTGATACATAAAGGCCAGGGCATTGAGAGCGGTTTTCTGTGTGTTGACGGCAACATGACAATCGGCGGCCAGCCAGGTGAGAAAACTGCGCACCTCCGGCCCACCCATGTCGGCTGGATGTCGAAATCGATGAAACCGAATATACCGTTTGATCCAGTGCAGGTAGGTTTTTTCGGTTCTCATGCTGTAGCCACCCAGGCGCAGCTCCCGGCGAATGCGATTCAAAAAAGGACTGGCAGCCATAGCAGCTCCTTTTTGTTGGTGGCTGTATGTATATACAGCATATTGCAAGCTGTGAAGTTTGCATGCGCGTTATCAACAAAGCTTGCGCGTGTACAGCAGCCAGATGTAGAAAAATGTCGTAAATTGATGGTGTTAGAATGAAATGATTTAGATAACGTGTAAAGTAATGATGATTATGAGCATGCTCATTTTGATCGAGGATTTATTGCTCTAAAAGAGGAAAAAGGTCTTATTATCATTTGTTTATGGATTTTATTGGATGCATGCTCATGAACATATATGCGCATGCTCACTATTAAAATGTTAGGTGTTTAAAGGGTACTCACTCTCTTGTACACTTAGCACTCACTTTAAAAGGGGTTACCCGTGCATCCGATTAAAATAGATCACAGTATATCTAGTCAACTTTTAACTAAAATCTTCTCGGAGTATGTAGATAACCATGATACTCTCTAAGTAATTTAACTCATACTTCGTTTGCTGTAATACGTGATTACGATATACCTACGTTAAAGAAAATAACAAAAGGTACTGTTGGTTTTTATACTATCTCCTATTTTAAAGAGCTTGAAGCTCAAGGTTTTGTTATACAGGAAGGTATTGGTTATAAGTTAACAACTAATGGTTATTTTCAAGGTTATAAACAAAAGCACTATTTCAAATGCTTTTTGAAAACACACTACCCCTGTAATAATCACGACCCTATTAGTGGTGGTAGGTATGCTAAACTACTTAAAATAATAGCTACCCACATGATAACTTGTACAACTATTTCACCTGCATCTGTAGTATTTTTTGGTTGTTTTGGAACCACGTTCATTATCCTTATGGTGTATAAAGCACCTAACAATTCAATTAAAAGGATACGTAACACTCGCTACGCTCCTATCCGTACCTCTTATTGAGGTGTTATGTGGAAATCATGTATTAACCGAAAATTTGACTTAGGAGCAACTAGTGGCAACTGAATATCGTTCTTTTTTCAACATAGGCTTATATGATCCGACACATTTTGATAGGTGGCCTTATGGCCCTAATGAATATGATAGTGCGTTGTATTTATCAGCAAAAAAGAGAAAGTGTGGTTGGGGCAAAGCCGCTGAGTTTAGCTCAATTGATGAAGCGAGAGCATTTTTTAATGACTGGAATAATAGCTCAAAGCTTAAGATGCATATTGTTGAATTTAAGAAACATGTTGAAGTGCCTGACCCTATATATCCTGAGAATCATCCTCACAATTTGCTAAAGCGCATACATCAAGGTGAAAAATATAATGTTTGGCTTACTGCTGAACTGTGGTTCAGAGGTCAAATATCCAATCACTATGTATCTAAGCAAACGCTAAGACGTCATCGCGATATCCTAATAAACTATGGTATTGACATTGCTAATGAGCCTGAGCAAATTTACGAACCACCGAAAATTAAAAGAGATGAGATTTGGTATACAGCATCGCCCGAGTTAAAAACTGTAGATTAGGGGTGCTGATTGTAAATCAGAGCTGTTGTATTATTGTACAGCCACATAACAAAGCATTTAAGAATGATTCTCAACGCTTGGCATTTTCAGTTCTAGGTGGGTTTCGTGTTTATGGCGCAATGGTTTAGGTTTGGTGGTAGCGTTGCTCACACCTTAATGCGGCGTTAGGCTTTCCGATAAGGTTGGAGTTACATTGAAATTATTAAAATACCTGTTGCCAGAAATATTAGGCGTGTTATTTGGCATTGTAGTGCTGGCATTCGCATATCTTATATTTTCGCTAGTTATTAAAGTTTATAGTTCGAGCCAGTTCTTGAATCTATCGCAAGGGGTAGACGCAACTTCAATCAGTATAGGTGTTGCCATATTATTGTTTTTGGCAAAAGAAGTTATTGAGGTTATTCGAAAGCGCAATGCCAGATTTAGGAAAGAAAATGCATTAAAAACGCTTCTTTCCGAAGAGGTTGAGTTGAATCACTGGACTTGGCTGAAAGTTAGAAGCTTAATTGAAGTAGTCAAAGAGGAACCTGAAAGTACAGAATTTTCAATAATAACTTCAACGTCTGGTAAAGAGCTTTTTCAATATGTTCGTGAAGACAATGGCGGCGGTGGTCAGGCATTTCCTCCAGTATATGAAACGTTGATTAACAAACTAATCGTAGATGTTGCTGAGTTGGATAAGGAATTCTATGTTGCAGCTATTGATTATGAAAAAGCCTTAGCTGAACTTAGTCACTTAAGAGCTGGGGCATATGATTTCATCCATGAAACACAGCAAGGTAGGCATTATACTGATGGTTTTACTGAGTATGCATCGGATGAACTGCCTGATATATTTGATTCGATGGAAGCTTTTTATAGAGTCTGTGGTCACACTAAACTCGAGAAGCATCGGTTGAGATAAAAGCCTAACAAAGACATCCAGCTGACTTCACAGCGTCTCCCTTTTTTTGCTAAAGACACAGCAAGAACAGGCTAAACTGCTCCGCGGCTGATGGTAGCGTTATGTGCTTATTCGATCATTGATAATTTCGCACGATAAAATATATAGGATTAACAAAAGAGGCTCTACATGCAAAGACCTAGAATAAATGAATGTACACGCTGTAATGGAATTGGCTATATTGGCAAGTGGAAACACATTGCTAATGGGATCTGTTTTGAGTGTGAAGGTGTGAATGGCTATGTCAGATCTTCACATAAGAAAATAGGGCGAGTGGTGGAAAATAAAGAGAAATATCGCCAAGAAATTATGGCTTCAATTGCTAGCGATGACTCTGTTCTCTCTGGACGTATCGACCTATTGAATGAGCCTAAAATTCTTGATGGTATGGCGACTCTAGCAGAAGAAGGTTTTGATGACGAGATTCTTGCTGATTATGCACATCAAATGTCAAAACGCTAATTACATAAAAACAGGTAATTGGGTATATTAACAAGAGCACATAACAAGCTAATCAACTGGACGCGTAACGGTTGTCATCGTTTTTGCAAAAGGAAAAATATAGCAAAAACAACGCCAACCTACGCGCCAGTTATTAGGGCGTTATGTGTTCGTGTATTCAATAAGGGTCAGTTTGCAATTGTCGCCTTCGTGAAATCCATACATCTCAAGCGCACTCTCAACAAGAGTCTCAACATCATTGCAGCCGTTGTTTCCGTCTATTCCTTCCCAAAACTCGTCGCTGCCTTCTTCTATCACTAATTCAAACTTGTATTTCTTCATAAATTTCCCCATTCGTTCACACATAACAAGACATTCGTGCGGGACGTGTGCCACGCCCCACAATTAAATCGTTAGCTCTCAAAAGGAAGTCCTGTGATTCTTTATAAATACATGTCTTTTGAAGCTGCAATAGCAGTAATCGAAAATCAATCAATAGGATTTTCTTGCTTAGAAGATCTTAATGACCCTTTTGAGTGCACTGCATTTGGCTTTGCGGATGACGAAGATTCGAAGATAACAGCCAATTTAGCTGCATATGCATGTAAGAATAAATTTTCAAGAAATTACGGGGTATTGTCTTTAACGCGACAGCCTCTAAATAGCCTAATGTGGTCTCATTATGGCGATGAGCATCAAGGCGTTGTACTAGGCATTGATGTTGATATTGCAGGATTATCAAACCCCGAAAAATGCGTCATTCCTAGCCAATGCGGTGAAGTAATATATTCAGCTACCAAACCTCATAGGAACCTTTCCATTATCAGTGAGGACTCTCTAAGAACCATCGGAAAGGAGCTGGTATTTGATACCGAAGCATTTAATTTGGTAAAAAGAGCGTTTCTATACAAATCAATTGAATGGGGTTACGAAGAAGAGGTAAGGGTAGTCAAAAACATATCAGAGATACCATTTTGTTATCATTCTGGTCAAGGTCGGCATAATAAATGGACCAAAATCAGTGTTTCTGGTCGACCTCTGTATTGTTTCGATATTCCAGACTCTGCGATAAAAGAAATTTATTTAGGGCGGCATATTTATAAGAATGTGACTAAGAAAAATGCTTTTACCGACCAAGAACTAAAAAATATATTAAAGTCTTGGGGAGGAAAGGATATTAAACTTATGCAATGCCATCCTGATATACATTCATGGCAACTCATTGCAGAGCAATCAATTAACAAAAGCTAACAAATGCGTCAAAATGACGCCTGGCGGCGCATTTTACGCAGGCGTTACAGGGGGCAATCATCCTTTGAGGAGGAACTGCGGCTGCGAAGATATCAGCCCTGATTGCGACCCTATACGCGAATGCTAGAAGGTCCGCCAGTATGGAATATTCGGAGAAAATACTATGAAAACTTACCCAATCGGTACGCCCGGCACCCCCTGGGGCGAGGCGGAGCGCGCCGAGTGGCGGGCGTTGCAGCGCCGCCAACGCAGTTATGAAGCGGACGTATTGATCGTGATCGAGCGGCTGCGTTCGCGCTTTGATGTGCAGAAGTATGGCGAGTTGAATTATGGCGATGAACGTTACCCGTTGATGGCGATACGCAGCCGCGACTGGCGGGATGAGCTGCCGGTGGTGCTGGTAACCGGCGGTGTGCATGGCTATGAAACCAGTGGCGTACACGGTGCGCTGCAGTTTGTGGAACAGCATGCGGCGGATTACGCGGGCCGGGTGAATTTGCTGGTGTCGCCCTGTGTCAGCCCTTGGGCTTTTGAGCGCATTCATCGCTGGAATGCGAATGCGGTGGATCCGAACCGTTCATTCCGCCAGAACAGTCCGGCAGAAGAGTCGGCGGCACTGCTGCAACTGATGGCACCGGTGCGTGAGCGAGTATTGCTGCATATCGATCTGCACGAGACCACAGATACCGATGAAACCGAGTTTCGCCCAGCCCTGGCGGCCCGGGACGGCCAGCCGTTTGAACCTTGCGGCATTCCTGACGGCTTTTATCTGGTGGATGACAGCGAGAGCCCGCAGCCCGGGTTTCAGCAGGCGGTGATTGAGGCGGTAGAGAAAGTCACGCATATCGCGCCTGCGGATGACAACGGTGAGATCATCGGTTCACCCGTGGTGGCCAAAGGCGTGATCCAGTATCCGCTTACTGAGCTGGGTCTGTGCGCCGGCATAACGTCTGCCCGCTACAAGACCACCACCGAGGTCTATCCCGACAGCCCTAATGCCACGCCCGAGCAGTGCAATGCCGCCCAGGTAGCGGCCGTGTGTGCGGCGATGGACTACGCGCTGGCACACCGGTAGAACCGGGTAAATACGGTTTTCTTTTTTACATAAAGTTCGCCTGCACGAAGTTGGTTTAAACTGTTCGCGATCAGCGTTCCGTCGTTTGATGTTGGCTGATGATGATGAGCGCTATCTGCGGCTTTGAATTGTTTGTGAGAGATCGCAAATGGATTCCCGCCTTCGCGAGAATGACAAAGTAAGGGTCGCGGGAATGACGGCAAAGAGTTGCCGGCTTCTCAGGACTTACTTGAGAAGGGCGCGGGATGGTTGGTGCAACGCTTTTGTTGGGATTAGATCCCAACTCCCAAAGGGTAAAGAAAAGGCGGGCTTTTGCCCGCCTTTTGCGTTTATTTGCTGTGTCGTTCCTGCAGCTTGGCGACCACGTCGCTCAGTTGCAGGCCTTCCTGCTGCAGCAGTACCGTCAGGTGATACAGCAAGTCGGCGGACTCGCACACCAGTTCGTCGTGGTCGTGCACGGTGGCGGCCAGGGCGGTTTCTACCCCTTCTTCACCCACCTTCTGGGCGATGCGCTTGGTGCCGCTGGCGTACAGGCTGGCGGTGTAGCTGGACTTGGGATCGGCGCCCTTGCGGCTGGCGATCACCTGCTCCAGCTCGGCCAGAAAGCTCAGGTCAGGCACTTGCTGCTCGTTGAAGCAAGACACATTGCCCAGGTGGCAGGTAGGGCCGACGGGCTCGACAATGGCCAATAAGGTGTCGTTGTCGCAGTCGGTACTGATGTCGCGTAACTGCAGCACATGGCCTGAGCTTTCACCCTTGGTCCACAGCCGGTTCTTGGTGCGGCTGAAAAAGGTGACCTGGCGGGTTTCCAGAGTCTTGGCCAGGGCTTCCCGGTTCATGTAACCCAGCATCAGCACACGGCCGCTGTGGCAGTCTTGCACCACGGCGGGCATGAGGCCGTCGACCTTGTCCCAGTCCAGCTTGCTGGCATCAAACGCTTTACTATCAGTCACGTATTACCACTCCTTGCTGTTTCAGATACTGCTTGAGCTCACCCATGTTGATGATGCCCTTGTGAAAGACCGAAGCGGCCAGGGCGCCGTCTACATCTGCCTCGAGGAAGGCGTCACGGAAGTGTTCCATTTCGCCGGCGCCACCGGAGGCGATCAGCGGCACCTTGCAGATGGCGCGTACCCTGAGCAGCTGCTCTATATCGTAGCCCTGGCGTACGCCGTCCTGGTTCATCACGTTGAGCACGATTTCGCCGGCGCCCCGTTGCTGCACTTCTTCCACCCAATCGAAGGTGCTCCACTTGGTCACCTGGGTGCGGCTTTCGTCGCCAGTGAACTGGTGCACCTGATAAAGCCCGGTGGCTTCATCGAAGTACGAGTCGATGCCTACTACTATGCACTGCACGCCGAAGGTGTCGGCCAGCTCTGTAATCAGCGCAGGATTGGCCAGGGCCGGGGAGTTGATGGAAATCTTGTCGGCACCGAATTCCAGCAGGCGGGCTGCGTCTTCGACAGATTTGATGCCGCCGGCCACGCAAAAGGGAATGTCGATGACTTCCGCTACCCGGCTGACCCAACTTTTATCTACTACGCGGTCCTGACTGCTGGCGGTAATGTCATAAAACACCAGCTCGTCGGCGCCTTCGGCAGCGTAGCGCTGAGCCAGGGGCACTATGTCGCCGATGATTTCGTGGTTGCGAAATTTCACGCCCTTGACTACCTGGCCGTCCTTGACGTCCAGGCAGGGAATTATGCGTCTTGCCAGCATGTAATTGCCTCCGCCACGGTAAATTTACCCTCGAGCAGAGAGCGACCCAGGATCACCCCGGCCACGCCGGTGCCCTTGAGCGCGTCCACATCATCGATGTTGCCGATGCCACCCGAGGCCTGCCACAGAATGGTGGGGTAGCGGGCGGCCAGCTCGCGATAGAGCGCCACGTTGGAGCCGGTGAGGGTGCCGTCTTTGGAGATGTCGGTGCACAGCACATGGCAGAGACCGGCGGGTAGGTAGTGCTCGAGAAGGGCTTCGATGGTGATGCCGCTGTCTTCCTGCCAGCCGGCGATGGCGATTTTCTTCTCGCCAAAGGGCGTGATGTTGATGTCCAGGGCCAGCACGATGCGATCGGGGCCGTACTGCTTGATCCAGCTGGTGACCAGCTCGGGCTTTTTGACCGCGGTGGAGCCAATCACCACCCGCTGGGCGCCGATGTCGAGCAGGTCTTTCACGTCCTGCTCGGTACGGATGCCGCCGCCGATCTGCACCGGTACCGGGGTGTTCTCAATCAGGCTCTTGATAACTTCAAGCTGGCGCCGGCTGCTGTCTTTGGCACCGTCCAGATCCACCAGGTGCAGCTGGGTGGCGCCTTCGGCCACGTAGAGGTCGAACCGCGCTTGCGGCGAGTCGCTGTATTCGGTTTTTTGCTGGTAGTCGCCCTGATACAGACGTACTACCTTGCCACCAATCAGATCTATGGCAGGAATAATCATTTATAGCTCCAGGAAGTTTTTCAGCAGTTGAGCACCGGCGGCGCCGGAACGCTCCGGGTGGAATTGCACGCCAAAAAAATTGGCCTGGCCGATGGCGGCGCTGAAGATCTGGCCATGCTGGCTAGAGGCCAGGGTATATTCGCCGACCGGCACCGCATAGGAATGCACGAAGTAGAAGAAACTGCCTTCGGGGATGTCCTTGAATAGGGGATGACCCGGCATGGGGGTTATCTGGTTCCAGCCCATGTGGGGCAGGCGTATGCCCTCGCTGCTTTCCATGTGGGCGCAGTCGGCGTCGATCTTGCCGAGGCAGTCGACATCGCCTTCTGCCGAGCGATTGACCAGCATCTGCATGCCGAGGCAGATACCCAGCACCGGCTGCTGCAGCTGATTGATGAGATCGATCAGGTTACGCTCTTTCAGGTTCTTCATCGCCTCGCGGGCGGTGCCCACGCCGGGCAGCAGCAGCTTGTCGGCGGCCAGTACCACGTCTGGATCCTTGCTGACGGTGACGTCATAGCCCAGACGTTCGATGGCGTAGCGCACCGACGACAGGTTGGCGCAGCCGGTGTCGATGATGACGACGTTTATGGAATTGCTCACAGTACCCCCTTGCTGGAGGGCAGTTCGTTGCCTTCCACCTTGATGGCCTGGCGCAGGGCGCGGCCGAAGCCCTTGAACACGCTTTCCACCATGTGGTGAGTGTTGTTACCGGTCACCTTGAGGTGAATATTGGCGGCCAGGCTGTCGCTTAAGCTACGGAAGAAGTGAGGCACCATTTCTACCGACATATCGCCGACCTTGTCCTGACGGAAGTCACCTTCGAACTTCATGTAAGGGCGGCCCGAGAGATCCAGGGTGACGGCGGCTTCGCATTCGTCCATCGGCAGTACGAAGCCGAAACGGCCGATGCCGCGCTTGTTGCCGAGCGCCTTGCGCAGCGCTTCGCCCAATGCCAGGGCGGTGTCTTCCACCGTGTGGTGATCGTCTATGTGCAGATCGCCCTCGACCGCCACCTTGAGCTGAAAACCGCCGTGGGTGGCAATTTGATCCAGCATGTGGTCGAAAAAGTGCAGCCCGGAGTGGATCTGGTTGCCGCCCTGGGTATCCAGATCAAGCGCGATGCGAATGTCGGTTTCCTTGGTGGTGCGGGTCACCTCGGCGGTACGGCCGCGGCTTAGCAGGCGCGCTACGATCTGGGGCCAGCCCAGCTTTTCATGACCTACGTCACCGTGACCGTAATGCAGGCCCGGCAGACCCATGTTTTCGGCCAGTCCCATGTCGGTCTGACGATCGCCTATCACCCATGAGTCGGTAAAGTCGATACGGCCGGCCTGCAGATAGTCTTTCACCAGGCCCAGACGCGGTTTGCGGCAGGCGCAGTCGTCGTGCTGAAAGTGCGGGCAGACCAAAACGTCCTGGAAGCTCACGCCCTGAGAGCCGAGAATTTGCATCATCAGGTTGTGGGGGGCGTCAAAGTCGGCTTGCGGAAAGCTGTCGGTGCCCAGGCCGTCCTGATTGGTCACCATCACAAGCCGGTAGCCGGCGTCCTGCAGCTTGAGCAGGGCCGGGATCACGCCGGGCAGAAAGGCCAGCTTGTCGAGCCGGTCAAGTTGTTTGTCCACCGCTGGCTCTTCTACCATGGTGCCGTCGCGATCGATAAATAAGATACGTTCCTTAGTCACTTATTGCTCCTGTTGCAGTATCTGGAGTACCGCGTCCATTTCGGCGCTGTTGCCGATGGTGATTCGAATACAGTCGGAAAGCCCGGGTTTGCTGGCAAAGTCACGCAATATGATACCGGCCTTGCCCATGCGGGCAAAGACATCGCTGCCAGGCGTGAAGCGCACCAGCAGGTAGTTGCCGTTGGGGGCGAACACCTCTTTCACCTGAGCGTTCTGGCGTAACTGCCCGGCAAGCGTCGCCTTGAGGGCATTGATCTCGGCCACCCGCGCACGCATGGTCGCCAGCCCGCTATCGCTCAGGGCCTGGGCGGCAATCTGGGCTACCGGCTCGGGGATAGGGTAGGGGGCGATAACCTTGATCAGCAGGCCGATGACCTCGGGGTTGGCCAGCGTAAAGCCACAGCGAATCCCGGCCAGACCAAAGGCCTTGGACAGGGTGCGGATCAGTACCAGCTGCGGGTAGTCGGCCAGCAATCCGGCCTGAGTGGATTCGGGGCAGAATTCGATATAGGCCTCGTCCACTACCACCAGAGCGCGCTCTTTGGCGGCCTCGAGCAGACGCAGCAGCCCGGTTTTGTCTACCAGATCACCAGTGGGGTTGTTGGGCGAGCACAGGAACACCAGCTTGACGTTGTCGAGCTGTTTTATGATGCCGTCGAAGTCGGGCTGGCGGTCATCACGCAGCGGCACATCTATGATGCCCACGCCGTTGGTCTCGGCGCTGATGGCGTACATACCGTAGGTAGGCGTGCAGATCAGGATTTGGTCCCGACCCGGCTCGCAGAAAGTACGGATCAGCAGCTCTATGCCCTCATCGCCGCCGCGGCTGACCAGTACCTGCTCCGCGGTCACTCCCGCATAGCCCGCATAGCGGTTGATCACCTGGGGCGGCTGGCACTCGGGATAACGGTTCAGGCGTGCACAATCCAGTTGGTATTCACCGCTGTCGGCCGCTTCGTTGGCGTTGAGCCAGATGTGGCCCTGGCCGCCGATACGCCGGGCCGATTGATAAGGGGTCAGGGCCTGCACCTGGGCACGGGCCATTTTGGTGATGCTCATGCTTTCTTCTCCAGTTTGGCCAGCCGCAGGCTGACCGCGTTCTTGTGGGCATCGAGGGTTTCGGTAGCGGCCAGCAGCTCCACCGCCGGGCCGATGGCGCGAAGGCCTTCCGGACTCAGCTCCTGCACGGTAAAGCGGCGCTGATAATCGGCCAGCCCCAGGCTGGAATAGGTGCGGGCATAGCCGTAGGTGGGCAGAGTGTGGTTGGTGCCGCTGGCGTAGTCGCCCACTGATTCCGGGGTCCAGGCGCCGAGGAAGATCGAGCCGGCGTTTTTCAGGCTCGGCAGCAGGGCGCGCGGATCGGCGGTTTGCACTATCAGGTGCTCGGGCGCATAGGCGTTGGAGATGGCGGCAGCCTGTACCAGATCGTCACAGATAAAGGTACGGCTCTCGGCCAGGGCCTGACGGGCGATGTCGGCGCGAGACAGCTGTGCCAGCTGTTGCTCCAGCGCCACGTTGACCTTTTGTGCCAGCTCACGGCTCGGGGTGGCCAGTATTACCTGGGAGTCCGGGCCGTGCTCGGCCTGAGACAGCAGATCCGAGGCGATAAAGTCCGCATCGGCGGTGTCGTCGGCGATCACCAGCACTTCTGAGGGGCCGGCGGGCATGTCGATGGCCGCACCGTTCACATCCGAGGACACTTGGCGCTTGGCCTCGGTGACCCAGGTATTGCCGGGGCCGAAAATCTTGTCCACCTTGGTCACGGTCTCGCTGCCGTAGGCCATGGCCGCCACGGCCTGAGCGCCGCCTAGGGTATAGATGGCGTCCACACCACAGCGGCGGGCGGTATAGATGATGGCGTCGTTGATGGGCGGTGGCGAACACAGCACCACCCGTTCGCATCCGGCCAGACGGGCCGGAATGGCCAGCATCATCACGGTGGATACCAAGGGCGCGCTGCCACCGGGTACATAGAGGCCGACTTTTTCTATCGGCTGAAAGTGCAGTTCGCAGCGCACGCCCGGGCTGGTATCCAGCGCTATGGGTTGCGGCAGCTGTGCCCGGTGAAAGGTCTCGATATTGGTGATGGCCAGCTCGATGGCGGCCTTCAGCTCGTCGCCGACGCGGTCGGCGGCGGTGTCGATTTCCTCTTGTGACAGTTGCAGCGTGCTGCGCTCGGCGCGGTCCAGGGTGCGGGTCAGCTCAATCAGGGCGGCGTCACCGCCCTCGCGTACTTTCTGGATAATGTCGGCCACCTGGGCTTCACGTCCGCCCTGAGCCAAGGCCGGGCGTCGCAGCGCTTCTGCTTGCTCGGTGGTGTTCAGTTGATTCCATTCAAGAATATTCATGGCTTACTCCATCATCTTCTCGATGGGCAGCACCAGAATGGAGGAGGCGCCCAGGGCCTTGAGGCCTTCCATGGTTTCCCAGAACATGTCTTCGCCGCTCACCATGTGAATGGCCACCTGGTTGCTTTCACCGGCCAGCTGCATGATGGTGGGACGCTCGGCGCCGGGCAGCAGATCGATAACGGCTTCCAGCCGATCCTTGGGAGCGTGCAGCATGATGTATTTGCTCTCGCGCGCCTGTTGCAGGCCCTGGATACGGGGCAGCAGACGGTCGATAACCTGTTGTTTGGCGGTCGGCAGGGGGATGGCGCTCTGGATCAGCACTGCCTTGGAGCGGAAGATAACGTCGGTTTCGACCAGGCCGTTGGCTTCCAGAGTGGCACCGGTAGACACCAGATCGCAGATGGCGTCGGCCACGCCGGCACGCGGCGCCACTTCGACCGAGCCGTTCAGCATGACGCTCTTGAACTTGACGCCCTGACGGTCCATGTAGCGCTTGAGCAACCAGGGATAAGAAGTAGCGATACGTTTGCCTTCCAGGCTTTCCGGGCCTTGATAGTCGAACTCCTGAGCCACCGCCAACGACAACCGGCAGCCGCCGAAGTCGAGGCGCTTGAGCACGCTGTAATCGGAACTTTCGCCCTGAGCCTGGCGCTCCATCAGGGTTTCTTCCAACACGTTTTCGCCCACCACGCCGAGGTCAACCACACCGTCCATCACCAGACCGGGAATGTCGTCATCGCGTACCAGCAGTAAATCGATGGGCATGTTTTCGGCGTGGGCGATCAGGCGCTGCTCACGCAGGTTGAGTTTTACGCCGCAGCCCTTGAGCAGCTTCTGGCATTCGGTGCTGAGGCGGCCGGATTTCTGAATGGCGATGCGAAGACGATTTTGATCCAGTGTCATGATGTTGTGTTCCCTGTCTGTAGTCTGATAAATAAACTGTGTAAAAATGAAGCGGTAAAACGAAAAACCCCCGGAGCTATGCTTCCGAGGGTTTATGTATTCTGTCCTGCTGGAAGCCGCCAAGGTATAGGCCTTCCAGAATAAAATTCTGAAAGCCTAGTCGGGATGATGATGATGGTGCTTGGCGTTGTGCAGGAAGTTCATAATAGGGTGGCCTGTGTTTCTTCTAATAGGTCTGCGCCCACCTTAGCAAGCCGATCCGGATTTGCCAACCCCGGATTGCAAGAAACTTCCGGGCCAGTAGGCCGACCGCCGCGAGGCCGGCATTCTGGCTCAGGCGAAACCCTGGTGGACTATAGGGTAAATCTGGTTTCTTGCAGAAAATATAAATATTTATTCACGTTCTGCTGGTGATATATGTTGCGCTCTAGTGGGAAGACTGCATCACATAATCGGCAAACAAGCGGACTTTTTCTACCTCACCCAGCCGCTCCGGGTAGGCCAGATAATAGCCGTTGGCGCTGATCAGGGAATGAGACCAGGGCATGACCAGCTCCCCTCGGGCCAGCTCGTCTTCAATCAGAAAGCGGGGCAGCAGGGCGATGCCGGCTCCTGCCATGGTAGACCGGATCAGCATGTGGAAGGTTTCAAAGCGATTGCCCTGATAACTGTGCTCCGTGGTCAGGCTCTGGGAGGCGAACCAGTCGTGCCAGGCCTGAGGCCGGGTGGACAGGTGCAGCAACCGGTAACGGGTCAGATCCAGCGGTGAGTCCAGCGCCTGGCTGTTAAGCAGCACCGGCGCGCAGACGGGTACCACTTCTTCATCGAACAAGCGGTGACATTCCAGGCCGGGCCAGCTGCCGTGGCCGTAGAAAAAAGCGATATCAATGCCTTCCTTGTCGAGATCGAAGGATTCGACCTTTTCGCAGCAATCCAGGCTGATATGGGGATGACGGTCGAGAAAGGCGGTCAGTCGCGGAGTCAGCCAGCGGCTGCCGAAGGTCGGCAGGGTCGCTATCTTGAGCACATCGAGGTGGCTGTTGTAGGACATGATGTACTGGGACGACATTTCCAGCTGGGTCAGGATCTTGCGCACTTCGCCGATGTAAATAGCGCCTTCCGGCGTCAGACACAGGGAGCGCCGCACCCGCCGAAACAGCTTGCGGTTAAGGAAGGACTCCAGCTGGGCCACCTGCTTGCTGACCGCACTCTGGGTCAGACTGAGCTCGTCGGCCGCGCGGGTAAAACTCAGGTGCCTGGCGGCGGCCTCGAAACACTGCATGGCCGCAATGGAAGGTAGATAGCGCATGAATCCGTTCACCGATAGGAAATAGGTCGGCAGTATACCCGTGTCGTTCCGGAGCAGAAAGGAGGGCAAAGGGATCTGCTCCGCCGACCTTCTGTTTCGGGAATGAAAAAGAGGCAGCAGGGCTGCCTCTTTCCAATGCCTGAGTCAAAACTTGCGACGCAAGCCTGCGCGGGAGGTTAAGCGGTCACGGCTTGTTCTGGTCGCTGGCGCTGCAGCCAGTAGCTGAACGCAATCAGTGCCAGACCGGCGCCGGAGCTGATGGCGCCCGGCATCACCATGGCCAGGCCGGCGGCGAGCAGCAGGGCGCGTTCCGGCAGCGAGCTGGGGCGGATGAAATAGCCAATCAGCGAACTGCTGATGGCCATCATGCCGAGCAGTGCGAACGCCAGCGCCATCGCCAGTTCCGGCAGGTTCACGTCCACCATCACCAGTATCGGGTTATAGACGAACACATAAGGGATGATAAAGGCGCCGATGGCCAGCTTGACCGCGGTGACCCCGGTTTTCATCGGGTTGGCCCGGGCGATACCGGCCCCGGCATAGGCGGCCAGACAAACCGGCGGCGTAATGTCGGCCACTATGCCGAAATAGAACACGAACAGATGCACGGCAATGGGTGCCAGACCAAATTCGTTGATCAACGCCGGTGCCGCTATGGTGGCGGTCACCACGTAGTTGGCGGTGGTGGGCAAGCCCATGCCCAGCACGATACAGGCGACCATGGTGAAGATCAGCGCCAGGATCAGGGTACCGTCGGCCAGGTTGATGATACCGGCGGCAAACTTGGAACCCAGTCCGGTCATGCCCACCACACCGGCAATGATACCGGCGGTGGCGACGGCGGCGATCACCGGCAAGGCCACCCGCGCGCCCTGCTCAAGCAGAGACAACAGCGATTTGGGCGACAGCCGGGTTTCCTTTTTCACCATGCTGACGATCAGGGCGGCGGCAATGCCGAGCAGGGCGGCGCGCTGGGCGGTGAAACCGGCGAGAATGGTGCCGACCACCACCACCAGCGGCAGCAGCATATAACCCTGACGTTTGAGCAGTCCGAGTTTGCTCGGCAGCTGATCCTTGGGAATACCCAGAATGCCCTGTTTCTTGGCTTCGAAGTGGGCGCCGATGAAGATGCCGCTGAAGTAGAGTACGGCGGGAATGATGGCGGCCATCATGATCTCGGCGTAGGAGACACCAATATATTCCACCATGATGAAGGCGGCGGCCCCCATCAGCGGCGGCATGATCTGGCCGCCGGTAGAGGCGGCGGCTTCGCTGGCGGCGGCAAATTCGGGCTTGAAGCCGGCCTTCTTCATCATCGGAATGGTGAAGGAGCCGGACGCTACCGTGTTACCGACCGAGCTGCCGGAAATCATGCCCTGAAAGGCGCTGGCGATCACCGCGGCCTTGGCGCTGCCGCCGGTAAAGCGGCCGGTGCAGGCAAAGGCCAGATCGTTGAAGAACTGACCCACGCCGGTGCGGGTAAGTACCACGCCGAAGAACAGGAACAGGAAGATGAACTTGGCGGATATCTGGATCGGCGTGCCGAAGATGCCGCTTTCCCGGAACCAGAGGCTGACCGACACATCGGTCAGCTCGAAGCCCGGGTGAGACAGAATGCGGGTCGGAATGAAATTGCCGAACAAGGCATAGGCGATGGCGATCGAGGCGACGATGACGATGGGCATGCCTACGGTGCGACGGGTTGCTTCCAGCACGAACAGCACGCCCAGAATGGAAATGAACAGATCAAAGGTCGAGTAGCCGGTAATGCGGCCCTGCAGGATCTCGTTGAAGAACAGAATCTTGTAATAGGCGGCGAAGGTGGCGACGAAGGCCAGAATTACGTCATACCAGGCCACACCATTGCGATTGATACCGTGGCGACTGGCCGGATACAGCAAAAATATCATGCCCAGGGCCAGCCCCAGGTGCACAGCGCCCTGCTTCTGGGTGGGCAGGGTGCCGAAGTAGCCGGTGTAGAGGTGAAAGCTGGTCAGGGCGACCGCAAACAGGGTGACTATCCAGCCCCAGCGGCCGATGTTCTTTCTGAAGGCCGACTCTTTGTCGTATTTCTCGAGCAGCGCTTCCGGTGTTTGAGTGTTATCCATAGCAGATTTCCATTAACCAAATAAAAAGAGGCGGGCACGAATGCCCACCTCAATCCAGACCGGGATCGGTTACTTTGCCTTGATGCTCTCGAAAGAAGAGACTTTATTGCTGGCGCGGCTGACTATCTGAACCACTTCCGGGTAGATCTGGCCGATAAAGGCGGCGTTATCGACCGGTGAGCCTTCAAACTCGGCCTTGCCTTCGAGGGCGTTGCGGGCCGGAACATGCACAGACATCCCCAGGTCCATCTTGTCGTCGCGAATGCTGACCAGGTTTTCGATGGAGGCGCTGGTTTCCACGTTGGTGAAGTTGGCGCCCGGAATGTTGTTGTTCCAGGTGGTGGCAATTTCTCCGCCCAGCGGATAGTAGGTGCCGCCCTGGCTGCCGGTGCCGAGAATAAACTCATGCTTGGCAGTTACATTGCCCAGCTCGGCCACCGGCATATTGACGGTCAGGCCTTTCTCTTCATAGAAACGCTTGGCGCCCGGGTGGATCTTGAGTGCATCGGCACCGTTGAGGGCGTGTTCCAGGGTCAGGAACTTGGCTTGAGAGTGGGTGATCTGGTCGGCCTGATCGTACATGACCTTGGCCAGCTGGTAGCCCATTTCTTCGTTGATGGTGTTGGTATTGCCCATCATGACGGCGAAGGCGGCGATGGTCTGCACGTCGCTGTCCAGGAACTTGTAGCTGTCTTTGGAAATGATAAAGCGGCGGTAATCGCTGCTTTTCTCGATTTGATCGACTACTTCATCGGACAGGCTCAGCATTACCACATCGCCGGAGGAAGCCTGCAGGCTTTCGATACTGCCGGCCGGTAGACCCATGATGCCCATGGAGATATCGATGTTGCCATCCTGCACGCCGTCCAGGGCGTCACCGAAACGTTCCTGATAGGCATTGAAATCCGCGTCTTCAACGCCGTAGGCGCTTAGTACCATACGCGATACTTTCTGGGTGGTGCTGGCGGCGGGACCGATAGCGATATTGGCTTTGCTGCCACCGGCGTCACAACCGCTCAGGGCGGTGGTCAGAGTCAGGGTGGCGGCAACCAGTAATGTCTTTTTCATGGGTTCAATGTCCTTATCAGCCGAGAGTTCTGTCCGCTTCATCGTCAGTGTCAGCCGCTGGCTGTTGATGTCTCGCGTTCCCGGCCTTGCTGTATGGTCTTAAATGAGGGCGAAGCGTCTACCATTTTTTGTTCAAGATCAAACGAAAAATGGTAATAGATTCATTCCTGTTTCTCTGTTTTTCTGGTTCATTGTACCTTTATTGAGCTTATTGCTAGATGTTATTCATAATAATGGTGATCATATTTGGTAGTTTGTATTAAGGCTGGATCATGATGATAGAGAAAGCAGAAGTGTTATATGGATTCTTTCTGTCGCCGTGCGGCATGGTGCATCAACCCGGGCTTGACTAAGGTTAACGGTAAGGTGTTGTTCAAAAAATAACCAACTCAGGGAGGAGACATCACTTCGAAAGGACGAGTCACTCTGCTACTTACTGCCCCGTTCAACGCCTTGAAAACACGGCGCCTCACCCATCGGGTGATGGTTCTGTATCCAGGAATGCAGTGAAGCGAGAGGAGAGTCATCATGACCCATCAAAAAACACTACTGGCCACGGCCATTGTCTGCGCCATGGCCAGCGGGCCCGCATTGGCCCTGACCGATGCACAGGAACTGGATCAGCTCAAACGCCAGCTCGGCACCTTGCTTGAGCGGGTCAGTCAGCTTGAAACCAAAACACAGAATGCCGAAGCACGGGCCCTGGCGGCGGAAACAAAGGCCGAGACCATGAGTACGCACAAAGCACCGGCAGTCATCAGCTCGGGCAATGACAAGATAAGGGTCTCGGTGTCCGGTCATGTGAATAGGGCCCTGCTGGTGGTGGATGACGGCAAGGAAACCGATCTCTACCATGTTGATAACGACAGTTCCTCTACCCGGTTACGGGTGATTGGTGAAGGGGATGTCAGCCCCGAGCTGACCGTGGGGACCGCCATCGAGGTACAGCTGGAGTCCAATTCATCTTTCAATGTCAGCCAGGATAACGAAGCGGTGAGTGGCGACAGTATTTCCGACCGCCGGCTGGAGGTGTATTTCGATCACGACCGGCTCGGCAAGCTGTGGATGGGTAAAGGCTGGACCGCCAGTGAAGACAGCTCCGAAATGGACTTGTCCGGTACCGCTCTGGTCGGTTATTCCTCTACTGCCGATATTGCCGGCGGTATCAAGTTTCGCAATGGCGCCGGTAACCTGAGCACGACCCGAGTGGGTGACGTCTTTATCAACCTGGACGGTCTGAGCCGGAAAAACCGTCTGCGCTACGATACCCCGAGTGTGGCCGGTGTGAAACTGGCGGCCAGTGCGGTGGAAGACAGTGCCTGGGATACGGCGCTGACCTATGCCGCCGAGCATGGTCAGGGTACTGTGGCCGCCGCCGTGGCCTATTCGGATCAGCAAAGTAATGACGGCCAGGTGAACGGCTCGGCTTCCTTCCTGCATAACAGCGGGGTGAGTGTCACCCTGGCTGCGGGGGAGCGGGACAGTGGTGCTCAGGACCCCAACTTTGTCTACGGCAAGCTGGGGTATCAGAACCGGTGGTTTGACGCCGGTAAAACCGCATTTTCTGCCGACTACCATGTGGCCAATCATGCTCAGGTGAGAAGTGACAAGGCCAAGTCCGTCGGGGTACAGATGGTGCAGAATATCGACAGCTGGGCGACCGAGCTTTATGTGGGCTATCGCAACTACGATCTGGAGCGGGCGGGAGACAATCTGGACGATGCGGATGCGTTGATTGCCGGTGCCCGGATCAAGTTTTAGGAGTTGAGATGAAGATAAGCATCATGCTGGTGATACTGCTGTTGCTCGGCGGTTGTAGCGGGACCCCGGTTCAATACCACAGCGAACGGGAAATACCCGAAGGGCCGGGTCTGCTGACTGGCGCCGACGGGGCTTACCTGTACCAAAGGTAAAGGTTGGTTTCCAGCACTCGCCAACGCCGAACAAAGGGCCCGCTCCGCCGACTCGCCGTAAACCCTTCCATGGGGGCTCCACCGCGCCATCCCTGGCGCGGAGGGTCGGACGGAGCAGATCCCTTTGTTCTTCTTTATGCGTAGGTGTCGCCTGTTGGTGCTGTCTTCGGGCAACTCGGTGTTGCCTCTGGAACTCCGCCCCAGATATTAAATGGGATTATAATCAGGCGCCGAGCGCCTCACGTACCTGCTGGATGGAGTCGTCCTGTAGTTTGGTGTAGAGGGCGAACTCGTCCTGCACCGGGCAACCCAGAGCCAGCTCGAAGGCGGCCTGATTGGCATTCTGGGCATAGGCCTGATGCTGGTTGCCCCCCAGGTTGGACTGGAAGATACCGGCGGCGCTGACCGGCAGAAAGTCTTCATAGATGATGGGGGTGGCCTTTACCAGACCGGCCTCGATAAGTGTATCCAGCTCATGCTCATGGCTGGCGCTTTCCCCACCCTTTGCCTGCTGGCGCCCGGCCTCGGTCAGGCCATAGCGGAAATAGCCCAGCTGCTGTGCGCGCAGGCTGTCTTCATCGTCCGGAAAGTCGGCGAAAACCTCCGCCAGCTGGCGCTGATGGGCCTCGTTATCGATCTCGGCCGGCGCCTGGCGCGAGCGATTGAGCAGCTCGTCGTAGAGGGCGCGGCCCTTGGGCGTGAGCGCCATGCCGCGCTGTTCGATTTCACCAAAGCGAGCGGTATGGGTGCCGGTCTGCTCGCCGGCAAAGCGAACCGGCTCCTCCAGTGCGGTAAAGCTGGTCTGGCGCAGCAGTATGGGGCAGCGACGGCGGGGTGGGCCTTCGATCAGCGCCTTGGGGTTGATGCCCACGGCAGGCATTTGCTGCTGCACGCTGTCGATGTCCAGGGTTCTCGGCGTCAGGTGGTTGATATGGGGGCCGCGGAAGCAGACCACGTCGGCGATGAGCCGGTGGGCGTCCTGCAGGGCCTGGTAATTGGCCAGGCTGACGGTGGCCCCCTGGTGCCAGCGGAAGGTCTCCAGCACCTCGGCCACGAAGTGGCGGGCCTGTTCTTCGGTCAGGCCATCCTGAGCTTCGGCCTGGGCGACCAGTAACCTGGCTTGGGCGGTAAAGATATCGCGCCCGGCCAGTATTTCGGCCGCGCGAGCCCGAAGGGCATCATCTTCAATCAGCTCCAGGCGCAGCAACGAGGTGAAAATACGGAATGGATTGCGCCGCAGCGAGGCTTCATCGGTGGGGCGAAAGGCGGTGGAATGCACCGGCACCCCGGCTTCGGACAAGTCGTAATAGCTGACCGGGTACATGCCCATGATGGCGAAGACCCGGCGCAGCATGTTGAGCTCGGCGGCGGTACCCACCCGAATGGCCCCATGGCGTTCCAGACTCAGTCGGTCCAGCTCACCGTTTTCCTGCAATTGCTGTTGCATCGGCGGCTCGGCGGCCAGCACCTGGTCGTTTACCTCGGCCACCAGCTGCATCAGGGTGCCGTACTGGGGCACTTCCTGCTGGTACATGTGAGACATGGATTCGGAAAACAGGGTGCGGATATCGTCCGCGTGCAAAAAAGAGTCGTGCGCCATGATGCTGATGTCCTTTGACCAATGAGATGGTGATACCCAACCTTAATACCACATCAGGAGTGATGACAAACGGCGACTGCTCGCGAATGCATTCCATATTGGAATGCATGGCCGGGTTTATGGTCCGGGCTTGTGGTCGGGAGGGCCGAGTCCGCTCAGTATCGTTGCTGAACGGTGACAGCTCTGTATGCCTCTATGATGTGCTGAACGTCGGTTTCCCGGCCCCGTTGCACTCGTTGATAATGGCCGAGTGTTTTGCTCAGGTACCGGGAGGCGGTATCGGCCTGCTCCGGGCTGTGGGCTTGCCAGATCTGTTCGCCGACGGCACTCACCCTGCTCTGATCTTTCATGTCGTCGATCCGGGTCGAGACCAGCAACAGTTCGTAGAAGCGCCGGTTTTCTTCCAGCAGCCGCTCTTGTTGCAGATGAAAATTCAGCCGGATCAGTTGCTGCCGCAAGGTGAACTGATGATGGACAGGACACAGCAGAAAGTCGATGTCGGCATCCGGATTGGCCCCATGAATGGCGCTTACAAGTTGCACCATCAAGTCGCCACCCACACCGGCGATGATCACCAGCTGCTTGCCATCGTGTCGGGACAGGGGAAGGCTAGCCACGTCGATACAATGGACCTGCCATGCCGACAAAGCAGGTGAGGGCGATGCCGATGCCGATGACTGTGAGGCCATCGCGGGGTAAAAGCGGCGCAACCGGATTTCCAGCTCGACCATCAGCTCGGGCACGATATCGACGAAGTGAATAAAGGGCGCAGCCAGACGGGACAATAAAGAGGCGCCCAATAAACCGTGATCACAGCAACAATCCCAGATGTGGGTATAGCCTGTGGTGACCATGGCTTCGATGTGCTGGAGTCGTTTGCCGATTTTCATGATGAGCGCCTGCGGTACAAAGCGGCGCAGTATATCAGCGTCGGCTGGCCTTGCGTATTGGCCGTGCTCATGGCAATCCCGACGGAGGTATGATAACAAGGTCGGGATAACAACAGATTCATATGGGAGCGTTTATGTTTGAAGTCATGATGATACTGGGGCTGACGCTGGTGGCGGGCATGGCCATGCCGCTCGGGGCCCTGGTCGGCTGCAAGGAGCATATTCATCCGGACTGGCTGGAAAACGAATTTCGCCATTCGGTGGTCGCCTTCGGCGGCGGGGCTCTGCTGTCGGCGGTGGCGCTGGTGCTGGTACCGGAGGGCGCCTCTCATCTCGATATGACGACGGTTGCCTTGTGCTTCTGTGGCGGCGGCCTGACGTTCATGGCGCTGGATGTGTTGCTGTACAAGCTCAATACCCCGGCCAGTCAGCTGGCGGCCATGCTGTCGGACTTTATTCCGGAATCGCTGGCGCTGGGGGCGGCCCTGGCGCTGGGAGGAACAGGCAGCGCCCTGTTACTGGCCGGTTTGATGGCGTTGCAGAATATGCCGGAAGGGTTTAATGCCTACAGGGAGCTCGGCGCAACGTCTCGTTACAGTGGTCGCAAGATTATCACCCTGTTCGCGATGATGGCCTTGCTGGGACCAGTTGCGGGACTGTCCGGTTATATCTGGCTGGCGGACTCACCGACGCTGGTGGCCGGTATCATGCTGTTCGCCGCCGGCGGCATCCTCTATTCGGTGTTTCAGGACATAGCCCCGCAGGCGGTGCTGGAAAAACACTGGGCCCCGCCGATGGGAGCGGTACTGGGTTTCGTGCTGGGCATTATCGGACACATGCTGACAACACATGCGTGATGGGAAATTGGCTTATTGCACCGTACGCATCGGACAAAGGGCCCGCTCCACCGACCCGCTCAATGCGAATGACACTCACAGTTTCAGCCCACTGCGAACATTCACTGGATGTTCGGTCAGGCTGAAACTATTCGTCACGGCGAGACAAGCTCGCCCCCTCTGCGCTCAGCACATGACATCCGACCGCTATGGAGGGCGGGAGTGCCAGCATTGCAGGAACTTTTGCTGGCCCTGTCATGTGATAGTCGGATGAGCAGATCCCTTTGTCCTCCTGACTGCTCTGGCGTGGCCTGTTTGCGCCGTCTGTGTGCCACTAAGTGCTCCAGAAGAGGCAACAGAGAACGGCCCCCACGACCTGGAATTGGTATTACCTCTTGGACGACGACATAACAAAGCCGGATTGGTATTAACCTGGCTCCGATTTTTCCTCTGGGTTCAGCGCCTTGGGCGGCTGTTCTAACAGGTCGGCTTCAAACAGGGTTTCCAGCTCGGTCCGCGCCTGACGGTCGGTCTGGATCACGGCCGCCTCGTCGTCATACACCTTGTGCTGGTCGATCAGCACCTGTTCGTCGTGCTGGCGAAAACGGCGCAGGCGGGCCTCTATCTAGTGTCGCACGACCATGTTGAAAACGAAGTGCTAAAAACAGAATAGTCGGCTGCCGTGTCGCAACCGCTTTTGTTATCATGCCCTTTTCACATACGAGACTTGCCAGCCTTGGATCAAGACGACAGCAGCACGCTTTTTACCGAGCTCTTCACCGAACAAGGGCCGCTGGCCAGGGCTATCGACGGCTTTAAACCTCGTGCAGCTCAGGTAGAGATGGCGACGGCGGTAGGCCAGGCGCTGGATGACAAGATACCGCTGGTGGTAGAGGCAGGCACAGGTACCGGAAAAACCTATGCCTATCTGGCGCCGGTGCTGGCGGCGGGCAAGAAGGTGGTGCTCAGCACCGGCTCGCGCAACCTGCAGGAGCAGTTGTTTCATCGCGACTTGCCGACCTTGGTCAAGGCGATGAATTATCATCATCCGGTGGCCCTGCTGAAGGGCCGGGCCAACTACATCTGTCAGGAGCGGCTGGGGCTGCTGAACGAGAGCGTGCCAACGCTGTCGGCTGAGGGACTGGCCGACTTGCAGCGGGTGCGGCGTTTCGTGCCCATGACCCACAGCGGTGACATCGGCGATATTCCGGGTCTTGCCGAGCGCAGCGAGGTGTTGCCGCTGGTCACCAGTACCAACGACAACTGCCTGGGCCGTGACTGTAGTCATTATCAGGACTGCTATCTGGTCAAGGCCCGTAATCGGGCGATGGAGGCGCAGATAGTGGTGGTGAATCACCACCTGTTCTTCGCCGACATGGCGGTTCGCGACACCGGATTTGGCCAGCTGATCCCCGACGCCGACGCCTACATACTGGATGAGGCCCATCAGTTGCCGGAAATTGCCGGCCAGTATTTCGGTCAGAGTCAGTCCAGCCGCCTGGTGCTTGAGCTGGCGCGGGATCTGCGGCTGGCGCAAAAAGTGGAAGCCAAAGACATGGCCCAGCTGGGCAAGGCAGCGGATCAGCTGGAGTGTCATGCTCAGGACTTGCGGCTGGCCTTCGGTCATGACAGTAGCCGGGGGCAGCTGCGGCCCATGCTGGCCCGATCCGAAGTGGCGCAGGCGCTGGTTCGACTGAACGAGAGCCTGGCATTCAGTTACGAGGTGCTCAAGCTGGCGCTGGGGCGGGGCGAGCAGCTCGATCACTGTTTCGAGCGTCTGGTGGGGCTGCGTACCCAGCTGGACTCGGTCACGAGGGTCGAAGAAGACGGTTATTCCTACTGGTTCGACTGCTCGCGGCTGCATATCAGCTTTCACAAAACCCCGCTGTCGGTAGCCGAACGCTTCTCGGTAGAGCTGGCCAAAGATGCCGTGAGCTGGGTCTTTACCTCCGCCACCCTGGCGGTAGGGGACAGTTTTGCGCACTTTTGCGCCGATCTCGGGCTGTCAAAGTGTCGTACCTTGCAATTGGACAGCCCTTTTGATTACTCTCGCCAGTCCCGTTTGTGCGTGCCCCGTTACCTGCCGGAAACCAACGCCGCCGGTCGTGGCCGCTGGCTGGCCGAAAGCCTGGCCGACACCCTGGATGCGGTTCCCGGCGGCAGCTTTTTTCTCTGTACCAGTTACAAGGTGATGAACGAGGTCGCCGAGGTGCTGCGTATCCGGCTGGATCGCACCGTGCTGGTACAGGGTGAAGACAATAAGGTGCGGCTGCTGGAGCGTTTCAGTCAGGACGGCCGGGCTGTGCTGGTGGCCACCAGCAGTTTCTGGGAAGGCATAGACGTGCGCGGCAACGCCCTGCAATGTGTGGTGATCGACAAGCTGCCGTTCAGTGCCCCGGACGACCCGCTACTGAGCGCCCGGCTCGAAGATTGTCGCCGCCGGGGAGAAGATGGCTTTGCCCGGGTGCAGTTGCCCAAGGCCATCATTACCCTCAAGCAGGGGGTGGGGCGTCTGATCCGGGATGTACAGGACAAGGGTGTGCTGGTGATCACCGACGGCCGTCTGGTCAACCGGACTTACGGCGCCGACTTTATCAATAGCCTGCCAGCCATGCCACGTACCCGTAGTCTGCAGCAGGTGGCGGAATTTTTATCAACCCTGGAGTAATGAACACATGACCCGAATACTGGCCATCGACACCGCCACAGAGGCCTGCTCTGCCGCCCTTTGGCAGAACGGCGAGCTGTTGAGCCGTTATCAGGTGGCGCCTCGAGGCCATACGGACTTGATCCTGCCGATGGTGGCCGAGCTGTTGGCTGAAGGCGAATTGACCCTGAATCAGCTCGATGGGCTGGCCTTTGGTCGGGGCCCTGGCTCTTTTACCGGCGTGCGTATCACCCTGGGCGTGGCGCAGGGGCTGGCATATGGTGCCGACTTGCCGCTACTGGGCGTATCCAACCTGCAGGCGCTGGCTCAGGGTGCCCATCGCGCCTGCGGGGGCGAGCGGGTGCTGGCGGCCATCGATGCCCGCATGGGCGAAATCTATGTTGGGGCCTACCGGCTGGAACAGGGGCTCATGGTCGGCACCATTGAAGAGCGGGTACTGGCGCCGGAGCACTTTCTGGATACCACAGAGGCGGGCACAGATAGCTGGCAGTTGGGTGTGGGCTCGGGCTTTGTCACCTATGCTGAACTCATGAGTCGGGTAGAAGGACGATGTGAGGCGGTGCCCTTTCCCGAGGCCCGTGATCTGTTACCCAAGGCCGTGGAGTTATGGCGGACCGGAATGGGTGTTGCCGCGGCCGATGCGCGCCCTGTCTATCTGCGGGACAAGGTGACCTGGCAGAAACTGCCGGGTCGCTGACAGGAGCTGCAGTGAAGATTTTTTCAATCAGGCAGTGGGAGGACTCGGATTCCCCCCTGTTCTATCCCCAGCGGCCTTATCACCGCAGCCTGCAGTATCGCCAGCGCCGCCGGCGAAACAACCGGCGCTGTTTGCGGTTGTGGCATAATCGACGACGTTGACGATACGGTTATCGCACCTATGTCAATACCTTGTTGCATTCATCGACCCATGCGGATAGTTTTTAGAGTAAATGCTTTAATAAAGACGTGATAATGCAACGGGTATACTGCTTTCCCGTTCTGTCCCAGGAGACTGAAATGGAACACATCCTGTCCGGCCAGCAGCCGACGCCCTTTTCCGACAAGCCCTGGCTGAATCGTTATCCGGCGGACGTACCCGCCGATATCGATGCCGATAAATTTACCTCGCTGCTGGAGATGTTTGAACATGGCGTGAGTGAGTTTGCCGATTTGCCGGCCTACAGCAACTTCGGCAAGACGCTCACGTATCGGGATCTGGACCGGCTGTCCCGGGATTTTGCCGCCTATCTGCAACAGGGGCTCAAACTGGCACCGGGTGAGCGCATCGCGCTGATGATGCCTAATCTTCTGCAATACCCGGTCTGCCTGTTCGGCGCCCTGCGCGCCGGCCTGGTGGTGGTGAACGTCAACCCGCTCTATACCGCCCGCGAGCTGAAACATCAGCTGAGTGACGCCGGGACGAGCACCATCGTCATCGTGGAAAATTTTGCCCATACCCTGACCGAGGTGCTTGAAGAGACACCGGTGAAGCAGGTGATCCTGACCCGCATGGGTGATCATCTGGGGTTGGTGAAGGGCACCATGGTCAATGTGGTCGTCAGGCATATCAAGAAGCTGGTGCCCGATTACCACTTGCCGGCGGCCATTGCTTACAAGACGGCCATGGCCCAGGGCAGTGGTCTGCGTTATACCCGGCCGGAGCTGAATGGCGATACCCTGGCCTTTTTGCAATATACCGGCGGCACTACAGGGCGCTCCAAGGGGGCCATGCTCAGCCACCGTAATATGCTGGCCAATGTGGAACAGTGCCTGGGCGTTTATGGTCCGGTATTGAGCAAGGGGCAGGAAAAGGTGGTCACCGCGCTGCCGCTCTATCATGTGTTTGCGCTGACGGTAAACGGCCTGCTGTTTTTCCGCATTGGCGCCCACAACCTGCTGATCACCAACCCGCGCGATATCAAGGGCTTCGTGCGTGAGCTCAAGGGCTATGACTTCAGCTGTATCACAGGGGTCAACACCCTGTTCAACGCGCTGGTGAACAACACGGATTTTCAGGGGCATGATTTCAAGAGTCTGAAGCTGACCATAGGCGGGGGCATGGCGGTACAGCGCGCGGTGGCCGAGCAGTGGCAGGCCATTACCGGCAGCCGCTTGCTGGAGGGCTATGGCCTGACCGAGTGCTCTCCGCTGGTGACGGTCTGTCCCTATGACATGGACGGTTATAACGGATCCATCGGGTTGCCGGTGTGCTCCACCGAGGTTCGACTGGTCGACGATAACGGCGCAGAAATTCATCTGACTCATACCCCCGGCGAGTTGGAGGTGAAGGGGCCCCAGGTCATGAGTGGCTACTGGGGCCAGGCCGGCGAAGATGACGATGCCTTTCATGACGGTTGGCTACGCACGGGTGATATCGCCACCATCGACGGGCAGGGCTTTCTGAAAATTGTGGATCGCAAGAAAGACATGATACTGGTATCCGGTTTCAATGTGTTCCCCAATGAAATCGAAGATGTGGCCATGCAGCATCCGGACGTACTGGAGGCGGGGGCGGTGGGGGTTGCTCACAAGACCAGCGGAGAAATCGTCAAGCTGGTGGTGGTGAAAAAGCCGGGCGCCAGCCTGGGCGAAAAAGCGCTGCTCGTTCATTGTCGCCAATATCTGACTGCCTATAAGGTGCCTAAGGTGATAGAATTTCGCGACGAATTGCCCAAAACCAATGTCGGTAAAATACTGCGCCGGGAGCTGCGAGAACCCGCTTCCTGAGCCAAGACCCCGAGCCACCGGGGTTTTTATTATGCCGTCCACTCAGAGCGCCCATGACTTATACACTGATCACCGATAACCAGACCCTAGCCGACTTCTGTACCACCGACGCCACCTTGCTGGCGCTGGATACCGAATTTGTTCGCACCCGCACCTTCTATGCCAAACCGGGCCTTTACCAGCTGTTCGACGGTCAGCGCACGGCGCTGATTGATCCGGTCGCCGTGTCGGATCTGTCGCCGTTGTGGCGCCTGTTGCACGACCCGGCCCGTCTGTGTGTGCTACACGCGGGGGGAGAGGATCTGGAACTGTTCCAGCATCAGAGCGGTGCCTTGCCGGCCCGGCTGCACGATACCCAGCTGGCCGCCGCCTTTCTCGGTTATGGCACCCAGCTGGGTTTTGCGCCCCTGGTCGAGAAGTTGCTCGGCGTGAGCCTGGACAAGGCTCACGCCCGTACCGACTGGCTGGCCCGGCCCTTGTCGAGCGCGCAGCTGAGCTACGCGGCCGACGATGTGATTTATCTCTATCCTGTGTATCAAAAGCTGATGCAGCAGCTGCAGCAGAAGGGGCTGACCGACTGGTTCGAGCAGGAATGCGAGCGGGCGGTGAAGCGACGCAGCGAGAGTGTGGCCCCCGAGCTGGCCTATCTGGATATCAAGAATGCCTGGACCCTGGACCGTCAGGCCTTGGGTATATTGCAGCGGTTGTGTCAGTGGCGGTTGACCGAGGCGCGCCGTCGGGATCTGGCGGTCAACTTTGTGGTGAAGGAAGCTAATCTGTTTCGCGTGGCGGAGCGGGCGCCACAGAGTCTGGGCGATCTGAACCGTCTGGGACTGGAGCCGATGGAAATAAAGCGTCATGGTGACACCTTGCTGGCGCTGGTGCAGCAGGCGCTGGATGGCCCCGATAGCTGGCCGGAGCCGGTGCAGCGGCTGGTGGATTATCCGGGCTACAAGGCGGAGCTCAAGCGGATCAAGGGCATAGTGGAACTTGCCGGAGAGCAGGCCGAAATCCCGGCGGAATTGATCGCGTCCAAGCGATTGATCCATCAGTATCTGAGCTGGAAGTGGCGGCTGGAAGAAAGTAAGGACATGACGCCTACCCTGTTGCAAGGCTGGCGTGGAGAACTGCTCACATCACAGCTGTGATGTGATGAATAAAAGGGGGCGAATAAGCTCGCCCCTGGCTTTTACGGTGCGACCGGTTCTTCTTCTTTCTTGTCGTCCGGATTGGCTTTGTCGTCGTGATCGGGGAACATGATGTTGAGCTCCAGCACCGACAAATTGTCGCCTTTCTGGTCGAGCTGTACCGAGATATGCTCGATGTCGATCTTCACATACTTACGAATCACCTCCAGAATATCCTGCTGCATTTGCGGCAGGTAATCCGGGGTATCTCGCTGGCTACGTTCGTGGGCAACAATGATCTGTAGGCGCTCTTTGGCGAGCTTGGCGCTGTTCTGGGTCTTTTTTGAACGAAAATAGTCCAGTAGAGACATGGGTTAACTCCCAAAAAGTCGGCTAAAAAATCCCTTCTTCTCTTCATCGAGGAAACGGAAGGGGCGTTCTTCGCCCAGCAGGCGGGCGACGGTGTCGGCATAAGCCAGAGCGGCATCGGATTCGCCATCCAGGATCACCGGCTCACCGGCGTTCGATGCCTTGAGCACGGCCTGGTCTTCGGGGATCACGCCCAGCAGGGGTATGGCCAGTATTTCCTGCACATCGTGTACGCTCAGCATGTCGCCACGGCTGACACGCTCGGGAGAGTAGCGAGTCAGCAACAGGTGTTCCCTGATGGGCTCCATGCCTTTTTCGGCCCGGCGGGACTTGGACGAAAGAATTCCCAGAATGCGGTCGGAATCCCGAACCGAGGACACTTCCGGGTTGGTGGTGACGATGGCTTCATCGGCAAAATACAGTGCCATCAGGGCCCCGGTTTCGATGCCGGCGGGCGAGTCGCAGATAATGTACTTGAAACCCATGTCGGCCAGATCGTTGAGGATTTTTTCTACCCCTTCCCGGGTCAGGGCGTCTTTGTCCCGGGTTTGGGAGGCGGGCAGAATATAGAGTTGTTCGACTCGCTTATCTCGGATCAGTGCTTGAGTGAGGTTAGCGTCACCGTTAATCACGTTAACAAAGTCGTATACGACGCGACGTTCGCAACCCATGATCAGATCCAGGTTGCGTAAGCCGATATCAAAATCAACCACCACGGTTTTATGGCCAAGACTGGCCAAACCTGTGCTGATGGCTGCACTGGAGGTGGTTTTACCCACGCCTCCTTTCCCGGATGTGACGACGATAATTCGTGCCATAGTGTGTTCCTAAGATCGTAAAATTAGAGGCGATCGAACTTTAACTGCTCGCCCGCCAGAGAAATAGTGACTGGCTGTTCCCAGTTAACACCCTGTAATCCATCACTGAGTTGATAATGGCCGGCAACAGAAATCAACTCGGCCATCAACTGCTGACAATAAATGCGGGCCGATTCGTTGCCCTTGGCGCCGGCCACGGCTCGGCCACGCAACTGACCATAAATATGAATGCTGTCATCGGCGATCACTTCGGCCCCGTTACTGACTGATCCCAGAATAACCAGCGAGCCATTGGGTGCGTAGACCTGCTGGCCCGAGCGTACCGGACCACGGTGAACTTTGGTTCCGGGCTGGTTGAGCAGGGCGGCTGGTGCTGCGGTAGCTTCTTGTTGCATCGGAATTTTACCGGTGCTGACCACGGCCAGACCAGCAGCCCGGGCGGCGGCTCGGGTCGCATCATCTTTGGCGCCGGTAATACCGACCGGCACCAGATCCAGTGCCTTGAGGGCATCGGCCAGTGCGATGAAGTCGGGTATCTGTAACAGCTTTTCTATGTTGATGACCAGCGGTGCGGCGCGAAAAAACGCCGGAGCCAGTGCAATTTTTTCTGCCAGCTGTCGCTTTACCTGCTGAATATCGCTATCGGTCATATGCACTACCGACAGGGTAAAGCTACTGCCTTTTAATTCGATACCATGCTCCGCCATAAGCGGCTTTCCCCCGAGGATTCAATCCTTTTTGTTATTGGTCGTGCTGATGTTATAGTTTGCCATCTTAACTGGCAATAAACCCGACGGATTATAGCAATTTCCATGTTGTGTGTAGTGTATAAAAGCCCTAAAAAGGCAGAGACTTATCTTTTTGTCGAGCGGCGCGACGACTTTTCGCGTGTGCCGTCCCCTTTGCTGGATACCTTCGGTACGCCCAGGCTTTCGATGATCATCAACCTTGCAACAAAGACTCACCTGGCACAAGCCGATTTGACCAAGGTCAGACTTGCGTTAAAGACTCAGGGGTATTACCTGCAATTACCACCACCGCCGGAAAACCTGCTTAAACAACATCGGGCGTCTCAGGCTGACCCTTCCGCCTGAATTCTTCTTTCATACGTTGCGTATCAGTAAGGAGCTTCTCATGTATCAACATATGGACTTACAGGGGCAGCCCTTGCCCTATGCCGTGGGCAAAGTGGTGTGCGTGGGCCGCAGTTATAAAGATCATGCGGCGGAGCTGAACAATCCCGTACCCGAAGAGCCGCTGTTGTTCATCAAGCCGTCTACCAGCCTGACTGCTCTTGATGCACCACTGCTGCTACCCAAGGGGCAGGGGGCCGTGCATCATGAGTTGGAAGTAGCCTTGTTGATCGGCCGCCGTTTGTGCCATACCGAACCGGGTCATGCGCTGGAGGCGGTCGTCGGCGTGGGGTTGGCGCTGGATTTGACCCTGCGCGATGTGCAAGACCGGCTCAAGGCGCAGGGTCATCCCTGGGAACGGGCCAAGGCGTTTGACGGTAGTTGCCCGGTTACTCCCTTTGCCCTGCCCGAGGTGCTCAACGATTTGCAGCGCCTCGATTTTTCCTTGCGGGTCAATGGGGAGCAACGGCAAAACGGTAATACCACCATGATGATGTGGTCCATTGGCGAGCTGCTGGCACAGATGAGCCGCTGTTTCACCCTTAATCCCGGCGATGTGGTACTGACCGGCACCCCCAAGGGCGTGGCTGAACTCAAACCGCTCGATGAACTCGATATGCAACTGGACGGTCAGTACCGGTTCAGTGCTAAAGTAGCAGGATAAATTTATGCAGGCCGATTTCTGGTATACCAAGTCTCTGGAGGAGATGTCCGATGGAGAATGGGAAGCCTTGTGTGACGGCTGCGGCAAGTGCTGCCTCAACAAGCTGATTGATGAAGACACCGACGAGCTGGTGCATACCAATGTGGCTTGTGAACTGTTGAACACCCATAGCTGTGCCTGCAGCGATTATGACAATCGCTTCGCCAAGGTGCCGGATTGTCTGAAGATTACCCGGGACAAACTGGACGATTATTTCTGGCTCCCTTCCACCTGCGCCTATCGTTTGCTGGCAGAAGGGCAGTCGTTGCCGTCCTGGCATCCGCTGCGCACCGGCTCCAAGAGTGCCATGCACAAGGCCGGTCAGTCGGTACGCGGCAAGGTAGTACCGGAGTCCAAGGCCGGTAACTGGGAAGACCACATCATTACCTGGGCCAGTTAACAACAAGCTTTAAGCGCTAATACTAATTCTATTAAGTATCTGATCGTATTGAGGCTTGCGGTACTAGAGGTAACACAGCCGACCATCCGCGCCAGGGATGGCGCGGTTGAGCCTACAGGAAGGTATTCACGGCGTGTCGGAGGAGCTGACCCTTTATCCGACCTTTACAGAGCAGCCAAATCACGCCTCATGCCGGTTATCCGCACGATAATAAAGATAACCGCCAACGCTGCCAGCAGGGCGAAAATGCCCATCAGCCACTGGGGCATGCTAAAGCCCAGCCAGGCCCAGGAGGCATCGGCGCAGTCGCCGGTGGGATGAAACAAGGCCGGCCACCAGAGGTCCAGTGCCAGCCAGTCCGGAAATTCCGCGAAACTGGAGCACTGATTAAAGGGAGAGGGGTTGAGTTGATAACCGACATGCACTTTCGCCAGCCAGAATCCCTTGACTGCCGCCGCCAGCCAGCCGGCCAGGGCAAGGCTGCTCGTCCATCCGTTGCGCGGTGCCAGCCAGCCGAGCATGCCTGCCAGTATCACTCCGGCAAGAGCCGCTCTTTGATAGACGCACATCACACAGGGATACAATCCCTGCACGTACTGAAAAAACAGTGCCGTCGCCAGCAGCGAGGTGGCGGCGAGGGTCAGCAGACCCCAGGCAAAACGAGTGTGTGAAAAGGCGTACAGCATCGGTTCCTCATGACGTTCGGGATGACTGACTATTGGCAGGGTTAGGGTTGTGAGAAACTGGTCAGCTCTGTTATTATCGACCATTAATCTTGCCTGCCGTAACAAATTTAACAGAGTGGTTTCATGGTCATCAAGGCACAAAGCCCCGCCAATTTTGCAGAACAATATATCATAGAATCCATTTGGAACAGCCACTTTCCCCCAGGCTCCATACTACCCGCCGAGCGGGAATTGTCGGAGCTGATCGGGGTGACCCGCACGACCCTGCGTGAGGTGTTGCAGCGCCTGGCGCGGGACGGTTGGCTGACTATACAGCACGGTAAACCGACCCGGGTGAATAACTTTTGGGAAACCTCCAGCCTCAATATTCTGGAAACCCTGGCTCGCCTCGATGAAGACAAGATGCCGGAGTTGATCGATCATCTGTTGTCTGCCCGTACTCATATCAGCAGTATTTTTATTCGTGGTGCGGTAAAAAATGATCCCGAACGGGTAATGGCCGCCATCGCCGAACTGGAACAGCTGGCAGACGAGGCCGATGCCTTTGCCGCCTATGACTATGAACTGCATCATCAGCTGGCTTTTGCTTCCGGTAATCCCATCTATGCCCTGATCCTTAACGGTTTCAAGGGATTGTACTGCCGGGTGGGGCGTTATTACTTTTCACAGCCGGCGGCGCGTCAGCTGGCGGCGGATTATTACCGAGCCCTTGCCAGCCTGGCGGAAAACGGCAACCTCGATGAGGTGGCCGAGCTGGTCCGAGACTACGGTAAAAATTCGGGTAAGCTGTGGTTTGATATGCGTGAGCATTTACCGGACACCCTGGTACAGCACTGATAGGTACAGCACAGATAAGAACGCCTCCTTTAAGGAGGCGTTTTTTTATTCGGTGGGTGACCGCTCCGGGCAGCGTCCTATGATGATGGCGTTGCCATCCGGCTCTTCCTGCTCCAGTACCACATTAAAGCCCCACAGGCGATGCACGTGCTTCAGCACCTGATGGCTTGAGTCTGCCAGCGGAATGCGGTTGTGTGGTACATGACGCAGGGTGAGAGAGCGGTCGCCTTTCACTTCCACGTTATAGACCTGAATGTTGGGCTCGAGGTTGGACAGGTTGTACTGATTTGATAGAGTTTGGCGCAGCTGGCGGTAGCCCTGCTCATCATGAATGGCCGAAATTTCCAGGTAATTGCGGGTATCGTCGTCGGCCACCGCGAACAGATGGAAATCGCGCATCACCTTGGGTGACAAAAACTGGCTGATAAAGCTCTCGTCCTTGAAGTTCTCCATCGCAAAGTGCAGGGTCTTGACCCAGTCGGACCCGGCAATGTCCGGAAACCAGGCCCGGTCTTCGTCGGTGGGATGCTCGCAGATACGGCGCAAGTCCTGAAACATGGCAAAGCCCAGTGCATAAGGGTTAATGCCGGAATAATGCTTGCTGTTATAGGACGGCTGAAAGATGACGTTGGTATGGTTGTGCAGCACTTCCATGATGAAACGGTCGGTCACCAGCCCTTCGTCGTACATATGCTGGGTAATGGTGTAGTGCCAGAAGGTGGCCCAGCCCTCGTTCATCACCTGGGTCTGCTTCTGTGGATAGAAATACTGGCTTATCTTGCGCACTATGCGCACGATTTCCCGCTGCCAGGGCTCGAGCAAGGGCGCGTGTTTCTCGATGAAATACAGAATGTTTTCTTCCGGCTCCCGGGGATAACGGTGTTTCTTTTCCTGTTTGGCATCGTCCATGCGTGGCAGGGTTTTCCATAGCTCGTTGACCTGGGTTTGCAGGTAGGCCTCGCGAGCTTTCTGCCGCCTGCGCTCTTCGGCCAGAGACAGTTTCTGTGGTCGCTTGTATCGGTCCACCCCGTAGTTCATCAGCGCATGGCAGCTGTCGAGGATGAACTCTACCTCGGCAACACCATACTTCTCTTCGCATTCGGTGATGTAGTGTTTTGAAAACAGCAGGTAGTCGATAATGGACTCGGCGTCGGTCCAGGTCGTGAACAGATAGTTGTTCTTGAAGAAGGAATTATGACCGTAGCAGGCATGGGCGATGACCAGGGCCTGCATCGGCATTGTGTTTTCTTCCATCAGATAGGCGATGCAAGGGTTGGAGTTGATGACGATTTCATAGGCCAGGCCCATCTGACCACGCTTGTAATGTTGTTCGGTCTGAATGAATTTTTTGCCGTAAGACCAGTGATGGTAGCCAATGGGCATACCGATGCTGGAGTAGGCATCCATCATCTGCTCGCCGGTGATGATTTCTATCTGGTTGGGATAGGTGCTCAGGCCATAACTCTCGGCAATACGGGCTATTTCCTTGTGGTAGGTCTCGAGTAACTCAAAGTTCCAGTCGGGACCGTCACTGAGCGGTTTAATATTGGTTATAGCTTCAGTCATGGTCACCTCATGCCGCTTGTTTCTTGAACAGTTCCCTGAATACGGGATAAATGTCTTCTACCGCACGAATATGCTCCATGGCAAAGTTGGGAAACTTGCGGGCGATGGACTCGTATTCGTGCCAGAGAGTCTGATGCGCCCGGTTGGTAATTTCTATGTAGGCGTAGTAACGCACAAAAGACATGATGTCGTTTTGCAGCAACTGTTTGCACAGCGGAGAATCATCGGCCCAGTTATCACCATCGGATGCCTGCGCCGCATAGATGTTCCACTGATCCGGAGGATAGCGGGCTTCCATGACTTCTTTCATCAGCTGCAGGGCGCTGGAGACAATGGTGCCCCCGGTTTCCTGAGAGTAGAAAAATTCCTGCTCGTCCACTTCCTTGGCCTGGGTATGGTGGCGGATAAACACCACCTCGACGTTCTTGTAGGTGCGGGTCAAAAACAGATAGAGCAACAGATAAAAGCGTTTGGCCATGTCTTTGGTGGCCTGATCCATGGAGCCCGATACGTCCATCAGGCAAAACATGACCGCCTGGGTGGAAGGAATGGGACGCTGCACAAAGTTGTTGAAGCGTAGATCGAAGGTGTCGATAAAGGGCACCGCTGCAATGCGCCGTTTAAGCTCGACGATTTGTTCCTCTATGTCCTGTATACGGGCAAAATTTTCGGTCGGATGCTTACCGAGTTCGGCGAGCTCCAGCTCCAGCTCGGCCACGGTTTTTTTCTTGCCTACCTGCAGCGCCATGCGCCGGGCCAGAGACTGGCGCAGAGAGCGCACTATGTTGATGTTGGCCGGCACCCCGTCCGCGGTGTAACCGGCGCGGAAGGTTTTCATTTCGCTTATCTTGTTGAGCTTGTTTTTCTCCAGGTTCGGCAGCTCCAGGCCATCGAACAGCAAGTCCAGATATTCTTCTTTGGAGATCTGAAATACGAAATCGTCTTCACCTTCGCCCTGGTTGCTGGCGTCGCCCTTGCCGCTCCCCCCACTGCCGCCACCGGCGGGGCGATCGACCCGGTCGCCGGTGATAAACTGATCATTACCCGGGTGCACCTGATCCCGGTGGCCGCCCTTGCCCTGATGAAACACAGGCTCGGAGATATCGCGGGTAGGAATGGAAACACTCTCTCCCTTGTCGATATCCTGAATGCTGCGTTTGAGTACCGCATCTGACACCGCTTTTTTCAGTTGTTGTTGGTAGCGGCGGATAAAGCGCTGCCGGTTAACAGCGCTTTTGTTGCGGCCATTTAGTCGTCTGTCGATAAAATGCGCCATAATTTCCCCCAACACTCATCTCGTTAAGTTGACTTGCGTACCCGCAGATACCATTCAGACAGCAATCGCACCTGCTTGCGGGTGTAGCCTTTTTCCATCATCCGGGCGACGAAGTCGTCGTGCTTCTTCTGCTCGTCGGCACTGGTCTTGGAGTTGAAGGAAATGACTGGCAGCAACTCTTCTGTATTGGAGAACATTTTCTTCTCGATAACGGTTCTGAGCTTCTCGTAACTGGTCCAGTTGGGATTTTTACCGGCATTGTTGGCCCGGGCCCGCAGCACGAAGTTGACGATTTCGTTGCGGAAGTCCTTGGGGTTGCTGATGCCAGCCGGCTTTTCTATTTTTTCCAGTTCGGCATTGAGCGCCGAACGGTCGAACAGCTGGCCGGTTTCCGGGTCTCTATACTCCTGATCCTGAATCCAGAAGTCGGCATAGATGACGTAGCGGTCGAAGATGTTCTGACCATATTCGGAGTAGGACTCCAGATAGGCGGTCTGAATCTCTTTACCGATAAACTCCACGTATTTGGGGATAAGATAGCCCTTGATGAACTCCAGATAGTGGTCGTGGACATCCTGAGGGAACTGTTCCCGCTCTATCTGCTGTTCCAGCACATAGAACAGATGCACCGGGTTGGCGGCGACCTCGGCGTGATCGAAGTTGAACACCCGAGACAGGATCTTGAAGGCAAATCGGGTCGAGAGACCATTCATGCCTTCGTCTACCCCGGCGTAATCACGATATTCCTGATACGACTTGGCCTTGGGATCCGTGTCTTTCAGGCTTTCGCCGTCATAGACGCGCATCTTGGAATACAGGCTGGAGTTTTCCGGCTCCTTCAGGCGCGACAGCACGGTAAACTGACCCAGGGTCTCCAGGGTGCCTGGAGCACACTTGGCGTGGGCAAGCTCACTGTTGGTCAGCAGCTTCTGGTAGATGTCCACTTCTTCGGTAACACGCAGGCAGTAAGGCACCTTGACGATGTAAACCCGATCGAGAAAGGCTTCGTTGTTCCTGTTGTGTTTGAAGTGCTGCCATTCCGACTCGTTGGAGTGAGCCAGAATAATGCCTTCGAAGGGCAGGGCAGAGAGTCCCTCGGTACCGTTGTAGTTACCTTCCTGGGTGGCGGTCAGCAGCGGGTGCAGTACCTTGATGGGTGCCTTGAACATCTCGACGAACTCCATCATGCCCTGGTTGGCCTTACAGAGTGCGCCGGAGTAGGAGTAGGCGTCGGCATCATCCTGGGCATAATGCTCCAGCTTGCGGATATCGACCTTGCCCACCAGAGAAGAAATGTCCTGGTTGTTGTCATCTCCCGGCTCGGTTTTGGCGACCGCAATCTGGTCGAGCACCGAAGGATAGACTTTCTCTACCTTGAAGCGGGAGATGTCACCGCCGTATTCATGCAGCCGCTTCACCGCCCAGGGCGACATGATGGGACGCAGATAGCGGCGTGGAATGCCGTATTCCTGCTCCAGCATGGGGCCGTCTTCTGTGGCATCGAACAGGCAGAAGGGGTGGTCATTGACCGGTGATCCCTTGAGCCGGTAAATAGGTATCTTCTGCATCAATCCCTTGAGGCATTCGGCCAACGAGGATTTACCGCCCCCCACCGGACCCAACAGATACAGTATCTGTTTCTTTTCTTCCAACCCCTGAGCGGCGTGCTTCAGATAGGACACAATTTGCTCGATGCTTTCTTCCATACCGTAAAATTCGGCGAAAGCAGGATAGCGGGCAATCACCCGGTTAGAAAAGAGTCGGCTGAATCTGGGCACCTGTGCGGTGTCGATCATCTCCGGCTCGCCAATGGCCATTAACAGGCGCTCGGAGGCAGAGGCATAACAGGCTTTGTCTTCCCGACACATATCCAGGAATTCCAGCAGGCCGTATTCCTCTTCTTTTGCCTTCTCATAGCGCGTTTGGTAATGCTCGAATATACCCATGGTTTTATCCCCTATAAATCCCGGCTCTGACGTTCACAACAGAAGAAAGAGCCTAGCGCACACATATTTCATTCCCTTAGTGAAAGGTTAGACAGGATTTCTCTATTACGCTTGTGTAACGTTCAGAAATGACGAAGATTTTGTGACATCGACCCTGTTGAACTCTCTGTAAGACAAGGCTTCTTTTGCCAGAAAACAGGGGGGGCGGACTTGGAGTCGATTGACCCACACCGGGAGGTGTTTTTGATATACACTTACGTTAACGTAAGCATTGTGCTTGTTTGCTGCTCAATTGAGTAATTTGTGATTTTTTTACGTTGACTTCACATTTTCGTCCGGTTAGATTGGACTGACATTAAGGCCTGGCCATTTGCTACAGCTGAGTAGGCAACTTGTTAGGTGTGATGTGTAGCTCTGTTTAAGCACGTTTCCGTTTGTTTTACCCTCGCTTGCGAGGGTTTTCTTTTTTCTGCAGATCAATAAATCACTGTTTACGTTTACGTAAGTAAGTGGTGGAGATGTCCACGCATTAAAAAATTGATGTTGTTGTGCGTTAATTTCCGATTTATCTCCCTGCCTTAAAGTAAGGCCACTGCCTGACGTGTACACAGTGTGATGATGGCAACAGCTTGAGACCCTGCTCGAGACCGTCTTCTGTGAAGGCGGGAATCAAGTGCCCTATGCCAATGGATCTCCGCCTTCACGGAGATGACCCATCCTGAATTGACATCAACCAAAAAGGGACTGCCATGGCAGTCCCTTTTTCATGTCACCACTCTGTATTAATACCCAGTATCAGCCAAAGTGTTGCTTGATGCTGCGCTCAAGGATACCGATGGTCTGATCGACATGCTGCTTTTCGATGATCAGCGGCGGCGACATGGCGATGGCGTCGCCCAGAGAGCGTAACATCATGCCCTGTTCCCAGGCGGCAGTCTGGATAAGTCCCCCGGTGGCGCCGGGCTGGCCTGACCGCGGCTCGAATTCGACGGCGGCAATCAGCGAGTAGTTGCGAACATCTACCACGCCCGGTAGTCCCTTCAGGCTGTGCAGGCCCTGTTCCAGGTAACGGGCTATTTCGCCATCGGCGGCCCCACGTTGATACAGGCCTTCCTGCTCATATACGTCCAGAGTGGCCATGGCGGCGGCACAGGCCAGCGGGTGGGCCGAATAGGTGTAGCCGTGGAAGAATTCCACGCCGCTGCCGGCCCCTTCTACCACGGCTTCATAGATATGGTCACCGGCCAATACCGCGCCCATGGGGGCGGCGCCGTTGGTCAGGCCTTTGGCGGTGGTCATGATGTCCGGCACCACATCGAAGGTCTGGCTGGCAAAAACGTCGCCGGTACGACCGAAGCCACAGATCACCTCGTCGAAGATCAGCAGTATGCCGTGCTGGTCACAGATTTCCCGAATGCGCTTCAGATAGCCGAGCGGGGGCGGCAAGACACCACCGGCACCGGTGATGGGCTCTATGATGACGGCGGCGATACGGCTGGCATCGTGGCGCTTGATCAGTTTTTCCAGCTCATTGGCCTTTTCCACGCCGCCATGCAGGGGCAGACCACGGGAGAAGGCGTTCAGTTCCAGATCCTGGGTATGGGAGAGGTGGTCGTTGGGGATCCACTGGCCGAAGGCCTTGTGATTATTGGTGAGCCCCCCCACAGAGATACCGCCGAAGTTGACGCCGTGGTAGCCACGCTCCCGACCGATAAACAGCTGTTTGCCACCATTGCCTTGAGCGTGGTGGTAGGCCAGCGCCATCTTCATGGCGGTTTCCACCGACTCGGAACCGGAATTGGTATAAAACACCTTGTTCAGGTTGCCTGGCGCCAGTTTGGCCAGGCGCTCCGACAGCTCGAACGACAGTGGATGGCCGAAGCCGAAGCAGGGCGCATAATCCAGGGTTCTGGCCTGCTGGGCGATGGCGTCGGCGATATGTGGATGACCGTGGCCGGCGTTACAGCACCAGAGACCGGCGGTCATGTCCAGCACCTGGCGCTGATCATCCGTGGTCCAGTACATGCCTTTGGCGCCGGTGAGCATACGCGGCTTTGCCTTGAATCCCTTGTTGGGGGTGAATGGCATCCAGTGGGCGGCTAATTCGTTGGTATTCATTGTGGCACTCCCTCAGACTCTGGTTATCCGCTTGTAGTGCGGCTTACCTGTGCGGCTTGTTTTTCGGTTTTGTTGATGGGAGCAGTGTGCGAAATTTAAAAAGTTTGAAAAATCATGGCGTTTCAATGTTCAGTTTGACCGGCTTCAACATGAACAGGCGGATAACAGTGACAGAAAGGGTTTTTTTCGATGATAAAGTTTCAGCAGCTTAACGCCTTCAAGGCCGTTTATGAGCTTGGCACCATGATGGCGGCATCGGCGCATATTCATGTTACCCAGCCGGCCATCAGCCGATTGGTGGCAAGCCTGGAGCATCAGCTCGGTTTTGCCCTGTTTCAGCGCATACGGGGGCGTCTGGTGCCCACCGACAAGGGCACGGCCTTCTACCTGGAGGTAGGCAAGGCGTTCTCGGCGCTGGAACATCTCGAACACAGTGCGCGGGACATTGCCGAGCAGCATCATGGCAGCCTGCACATCACCGCCTTTCCCATGCTGTCCAACAGCTTTTTGCCGGCGATTCTAGGGCGGCTGATGCGGGAAACCCCCGGGCTCAAGGCATCGCTGAAGAGCTATCGGTCGGAAGAGGTGCTCAGACGCACCGAGATCCAGTCTTGTGATCTGGGTTTTGCCGATACCGATATCACCAGTGCCAGCGTAACGGCCATTCCGGTGTGGGGTGATTGTGTCTGCATTGTGCCTGCCAACAGCGAACTGGCGGCGGTGCCCTGCCTGACGCCTGCGGATCTGTCTGGAGTACCTTTTATCCGCTACGAAAACAGCGACTCGGCCCAGCAGGCACTGGACAGGGAGCTACAGCTGGCCGGTATTCACAGTCTGGATGTGGTTGAGGTCTCCTTCGCCTCGGTCGCGGCCTTGCTGGTGGCCGAAGGGCTGGGGGTGGCGGTGGTCGACCCCTTCACCGCCCAGCATGCGCAGCTCAGTGGCTTGAACATCGTCATTCGCGACTTTCATCCTCGCATTCCCTATCGGTTTCAGATCCTGTATCCCGCCTTTCGTCCGATATCCGAACTGGCGCGTGCCTTTGTCGACTCCCTGTTCAGTCAGGCAGAGGACGCCGGGATCCGCCTGCGTTATGACAGGAACGACGACCTATAACATTAGAACATACCCTGAGCGGCAAACGGCATTGGTACCCGGCGACCGGCCCACTTATAAATTGAGCACTGACAAGCGTCTGTCACCTATGACAAGGAGTTCACGATGAATATGAAGATGATTGCCCTGGCTGCGGCCACCATGATGACCACAGGGGCGGTTACCGCCAAGGAATGGAAGCAGGTGCGGATTGCGGTAGAGGGTGCCTATCCCCCTTATAGCTGGACCACCACGGAAGGGGAGCTGAAAGGGTTCGATATCGACATGGCCAACGCCCTTTGCGAGGAGATGCAGGTTAAATGCACCATGGTCACGCAGGAATGGGACGGCATGATTCCCTCGTTGCTGGCGCGAAAGTTCGACGCCATTGTCGCCTCCATGTCGATTACCGAGGAACGCAAGCTCAAGGTCGACTTCACCGATAAGTACTACCAGATATCGTCCCGCTTTGTGGCGAAGCAGGGAACCGAATTCAGTTTTGACAAAGCGGGTCTGAAAGGAAAATCAGTGGGCGTACAGGGCTCCAGCACCCATGAAAAATACGTCGCCGATAATTTCGAGGGCGTGGATGTCAAACGTTACGGCTCTCCGGAAAATGCCTTTCTGGATCTGATTTCCGGTCGTGTCGATCTGGTGTTCAATAACATCCCGGCCATCGAAAGTGGCCTGCTGGAGAAGGAAAACGGCGGCGACTTCGCCTTTACCGGTCCTCTCATTACCGACAAGGAATGGTTTGGTGAGGGCGTGGGTATCGCCGTTCGCAAGCAGGATGACGCGCTGCGCGAAAAGTTCAATGACGCCATCAAGGCCATCCGCAGCAACGGCGTCTATCAGCAGATCCAGGACAAGTATTTCGAATTCGATATCTATGGTGGCTGAAACAAGGGTGGCTAAGCATGGCGGCTGCATTCATGGTGAAAACGCATGAGGGATAGCCGGGTAGTCGTTATCGGTGGCGGCATGGTAGGGGCGGCGCTGGGTTATGGCCTGGCCCGCCAAGGCATAGAGACGCTGATGCTGGATGAGGGAGACCAGGGGCTGCGGGCGGCCCGGGGCAACTTCGGGCTGCTGTGGGTGCAGGGCAAGGGGGCGGAGTTTCCTGCCTATGCCCGCTGGACCATGGACTCCTGTCGGCTGTGGCCGGACTTTGCCGCCGAACTGGCCGAGCTGACCGACATAGATGTGCAGTTTCGCCAGCGCGGCGGTATTCATTACTGCCTGGACGAGCCGGAGCTGGAGGCCTATCGGCTCGAGCTGGCGCAACAGGCTGAAGTCAGTGGCGGCGACTTCGAGTATCAGTTTCTGAGCCCCACCCAGCTGGCCAGGCTGGAGCCTCATATCAGCGCCAATATTCCCGGAGCCTGCTACTCGCCCAACGACGGTCACGTTAACCCGCTGTTTCTTCTGCGTGCTTTGCATGCGGGCTTTCTGGCCAAGGGTGGCCACTACCGACCCCGTCATCATGTACTGAACATAGAAACTACCCATGATGGCTTTATGCTGCATACGGAGCAGGGGCCGATACGGGCCGAGCAGCTGGTGCTGGCGGCGGGGCTCGATAATCGCCGGCTGGCGCCCATGGTCGACTTGTCGCAACCCCTTATTCCCCAGCGGGGCCAGCTGCTGATCACCGAACGCTTGCCCAGGTTACTGAATTATCCGTCCATCTATCTGCGTCAGACCGGGGAGGGATCCATCCAGATTGGCGATTCATCCGAGCAGGTCGGTCTGGATGACGGCAATACCCCGCAGGTGATGGCGCGGCTGGCCCGGCGTGCCATTTCGTTGCTGCCCGCGTTGCGTCACCGGCACATAGTGCGAGGCTGGGGTGCGCTCAGGGTGTTGAGTCCGGATGGTTATCCGGTGTATGAGCAAAACCGGGATCCGGGGCCGCGGGTCCATGCCTTCAGCTCTCACAGCGGCGTCACCCTGGCGGCGGTGCATGCCCTGACGCTGGCGCCGATGCTGATGGCCCCTCGTTTAAGCCCGTCACTGGAAGCCTTCACTCCCCAACGATTCAAGGATTAAGCCATGTTCAAGGATGTCAGCGGGCAGCCGCGCCCCTTGCAGACCCTGTATGTCGACGATCAACCCCGGCAGATTCCCGCCGGCTATACGGTCGCCGCCGCCTTGCTGGCGCTGGGGTACAAGGCCAATCGGGCCAGCCCGGTTTCCGGCAGTCCGCGGGGCCCTTATTGCATGATGGGGGTCTGCTTCGAATGCCTGGTGGAAATCGATGGCATCCCCAATCGACAGGGGTGCCTGACCGAGGTGCAGCCGGAGATGCGCGTGCGTTTGTCCTTGTCGCCAGAGCAGGTTCCAGGAGAGGAGGTCGATGATGGATACTGATCTGGCCATTGTCGGCGCCGGGCCTGCGGGCATGGCGGCGGCCATCGAGGCGGGTCGTCTGGGTCTGAAAACGGTGCTGCTGGACGAACAACCCCGGGTTGGCGGGCAAATTTATCGCAACATAGGCCAGCCCTCGATGGCCGACCCCCGCATTCTGGGACCCGACTATTATGCGGGACGTACCCTGGCCGACGACTTTATTGACAGCGGCTGTCGGTATTTGCCGAACACCCAAGTGTGGCAGCTCGATCGTGATGGCCGGGTGTATTACAGCCGGGAAGGAAAGGCCGCTTCACTGCAGGCACGTCAGGTGATGATTGCCAACGGTGCCCAGGAGCGGCCCTTTCCCATCCCCGGCTGGACCCTGCCCGGAGTCATGACCGCCGGATCGGCGCAAATACTGCTGAAAACCCCGGGGCTGGCGGCCGATGGCGCCGTGTTTGCCGGCTGTGGGCCCTTGCTTTATCTGGTGGTGTGGCAATATCTGCAGGCCGGGGTCAAGGTCGCGGCGGTGCTGGATACCACGCCGGCCGCCAATTATCGTCAGGCCCTTGTCGCCCTCGACGGCGTCTTGCGCGGGGTCGGTTATTTGTGGAAGGGACTGAAACTGCTGCGGGACATTCGCGCCGCCGGCATCCCCTTTGTGCGCGGGGTCACCGAGCTGGCCGCCAGCGCCGAAGACGGCGTGCTGAGCCGGGTGACCTACCAGGCCGGCGGGCGACAACAGCAGCTTGAAACCGAACAGCTGTTCCTGCACCAGGGCGTGGTGCCCAGTGTAAACCTGGCCATGGCCAGTGGCTGTGAACACGAGTGGAGTGAACAGCAACTGTGCTGGCAACCGGTGCTGGATGACTGGGGGCAAAGTACACAGCCGCACATCCGCATTATCGGCGATGGCGGGGGCATAGGTGGCGCCGTGGCGGCGGCGCTGAAAGGGCGGCTGGCGGTACAGCAGCTGGCGGTACAGCAGCTGGCTCATACCCTGGGCCGTCAAACCCTGGCCGAGCGCGATGAAGGGGCCAGAGCGCTTCGTCGCCAGCTGAAGCGGGAAATGGCCTTTCGTCGTTTTATCGATCTGCTCTATCGCCCATCCGACGCCTTGCGCCTGCCCCAACAGGACGAGGTGCTGGTGTGTCGCTGCGAGGAGGTGAGCCTGGGCGAGATCCGCCGTGCCGTTAATCAGGGCTGCATGGGGCCCAACCAGCTAAAGAGCTTTACCCGCTGCGGCATGGGGCCCTGCCAGGGCCGTCAGTGCGGGCTGGTGGTCTCGGAGCTGATGGCCCGATTGCAGGGGCAAACAGTAGAGCAGGGCGGCTATTATCGCTTGCGCGCCCCAATCAAGCCCCTCACCCTGAACGAGCTGGCCAGCCTGGTTCAGCCTCCGGAGCCGGGGTTGCGGGAGTAACGCAGTACTGTGTTTTCCGATGGGAGTCTTTTATATGTCAACTTTATTATGCCAACATACAAATGCATTGTTCACTACAAACCCGCAGAGTTTCCGAATCCGGATTCACACCAGGTCAGGCAGAAAACGTATCATCTTGATTAGAGTGGACAGAAAATAGTCGGCAGGGGAGGGATAAACGAAAAAAGCGCACTCAAGTGAATGCGCTTTTTTGGAATTTGGTGCGTCCTAGTGGATTCGAACCACCGACCCCTACCATGTCAAGGTAGTGCTCTAACCAGCTGAGCTAAGGACGCAGGGTGTTGATGTTAACCTGTTGTCTCAGGCCGCTTTCGCAGACTTTTGCCGGTCAAAAGTGGTGCGTCCTAGTGGATTCGAACCACCGACCCCTACCATGTCAAGGTAGTGCTCTAACCAGCTGAGCTAAGGACGCAGAATGTTGATGTTAACCTGTTGTCTCAGGTTGCTTTCGCAGACTTTTGTCAGGCAAAAGTGGTGCGTCCTAGTGGATTCGAACCACCGACCCCTACCATGTCAAGGTAGTGCTCTAACCAACTGAGCTAAGGACGCTTATTGCCTTGAAGCGAGCGGTATACTAGCCAAGGGCTCGAAGAGGGGCAAGCGTTTTTTCTGCCGAAACAAACGGATGAAGAACTATTGTTCAAGTCGGCGAAATATCACACCGTTGCAGAAAGTGTTGCCACCGCCGGGCGTGCTCCAGGGTCAGGGCGCGGTAGCGACGATAGACTTCACTGTTCAGTCCTTCGCCAACATAGTCACGATAACTGGCAATCTGCTCCTGCCTTGATAGCGGCGGGTTCAGCGTGCTTTGCAGCAAGGGCGCCAACTGTACAAACTGTCGGTCGATCTGGCCGAAATAACCTTGAATGCCTTCGATATAATAGCGCTGCATGGCATTACGCAGTCGCTCGGCCCGAATCCTGCCACTCCGGTGGCAATCAAATTGTTCCAGCTGTTGCAGAAAAGCCAGACTCTGGTCGAGATAGTGAGCGGCGCTGTGCAGGGAATAAAACAACCGGCCGAGATACTCATTGCGATAGAGGCCGCTCAGCGCCTGGTTTAACTCCTTCAGGGTCGCCTGGTTGACGCTGTCCTGCCCTTGAGTCTGAACCTGCAGCCGTGCGAACAGGCTGAAAGCATTGACCGTTTCCTGGTAGCCATCTTGCTGTGCGAAGGCCAGGGTGCGCTGGCGAGGAGTGAGGGCGGCACGAATATCCGGCTCCGCCACCATCATGTTCCAGTGATAACCGGGTAACAGCGGTGCCTTTTGGGCGGCAATGTTATGCAGCCAGCCGGCTAATTCCGGATCATCGGTGCTGGCCAGACAGCGTTGTAGCCCCTGTTGAAATTGCAGATGATAAAGCAGCTGAGCGGCGGCGGTCTGGCTCTTGCCGACCGGACTGTTGTGTTCACCAACGAGGTCCAGCAAGCCGCACCGGCCCAGCTTGAGGGCGTCAAGCAGCCCGGTGCTGACTCTGGGTTGCTGCTGTTGTAATGCTCGCTGGGGCGGTAGCAGCGGCAGGGCTGACGCCCGGCTCAAGCTGGGCTCCGCCACCTCCAGCACATGAGCAACCCGTTTCAGATAGGTCTGAAAGTGGTCTTCGAGTTCATTGGGGGGACTACAGGCCGTCAACCAGAGGCAAGCCAGCCCGATTACGATGTTCGACCCGTACATAGATAATCCGTAACCGCCATATCAACATCAGTGCCGCTACCGACAAGCCTATCAGAAAACCAACCCAGAAGCCGTGTGGCCCCATGGCCGGTACCAGCCAGTCGGTCAGGCCCAACACCATGCCGGCCGGCAGGCCGCACAGCCAGTAGGCCACGAAGGTAATATAAAAGATGGCCTGGGTATCTTTATAGCCGCGCAGCGCCGCGGCGGAAATAACCTGAGCCGAGTCGAAAATCTGATAAAAAGACGCCAGCAGCAGCAGACTGGCGGCCAGCTGCTGCACGGCGGCATTGTCGGTATAGAGGGCGATGATCCAGTGACGTCCCAGAATGGTCGCCAGGGCGGTCAGTACCGCCAGCAGAGCGCCGAATACGATGCCGGCGATGCTGATGATTCTGGCCTGATCGGCTTTGTTCTCACCCAGACTATGACCCACGCGGATGGTCATGGCCATGCCCAGACTCAGGGGGATCATGAAAATCATGCTGGAGAAGTTGATGGCAACCTGATGGCCGGCCACCACCTCCGAACCGAGGGGGGACAACAATAGCGCCACCACGGTGAACAGCGTCACCTCGCAGAAGATGGCCATGGCAATGGGAAAGCCCAGGCGAAAGAGGCGACCAATCTGTGGCCAGTCGGGGGCGCTCAAGCGGGTAAAGATAGTAAAGGATTGCAACAGGGGAGAGCTGCGAGTGTAGACGACCATGGCCACCAGCATGGCCCAGAACACCAGGGCCGAGGCATAACCACAGCCCACGCCGCCCAGGGCCGGCATCCCCAGCTTGCCGTGGATCAGGATATAATTGGCGGGAATGTTGACCGCCAGGCCGATAAAGCCGATGACCATGGTGGGCATGGTATGAGACAGCCCCTCGCTGAAGTTACGTAATACCTGATAGAGCGCATAGGCGGGCATGCCCCACAGAATACCGTGCAGGTAACCTGTGGTTTTTTCGGCCAGCAATGGCTCCACGTCCATCCAGTGCAGGGCCTGCGGCGAGTAATACAGTGCCAGCATGACAGGCAGGGTAACCAGAATGGTCAGCCAGAACCCCTGATGCACGGCGGCGGCGACGTCGCCATGGCGACGAGCGCCATTTAATTGCGATATGATGGGCGTTAACGCCATGATGACGCCCTGCACCAACAGGATCAGCGGCAGCCAGAAACTGGTGGCTACCGCCACCGCCGCCAGATCGGTGGCACTGACCTGACCGGCCATGACGGTATCGACAAAGCTCATGGTGGTTTGCGCGACTTGCGCCACCATGATGGGGCCGCACAGCCGTAACAAACGGGGAAGTTCGGCAATATAAGGCTTCAAGGCCATCTTGTTCTCGCTTGCAGTAACAGGGACAAGGTTGTCGAAAACAGGGTTCGGCAACCGATAAAGAGTGGAAAATACATGGGGTATCGTCAATATGTGGGAATATAGCCTTGATGAAGGCATATTCCCACTATCTTCAACTGAAATTTTAGATGGAAAAGACTCATGTTCACCGGAATAGTACAAGGGCAGGGCACACTGCTCGACATCATCGATAAACACGACTTTCGCACTCACCTGGTGCAACTGCCTCAGGCCATGCTGCCGGGGCTGGAGCTCGGCGCTTCGGTGGCTCACAACGGCTGCTGTCTGACGGTTACTGCCATTGAGGGCGACCGGGTCAGTTTTGACTTGATGCAGGAAACCCTGCGGGTAACCAACCTGGGTCGGTTAACGGTGGGCGACAGCGTCAACCTGGAACGAGCGGCGCGTTTTGGCGACGAGATCGGGGGCCATGCCATGTCCGGCCATATCATGGCCCAGAGCGAACTGCTGGAACGGCGGGTGACTCAAACCAATACCACACTCTGGTTTGCGCTGCCGGCCGGCCTTGCCAAATATGTCTTTACCAAGGGTTATATCGGCATCGACGGTATCAGCCTGACGCTGGGAGAAATACGGGAAGACCGCTTTGCGGTGCATCTGATCCCGGAAACCCTGTCGCGCACCAACCTGGGCCATATTGAGCCAGGTTATCCGGTCAACATCGAGATAGACCCGCAAACCCAGGCAATTGTCGATACGGTAGAGCGGGTGATGGCGACACAATAATATTATGCCAACATACACTGTGTTCGTTTAACACAACCGGTCAGAAAAACTGCTCATCATCCGCATCCACGCTCAGTTCAACCGAGTCGCTTAGTTCATTACGTTTAACCACTATATGCATGGCATTGCAGCAGGCCATGCAGTCTTCGTAATAGTCCTGATCACCTTCGGAAGCATCAACCACGATGCGAGTATGATGACCACAGTGAGGGCACAGGATATTTTGCTCAAAATAGTCTCGCATCGGGCTTTCCTTATATTGGTTTCAACTCAGGCTTCGGGTAGCCCACGGCTGGATCTCCCGCCATCAAGGGCAATAATCTGCCCGGTCAGGTAACGGGGACCTGCCAGCAGAAAGGCGGCCGTCTCCGCGATTTCCCGGGGCTGACCCAGGCGGGCCATTGGAATAGACCCCAGCACCTGCTGTTTCTGCTGCTCGGTCAAGGCATGGGCCGGCCAGATGATGGCACCGGGCGCGATGCCGTTGACCCGAATCGCCGGAGCCAGCTCTTCTGCCAGTCCACGGGTAAGGGTGGCCAGGGCATTTTTAGCCATGGTGTACAGCAGGTGATGTTTCAGTCCTTTCTCTGCATGAATATCCACCATATTGATGATGGATCCCTGGCTGTCTCTTAATGCCGGTGCCAACGCCTGGATCAGGAAATAAGGAGCAGCGGCATTGGTGGCGGCCAGATCGTGCCACTGCGCCGGCGTACCCTCACCGAAAGGGGTAGGATAAAAGCTGGAGGCATTGTTGATCAGACCATCGAGGCGGCCGAAGTAACCCAGGGCCTTGTCGGCCATGCCGCTCAATTCATCGAGTCGGGTCAGATCCTGGCATAGCAGACGAACGCTGTCTGGTCGTATGGCGTTCAGTTCCTGCATCAGGGCCGTGGCCACGTCTTCACTGCGATGATAATGCAGCACCAGTCGATATCCCTGCTGATGCAAATGGCGGCTCATTTCGGCACCTATGCGTTTGGCGGCACCGGTAATCAACACCACGGGTTGCGGCATAACATCTCCTAACTGGCAATAATACGATACAGGCTGTCTTTGGCCTGAGCGAGATAAGGCTCGCCGAAATGGTTAACATGATTAAGTAAATGGTAGAGGTTGTAAATCTCTCGCCGTTCCCTGTAACCCTCTTCCAGCGGCCAGACTCTATTGTAACCTTGATAAAAGACCTGAGGGAACTGGCCAAACAGCTCGGTCATGGCGATATCAGTCTCTCGGTCACCAAAATAGCTCGCAGGATCAAACACTACGCCCATGTGTTCGTAAAAGGCAACATTGCCCCGCCAAAGGTCGCCGTGCAACAGGGAGGCGCGAGGCTGGTGATGGATCAGGTGCAACTTGATGCCCCCGATGATTTCTTCAATATCCCCCAGACGGATATCTTTTTCTTCCAGCAACTTCAGCTGCCAACCGATCCGCTGTTCGGAAAAAAAGGTGGCCCATTTCTTATGCCAGCTATTGGGTTGTACCGACAAGCCGAGAAAGTTGTCTTCATCCCAGCCATACATCGGCTGATGCTGGCTCTGATGCAGATGAGCCAGCTGGCGACCGAGCATATACCAGTCCTCTTCATCCGCATCACTAAAAGACAGGTATTCCAGCACCAGGAAGCTGATGGAAGCGGTGGTGCCGCTACAGATTGGCCTGGGAATGGTCACCGTCTGGCTACGCCGCAGGTGATCCAGACTGGTCCATTCACCGCGAAACATATCCACCCGTTCCTTGTCATTCAGCTTGACGAAATAGCTGCGTCGGCCGTCCGAAATCCAGAAGGCCTGATGGATATCGCCACCGGGCAGTGATTTTTTCTCTTTAATGAGAAAATCGCTGCCGGTTGCTTCCGAGATCTGGTGAGCGATCACCTGCCACATAATGCCTCCGCTGGGGCTGGGTTTGCCCACAGTATAGGCCAGGACGTCACAGCCAAAGCCCATCGAGATAAAAATCCAGGCCAAGGCCTGCACCAGGTAAAAGCCTGACGCCGCCGTCGACACCATGCCGATGGTAAGTCACTGTCATTACACGGGGCAGGGCACCATAAAAGTGGTGCAGTCGTGGCAGAAAAAGCGCAATTCTGGTAAAGTCCGTGGCTCTCAACCTGTGCCGCCGGGCAGCATAAGCACCCCAAGGCGCGCCAGACTGGCAAGGTACGCCAGATGGTTGACGCAGCCATGAAGCTTTCATTATATAGATTCATTTTCATACACTACATGTGCGCTTTGGTAGGGTGCACCACTGTTAAGGACATTTCATGCCGACAATTACTCTTCCCGATGGTAGCCAACGCCATTTCGAACAAGCTGTTTCCGTGCTGGACGTGGCACAGGATATCGGCCCCGGTCTGGCCAAGGCCTGTATCGCCGGCCGCATCGATGGTCAACTGGTTGACGCCTGTGAGCTGATAAATGCAGACGCCAAACTGGCGATTATCACTGCCAAGGATCAGGACGGTCTGGAAATTCTCCGCCACTCCTGTGCCCACCTGCTGGGTCATGCCATCAAGCAGTTATGGCCCCAGACCAAGATGGCGATAGGGCCGGTGATCGACAACGGTTTCTATTACGACATCGATCTCGACCACGTGCTGACCGAAGAAGACATCAGCAAGCTGGAAACCCGGATGCTGGAACTGGCCAAAACCGAATATGCGGTCATCAAGAAAAAGGTCAGCTGGCAGGAAGCACGGGATACCTTTGCCAAACGGCATGAACCTTACAAGATAGAAATTCTGGATCAGAACGTCAGCCAGGACGACAGACCCGGCCTCTATCATCACGACGAATACGTCGACATGTGCCGTGGCCCGCACGTGCCCAACATGCGCTTCTGCCAGCACTTCAAGCTGCAGAAAGTCTCCGGCGCCTACTGGCGTGGGGATGCCAAGAACAAGATGCTGCAGCGCATCTACGGTACCGCCTGGGCCGACAAGAAGGCGCTCAAGGGTTACCTGCTGCAGCTGGAAGAAGCCGCCAAGCGGGATCACCGTAAAATCGGCAAGCAGCTCGACCTCTATCATATGCAGGAAGAAGCACCGGGCATGGTGTTCTGGCACAATGACGGCTGGACCATCTTCCGTGAGCTGGAGCAATTCGTGCGCGACAAGCTGCGCGAATACCAGTACGAGGAAGTGAAGGGCCCCTTCATGATGGATCGGGTGCTGTGGGAAAAGTCCGGCCATTGGGATAAATATGCCGAAAACATGTTTACCACCCATTCAGAAAACCGGGACTACGCCATCAAGCCGATGAACTGTCCGGGCCACGTGCAGATCTTCAACCAGGGCCTGAAGTCCTACCGGGATCTGCCGCTGCGCATGGCGGAATTCGGTTGCTGCCATCGTAACGAGCCGAGCGGTGCCCTGCACGGCCTGATGCGGGTTCGGGGCTTTACCCAGGACGACGCTCATATCTTCTGTACCGAAGATCAGATCCAGCAAGAAGTGTCTGCCTGTATCCAGATGGTGTATGACACCTACGAAACCTTTGGCTTCAGCAACATCGCGGTCAAGCTCTCGACCCGTCCCGAGCAGCGTATCGGCAGCGACGAAGCCTGGGATCAGGCCGAGCTGGCTCTGGAGCAGGCGCTCAAGGCCGCCGACATCGAATATGATCTTCAGCCGGGTGAGGGTGCCTTCTATGGCCCTAAAATCGAATTTACCCTGTACGACTGTCTGAATCGGGCCTGGCAATGCGGCACCGTTCAGCTCGATTTCGCTCTTCCGGGGCGCCTGGGTGCCAGCTATGTGGGCGAAGACAACGAACGTCACGTGCCGGTAATGATTCACCGTGCTATCCTAGGGTCAATCGAGCGCTTTATCGGTATCCTGATTGAAGAGTACGCCGGTCTTTTCCCGACCTGGCTGGCCCCGAATCAGGTAGTCGTGCTCAACATTACCGATAATCAAGCCGATTACGCTCTCAATCTGGCTAACAGCCTGAATAATGTTGGCATTCGGGCCAAAGCGGACTTGAGAAATGAGAAGATAGGCTTTAAAATCCGCGAGCATACTCTGAAGCGGGTACCTTTCATGCTGGTTTGCGGCGACAAAGAAGTCGAAGCCGGCAAAGTAGCGGTTCGTACCCGGAAAGGACAGGATCTTGGCGTCTTCAACGTAGAAGAGCTGACCTCGCTGATACAGCAGGAGATCCTTACTCGCGGTAAGAAAACAGTGGAGGATAGGTTATAAAAGGCGCTAAAAGAGGGAGCAAACCAGCTCCACGCAATCGACTGAATGAAGAAATCCGACTGCCAGAAGTTAGATTGGTCGGCCTGGAAGGCGAACCGATTGGTGTCGTCTCTATTGCCGAGGCTCTCGAAGCTGCTGCCGGCGCAGGTGTAGACCTGGTGGAAATCAGTCCTAATGCCGAGCCGCCCGTCTGCCGTCTCATGGACTACGGCAAGTTCATCTACGAGAAGAGCAAGGCGACCAAGGAACAGAAGAAAAAGCATAAACAAATCCAGGTCAAGGAAATCAAATTCCGACCCGGTACAGATGATGGCGACTACCAGGTAAAACTACGCAACCTGGTTCGCTTTTTAGAAGAGGGCAACAAAGCCAAGGTCACGCTGCGTTTTCGCGGTCGTGAAATGGCGCACCAAGAGCTAGGTTTCGATTTGCTCAACCGTATCAAAGCGGATCTGGACGAATTGGCCGTGGTCGAGGCCTTTCCCAAGCTGGAAGGGCGTCAGGCTGTCATGGTGCTTGCCCCGAAGAAAAAACAGTAAGGTTTTGCAAGTAGCCGGGTAATGGTTATCCGGCTCGCCTTGTCTGTTTGTTGTTATTAACAATGCGGAGTTGTTATGCCGAAGATGAAGTCAAACAAAGGCGCTGCAAAGCGCTTTAAAAAAACAGCGAGTGGCTTTAAGCGTAAGCAGTCCCACTTGCGTCACATCCTCACCAAGAAAAGCACCAAGCGTAAGCGTCAGCTGCGCGGTAAGTGTCTGGTAGCTCCGTCTGACGTTGCCCAGATCAAATCCATGTTGCCGACTGCTTAAGAGGATAGTGAATAATGCCAAGAGTTAAACGTGGTGTGACTGCTCGCGCTCGTCACAAGAAAGTACTAAAGCAGGCCAAAGGTTATTACGGTGCCCGTTCACGCGTTTATCGCGTAGCGGTACAGGCAGTTACCAAGGCCGGTCAATATGCTTATCGTGACCGCCGTCAGAAAAAACGTCAGTTCCGTCAGCTGTGGATTGCGCGTATCAACGCTGCAAGCCGTCAGAACGGTCTGTCATACAGCCGCTTCATCAATGGCCTGAAAAAAGCCTCTGTTGAAATCGATCGCAAGATCCTGGCTGACATCGCCGTACACGACAAGACCACCTTCTCCGCTTTGGTTGCCAAAGCAAAAGAAGCCCTGGTTTAAGTCGCTTAGACGATAAATAAAAAAGGAGGCTCCGGCCTCCTTTTTTGTTGCTCCTTGCCGGGCTCAGTGGTGGCAGGGAAGAGACATATCCTTTATTATCAAGACCTTCAAATTATTCAGTGTCTGCATCAAGCGGGCAAGTAACGAGGAATACATGGATCAGCTGGAAGACGTGATCGTCAAAGCACAGGCGGAGATCCAGGCTGCCGCCAACGCCGCCGAACTGGATGACATCCGGGTACATTATCTGGGCAAAAAAGGCTTCTTTACCGAACAGTCGAAGGCCCTGGGCAAGCTGTCTGCCGAAGAGCGCCCCGCCGCCGGCCAGATAATCAACAAGGCCAAACAGGCGGTCAGCGATGCCATCAACAGCAAGCGCGAAACGCTGCAGCTGGCAGAGCTGAACCAGAAACTGGCCAGTGAGACCCTGGACATTACCCTGCCGGGCCGCCGTCAGTCTGCCGGTGGTCTGCATCCGGTCAGCCGCACTATCAAGCGCATCGAGTCGTTTTTCGGCGAGCTGGGCTTTCAGGTGGCCGAAGGTCCGGAAATCGAAGACGATTTCCATAATTTCGATGCCCTGAACATTCCGGCTCATCATCCGGCCCGAGCCGATCACGACACCTTCTACTTTAACCCCAAGCTGATGCTGCGCACCCAGACCTCCGGCGTGCAAATCCGCACCATGGAACAACAACAGCCGCCGATCCGCATCATTTCACCGGGCCGTGTCTATCGTAACGACTACGATCAGACCCACACCCCGATGTTCCATCAGGTGGAAGGTCTGCTGGTCGACGAAAACGTCAGCTTTACCCAGCTGAAAGGGGTGCTGCACGATTTTCTGAACAACTTTTTCGAAGAAGATTTGCAAATCCGTTTCCGTCCCTCCTATTTCCCCTTCACCGAGCCCAGTGCCGAAGTGGACGTCATGGGCAAGAACGGCAAGTGGCTGGAAGTGCTGGGCTGCGGCATGGTGCATCCCAATGTGCTACGTTCGGTCGGTATCGATCCCGAGCGTTACAGCGGTTTTGCCTTCGGTATGGGTGTTGAACGTCTTACCATGCTGCGTTATGGCGTGAACGACTTGCGCGCCTTCTTCGAAAATGATCTGCGTTTTCTCAAGCAATTCCGGTAAGCGGCAGGAGCAATAATGAAATTTTCAAAATCATGGCTGGATGAATGGGTCAACACCGGCCTTAACGCCGAGGCTCTTGCCGAGCAAATCACCATGGCCGGTCTGGAAGTGGATGGCATAGAGCCGGTCGCCGGCGATTTCAGCCAGGTGATAGTGGGTGAAGTGGTCGAATGTGGCCAGCACCCGGATGCCGACAAGCTGCGCGTCACCAAAATCAATGTCGGTGGCGACGAGCTACTCGACATCGTCTGTGGCGCGCCCAATTGCCGCCAGGGCCTGAAAGTAGCGGTGGCCGTGGTCGGCGCCGTGCTGCCAGGCGATTTCAAGATCAAGAAAGCCAAGCTGCGCGGCCAGCCGTCCCACGGCATGCTGTGCTCCTACGGCGAACTGGGCATCGAGCTGGACTCCAGCGGCATCATGGAGCTGCCGGCCGACGCCCCCGTCGGTACCCCGGTGCGTGACTACCTGGCCCTGAACGATGTCATCATCGAAGTGGACCTGACCCCCAACCGCGCCGACTGCCTGAGTATGGCCGGTCTGGCCCGGGAAGTGGGTGTACTGAATCAGCAGGATGTGAACTGGCCCGAGATCCCGGCGGTCCCCGCCAGCATAGACGACAAGGTCAACATCGAACTGAAAGCTCCGGCGGCTTGCCCGCGCTACCTGGGTCGGGTAGTCAGAAATATCGACGTCAACGCCACCACACCATTATGGATGCAGGAAAAACTGCGCCGCAGCGGCATCCGCAGCATAGATCCGGTGGTAGACATCACCAACTTCGTGCTGCTGGAATGGGGCCAGCCGATGCATGCCTTCGACCTGGCAACCCTGAGCGGTAACCTCAGCGTGCGCATGGCGGAGCAGGACGAAAAACTGACCCTGCTCGACGGCAATGAAGTCAGCCTGAACGCCGACACCCTGGTAATTGCCGACGAGAAGCAAGCCGTTGCCATGGCCGGCATCTTCGGTGGTGAAGCCACCGGCGTGACCGACACCACCCGCGACGTATTGCTGGAATGCGCCTTCTTCAGCCCACTGGCCATTACCGGCCGCGCGCGTAGCTACGGCCTGCACACCGACTCTTCCCACCGTTTCGAGCGCGGCGTCGACTACCAGTTGCAGCACAAGGTGATGGAGCGGGCGACCGCACTGTTACTGGACATCTGTGGCGGCGAAGCCGGCCCCGTGGTGGAAGCGATCGCCGAGTCCGAACTGCCCCAGGCAAGTACAGTGACCTTGCGTCACGCCAAACTGAATCGTCTGATTGGTATCGACATCGAGGCCGCTCAGGTGACCGACATGCTGGCTCGACTGGGCCTGGATGTAACCAGCACCGCAGACGGCTGGCAGGTCGTGGTGCCCAGCTATCGTTTCGACATCGGCATCGAAGAAGATCTGGTGGAAGAAGTGGCCCGTATCTACGGCTACAATAATATTCCCGATGTAGCCCCGGTGGCCGGTCTGACCATGTCTCGCCATCAGGAAGCAAAACTGCCCCTGAGCCGGCTGAAAGATGCGCTGGTGGATCTGGGTTATCAGGAAGCCATTACCTACAGTTTCGTGGATCCCGCTCAGCAGCAGCGGTTGTTCCCGGGCGTCGACACCATGGTGCTGCCCAACCCCATCGCCGCCGACATGTCCGTGATGCGGGTGTCGCTGTGGCCGGGTCTGATCCAGGCCGCAGTCTACAACCAGAACCGCCAGCAATCTCGGCTGCGTCTGTTTGAACAGGGTCTGACCTTTGTACCGGATGAAGCCTCTGAAAACGGCGTGTGTCAGACTCCGGTTCTGGCCGGTCTCTTGCTGGGTCCTGTGGTGGATGAGCACTGGGACATGGCCGACAAGGGCGTGGACTTCTTCGATATCAAGGGCGATGTCGAAAGCCTGCTGGCCCTGAGTGCCAACGAGTTGAGCTTCTCCTTTGCCCGGACCGACATCGGTGCCCTGCATCCGGGTCAGTCGGCCGCCTTGTTGCAACAAGGCCGGCAGGTCGGTCTGCTCGGTGCCGTGCATCCGAGTCTGCTGCGCAAGCTGGGACTCAAGTCTCAGGCTTATGTATTTGAAATCGAGCTGGCGGCCCTGACCGGACGCCGCGTGCCGGAAGCGGCCGAAGTGTCTCGCTTCCCCGCCAACCGCCGAGATTTGGCACTGGTGGTCGATCAGTCGGTATCCGCCGGCGATATCCTTGATTTAGCTAGGAAAGTTGGCGGAGATCAATTGGTTGGATTAAACTTGTTCGATGTATACCAAGGACAGGGTATTGCCGACGACAAGAAGAGCCTGGCGCTCAGCTTGGTGTTGCAGGATACCCACAGGACTTTGGAAGAAAAAGAAATTGCCGACACCGTGGCGCGTATTGTCTCGGCACTTTCTGACGAGTTTAGTGCTTCCTTGAGGGATTGATATGGCGTTAACCAAGGCCGACATAGCAGAGCATCTGTTCACCGAACTGGGCATGACCAAGCGTGATGCCAAAGACATGGTGGAGGCGTTTTTCGAAGAAATTCGTTCCTCACTGGAGCTGGGTGAACAGGTCAAGATTTCCGGTTTCGGTAATTTCGAGTTGCGCAACAAGGGCGAACGCCCCGGGCGTAATCCCAAAACCGGGGAAGACATTCCCATCTCGGCCCGGCGGGTAGTGACCTTTCGGCCCGGCCAGAAACTCAAGGCCAGGGTAGAAAACGTACCACAGCTCGACGATTCAGAATAAGACCAAAGCCAGGCCCAGAGCCTGGCTTTTTTATATCTGATTAAGGCTTTGTTTATTTCCTCACCATTCACGCTTCACACCTCACCCATCACAGATTAAGACTAAGGGCGCATTGTCTGCGGGGGAGGGATGCTGTTAGCCTAGACTCAGGATAAATTCAGCAAAGGTATGCGGACCGTGCGCAAAGGCAATATCGTTATTCTCACCGGGGCCGGCATTTCGGCCGAGTCGGGTATCAGAACCTTCAGGGCCAGTGACGGCCTGTGGGAAGAGCATCACATCGAAGACGTCGCCACCCCCGAAGGCTATCGGCGTGATCCGGAGCTGGTGCAGCGTTTTTACAATGCTCGCAGAGAGCTGTTGCAGACCGTCGAGCCGAATACCGCCCACCAGGCACTGGCCCGGCTGGAAGCCGAATGGCCGGGGCAGGTCACCCTGGTCACCCAGAATATCGACGACCTGCACGAACGCGCGGGTAGCAAGAATGTGCTGCACATGCACGGTGAACTGCTCAAGGCCCGTTGCCCGCACTCCAATCAGACCGTCGACTGGACAGGTCCTCTAAACACCACGGATCTGTGCCATTGCTGTCAGTTTCCCGAGCCGCTACGGCCCCATGTGGTGTGGTTTGGGGAAATGCCGCTGCAGCTGGATCACATCTATCAGGCCCTGAGCGAGGCCAGTCTGTTTATCGCCATCGGCACCTCCGGTAACGTCTATCCCGCCGCCGGCTTGGTGCATGAAGCAACGATGCATAACGCCCACACCATAGAGATCAATCTGGAGCCCAGCCAGGTCAACAACCATTTTAGCGAGCACCGTTACGGGCCCGCCACCATGAAAGTGGTCGATTATGTGGACGAGCTGCTCAGCAGCCGCAAATAACCGCTGTTCCTGATGGGTCACCTCCGCGAAGGCGGAGATCCATGGCACAGAGCACTTGATTTCCGCCTTGGCGGGAATGACTCACAACAAACCGGCAATATGAAAAAGCCCGCTGTCAGCGGGCTTTATATGGTTACCGGGAGCGCAGTTTGACCCAGTAGTCTTCGTAGATGGCCAGGGTTTCATCGCCCAGATCGTCCTGGAAGTGACCCTTGCCGATCACCTCAGGAGGGGGGAACAACACCGGATTTGCAGCCACCTCGGCCAACAGCAGCGGCTTGGCCCCCTTGTTCGGTACCGCCAGACCCAGCTCCTGAATGATCTGCGCGGCGATATCGGGCCGCATCAGAAAGTCCAGAAACTGGTGGGCGGCATCCACCGATTTGGCGTTGGCGGGAATGGCGGCGCTGTCTACCCAGAAGATGGCACCTTCTTCCGGATACACATATTCCAGGGCGATGCCGTCCTGCTGGGTCTTGTAGGCCTGATCGCTCCACAGCAGCCCCAGCGAAACTTCACCGGTCACATAGGGCATGCGCGGGTTGTCGGAATTATACAGCAGCACGTTGTCCTGCAGCGGCAGCAGCTTTTCGTAGGCGGCCTCGATTTCAGCCGGCTCACGACTGTTGGCGGAATAGCCCAGGGTCAGCAGCGCCATCTGAAAACTTTCGCGAATATCGTCGGTCAGCATCAGCTGGCCTTGCCATTGGCTGTCCCACAAATCCTGCCAGGAATGGATCTCGGCATCAGCCAGATCGTCCCGGTTCACCGCAATGCCGGTGCTGCCAAACGAGTAGGGCATGCTGTAGCGGTTACCCGGATCAAAGTCCTTGTTCAGCATGCTGTCGTCAAGCTGGTCAAAGTGGGGCAACTTGCTCTTGTCGAGCGGCTGCAGCATGCCTTCACGCGCCATCTTGCTCAGCATGTAGCTGGACGGAAAAATCAGATCGTAACTTTCGCGTGCCTTACTGGTTTGCAACAGCTTGAGCTTGGCATACAGCGCCTCGTTGGAGTCGAAGCTAGCGTAATCCACCTTGACGCCTGTTTCCTCGGTAAAGGCCTGCAGTACATCTTCGGGCAGATACTCGGCCCAGGCATAGACAGACAGACGATCCTGCGCCTGCGCCAGCATCGGCAGACTCGCGGCCACTACCAGGGCCAGAGGACGGAACCAGAATTTCATATCAGCGTTTATTCCTTAACAGCAGTTGGGATATCACCACCAGCGCCAGCGACACCGCCAGCATGATGGTGGCCAGGGCATTCACCTCGGGGGAAACACCCACCTTGACCATCGAGTAGATTTTCAACGGCAGAATTTCGTAACTCGGACCGGTGACAAAAGAGCTGACGATCACATCGTCCAGCGACAGGGTAAAACTCAGCAGCCAGCCGGCGGCAATGGCGGGCCCGGCCAGCGGCAGGATTATCTTGCGAAATATCACCGCCTCGCCGGCACCCAGATCTCGGGCCGCTTCCAGCATGCGCACATCAAAGCCCTTGAGCCGTGAATAGACGGTGATCACCACGAAGGGCAGGCAAAAAGTGATGTGAGCGAACAACAGCGACCAGAAGCCGAGTGAAACTCCCAGCACCACAAACAGCGCCAGCAAAGAGATGGCCATCACGATGTCCGGCGACATCATCACCACAAACAGCATGCCGCCGACGAAACCCTTGCCGCGAAAGCGGTAGCGATACAGAGCCACCGCCGCCAGGGTGCCGATCAGGGCCGCCGCACTGGCCGACACCAGGGCGACAGTTACCGAATGACGGGCGGCCTCCATCAGGCTGGCGTTGTTGGCCAGCCGCACGTACCAGTCGAGGGTGAATCCGTCCCAGCGGATGCCGTAACGGGAACGATTGAAGGAGTTGACGATCAATACCCCTATCGGAATATACAGATAGGCGAACACCAGCAGCAAGACGCTGCCCTTGAGCCAGTTAATCATCGATCGACACCTTCTTGTTCAGCATCTTCGCCGCCCGGTAATACAGAAACATCATCCCCGCCATCAACACCGTCAGAGTCACGCTGGTGGCTGCACCGAAAGGCCAGTCCCGGATGTTGAGAAACTGGGTCTTGATGATGTTGCCAATCAGCAGATTCTTGGCCCCGCCAAGCAAGTCCGAAATATAAAACATGCCCAGCGCCGGCAGAAAGACCAGCAGGCAACCGGCCACGATACCCGGCAGGGTCAGCGGCAGTATGATCCGAAAAAAACGCGCCAATGCACCGGCCCCCAGATCCTGCGCCGCTTCCAGCAGCCGGCCGTCGAGCTTGTCGATGGCGGAATACAGGGGCAGCACCATGAAGGGCAGCAGTATGTACACCAGACCGATAATCACCGCCACCTCGGTAAACATGATGCGCAACGGCTGTTCAATCAGCCCCACACTCAGCAATACCGTATTGAGCAGCCCCTTGGTTCCCAGCACCACCTTGAGCGCATAGGTACGGATCAGCGAGTTGGTCCAGAACGGCACTATCACCAAAAACAGCATCAGGGGCCGGATGCGGGCCGGCAGCCTGGCGATGATAAAGGCGAACGGATAGCCAAGCAGCAGACACAAGAGGGTGGCGATACCGGCCATCAGCAGCGAGTGCCCCAGCACCTTCACATACAAGGGATCCAACAGGCGGCCATAGCTGTCCAGGCTGAACACCAGGCTTATCAGACTGGCGTGATCCCGGGTCATGAAGCTGGTGACAATGATCATCAGGTTGGGCAGAAACACGAACAACAGCAACCAGCCGACAATAAGCGTGACCGCCACATTTCTGAAACCATTAGCCCGGATCCGCCTGGCTCGAGAGCCCTTCTCTCTTAAACCCTCGGTATGCATGCCATCAGTGCTGTTCATAGGGCAACACCACTTCCCAGCTGTCGGCCCAGCTGATGTCTACCTGCTGACCCAGACGATAATCGAAGTCCGGATCGTCTTCGTTGAAGAACTCGGAGATCAGGATCAGCTGTCCCGACTGCAACGCCACCCGTGACTCCAGAGTGGCGCCCTTGTACAGCCGCTCGACAATACGCCCCGGCACGCCCATTGTTTGTCGATCAAAAGTTTGCGAATCGAGAGTCTGCGGGGTCGTGGTGTCTTGCGGCTCGTTGCCTTCGGAACGACTCACCTTCATGCGCACGTCTTCCGGACGCAGCAGTACGCACACCTTGTCACCGGCGCTGAACGAGTGCTTGCTGTGTACCACGCATTCCCGACCTTCTACCCGGGCATGCCAGGCGCCGGCCGGCTCGGCCCGCGCCAGCAGCTCGCCGTCCATGATGTTGATCTCGCCGATAAAGCGGGCCACAAACAGATTGGCGGGCGACTCGTAGATCTCCCGCGGGGTGCCGTCCTGCACTATCTTACCGGCGTGCATCACCACAATCCTGTCGGACATGGACAGGGCTTCTTCCTGATCGTGGGTCACAAACACGAAGGTAATGCCGAGTCGGCGCTGCAGCTGCTTGAGCTCACTCTGCATCTGTTTGCGCAATTTGTAGTCGAGGGCACTGAGCGACTCGTCGAGCAGCAGCACTCTGGGGCGGTTGACCACGGCCCGGGCGATAGCCACCCGTTGTTGCTGGCCACCGGAGAGCTGATGCGGATAGCGGTTTGCCATCTGCTCCAGCTGCACCATCTTCAGTGCCTCCAGCACCCGCGGGCGGATCTCCGCCATCGGCAGCTTTTGCATGCGCAAACCAAAGGCTACGTTGTCGAACAGCGTCATGTGGGGGAAGAGGGCATAACTCTGAAAAACGGTGTTCACGTGCCGGTGTTCGGCCGCTACCCGGGTAATGTCTTCGTCGGCGAGGGTAATACGGCCACCGTCTGCCTGTTCCAGACCGGCCAGCAGGCGCAGCACCGTGGTTTTACCGCAACCGGAGGGACCAAGAATAGTGAGGAATTCGCCGTCATAAATGGATAAATCCAGGTTGTCTATGATAGCTTTGCCGTCGAACGTTTTACTGACACCAGTCAGAGAGACCAGGGGAATAGTGTGTTCCGCCATGTACCCTTATACACCTCGATGAAAACGCGCCGCGTTTTGAGATAAAAAAGAGCACGCATTCTAGGTCCGGGCTGCACCGAAGCAAAACGAATATTTATGGCCGAACCGAACACTTTTACTGTTTAACGACTGTCTGACCCATTTTTTAATTCCCTTGTTTTTATAATGGCTTAGCGCTACTGCCTCAGCCCTCTTCCTCCGTTATAATGGCACCACTTCAAGTAAGAGACCGTATTATGAACGAACCACGATTTGCCCGGCTGCAACAATCGCTGGAGCAGGGCTTTACACTGACTCCCAAGGCTGTTTTTCAGGAGGCCTGGCAGCGTATTCAGGGCGCCAAGATGCCGATATTGCTGGCCACCGTCGGCGTGGTCGGCTGCTGGCTGCTGTTGAACCAGTTATTGGTGACAGTCAGCGGCGAAGGCGAGGAGGCTTCATGGAACCTGAGCCTGCTGGGCTTGCTGATTTCCATGATCATGGCGCCCATGAGTGGCGGCCTGGACATGATGGGCGTGCACAGATCCGTAGACAGACCCATACGCCCCAATCAGATTTTCGACTACTTCCGCTATCTGTTGCCCCTGGCACTGGCCAGCATGATCATGGGCATCATCAGCAGTCTGTTTCTGCCCCTGGGTCAGAGCCTGGGACTGCCGCCCATGTTGTCGATGCTGCCGACGCTGATCCTGAGCGTGGCGCTGATGTTCACCTTTCCGTTGATCCTGGAAAAGGGCCTGAGCCCGATACAGGCCATTACCACCTCGTTGCGACTCTTTGCCCGCCAGTGGCTGGTGCTGCTGTCTATCCACTTGATGATGATGTTGCTGTTCATGGGCGCGGTATTGACCTTCGGCATCGGCCTTGTCTGGGTCGCCCCCCTGTATATAGTGGTGAAAGGCATTCTCTACCGGGAAGCCTGTGGCGTTGAAGGCATGCCGGACAGCCCGCAAGCCGCTTCTTCAAATACCCTTTCCAATACCCCCAAGGATCGTTTCGACGCATGAGGCTCTCTTTCATCATTACCATGCTGGCCCTGACCACTACTCCGGCGCAGGCAACGCCGTTCAACCTGGGCTACAGCGGCTTTTACAAGTACATGTCCAAGGTAGAAAAAGCCAAGGTGGAGCACGCCGAGCTCGGTTTTTATCTGAGCCGCACCGACGAGCAGGGGCTATGTAGCATAGAATCCGGCATCATTCGGGTAGATGACACGCTCAAGGGGGAGGTCGAGGTGCTGCCCCACGGCCAGTTTTTACTGCCCTACGATAAACAACTGGATCTGGACAAAGCCCTGGTCGAACTCGAGGTGACCGATACCGAGCAGTGTGATATATCCATTCAGATTCAGGCTAATCTGGTCGCCGGCGATGTGTCCATGGCGCAACTACGCCAGGCAGAAGACGAAATGTATCGTCTGCTGCAGAAGATGGCCGGCTGGCCGGGGAGATACTTTGTACCGGAACTGAAGGGGATAAAGCTGCATCCGGCCAAGCCGGGGCAAACTCTGAACGGCGTGGAACAATTAAAACTGAGTGATGCCGATCTGGCTGACGAGCGCACCCTGTCACTGCCGGCAGTACGGATCACTCCCTGGTTTTAGGCTCTGAATAAAGAGGCAACAGGGTTGCCTCTTCCGACACGCCATGAACCCATCCCTAGTCGTCTGCTGGCGGCGCTAGCAGGCGATACCGGCACTTCAACAAATCGCCCCCTACAAGAGCCAAACCAGCATGGTAATAATGCATTCGCCAAAAACTCAGCATGAACCTCTATGTAGTGAAATGTTGGCCCGGCAATAATCGATACCAGACAGGATAAAATTCTGCAGCCGATCATCAGTAAACAGTAACCAACAAAAAAGGCGCCGCGGCGCCTTTTTTGTTGTCTCACATCGCTCACATCGATGGTTATTTCACTTCGATGATGTCGAGCCGTTCACCCAGTGGCGGGGCGGCGTCTTCCTCTTCTTCATCAATAAAGCGCGGCGCCACGTCCGGCTTGTCGAAGCCGATGTCACCGCCGTCGATCACGCCCGAGTCGCTGGTGATGTTTTTGAAGTCGAACTGCTGATGATCCAGCAGGTGAGACGGAACTATTTGCTGCAGCGAGCGGAACATGCTTTCGATGCGGCCCGGGAAGCGATTGTCCCAGTCTTGCAGCATGTTCTTGATGGCCTGACGTTGCAGGTTTTCCTGCGAGCCACACAGGTTGCAGGGGATGATCGGAAACTCACGGGCTTCGGCAAAGCGCACCAGGTCTTTTTCTTTACAGTAGGCCAGCGGACGGATCACCACGTGCTTGCCGTTGTCGCTGACCAGCTTGGGCGGCATCGACTTCATGGTGCCGCCATAGAACATGTTCAGCAGCAAGGTTTCGAGAATGTCGTCTCTGTGATGGCCCAGGGCAATTTTGGTGGCTCCCAGCTCGGTGGCGGTACGGTACAGAATCCCTCGGCGCAGGCGGGAGCACAGCGAGCAGGTGGTTTTTCCTTCCGGCACCTTGTCCATCACGATGGAGTAGGTATCTTCTTCCACTATCTTGTATTCCACGCCCAGCTCGTCCAGGTAGGCGGGCAGCACATGCTCGGGAAAGCCCGGTTGTTTCTGATCCAGATTCACCGCAATGATGTCGAAATGGATCGGCGCATGGGCTTTCATGTTGAGCAGAATATCGAGCATGGCATAGCTGTCTTTGCCGCCGGACAGGCACACCATGACCCTATCGCCTTCTTCAATCATGTTGAAGTCGGCAATCGCTTCGCCCACATGACGACGCAGTCGCTTGTGCAGCTTGTTGAAGTTGTAGTCCTGCTTGGCAGTTTGAACTGACTTGTCTTGTTCGGAAATCGCTTGTTCGGTCATGGTAACCCCGGCAAAAAAACTGGGGCTATTATAGTGACTGGCGCCCCGAGGGCAAGGCGCCAGTGGCGGGATTAGACGTCGGGCCGCAGTACCAGTACGTCACAGCTGAGCTTGTCGATCACATGCTCGGCGGTATTGCCGAGCAGGGCGGCGGACAGGCCAGTGCGGCCGACCGAGCCCAGGATCACCAGGCTGGCGTTGGTGGCATCAGCACAGCGGGGAATGACTTCTTCTGCCAGTCCTTCCTCCAGGTGCAGCGCTTTGGACTCCAGATCGAAACGCACCGCATATTCATACAAGGCGCGCTCATGGTGTTTCTTCACCGCGGCATTGTAGACATGAGGGTCGAAGTCCGGCAGCTCCAGCGCCATGTTGGTCGGGGTAATGGGATAGGCGTTCACCAGATGCAGGCTGGCCGACAGCAACCGGGCCACTTCCGCACTTTCGGCGATGACCTTGTTATTCAGCGCTTCCTGGCCCTTGTCGTCGCTGCAGCAGTTGACGGCCGCCAGTACATTGCCACCCATGGGCCAGTCCCGCTCCTTGACCAGTAGCACGGGGCAGGGGCTCTTGCGCAGCAGATGCCAGTCGGTGGGAGTAAAGATAAAGGACTGGATCAGCGCATGCTTGTGGGTGCTTTTCACCACCAAATCGTGCTGACCATCCTGAACCTGTTGAATAATGGCCTCGAACGGACGACTGTGCCATACCACCTTGATAGCAAAACGAATTTTGCTGTCTTCATAGGGCGTCAGCAGGGTTTTCAGCCACTCTTCCTGGCTCTGAATCACCCCTTCACGCATTTCGTCCCGCTCGGTGCTGGACAGCATGGAGGTCATTTCATAAGAAAAGTCGTAGATGGGCAGAAACAGGGTGATGTCGGCCTGCTCCTGCAGCGCGGCGACAGACACGGCGCGGTGCAGGGCCGGCTGGTTTTCTGCCACCGGATCCATCACCACCAGAATATGTTGATACTTAATCATAAAGAGTCCCTTTCATGAAAGTGATGATGCTCGTCAGACCGCCGGCGGCGTTCCGGCCAACGCGGCCAGAGCCGGCAGATCCACGATGCGAATATACTTGCCGTCCACCTCGATAAGATGGTTTTTCTGAAAGCGACCCAGCAGGCGGCTGACGGTTTCGACAGTCAATCCCAGATAGTTGCCGATATCACCCCGGGTCATGGTCAGGCGAAATTCGCGGGCCGAAAAGCCGCGCATGGAAAAGCGGTTCGACAGGGCGTGCAGAAAAGAGGCCAGTCGCTCTTCCGCGGTTTTCTTGGAAAGCAGCAGTATCATCTGCTGATCGCCATTAATCTCGTTGCTCATCAACCGCATGATCTGCTGCCGAAGCCGGGGCAGCTTGCCAGACAAGTCGTCCAGCACCTCATAGGGGATCTCGCATACCATGGCGGTTTCCAGCGCCTGGGCAAAAGAAGGGTGGCTACCGTTATTGATGGCGTCGAAGCCGATGAGATCGCCGGCCAGATGGAAGGCCGTGATCTGTTCGTCGCCCTGCTCGCTAATGGTATAAGACTTGATAGAGCCGGAGCGGATAGCGTAAAGCGCCTTCAGCTCTTCGCCAGCCTTGAACAGTTCCTGACCTTTCTGAATCGGTTTTTTGCGCTCTATGATGTTGTCCAGCTCGTCCAGCTCGTCGGTGTTAAGCCCGAGCGGAATACATAACTGGCTGATACTGCAATCCTGGCAGTGAATTGAAGAACTGTTCGCGGCAGTTTTAGTTGCCTTTATAATATTTCCCATGGCTCAACCCTGGCAGTGAATGTCACAACTGCTCGCGGCAGTTTTAGTTGTTGTTATCTGATTTCCCCATGGCTAAATACGGCGATGGCATCACAGCACAATCATAGCACCGATGTCAGGGGCTTAATAGCGTGTTAAAGCAGCGAAAAAGCCTGGTAGAGCGTGAACAAACCATAACAAATCAACAAGATGCCCGAGCTTTGACGAAACCCCGGATGGTTGAGCCAATGCCTGAGCTGGCCGGCCAGCCCGCCCAGTGCCAGCAGGGTAGGCAGGGTGCCCAGCCCGAACAAGGCCATCACCCGGGCGCCTTCCATGGCGCCGCCCGACACCGCACTCCAGGTCAGCGCCGAATACACCAGGCCGCAAGGCAACCAGCCCCAGATCATGCCGAAGGGCAGGGCCGCAACGGGATGCCTAAACGGCACAAAACGACCGGCCAGCGGTTTGAGATGACGCCAGAGGCCATTACCGAGCTTCTCCAGTTTCAGCAACACAAACCACCAGCGTGCCAGATAGAGCCCGAGCAGTATGGTCATCACCCCGGCCAGCAGCCGAAGAAATACCAGACCCTGCTTACCCAGACTGACGTCCGCCAGACTGGCGAATACACCGCCGACCAAGGCACCGGCCAGGCTGTAACTGACAATGCGACCGGCGTTGTAACTGAGCAGATACAGCCATTGCCAACGGCGCTGAGTAGTAGGGATGGCCATGGAAAAGGCCGCCGCCACGCCGCCGCACATGGCGATGCAGTGACCGGCCCCCAGAAAGCCAATCAGCAACGCAGCCCATGCATCAAGCTGAGTGGTCATGCCGGCTCTTCGGTTTGGGGGCGTCCTGTTTGTGGTGGTCTTGCGGACCTTGCCGTTGCGCCTGTTGATGAGCCACGTCGTCGTCATCAAACAGGATATTGCTGCCATGCCGATCCAGATCTTCAAACTGGTCGCTTTTTACCGACCAGAAGAAGACAGCGATAGCGATGGCAGCAAACACCATGGCGATGGGGATCATCAGGTACCAGATTTCGACGTCGTTCATAGTCTAGAAAGCCTCAGTGAATTGGTCATCACAATCAGGGAGCTGACCGACATGCCTATCATGGCAAACCAGGGAGAAACCTGGCCCATGGCCGCCAGCGGCAGTATCACCAGGTTATAACCCAGCGCCCAGCTAAAGTTCTGTTTAATCACCCGTCGGCAGCGGGCAGAGATATGCCGCGCGGTAAGAATGTGCCGCAGATCGTCGGCCAGCATGATGGCGTCGGCACTGTTTTTGGCGATATCGGTGCCGCCGGCCATGGCAAAGGAGACATGAGCCCCGGCCAGCACTGGCGCATCGTTGATGCCATCACCCACCATCAGGCAGATTTCACCGGCCTGATCACAACTGCGCAGATAGGCCAGCTTGTCATCGGGACTGGCGTGTTTGATCAGCGTGTCGACGCCAAGCCGCTCGGCAACCCGTTCGGCCTGACCGGAACTGTCGCCGGTCAGAATGGTGGTGGCGATGCCCTGCTCCCGACAGTCACGAATCAAGGCATCGGCTTCTTCGCGCAGCGGATCGGTCAGCTCGAAACGAGCCACCGGGCCTTGCTCATTGGCCAGATAGACACAGAGCTCGGCATCCTGATTATCCGGTGCCAGCCAGGCACCGCTGCCCAGATGCCAGCGGGTGCCGTCAATCAGGCCACTGACGCCGCGACCGACCCGATTTTGCCGCTCGGACACCTGAAGTCGCTCATCCCGACAAGGACGAAAAGCACGAGCTATGGGGTGTTCCGACTGGGCTTCCAGAGCGGCGGCCATGGCCAGCACCTGCAGCTCATGCAGGTCGGCCAGCAGAGTCACAGAGGTCACTGCCACCTCACCCCGGGTCAGGGTGCCGGTTTTATCGAACACGATGCGAGTGACCTTGGGCAGGGTGTCCAGCACATGGGCCCGGCGCACCAGCACACCCGAACGGCTCAGACGGGAGGTCGCCACTGTCAGCGCGGTGGGAGTGGCCAGCGACAAGGCGCAGGGACAGGTTGCCACCAACACCGACAACATGACCCAGAATGCCTTGTCGGCATCGAGCTGTAGCCATACCACATAGGTGGCCAGAGTCACCAGCAACAGCGCCGCCACAAAGTAGCGGGACAACTGATCGGCCAGAATGGCTACCCTGGGTTTTTCCGCCAGGGCATCGTCCTGCGCGCGCAGTATTTCCGATACCCGGGCATCGGCCAGGGGGCGCAGAACCCGCAACCGCAAGGGCGCCTCCACGTTGGTGGTGCCGGCAAAGACCGTATCGCCCGGGTGTCGGGTCACCGGCAGGTGCTCGCCGGTCAGCATCGATTCATCCACGCTGGTGCTGCCGTCGAGTATTTGTGCATCGGCCGGGATCTGACTGCCCGGCGCCACCAGCACAGTCTGACCCGGATGCAGGGTTTTGGCGGCCACTTCCTGCTCGCCGGCTTCGGTTTCTAACCGGGCCAGCATGGGCACCAGCAAGGTCAGGTTCGCGGTGGTTTCCGAGGCCCGCCGCTTGGCCCGCATTTCGAGAAAACGACCGGTCAGCAGCAGAAAGGCGAACATGGATACACATTCGTAATAGACGTCACCGGTCTGGGTAACGGTGGCATAGACCGAGGCGAAAAAGGCAAACACCATCGCCAGCGATACCGGCAAGTCCATGTTCAGCGCCCGGTTTTTAAGGCCGCGCCAGGCATTACGATAGAAGGGCAGGGCAGAGTAGGTCATCACCGGGATGGACAGCCAGAGGCTTATCCAGCGGAAATACTCGACCAGATCCGCATCGGTGCCCGGAAACAAATCTTCATACAGCGCCAGTGCCACCATCATCACCTGCATACTGGCGATGCCCGCCACGCCCATGCGCAGCAGATAGGATTTCACTTCCCGGTTGTAGGCCTGCTCATGCTGATGGGGCTGAAAGGGCCGAGCCTGATAGCCAATATCGGCAAAGGCGGCCAGCAGCTGGCTCAAGGGCACCTGTTTATCGTGCCAGCGCAGCCGGGCCCGCTCTGTGGTGGTATTGACCTGAATCAATGACACCCCGGGCACCCGGGCCAGGTGACGCTCGATCAGCCAGGCACAGGCGGCACAACTCAGTCCGGTGATGGAAAGCTGTACTTCTTTGAGATTGTCTTTATCGCTGACGAAGTCCTGCTGTATCTCGGCCAGATCGTAATGCTGCAGCTGTTTAAGCTCGTCGGGAACCGCATCGGCCTTGGGGGCGGGAGCAGAGCGATGTTGATAGTAGCTGCCCAGACCACAGTCGATAATGGTATCAGCCACCGCCAGGCAGCCAGGGCAGCAGAAGGGCTGATTGAGGCCCTCCAGCTCCAGTTGATAGGTACTGCCGGTGGGAATGGTTTCACCGCAGTGAAAGCAGCCGCCCACGATCAGCTCCCGGCGCGAATGATCAGCCGATCGGCTATCGGCAGGCTGATGCGTTTTTGCATGCGCCAGTGGCCATCGAAGGCCTCAATCTGCAGGTTCCACTGGCCCTTCATCAAGGGCTGATCCAGCCGCTCTCGATACACACCGCTCGCGTCGCTGGTCATCAGCATCTGTTGATCCTGCTTGGCCAGGGTAGGGTGGGTGAAGTACATCCGTACCGCCTCACCATTATTATGCTGACCTTCAATCTTGAGTGCGAGCTGACCACCCTGATAGCTCAGTTCGGCCACCAGACCCAGATCGGCGGCCTGTTTCAGCTCGCTGAGATCCTGGTTGATGGCCCGGCCTTTTTTGTAGTAGTCATCGACCACCATGCTGTCGGCCCCGGAGCTTGCCAGGTAAAAGGTATAAAGGCTGGCCGCAACCGCACACAGCGGCAATACGATAAGAAACCAGGGCCAGAACTGCTGATACCAGGGACGTTGCATAACCAATTCCTACGACAAAAAAAGCGGCGTCTAATATAACAAAAAAAAGCCCCGACCAGCGGGGCTTTTTCACCAAAGCCCGGTGGGCCTTATTTACTGTTGTTCAGGCTGTAAACATAAGAGGCGAGCAGATGTACCTTGTCTTCACCCAGAATGTCTTTCCACGCCGGCATAACGCCGCCACGACCGTTACGCACGCTGTCTTCCACCGCGGCACGAGAGCCACCATAGAGCCAGATACCATCGGTCAGGTTCGGCGCACCCATAGCCTGGTTACCTTTGCCGTCCATACCATGACAGGCGGCACACATGGCGAAGCGAGCCTGACCCTTCTGGGCTTCCACTGCATCGACCTTGCGGCCGGACAGGCTAAGCACATAGGAAGTCACTTCACGCACACCGTCTTCACCGAGGCTGGCACCCCAGGCCGGCATGGCACCTTTGCGACCATGAAGCAGCGTGGTCTTGATTTGCTCGGGCGTACCACCGTACAGCCAGTCGGCATCGGTCAGGTTGGGGAAGCCGCGAGCACCGCGGGCATCCGAACCATGACACTGGGCACAGTTCTGCAGAAACAGACGCTGGCCCACCTTGGTGGCGTTTTCATCCAGGGCGATGTCGGCAATGGCACGATAGGTAGTGCCGTCGGCTTCATAGGTCAGCTCACGGAACTTGGCGCCGAAGACTTCATCGGCCTTGACCATTTCCCGCTCGTACTGCACCAGCTTGCCCTGCTCACGCGCGTCGGCAGAAGCGGCATGATATTCTTCCAGAGAACGCACGTTCTGGTTGGAACTCTGCCAGCCCAGCAGACCCTTGAAGTTACCCAGGCCTGGATACAGCGCCAGGTAGATCAACGCGAACACCACCATGAATATAAACAGGTAGGTCCACCACTTGGGCAGCGGGTTGTTCAGCTCGGCAATACCATCGTAGGTATGACCGGTGGGTGCGCCTTCTTCCATTCCCATCTTGTCGCGAGAACACCAGATCAGCAGGGCCAGACAACCAAAAATGGTCCCCAGGCTGATCACGGTTACAAACACACTTAGAAAAGTACTCATTTTTTATTAGCTCCTGCGCGATCCTGCTCAGTACCCGGGGGTATTCCGTTCGCCTCGTTTTCATCATCAAAAATAGAGCTGGCTATCGCATCGAACCTGTCTTTGCGTCGTTTACCGTAGGCCCACCAGACCAGCCCGATAAACAACACAAACAATAACAGCGTCTGATAACTGATCAGCGTTGGCTTGAGCGCTTCCAGGGTACTGAAATCCATAATCGACTCCGGTTATTTAAGGGCGTGGCCCAAAGACTGCAGATAGGCGATGATGGCATCCATCTCGGTCTTGCCCTTCACCGCGGCCTCGGCACCAGCAATATCGGCATCGGTATAGGGTACGCCGAAGCTATCCCGGAACAGTCTCAACTTGGCCTCAGTGTGCTCGCCATCCAGTACGTTGGTTTCCAACCAGGGGAATCCGGGCATGTTCGACTCGGGCACCACATTACGCGGGTTGATCAGGTGCACACGGTGCCACTCGTCAGAGTAACGACCGCCTACGCGCGCCAGATCAGGACCGGTACGCTTGGAACCCCACAGGAACGGATGCTCCCACACGCTTTCACCGGCAACAGAATAGTTACCATAGCGCTCGGTTTCTGCACGGAAGGGGCGGATCATCTGGCTGTGACACACATGACATCCGTCGCGAATATAGATATCACGACCTTCCATTTCCAGCGCGGTATAAGGGCGCAGGCCCTCTACCGGCTCGTTGGTCTGCTGCTGGAAAAACAGCGGCACGATTTCGACCAGGCCACCGAAGCTGATGGCGATCACGGTTAACACCACCAACCAGGTTGTGCTTGTTTCGACCAACTCGTGACGATTATTTGGGTTCTTCATTCACAAGTCTCCTTATGCCGGTTGGGGAATGGCTTGCAGGGAGCCTTTCGGCGCCTGAATGGTACGGTAGGCGTTGTAAGCCATCAGCAACATGCCGGTCACGAAGAAGCAGCCACCCAGGAAGCGAACGAAATAGAACGGGTAAGAGGCTTGCAGACTTTCAACAAAGCTGTAGGTCAGGGTGCCGTCGTCGTTTACCGCACGCCACATCAGACCCTGCATCACACCGCTGATCCACATGGACACGATGTACAGCACGGTACCAATGGTCGCCAGCCAGAAATGCGTGTTGATCAACTTCATGCTGTACATACGCTCCTGACCGAACAGGTTGGGGATCAGATGGTAAACGGCGCCGATGGAAATCATGGCAACCCAGCCCAGAGCACCGGAGTGCACGTGACCAACGGTCCAGTCGGTGTAGTGAGACAGGGCGTTAACGGTTTTGATCGCCATCATGGGGCCTTCGAAGGTGGACATACCGTAGAACGACAGGGACACGATCAAAAAGCGCAGAATGGGGTCATAACGCAGCTTGTGCCAGGCGCCGGACAGGGTCATGATGCCGTTGATCATGCCACCCCAGGAGGGGACGAACAGGATCAGTGACATCGCCATACCCAGAGACTGGGCCCAGTCGGGCAGGGCGGTATAGTGCAGGTGGTGAGAGCCGGCCCAGATATACAGGGTGATCAGCGACCAGAAATGCACGATGGACAAACGGTAGGAATATACCGGACGACCCGCCTGCTTGGGTACGAAGTAGTACATCATCCCCAGAAAACCGGCAGTCAGCAGGAAGCCCACGGCGTTATGACCGTACCACCACTGGATCATGGCATCGGCTGCGCCGGCATACATGGAGTAGGACTTCATGCCAGTCAGCGGTATTGCCATACTGTTGACCAGATGCAGCACGGTAACGGTCAGAATAAAGCCGCCGTAGAACCAGTTCGCTACATAGATATGCGAGGTAGTACGCTTGTACAGGGTTCCGAAGAACACGATAGCGTAAGACACCCATACGATGGCGATGGCGACATCAATCGGCCATTCCAGTTCGGCATATTCCTTGGAGGAGGTATAACCCTGGGGCAGGGTGATGATCGCCGCCAGAATAATGGCTTGCCAGCCCCAGAACACGAACGATGCCAGCCGGCCGCCAAAGAGGCGGACCTGACAAGTACGCTGCACCACATAGAAGGACGTGGCCATCAGCGCGCTACACCCAAACGCAAAAATAACCGCGTTGGTGTGTAATGGACGTAATCGGCTATAGGTTAGCCAGGGCGTATCGAAATTGAGGGCAGGCCAGACAAGCTGTGCTGCGATCAGCACACCCAACGACATACCGACAATACCCCAGACTACGGTCATGACCGTAAACTGGCGAACTACAGTATAATTGTAGTTTGGTTGATTATTAGTTTGACTCATCGTTATAGTTCCGCTTCCACTGCTGTTATCAGGTTTGCGTTCACACAGGGGTGCTCACGTCGGAAGGATTGAAGACAACCGTTTTTGGTGCTATCAGACACCCGAACGGCTTCGTTAACTTTTGGTTAACAAAGCCGTTCGGGAGACACTGAACGCACCGCGACGATGATAAATGAGTGGCTGCAAAAATAACAGTATAAACAGTAATATGATTACCACTTAACCCCCCTCATAAGGCATAAGAAACTACCTTGATCAAGATCAAGCAGGGGGGGAATTGCATACAATACAGGAACTGAATTGGCATGAGAGATCGACTGACCGGCCCCAAGCTGGTGCAAATTTTGCTGGTGTTGGGCATTTTATCGAGCGCATTCTGGCTTCGAACCTACATCGACGACGGCGATGACACCGCATTAGAGAAAGATAATGTCGAATTTTGTGACATGTATCACGAGAAATGTCGGGTGGAGCAGGGAGATTTGTGGGCCGAGGCACAATTACAGGTCGACAGACTACAGCCGGAATCACCGTTTCAGCTTGCACTGACGTTTTCCGACCCCGCGGTGAAGGTCACCCGCAGCCGGCTGGAGGGGGAGACCATGTACATGGGCACGCTACCGGCCCTGATCAGCGAAAGTACGCCCGGTCACTGGCAGGGGCAGGCTCTGGTAGGGGCCTGCACCGAGCGCAGCATGGTCTGGGCCTGGGTACTGGATGTCGAACATAATGGCGAGTCTCACCAGCTGAAGTTCCTGTTCGAAGTCGAGCGCTGAAGCTGCATCTGTTCATAGTGCCTGTCCGGAGTTGTGACTGAGCATTAAGCATAGAACAGGCGATAGTGGATATTGATAACACCGGATAATGCCGATAACTGTATTTATCGGCATTAGTCTCTGTGAATACGTTATACTGTTCATCCATACAGTCAATATCAGAAAAAGCTGCCCTATGAACGCCCCCGTATTACCGCTGTTTGATGCCCCCCAGTACCTGGAAGAGGGCAACAGTGTCGTTAACCAGCATATTGCCGATGTCACCCTGAACGCGGTACCCGATGCCGCTTTTATCTATGAACATGCCATGGACTGGCTGCTCGAAAGCCGGTTTAACGAGAACAATTACAAAACCTACCGCAGCGAACTCACCACCTTTCTGCACTGGTGCTTCGACGTCGAGCAGGTTTCTCCAATCGGGTTGAATCGCCGGGGCATCAACCGGTACGTGGAGTATTGTCTGGCACCACCGAAGGCATTGATTGCCTATCGTAACGTGGCCCAGTTTGTACTGAACAAGGACTGGGGCGAACGTCAGCCCAACCCGCAGTGGCGACCGTTTCTGGGCAAGAAAGTCGAGGGTATCGAACAGCCATACCGGCTGAGCGACAAGGCGCTGAAAACCAAGATGGCCATACTGTCTTCCTTCTATGGCTATCTGATCAACGAAGAAGTCACCGAGCGCAATCCGGCGGTCATGTGGATGCGTCACAGCCGTTTCGGCTCCAGCCCCGTCGTGGTTGCCGGCCTCGGCGAAGAAGACGAAGTACGGGTATTCAGCGATCTGCAATGGTCCTATGTAATGGATACCGCGCGGCAGCTGGCAGAAAAAGAGCCCGAACGGCACCAGCGCACCCTGTTCTTGATCTCCCTGATGTACGGCTGCTACCTGCGCATCTCGGAAGTCGCAGCCCGGCCCGGCTTTTCACCGGTGATGAGCCAGTTTCGCCGCGACGGTCACACCGGGATCTGGAGCTTTCATATTCCGGTCAGCAAAGGCGGCAAAAAACGCACCGTGGCCGTATCCCGTGAATTGCTCGAGGCACTGCAGTGTTATCGCCGTTATCTCAAGCTGTCACCCTTGCCCGCACCCAACGATGCCACGCCGCTGTTTGTTCGCCACAAGGCCGCCGGTCGGGGGCGGGATCAGGGCCTGATCAACGCCAACCTCGGCATACGCCAACTGCGCGACCTGCTTAACGAACTGATGGCCGACGCCGCCGATGCCGCCGCACAGGACGGTTTCGATCAGGACGCCAGTGAGATGCGCAGTTTGACCGTGCACAGCATTCGCCACACCGGCATCACCCACGACATCAATTACAACGGTCGTCCGCTGTCTCACGTGCAGGCCGATGCCGGCCACGACAGCATAGACACCACCTCGCAGTATCTGCACACCGGCAAGGTCGAACGCCATGAAAGCGCCGCCGGTAAGCGACTGGACAGGCTGAAAATCGAAGCGGAATAACGAGGGTAGAAAAGCAGGTTCCGATCCTGCTTTTCACAGAGCTACTGCGTAACTGAAATTAATTTAACATAATATACATTATGCGAAGTTAAAGAAGCTATTGCTTAAGAGCATGAAACCCATTTGTGAGTTCCAGTTTCAAATGGGATTTTTCCACTTAAGTGAAACTCTTAATTTTCAGGTGCTTATATGAAAAAACTAATAATTTCATAGCCATTTTTAACAATTTCCTCCAGGCATTTCGGTTTTCGTCATTGTCCCGCAATGGCGTCGTGCGCATGGTTCTTCACAGGTGATCCATGCATTAGTCGTCTTCGCCTGCGCTCCCTGGTTCATGTCAGCACCGTGTGACTGACAGCGCTCGGCATGCTGAGGATCGACCGGCACAGCTCACGGCTTAGTTTGCTCCTCAGTCTGGCATCATCCGCCATCCGCTACTGGCGAACAATCAAAGCCCATTCAGCGCCAGACCATGCTTCTGGTCTGCCTGTTTCGGCTGGCAGTATCATCCGGCCCTGACCGTCGGTATCTCAGCCATACATTCATTTACCATGGGTACCGATGATTAACCTGGCTCTACCTAGGCCGCCATAGCACCAAGTCTCATAACCGCCCACGGCCATGCTCATCTGGCAGCAGGCTCGCATCATCATGGAACACGCGCCATCTCGACTTTTTTTATTAACCGCCTTCAACGGGTTTCACCGGCATTGTGATGCACAGCATTACGGCTCTGAGTGTTGCCCTAACTGGTAACCGCACACATAACAGAGCCTCTATTTACCATAAACCTGATGTTGGGCTCATTCTGTTTGCCAGGCTGACCAATGGTCATGCCCCGCTCAACGCCATTACTGAACCTTGGTTGCCAGGAAAAGCCAAATAAGTGCCCTACCCTGTTTACCAACGTGCCCCCATGAATGTTGCACTTATTATCTGAATTCCCGCATAACTTCCCAATCTACATTGACTTCTTAGGTAGTCTTTGTTCCATTTGTATCCTTAACAACGATCGGGATACTCAATAAAAAGGTAAAAACATGGAAGAAACCAAAGCCGCTGGTGATGGCGTCGCTGTCATCATCACCCTTCTTATTTTCTTAACACCCTTATTTGTTGCCTGGCTTTCCAGACGAAAGCGTAAAAAATTGGAAAGGAAGCTGATTGACGCACAGGAAGCCCTCGCGCAGGCAGCACAGCACAGCAGCGCCCTTGATGCCAAATACAAGCCCATTACCGATATGGAGTTACACGCCCAACGTCTGCTTGACGAAGCAGAAGAACAAGCCCAGTCCATTAAACTGGACGCGGAACAAATGTATTCAAAAGCAGATAATAAGTTGGTGACAGCTATGGCCGAAGCAGAGCGTCTGGTTCAGGATGCATTGACGCAAGCCAGCGAGGAAGCTGAAGTCATCAAGAGCGAAACCATAAGACTCAATGCCGAGGCCCGTGAAAAAATCAAAAGTGCCAAAAGCAAAGCTGAGCAAATAGAAGAGGAAGGCCGGACCGAAGCCAACAAGGTGATCGACTTCGCCAAGCGACGTGCGGAAGAAATAGCCGGTGATGCCCTGGAAGCCAAAGGCAAGGCCGATCTCTATGAAGCTACTGTGCTAGCCATGCGTAACACCATTGATGGTTACAAAGACGATTACATCATCCCTAATCATGCCGTACTTGATGAATTGGCCGAAGAATACAGCCACAAGGAAGCGGGCGAGCAGCTTAAACAGGCTCGTAAACGGGTACGAGATTTGGTTCAAAACGGCCATGCTGGCAACTGCGACTATGTCGAACATAATCGCAAGGTATACGCCATTCACTTTGCCGTTGATGCCTTTAACGGCAAGGTGGATTCAGCCCTCGCCAAAGTTAAAAATGACAACTATGGCAAAATAAAACAGGAGATCCTGGACGCCTTTGCTTTGGTCAATCACAACGGCATGCCCTTCCGTAATGCCCGCATTAATCGCGAATACCTTGATGCTCGCCTGGAGGAACTAAAATGGGCCGTGGCCACCCACGAGCTACGCCAGATAGAGCGGGAAGAACAACGCGAAATCCGTGAGCAGATGCGCGAGGAAGAAAAAGCACGGCGCGAAATGGAGAAGGCCATCAAAGAGGCCGAGAAAGAAGAAAGGATGCTGCAAAAGGCGCTAGAAGCCGCCCGTAAAGAACTGGCCAGTGCCAATGACGAGCAACGCCTGCAATATGAAGCCCAATTGACCGAGCTGGAAGCCAAGCTAGTGGATGCCGAAGCTAGGGGCCAGCGCGCCATCTCCATGGCTCAGCAAACCCGGCGTGGCCATGTTTATGTAATCAGCAACATCGGCAGCTTTGGAGAGAATGTGTTCAAGATTGGCATGACCCGGCGCCTTGAGCCGCTGGACCGGGTGAAAGAACTTGGCGATGCCTCAGTACCCTTCGACTTTGATGTTCACGCCATGATATACAGCGACGACGCCCCTGCCCTGGAAAAAGAGCTGCACCGCCGTTTTGACGAGGCGTCTGTCAACAAGGTGAACCCGCGCAAGGAATTTTTTAGCCTGAACCTGGCAGAGATCCGCCAAGCAGTGGAGCAGCAGGGTATGAATGAAGCGCACTGGACTATGAAGGCAGAAGCTACCGAGTACCGGGAATCACTCAGTATTTCTAAAAAGCAGAAAGAAGAAGTAGCTGCATAACAGTAATTCAGACCCGATCTGACAGTTACTGACTTTTCTGTCCGTGTCTGTCAGATCTCAATCAGCTCAAGTTTTTCTCCTGCCAGACTGATTTGCCATCAAGTACATTACAGACCTTACATGGTGTTGGACGCTGTCGTGCTCCAGGAGCAAGACCTTCATCACGACTTGCTGGATACCTACGCTTCCAAGAGAAAGTCTCCCTGCCCTTGGACTTATCAGGCTCGGTGCATGATCACTTTTATGGCGGAAAAAAACATAGCTATGTCATAAGGAAGGTCTTCTTACATATTCCGATTCCCAAGGTTCGGCCATTTACTAAACGCAAGAAAATACAAAAGAATTACGTTTACGAGTGGAACCACCATAAGTAGGCTTAGCCACTTCGAATGGCCCGCTTTAGAAAAGATAAACCAAAAAGGCACAACCACCACGGCTGCCATTACCAACATCATGAGTGGTCCCATAGACCACATTTCCATACCATGCATGTTTTCATACATAATATTTCTCCTTTTCTGTAGATCCCAGGTAGCAGACCAAGGCAAGATTGGATGTCGCACTGGCATGAGAAATTTAGATACTAACTACCCCGCGCCATATGCGGGGTATGGGATGGCAGTTATTTATGCTCTTCAACATCATGCTCCATCATTTGCCCCATCATCATTTGCATCATGTTCATGCGCTGCTCCATCATGCCCATGCGCTCTTCCATCCCCATTGATGACATGCTTTGACTTCCTGAACGCATTCCCCCCTGGCCACCCATCATCTGCATCCCTTCCTGCATATCTTTCATATGAGTTTGCATCAGTGCCATGCGTTTTTCGGGATCACTTTCCTGTTTGATATTGGCCATCAATGCCTGCATTTCTTCCATATGCTGGTGCATAGTCTGCATCTGTTCATGATTCATCATGCCCATCATACCGCCACCTTTATTTTCCGTCCCGTGTGGGTGGTGACTTTCGGCAAAGACCGGGCCAGACATGACAGCTGTGATCATTATTACCTTGGCTAATGTCTTCATTGTGATCTCCTTAGACCTTTTTTGCTGATACGGGAATAACCGAGGAATCCTTCCAGGAAAGGCTGTAGCAATCGGTATCAACAGTTTAGTCGAGTGAGCCGAGTTCCCCTTGTCATAGATCAAGAAGCAACAAGACAACCACCCTGCCCTGATCAGCCTTAATACTCCCACCCTTCATAGGATAAAGGCCCGCTGTTCAGCAGCGTTCGCCGCTCCTGCCAGTCGGGAAGATAACGATCCATGTACTGGCGAAAGCGATCGTTGTGGTGGCGCTCCAGCAGGTGGACCAGCTCGTGAACCAGTATGTACTCCAGGCATTCGGGGGGCTTTTTAGCCAACTCCAGATTGAGCCAGATGTGTCTGCTCTGAATATTGCAGCTGCCCCACTTGGTTTTCATCTTCTTTACGCCCCAGCCAGCAGCCTCCACTCCCAACAATGGCTGCCAGTACACCAGCAGCTCGGTGATGCTTTGTTTCATCTCATGGCGGTAGAAATCATCCAGCACCCGGGCCTTGTTGTCCCGGCTGGTACCCGGATTGACCAACAGGAGCAGCTTACTGTTTCCCTGTCTGGTAATTTCATGGCGGCCGGTACGCTCTGTCAGCTCCAGACGATAGCGCCTACCCCACAGATAGTGAGACTCGCCACCTACCAGCTCCCGCTCCGTCTGGCGCGGTTGCTCGGCAAAGCCCTGCTGTTGTTTTTTAATCCAGGGCAGCCGGGAGATCACCGCCATGCGAATGGCGGTGTCGGTCATTTTTTCGGGGGCAGATACCCGAACCCGGCCATCGGGTGGCAACACGCTGATATGCAGGTGCTTGATGGCCTTTCGATTCAGTTGCACGGAAGGCTGCCAATCTGCATTACCGGCATCAGTGATAGTCCTTCTGGGCCTTGGCCAGCTCCATCACCTGCTTAATGTCCAGATCATAGCCGCTGGTTTCTTCCCGAACCGCATTGGCAATTTCCCGCTCCTTGAAGAGATCTCCGATCCAGTCGGCCTTCTTGGTATAACGGATGGCAGTATCGATTTTGGTCACCAGTACTTCATCCTGTCCCAGGTTATCGTACAAGGCCCGTTTGGCTTGGGTATCCATGGTGGCGGGATAACTGGCACCACCTTGTTCAGGTTGGGTCACCTTGCTGGCCAGGGCGCGGATCTGCTCCAAATATTCCTGATAAGACAACGCCTGTTGCCGACGTTGCTCAATCAGCTCGTCCAGCAATCGCTGGGCTTGCCGTTCTATCAACGGCTGTCGCTTATGTTCTCTATTTCAAAATATTGGAGTCGGCAGGAACAACCAACCTGCTACTGGTCACATTGCTGGTTCCTGTCTCGGCGATATTGCTCGGTTCACTGCTCCTCAACGAGACATTGGAAGCTGTCCATTTTGTGGGAATGGCGCTGATTGCTCTGGGCTTATCCGCCATCGATGGGCGACTGTGGGGGCGCAGGGTGACTGCTAAAGCCTAACTGGCACTGCACAGAATTTCCACTGAACGACCAGGCAGGCAAGCAGCGCGGCAGCCTGCCGAAGCCATGGAACAACTACACAACCATGGCCGCTAATAAAATCTACTGCCCCTGCATGACTTATGTGGAGCTGTCGAACTCATTTGAGCGACCGCTTTGCCGTAAGGAAAGTAGAAGGTTCGAGAAAGATGATTGATGAGGTGATAGCAGATAACCGGGCCGGAACCGTTTGCTGAACTCCCCTTCTATCAAAACCATAAAATAAGGGCAGCCTCATGCCTGCCCTTGACTGTTACTTGCCTTTTGATGGGGCATTACCACGACCGCCGCCTGAAGGGCCTCAGAGAGACCCTGCTAGATGATGTTAAAATCAGACTTCACTTGTGCTGTGTGCCACTATCCATCTTAAAATCGAGTGTAAATAGTAGTAAACTCTGCCATTGACTTAAACCTAAATATCGAGATATCTTGATTTATGAGTATTGAAAGCGTAATTTCTGCCCTCAACAACCCTATGCGGCGTCGAATTCTTGACTGGTTGAAAGACAGGTCGAACTTCCCGGCTTCGCTGCCAGAGCATGCCGACTTGGACGGCGTCTGTGTTGCGTACATTCAAGAGAAGGCTGGGTTGTCGCAATCAACAATCTCAAACTACATGAGTGTATTGAAACAGGCTGGGTTGGTGGTTGCTGAGCGCCATGGACAGTGGACGTTTTATCGGCGTAATGAAGACAACATCCAAGCGTTTATCAATGAGGTTGAGAAAGAATTGTTGAAGCCGTAATCGTGGGCATACCACCGCGGCACGAACGGCATGTTGCACACAAAAACGAAGTATCGAAATACTGAGATGGAGAAGCTCAATGACGCAACCTACGACCAAGTATGATTTTTCAAACCCGGAAAGTGTATTGGGCCGCCCGCTTGAGCTTCCCTGTGGTGTGATCCTCAAAAATCGACTGACAAAATCGGCAATGTCGGACTCCCTTGGTGATGGCAAAGGCAATGCTACCGAAATGCAGGCTCGACTCTATGAACGCTGGGCGGAAGGTGGCGTAGCATTGTCGTTGATTGGCGAGGTGCAAGGTGATCCGCGTTATCCCGAAAAGCCAGGAAATCTGGTGTTGGGACCGGATACAAATCAAAAGGCGTTGCGCTCTTTGGCGCGCCGGGGGGCGACTAAGGGTGCACACCTTTGGCCGCAACTCGGGCACGCCGGCGCGCTTTCCCATTTGCCTATCAGCCGACCAAAGGGCCCATCCTCGCTGGATATTGAAGGACTGCAATGCGCGGGTATGACCATCGAAGACATTGAGGAGCTGCCGGGTATCTACGCAAGGGCCGCGTCCATCGCCAAAGATGCGGGATTTGGTGGAGTGCAAATTCATGCCGGGCACGGATTTCTTCTAAGCCAGTTTTTATCCCCGTTGTTCAATCGCCGAACCGATGGGTATGGCGGATCAATCGATGCGAGATTCCGTATCGTTGGCGAGGTGATAGAAGCGGTTCGGCAGGCCGTTGGTACTTCGTTCCCGATTGCTATCAAGATCAATTCAACCGATAAGCTGGAAGGTGGATTGACGGAAAGCGAGGCGATGGAAGTGGTCCGCATCCTCGATAAAACATCTATTGATCTGATCGACATCAGCGGTGGCACCTATTTCCCTGGCGCCGTGGCAAGCTCGGATGGTGCCTCTGGTAACGGGCCCTACTTCCTTGATTTTGCACGCCGAGTGAAAAAGGTGACCGCCATTCCAGTTATGGCAACTGGCGGCTTCAAGACGCGTCAACAAGCAGTAAAGGCTGTCGAGAGCGGCGCTGTCGACATGGTGGGTGTGGCTCGGGCAATGGCTCTAAATCCGTACCTTACTCGTGATTGGTTGAGTGTCGCTGGTGGTGACCCGGTGTTTCCTAAATTCGAGATATCTCCTTCAGGTGGTGTGACTGCTTGGTATTCGATGCGACTGACGGCGCTGGCAGAAGACAACGAAGATGAATTCACTTTGTGCCTGGAGTCCGCCATGAGGCTCTATGAAGAGCGCGATGCGGCGCGCTGCGATGCCTGGCGTAACACCTTCTCTCCGACCCTCAGCAATGGATCGAAAGAGTCCTCCTCACGTCCAGACTCACCATAAACCGTGTTATCGAAATCATCCCGGCCACCTCTGCCTTTGATTTGGCCAATGACACTGGGAACCATTTGCTGACTTCCCCCTCGATCAAACTCATAAAATAAGGGCAGGCTCATGCCTGCCCTTGACGTTTACTTGCCTTTTGGTGGGGCATTACCACGACCGCCGCCTGAAACGACTCCTGTTGTACTAGGCCAATTCCCTCCGGGGCCAGGGTGACTGGATGGTCCACGACCACCCCCACCACCTTTGCCACCACCACCGCCTTTGGAACTACTTCCGCTACCTTTCGCCATTACTGCCTCCACTTATTCGTCTATGGCAACAAATTAAGGCTAGCCGACCCGCTGTGTCAGGATAGTTGTCCGATAGGCTGACAACATCATCCGGTTCTTATTCAGCCATACATTCATTCACTGTGGCTCCGATGATTAACCAGCCTTTGGCCAGACAAACGAGCCCATCTTGGCGGTTATGGCGCCAGATGATCATAACCGCCCAAGGCCATGATCATGTAGCTGGCTGATGTTTGTTTCTCTTTTTATTAGCAATCAGCAGCTCGCCCCAATCCCTTCGGGACCTGACGTGATAAACGAGAAGACCCTATTTACCATAACGCAGTAGTTTCCGCATTATCGGACTGACCAGTGGCTATGCGAACGATCGCTCCAAGCTGTGGCCATCTGGCAGCAAGGTACCAACCCTGCCAAGAACAAATATCTGATTTTTATCAATCCCCTGCCCTTGGGTTCACTGGCAGCAGCTAGTAATATCGATGATACTTTCAACATTAGCGTCGAAGGTCTGGATGAGATAGAAATTCCCGCCACACCCACTGTCGACTGTGAGACGGTCGACGACATCGTGTTTAAAATTAACCAGAAGCTTGAAAGGACGGAGTGAAAATGTCTAACGATATCCCCGAAGTCAGTAAATCTACCCTCCCTACCGACCTCCCTTATACCGAAGCGGCACTCTACGCTGTGTTCCTGAGTACTAGCGCTAGCAAGACTTCTCCTCCCCCTAAGGCCATCGTCAAGATGACAGTGCTGGGAATACTGGAGTCACTCCACACCGAACCCAATGCAACCATGGGCTACTACGAGCTGGGGAAGGAGAGCATGGGTGTTCGCCGTCCCTTGTTCTCTTACGTGGTTGACTCTCTGCACCTCCTCTCGGAAGAAGCCTTGCGCTACCTGAAGGGCCTCGCTCTTTATGGTAAGCGTGAGTTGGAGTATGAGGATGAAATGGAGCAGGTTACCATTGAGGCGGTGTTGGGTTACGCCGTCGCTAAAATAGACTCCGTCCTGCCGGAAGATACCCCGGATACCGATAGAACCGAGGTAGCAAAAATCCTGGACCGGTCGTTAGCTGGTATCGATGGGGTTGTGGTCTACGATAGTGATTCGGTGCGCAAGTCCTGTACTGTGCTTTACAAAGGTCTTCAGCTAGGTGTCGTGGGTGAGCGCGCAGCTAACGGTATGGTAGTCATACAGTTGGGCGAGGGAGTCGAGCGTACTGATACCATCGAAGCCGCTGTCGCGCTCCTGAAGGAAAAGATAAAAGGAGTCGAATCCTCTACCCCTCCCTCGGATTTCTCCTCTTTAGAAGAAAGGTTGATTATGGCCTTCTACGCGATAGACGGCGTTGAGATCCAGGAGGATGACGTCAGTAAAACATCCTGTTTGGTAACCAATAACGGTAATCTTATCGCCACCGTCGCGCATTACGATGGTAACCAGGCGACGATGAAGATTCCTGGAGAAACCATCAGCATCCGTACCCCGCTCTCGGAGATAATTGAGAATCTGAAAGAGGCGATCGTGCACCGCGGTTGTAAATAAGCGCTCATCTTAAGCGCTAATAAAAGGTCCCTTCTGAGACCTTTTGTTTTTTCCTCTCCGGGATACAGCGCCGAACGGGCTCTCCGTGCGCAGTCTCCTCGCCCGGCAATGGCTGCCAGCGCCAGCACTTTTCAATATCGGCGATGGAATATACCGGCCGCCGAAGCTTCTGGTTGGCAACAAGGACGTGCCTATTGTTTTGTTGGCCCATTAAAACCGAGATTCTGATGCTGGGGGATTTGTGACAATCTTTTTCATGTTGGCATAACATTATGCCTGTTGATGCCGTCCATCTGCAGCCCGTTCACAGTATTTTGCTACAGGCACAAAAAAACCCGCCGAAGCGGGTTTTTTAGGTCTTGAATTACCGGAGGGTAATTACAGAGCCTGAATCTGTGAAGCCTGAGGACCCTTGGCACCTTCAGTAGCGGTGTAGGATACTGCCTGGCCTTCTGCCAGAGTTTTAAAACCACCGCCTACGATTTCAGAGAAATGCGCGAACAAATCTTTGCCGCCATCAGCAGGAGTAATAAAACCAAAACCTTTTGCTTCGTTGAACCACTTAACGGTACCGTTAGCCATTTTTTCTTACCTTTATTTTAGTGAGAGCTTATGCTCGGAAAATGCAACAAATATCAAAGAAGGGAAGTTTGGTGACTGTAGTGCCGTAAGGAACAAACAATATACAAAGGCCGCGCTAACTTGAAACTCTATGCTGGAGCGCACTCTACGGAAGCAAAGGGATGGCGTCAAACATTATCGTGAATATTTTTTTTGTTATTTATACAACAAAAAAATACCGCCCCCTTCTACTACCATGCCTATTGCGTTCGGACCGGTTGCGACCGGTTCTCTGGCTGAGCATCATCGGGTATCGGAGCGCGATGTATTCTGTGCTTCAGGCTTGATGGCCGCATCATTCACAAGATGCAGTATGTTGGATGTAAAGCGGCGATCCGGATGTTGTTTGGCCTGATACATGGCTTCATCCGCGTATCGTAACAGGGTGTCGGCATCGGTGCCATTGTTGGGGTACAGACTGATCCCCAGGCTGCCACTGATGCATACCTGCTGCTCGCCAATGGTAAAGGGCTGTTGCAAGGTATCCAGTATGCGATCGGCAATCATGTCGGTATCACCGACATGATCAAGGTGCTCCAATATGATCACGAACTCGTCGCCGCCCAGGCGTGCCACCGAATCTTCCTCACGCACACAATATAACAGCCGTTTGGCCACCATTTGCAGCAAGAGGTCTCCAGCAGCATGCCCCAGGGTATCATTGACCGGTTTAAATCCATCCAGGTCAATAAACAGCACCGCCATTTGGGCTTTAGTTCGTCTTGCGTGACTTAGTGCATGCTCCAGCCGGTCCATCAGCAGGATACGACTGGGCAAACCGGTCAGTGTATCGTGGTGGGCTCGCTCAAGTTGTTCGCGGATGTCTTCTGTCTTCCATTTCCAGAGTACCAGGCACAGCATCAGGATGATGAGCAGGGTAAGAGCAAAAAAACCGAGTAATGCCTGTTTTTGCTGCTCGGCCTTTCGCCCGCCTTCCAGCCATTTATGATGTAACTGCTGGTAAGTGCCGTTTCGCTGCAGTATGGTCATCCCCTGATTGATCTGCGCCAGCAACTCCCGGTTACCTTTGGCGACCGCAAAGCCGTATGTATAGAAGGGTGGGATAGTGCCGGCGAGGACCAGGTTCGTCAGTTTATGTTGCTGGATCTGATACAGCGCTATGCTTTTAAAGCTGACCATGGCATCGTGCTGCCCGGCCGCCAACAGTTTTAATCCAGCTGGGGTATCGGCCACCGTTACCGTCACCAGCTCCGGGTACAGATTGAGTAAATAACGATGTGAAAAATCATCCTCTATGGTGATGACTTCCTTGTTGTGTAAATCATCAAGAGAATAGACGTCGCTATCACCATCTCGCACGATAATGGCGATCGGTGAGATATGATCAGATTCGGCGAAATCGTACAATAGTCGCCGCTCCGGTGACGATATCATGGTCACCATATCGACACCTCCGGTATTGAACCGGCTTAGTACTTCCTTCCAGGGCATGGCCCGGAATTCCACCTCGAACCCCATCACTTCGCCTATCTCACGGATGAGCTCGATATTGAACCCCATGGCCTGATTGGAGGCATCGTTTGCTTCAAACGGAAGTAACTGCTGATCAAACCCGTAAACAAATACAGGGCGATCGGCGGCCTACGTTGCTATGGAGCTGAGAGACAGGATAAACACCAGTATCATCTGTTGCTGGCTGCGAGAAAGGATACTCAGTAGCCTGTAAATAACCGGAGAGATCCGGGTGGTTCTGGATTTTACCACTAGCATAGCTCCCAATCCGTTATCTTCGCGCTTTATTGTTTTCTTTCTTAACCGACCCAAGTGTAATTTGCATACTCAATCGGATACAGTTATTTTTCATTGCAATTTGCAATAAATATAAAGATAGAATGCTTGTTGATTGAGCATGTAGGCATAATCAAGGTGTCAACAAGTGGTGCCGCAGTTATGCGCCAGCCCGTCATGCTGTTCCCAATCACAACAAGACTCCCTAGCCGCCGAGCATGAGGCCTGCGTTCCCGGTCTTTTTACCTAACGTCTCGGCTGGCCGGCACAAACAGCCAGACTGGCCCTTGTGCTCTCGCCGCCATTGCGCCGAATATGGCCGCAATCTCCCCATAACCTAGGAAAATGCTGATGTATGTACTAATGGATATCATGGTGTCGCCCGGCGGCGTGGGCACGTCGGTTTCGCCTTATGTGGCCATGTGCCAGAAAATTTTTGAAGAGGCCGGCCTCACCCACAGCATGCATGGCTACGGCACCAACGTGGAAGGCGAGTGGGAAGAGGTGATGGCGGCGGTCAAGCGCTGCCACGACGATCTGCATGCGGCCGGAGCCGTGCGTATTACCAGCCACATGAAGGTCGGCACCCGGATAGACAGAGAGCAGACCATGGCTGACAAGGTCACCAGCGTGCAGGACAAGCTGAACGCCACCTGAACCAGCGAGCCCTGTTGTCGCCATTCGCCATAGTTGTCGCCGTAATGAGATATAACCGGGGCTCTCTGCCTCGGTTATAGGAAGATTTAACGCTTCAGGCCTACCGTAATTTCGCCCAGTCATGGATCCGGGCCTGCGCCAGCATCGTCGGCGATTGTTGCGGCATTACCCCTTCTCATCTCCGGGAACTGACCACACTCAAGGAAGGTACCTGTGTCGAATCTTAATGATGACTACCCACCAGCGGACCCTAGAGGGCAATCCGGACAACAAGGTGAAGATGATCTGGTGTCTGGGCATTGGCGGCATCGCCATGGCAGTGTTCTTTACCGGCGGCAGCATAGATACCATCAAGGCTCTGTGCGGGGTGGCCGGTTTTCCGATGATCTTTATCTACGCCATTCTGATGAAATCCTTTTTTAACTGGGTCAAACGGGACTATCCGCAACTGTCTAACCCCGCCTTTATCTGATGTCATGCAGGGAGGTCAATGCCGAATTGGCCTCTCTGACCGTCAAATTCATACCGACTCAGTGTTTTATGCTGCGATGTATCAAAATATCCCGAGACCGCATTAACCGAAACAGTTATTTATACTGCGAGATGTCGATTTGACGATATGGTTTACTTGATGAGTAGCGCTGTTACACTGCGCGTCTTACTTTTTTTGCCTATTGGCGGCCTGGTTGCCGGTAGATGTTATTCATGCGTGTGGTTAATACACGTATTGTTGATGAGTGTATTTCCATGCCTGAATCTTTAACTTTTAGTGCGTTTAATCTTCACCCCAGCTTGCTGTCCGCCCTGCCAGCCCAGTTTCAAGTGCCCACCCCTGTACAACAACAAACGCTGCCCTCAATCATGGGTGGCCAGGATGTGTTGGCGCTAGCACCGACCGGCAGTGGCAAGACCTTGGCGTTTGGTTTGGGACTCTTACAGCAACTCACAGTGCAGCCGCCGGCGATGGGTAATGAGAGCACTCTTACGACGGCGCCTTACAGCCGTGCGCATATGCGCGCCGTGGTCATAGTGCCCACCCGAGAGCTGGCCGCACAAATCAGTGAAGTGCTTACCCCCTTGGCACAGAGCGTGTCGCTGACGTTGACGACCTTGTGTGGCGGCGTGGACCTGGAGCTACAAGTGGCTGATTTTAATCGGCAGCCAGCACAAATTGTGATTGCCACGCCGGGCCGGTTGTTAGACTTGCTCAGACAAAAGTTGATCTCATTGAAGGCCGTACAACATTTGGTGTTAGATGAGGCAGACCGCTTGCTGGAAATGGGCTTTTGGCCGGATATACAAAAGCTGATGGCCGCCATGCCCGCCCTACAGCAACAGCTGTTGTTTTCTGCCACCTTGCCCGCCGAGTTAGCAGAGCAGCTAACGCAGTTAGTACCTAATGCCCATCGCTTTGCCGTCGGTAGCCAAAACAGCGTGGTCGAGGGTGTTAGCCAAACCTGTTACCTGGTGAATAAAGGCAGCAAGGCACAGGCTTTGATTGCGCTGCTTAAAGGGCAATTAACGCGCCAGCAAGTGTTGGTGTTTATTAATGCTCGCGACAGTGCCGATGCGGTGGCCAAAAAACTGAATAAAGCCGGTATTCAGGCGCTAGCCTTGCATGGTGAGAAAGATCAAGCCGAGCGCGAGCAAGCATTGCTGGCCTTTAAACATGGCGATATTAACGTGCTCGTCGCCACCGATTTACTGGCGCGCGGCATTGATGTAACTGCCCTGCCGGTAGTGGTTAACCTCGACTTACCGCCCAGTGCGCCGGTTTATGTGCACCGCGTGGGTCGTACCGCTCGGGCCGGCTTAACGGGCGCGGCTGTTTCGTTAGTGTGCCATGGCGAAGCCAGCGCACTAGCCGCTATTCGTGAGCTAACCGGTGAAGCCTTGCCTTTGCTGCCACTGGCCGGCTTCCCTGTGACGGATCAACCCGCCAGTGAAGCGCGCAGCAAACGCCCGCCGCGAGATAAACAAGCCAACCGGCGCAACGCCAACAAACGCCGTAACAAATCAGTTAGGGACTAAACAAGTCAGTTAGGGACTAAACGAAACAGTAAAGGTGAATGCTCACAGCGACAGGCTTGGCGGGCAGGCCCTATTGTCACTTAAAGGAGAAATCAGCGTGCCCTTGATGGCCAGTTTACCCTGGTATGATTTACCCAAGCGACAGCTACAGTTGGACCATTTTTGGTCGGTATTAAAACTCCAGCTGCAAGACAGAGATGTTTCCTTGCTGTTGGATACTAAATTGCCGAATAGCCTGGATCGCCACACCCCGCTGGAACAACAGTGGGCCAATCCGAATTTGCTGCTTAGCCAGTGCTGCGGGCCGGATCTGTTCACCCCTCAGGCGCAGGGGCTGGTGCCGATTGCCCGCCCGGTATTCGGCGATCTCGACTGTACTCCGGGCCAGTATTTCAGCTATATAGTCAGCGCCAGCGGTCGTGAGCCCGAAAGCCGCCGGTTCAAAGGCCGTCAGTCAGCAGGCATGACCCGCTTCGTGATCAATTCCGCCAGCTCCCGCTCCGGCTGTGCCGCCCTGTTTGAATGGGCAGCCGCCAGCAATATTGACTGTGACGAGGTGCTGATCAGTGGTGCCCATGCCAACAGCCTGGATTATCTGCGCCGTGGCGCGGCGGATCTGGCGGCGATCGATGCCCACAGCTGGCCCTTGCTGGATAGCCGCGGCACCACCATCATCGGCAGAAGCACGGAGGCGCCCACCCCGCCCTTTGTGATGCATCAACACAACCCCATCGGCGCGACCTGGATGCGCGAGGCATTGAGCAGCGCTATCCAGCAGGCGGGTGCCTCAATCAATATCGCGGCGGTGATCGGCACCAACAGCCAGACCTATCAGCCCATTCCCGCGCCCTGGAGCGCCAGCCTGCCCGTTGGCGCCAGCACCTGCTGCGCCCTGGCATAAGCAGATTTACCTCAACCGAAAGCGCCAGTACGGCAGCGGTGGCCTAATCAAAAGCCGGCCGCTAGAATAGCGCCCCTGTTTCGCCAGCCCGAGAATCTCATGGATACCACTGCCCTGCCCGTCTTTTATCGCCAACTGTGTGCTGCCTTTGAACAGAGCCGGAATGACCACCCCGAAGAAATCCGACGGCTGTTTCATGGCCGTGGCCGCCGCTGGCCGGGGCTGGAGCAAATCACCGCCGACTGGCTGGATGGTCAGTTGCTGGTGTCCCTGTTCAAGGAGCCGACGCCGGAGTTTATAACCGGGCTGAACGCCCTGCTGCAGGCGCTGACCGAGCAAGATTTCTGGCAACAGAGTGGCGCCAGCGCCCTGTTGCTGCAACACCGTAGCCGGGAAGGCGCGCCGGTAGACGTATTATGGGGAACGCTTGAGCCTCGCCCTCAAGTTCGGGAGCAGGGCCTGCACTATCAACTGGAACTGGGTCGTAACCAGAATCACGGGCTGTTTCTCGATATGCGCCTCGGGCGCAACTGGGTACGGCAACAGGCGCAGGGCAAGCGGGTGCTGAACCTGTTTGCCTATACCTGTGGCTTTTCGGTGGCGGCAATCGAAGGGGGCGCCGAGCAAGTGGTCAATCTGGACATGGCAAGGGCGGCGCTGAGCCGGGGTCGAGACAATCACCGGCTGAACCATCACGATCTGGGCAAGGTGACCTTTCTCGGTCATGAGCTGTTCAAGTCCTGGGGCAAGGTGCGCAAGCTGGGGCCTTATGATCTGATCATCATAGATCCGCCTTCATTCCAGAAAGGCAGCTTTGCCCTGACCCAGGACTATCACAAGATCCTGCGCCGCCTGCCCGAACTACTAACCGAAAACGGCCAGGTACTGGCCTGTGTCAACGACCCCGATGTTCCCAGCCGGTTTCTGATCGACAGCATGGCTGAGCAAGCGCCAGCATTGCACTTTACCGAACGGCTGGACAACCCGCCCGAGTTTGAAGATATAGATCCGGAAGCCGGACTCAAGGCATTGGTGTTTGGTCAATAACGTGTTCAGACGCTGATGTTGAAGGGCCTGATATTAAAGGGTCAGGCCTGGAATTGAACATCCCGTCGGCGCCAGTCAGCAGACTGGCCGGGTATACACAGATAGAACGCCAGGCTCAATCACCCGGCGTGGTTTGTATTGCCTTGCGCTGCAAGGCCTGCCAGCTCAAGCGGCAACTACGGGATGCTCCCCTGGCCATCTTCGGTCATGACCCGGTTTCGCCCGGCCTGCTTGGCGGCATACATCGCCGTGTCGGCCCGATCCACCAGACTCTTTCGGTTGTCCCCGGGCCGCCATTGGCTGATCCCCATGCTGATGGTCACCTGACCCACAGATCCAAAGTCGGTGGCAGCTACCGCTTTCCTGACCCGTTCGGCCAGGACTTTTCCGTTTTCCAGATTGCAATTGGATGCCAGGATCACAAACTCTTCTCCACCCCAGCGTCCCAGATAGTCACTATCTCTCAGCGTCGTGGTAATGACCTCGGCCAGGGTGACCAGCACGGCGTCGCCGGCCTCGTGTCCATACCTATCGTTGATACGTTTGAAAAAGTCCACATCCAGTAACAGCAACGCCGATGGTTGGCCAAGACGCATCGCCATATTGATGTCGCGATCAATCGCCTGTTCGATACGATAACGATTCCAGACCTGGGTCAGCGCATCCGTGGTGGCGATCCCTTCCAGACGACGGTTAACCTGGGTCAGACGACCATTGAGATCACTGATGGCCTTGACCAGAATCGCCACCGTCACATCTTCCCCGATATCCAGTGCCGCCCGTTGTTCCCGAGGTAACCAGGGTTCGCTCTGCTCCCGCACCTCCTCTAACCAGGTCTCGAATGATCGATTCGGTGATAAAGTCCGCTGGCCATCCTCGATATGAGACAAGGCATCCAGGCGGCCGGCCCAGCGATAGCTTTTCAGCCGCTCGGCACGAAACAGCAACAACCAGTCCCGTTGTGTCACATCGACGGGTAGCGGAATCGCCAACAGCCCGCAACACTCCGCCAGCCCGCATTCTTCGGCCAGCGGGGTGGAGGCCAGATGCTGACTACACCATACCCCGCTCCCCTGATGATGCGTGTTCAGCCAGGCTCCCACTCTCGACAGCTCGTCTTTCGGTGGCACCTGACCCGTGCTGCATACCTGTCCGTTATGGATCAGCGCAACCCCGCAGGCGTTGAACAGATCCAGCCATTCTTTGCTGCGGCGTTCCAACAGTTCCAGTGGCTCCTGAAACCCCATCTGCGCCTCGCCCTCGCCCAACAGCTCACGACAATCCTGAACCCGCCGCAGGTACACCGTTTCATCTCGGGACTTGAGCAGGAACAGTCGCTGGGTAGTAACCTGTACAAGGGTATAGACAGCCTCACGCACCAGTGGCGACAGGGGGGTCGGCGTCAGGCCATGACAGGCGAGCAGCCCCCAGAGATCGCTGTCACCCCGGATGGCAACCGACAGCGCCGACTTTACGCCCATATTGTGCAGGTAGCGCAGGTGCATGGGCGACACCGCCCGCAGAATACCGACAGACAAGTCCAGCGGCTCTGGCTGTTCGGAATCCACCGCCGGCACCAGCGGCACCGCCGATACGGTGGCATCGGGAATGCTGCGCACCGGGTTGACCAGATAAAGGCCGCGAACCTGTGGCGGTATATCGCTGGCCGGAAACGAATGGCCCAGATAGCCGGACGCCTGTTCACTGCGGCTTTCGGCGACCACGGTACCGTGCCACTCGGCATCAAACCGATACACCATGACCCTGTCATGACCGGTCAGGGAGCGCACTGCCTCTACCAACGACTGCAGCAGACTGCCGTCAGTTTCGGCACCGGCGATACGGGTCAGCCATTCATTCACCGCCGGCAGCAAACGCTGCTCTTTCATGCCGCCTACCCGCTCCAGCTCTATCAGTACCCGCTGGCGGTGGCGATAGGCGATAATCCGGAAACGACAGCGACAGCCGTCAATCCGTCGGCTAATGGTCAGGGTGCCGGGCAGTCGCTCCCTTTCCTGCAGTTCCTGACGCAGGCGCTTAATCAGCCTGGCGCCGAGTAGTCGGGAGGGTGATGTATCCAGGGCTTGCGACACAGTCACCCCCAATATCTGTTCGATATTGGCACTGACCTGCACAATCACCGCTAATTCATGATCCAGGCTCAGCAGGCAGCCGGCAGGCTGAATGGCGCCGGGGGCATGTACCGCTTCACGGTTGCACTGCGCCTGTAACGCAGTCAGTTCAGGGGTTATCTTGGGGGGCACGGCATACTCTTCCGATTAAGGGACATATTCAGCATCAGGCGCAACCGAGAGGAGCCGTCGTCTGACATTCATCGAGACCTGACAGGAACAGTTGAAAAGCGGCACTGGCAGCCGACACTGCCGCCATCTGTTCCTGCTCGGGGCAATGCCGTTCGGCAAACTGCCAGAAGGCACTCCAGCTGTCATCATCCTGCGCCACCGTGAAATAACGGCTCGGCACCTGCTTACCCAGGGTGCGGTGAACATTGTGTGCGATGATCCGGCTACCGAGCCTGGCCCCTTCCAGCACATACAGCAACCCGATCAGCTGGCCGGGGCGACAGACCTCCAGAGTCACTGTCTCGACGATAACCGGTAACGACTGACTCATGGATACCAGATCGTCCGCCAGCGCAGGCGCGCGTGGTCGCAGAGGGTAGTCCAGGAGCTGGGTATGCAGCCCTCGCGCTACGGCTTCTTCCAGCCGGCATTGGGCGGGATAGAGCGCCAGCAGAGCCATTGTGTATTCTTCATACGACAGCCTCGGACTAATCAGTGGGCGTAACACGCTATGGCTGTCCAGTCGACGGTGTGCATCGCGTGTGGCCTGCCTGAGACAGGCGGCCAGTGCACTGGTCACTTTCATGATACCTCTTGGAAAACCATTAACGCGCATCGTCAATGCGAATGATATGAGCGGCTATTATCCGGGAAAAGAACGAGTTAACGCAATCCATAAAAGAATCATGTTAGACCTTACATGTTGGCATAAAAGTGGTTACTCCCTCGCAAATCATCTGCGCCATCGGTTATGATCGGGCCAATATCCGGTAACAAGAGACACCATGGACATCATTATTTCGGCCACTCATGCCTTGACCAAATGGCTGGGCGTCACGCTGCCCAAACTACCCAGCCCCGATGGCAAACGCCTCGGCACCCAACCGCTAACCACCGGTTTTGCCCAGATAGCCTGGCAATGCCATCTGCAGGAACACGGCCGCAGGAGCGGCCTTCGCTACCATACGGTCATCGCGGTAGAGGCATATAGCCGCTATGCCATTCTGCTGCCCTTTACCATGCCGCCGACCCAGTCCGAGCTGGAAAAAGTGCTGCTGGAGCGCTGGGGCAACGAGGCCTTGCAGCTGGCGCTGGACAGCGGCGCCATCAATGACGATGAGCTGCCATTGATGGCAGATTGTTTTGCGACCCAGGATTGTCACACCCGCTGGTTCAACAACAACGATCTCAGCATCAACGGCCATGTCGCCGATGCGGGTCAATGGGTGCAACAGACCCTGACACACGAGGGCATGGATTACCTGGATGACAATCACTGCTATGGCCTGGGCATGCACATCAACCAACGATACAAAACCGTCGGTGGTCAACGAGCCAAGGCGTTTCGGCCTGTGGTTCGCTTGCTGGACGACGCCCTGTTTCGCTTTGGCGCCGGCCTGGCGGCAGTGACCTATCCCGACACGCGGGTCGGTGACTTCCCCTGCCCTTATCCGGATCAGCCCGTTCGCAATAACGTGGTACAGCTGGCGCAATACCGGCGTAGTTCATCACGCTGAGCAAATGATTAAATTACATGCAATTACAGGCAAAACCGGGGATTAAAACGCGCTTTTTACCGCATATTCGCCATAGCACTGTCGACCCCGGGCTTGGCTGCAGTATACTGACGGCAATTTACCAATATTGATGAGTTTTTGAGTGCAGCCACTGAGTCATGTCGAACTGAACCCTGTTTTTACACTACCCGAACTCTCCACCCTGAACGATGTGCCCTCGCTGTCGTTCAGCGCGCTGCAGGCCCGGGTAGATTCCGCCTTCGCCACCCTGTCGGAATTGAACGCGGTCAATCCGGTGCTGTTACTCAACGGTTTTCCGGGCACTGATTATGAAGAGCTGGTGCAGGATCTGGTCAGAAAGCACGCCAAGCATGCGGACTTGTTCGACCTCTGTTACGCCGAAAACCTGAATCACTCACAAAAACCCATCTGGTTGCGGTTGAAAGCCGGCACCGGCCTCGAATTCTGCGAGCTGGTCGGCCAGCTGCTGGAACTGTCGTCCCGTCACCTGGAAGCCGAACACATAGTGCAGCGGATCCTGAAAAAACAGGGTAACGACGAAAAAATTGCCGACTATCTGTCATTGCTGTCTCAGCATGTGGCCGCCGGCAAGGGCTTCAGTCACCCGGTGCTGATCAATCTGATGGTGCACCGGCACGACGACACCATTCCCATCGTTTATGCCCGCCAGTTCACCCCCGAACAGCTGTTTGGCGCCATACACTTTCAGACCGAGCAGGGCTCGGTGTTCAGTCACCATCATCTGCTGGAACCGGGCCTGGTTCATCAGGCCAACGGCGGCTATCTCATAGTTCCGATTGAAGAGCTGCTCGATCAGCCCAACCTCTGGTTTAGACTGAAACATGCCCTCGCAGCCCGCCAGATAGAGTGGAGCCGCGCGGCGGAAATGGCGTCGTTTTACTTCCAGCCCGAGCCACCACCACTGGATATTCACCTGATTCTGGTCGGCGATCGGCTGTCGGTGGCCGAGCTCTATCTGCTCGACCGGGAGCTGGATACCCTGGCGTTCCTGCGGGCCGATATCATTCCCGAATGGGATGTGCGCGAAGACTTGCCCTCTTACCTCGGTTTTCTGTCCCATCTGCGCCAGAAGCACCAGCTGCTGGACATGGATGGTAGCGCCATACTGCGCCTGTGCCGCTATGGATGCCGGCTGACCGAGCACCAACACCGATTATCGCTTGTCGAATCCCAGCTGGTGGCCATGATGCAATTGTCGGACGTCATCGCCCGGCGCGAGCAGAGCGAACTGATTACCGAAGCCCATGTGGTGCTGGCCCAGCAAGAGCAAGATCACCGATTGAGCTTTCTGGTGGAGCAATCGGATCTGGGCGTGCGTGACGGCCAGTATCTGCTGCAGACCAGCGGCAAGGAAGTGGGCCAAATCAATGGTCTGTCGGTCATTCAGATCACCGGCCACCCTTACGATTTTGGCGAGCCTGTACGACTCACCGCCACCGTGCACCTGGGCGATGGCGACGTGGTAGATATAGAGCGCAAGGCCGATCTTGCCGGTCATATTCATGCCAAGGCGATGATGATCATTCATGGCTACCTGTCCAACCTGTTCGGGGCCGAGCACCCTTCACCGCTGTCCGCCAACCTGGTGTTCGAGCAGTCTTACCACGAGATAGACGGTGACAGTGCCTCCCTGACCGGCCTCTGCGCCCTGCTCTCGGCCTTGGCCAAGGAGCCGATTTATCAGCACTTTGCGGTAACCGGCGCCGTGGATCAGTTTGGTCATGTGCAACCGGTGGGCGGCGTAAACGAGAAAATAGAAGGCTTCTTCCGGCTGTGCAAAATTCAGGGGCTTACCGGCCAGCAGGGTGTCTTGCTGCCGGCCAGCAACCGGCTGCAGCTCAATCTGTCGGATGAAGTCAGTGCCGCCATCGAAGCAGGTCAGTTTCATATTTATCCGGTCGCCCATGTCGAGCAAGCCATCGAGCTGCTCACCGGCAGTGTGGCCGGCGATGTCGAGCAGCCGGATACGCTGTTCGGCCGCATTCGTGACCGCCTCGATGAGCTTAACGGTCATACCGTGGAAAGCGGCTTTTTACGGCGCCTGTTCCGACGCTGAAGTGATCGGACTTGTCTGGCGAACAACTGTTCGCTAAAGTGGCGCCAATTTGCAATCCAGGCTTTGGCCTGAACAAAACGGAATAGTGAAATGTCTTCACAAAAAGAACTGGGTAAACATTCCTTTACCAGAGAAGAATTGCTGGCCTGTAGCCAGGGTGAATTATTCGGCCCGGGCAACAGCCAGTTGCCGGCCCCCAACATGCTGATGATGGATCGCATCATGCGCATCAACGATGATGGCGGCGAACACGGCAAGGGCGAGATCATCGCCGAGCTGGATATCAATCCGGATCTGTGGTTCTTCGGTTGCCACTTCCCCGGCGACCCGGTAATGCCCGGCTGTCTGGGTCTGGATGCCATGTGGCAGCTGGTCGGCTTCTTCCTGGGCTGGAAAGGTGGCCCCGGCAAGGGTCGTGCTCTGGGCGTAGGTGAAGTGAAGTTCACCGGTCAGATCCTGCCGACCGCCAAGAAAGTGACCTATAAAATCACCCTCAAGCGGGTTATCTGGCGCAAGCTTGTTATGGGCATCGCCGATGGTACCGTGGAAGTTGACGGCCGCGTGATTTACGAAGCGAAAGATCTGAAAGTCGGTCTCTTTACCGATACTTCCAACTTCTGATCGGCTTCTGCTCGATGGCTCTCTGAGCCAAGGTACCAAGCAAATAAGTACCGATAAAATATCAAGGCCCCGACATGTCGGGGCCTTTTTTGTTGAAGCGGTAACTGATTTATTTTATGAAGAGGCCCGAGCCCTTGTCTTCCATGGCATCTCGCCAACCCCCCAGCCAATGTCCTTTGGCATCAAAATCATTATAGGGGCATTGCTCTTTTGCTCGACCACTGACGCCAGCCTGGTAACCGCGAGTACGCGCTCTTTCCAAGCGGTCACGTTTTTGTCTCTTCATAGGTATAACCCTCGTATAATCAACAAAAAGTGCACGGCAGCGTTACCGCCGCCGCCCCTTATCAATAATAGAATTGCGGCTTCAGATCAAGATTAATTTTTAATCAAAAACGAGTTTCCGAGATTAACGACTGATATCTATGACATTTTAATGAACGCCGAGAAAACCAAAGCTGTGAAATGTGAGTTGCTTCACTCCGACCATGTCGCACGGCTGTGTTGCCTCTTTTCAAGCACAGAGTTATCCGAAGACGGTGCTTACAGGCAACTCTGATACATCAAGGAGGACAAAGGGATCTGCTCAGCCGACCCTCCGCGCCAAGGCCGAAAAATGCTCCTGCCATTGCGGCATTCCCGCCATCCATCGGCGGTCAGATGGCTCGGCGGAGCCTAGAGGGGGCAGCTTTTAGTCTGACCGAACATCCAGTGAAGGTTCGCAGTAGGCTAAAGCGGTGAGTGGCACGTCCCGCGGCGAGTCGGCTGAGCGGGCCCTTTGTCCGACCTTTGCAGAGCAACCAGGTACAAAAATTAGATAGCAAGATGCCCGCATCGGCGGGCATCTTGAAAGTAAAGAAGAGTGACGTCAGCGGCTTAACCGGCGGACATTGCTTCCAGTTCTTCCCAACGGGCGAAGGCGACTTCCAGCTCGGCTTCGGCATCGGCCAGTTGCTGCAAGGTCGACTGCGTCTGCTCTTCTGGCTTGCTGAAAAAATCCGGGGCATTGACCGCTTGCTGCAATGACGCTATCTGCTGCTCCAGCTGTTCCAGTTTCAGTGGCAAACCGCTCAGCTCTTGCTGCAGTTTGTACGACAGCTTCTTACCAGGCTTGGGCTTGTTGTCAGCCTTGGCCGCCGGCTTGTCGGATTTTTCTTTCGCTACTGCCACTTCGGCCTGATAAGACAATTGATGCTGCATGTCCTGATAGCCACCGACAAACTCGCTGACCTTACCCTCGCCTTCAAACAACCAGCAATGGGTAGCGGTGTTGTCGATAAAGTCCCGGTCGTGGCTGACCAGCAGCAGGGTACCTTTATAATCGGCGAGCAGCTCTTCGAGCAGCTCCAGGGTTTCTACGTCCAGGTCATTGGTCGGTTCATCGAGCACCAGCAAGTTGCTGGGCTTGAGGAACAGGCGAGCCAGCAGCAGTCGGTTTTTCTCACCGCCCGACAGGGCTTTCACCGGAGTACGGGCACGCTTGGGCTCGAACAGAAAATCCTGCAAATAACCCAGCACATGGCGGCTGCGACCATTCACTTCCACTTCCTGCTTGCCTTCGGCCAGGTTGTCCATCACGGTGCGCTCTGGATCCAGCTGTTCCCGATACTGATCGAAATAGGCCACTTCCAACTTGGTGCCGCACTTTAAAGTACCCGAGTCGGCTTCAAGCTTACCCAGCAATAGCTTGATAAGCGTACTCTTTCCGCAACCGTTTGGCCCCACCAGCGCAATTTTGTCGCCACGCTGGATCAAGGTAGAGAAGTTGTTTAGCAAAAGTTTGTCTTCGTAGGCAAAATTAAGGTTTTCCGCCTCAAACACAATTTTGCCGGAACGGCGTACATCATCCAGGGTCACGCTGACCTTACCGACGCTTTCACGACGCTGACTGCGCTCGTTGCGTAACGCCTTGAGGGCGCGCACCCGGCCTTCGTTACGGGTGCGGCGCGCCTTGACGCCCTGGCGGATCCAGGCTTCTTCCTGTGCCAGGCGCTTGTCGAACAATGCATTCTGTTCCGCTTCAACCCGCAGCGCTTCTTCTTTACTGACCAGGTAATCGTCGTAGTTGCCGGGCCAGCTGGACAGCTTGCCGCGATCCAGGTCCACGATGCGAGTGGCCATCTTGCGAATAAAGGCACGATCGTGGCTGACGAAGACGATGGCGCCTCTGAAGTCCACCAGAAAGGTTTCAAGCCAGGCGATGGCCTCGATATCCAGGTGGTTAGTCGGCTCATCCAGCAGCAGAATGTCCGGATCATTGGTCAGCGCACGGGCCAGGGCCACCTTGCGCAACCAGCCGCCCGACAAGTCGTTCAGCCGAGTGTCACCATTCAGCTCCAACAAGGTCAGACTCTGATTGATACGGGTATCAAAGTGCCAACCGTTGGCCACTTCGACCTGCTCTTGCAGGCGCATCAATTCGTTCAGCGCTTTTTCTGAACAGTCGTGACCTACTTTTTCTAATTGATGATGATACTTGGCCAGCAAGGCACCCATCTCGGCCAGACCACCGGCCACATAGTCAAACACGGTCTGATCGTCGGAGACCTTGGGGGGATCCTGCTCGAGTCGGGCGATATTGATGTTCTGTTGCAGCTGGCGACGACCGTCGTCCAGCTGCAGTTCGCCGGCAATGACCTTCATCAGGGTCGATTTACCGGCACCGTTACGGCCTACGATACAGACCCGCTCTCCGGCCTGAATATTGAATTCCAGCCCGTCCAATAACGGGGCGTCACCAAACGCCAACTGGGCATTTTGCAGGGTTAACAAACTCATGATGTCACTCGGTTAAAGGCAATAATATCGGCTGCGCTAAAGGGCCAGTCCAGCTCAGCGCCGTCTTGGCGGCGCAAAACCGGAATGCGTACCGCATAAGCGGCCAGCCATTGCTCGTTGTTGATAATATCTTGTTGCTCTGTGTCGCTATTCAGGCCGCACTGCTCCAGCAGCGCCCAGGCCTGTTCGCACAGATGGCAACCATCGGTAGAAAACAGCGTCAGGCTCATCATTGACTCCGGCGAATTTCCCAGCAGTTATGGATGTGCGGGTTACGGGCAAAGTCTTTCGGCAAGCTGGACTTGGTAATGTCGCGAGCCTCCAGGCCCAGTTCTTCCAGCCCGGCCATGTCCATCTTGAAATGACGCTTGTTGTTGGAAAAAATCAGCAGGCCATCCGGGCGCAGTCGCTTGCTCAGCAGACGCAGCAGTTCGATATGATCTTCCTGCACATCGAAGGCATCTTCCATGCGCTTGGAGTTGGAGAAGGTCGGCGGATCGACGAAGATAAGGTCATAATCGTCACCGGGTTTACTCAGCCAGTTCAGGCAATCTGCCTGAATAAACTGGTGGCGGCGACCGGTTAAACCATTGAGCTCCATGTTACGTTCGGCCCAGCCTAAATAGGTTTTCGACATATCAACCGTGGTGGTGGTTTTGGCACCACCCAAGCCGGCATGCACGGTGGCACTGCCGGTATAGGCAAACAGATTGAGAAAATCCTTGCCCTTGGCCAGTTCGCCCAGCTGCTTGCGGATGGGTCTGTGATCCAGAAACAGGCCGGTGTCGAGGTAGTCGTGCAGGTTGACCAGCAGGCGGGCGTTGTGCTCCTGCACTTCCATCCACTGATCGCGGCGGTCCAGCTTTTCGTACTGCTCCTTGCCCTGCTGGCGCGAACGCACTTTTAAAATAACCTTGCGGCCTTCAACACCCGTCACCGCCTGGGTGGCTTGCACCAGATCGTAGAAACGACCACGGGCCTTGAATTCGGGAATGGTTTTCGGCGCCGCGTATTCCTGGATGACGATATAGTCCTGATAACGGTCGATGGCGGCGTTGTATTCCGGCAAGTCCGCATCATAGAGCCGATAGCAGTCAACCTGCTCGTTACGGGCCCATTTTTCCAGCGCCTTGATGTTCTTTGCCAACCGGTTGGCAAAGTCTGCCGCCAGCGGGCGCGCGGTTTTCGCGTCTTCGGCAATAAGATAGTTGCGCAGGTCACAAGCCAGGGCGCCGTTGAACAGCTTGTAGATTTTTTCGTGGCGCAGGCGCAGGCAGCTGAGCAACTCGGGGGAGCTTGAGATCAGGCTGACATGCCAGCCTTTAAATTGCTCACGCAGTTTATCGCCCAGCTGCTGATGCAGGCCTAATAAAGAAGGAAACTCACTCAATCGTTCGCCGTAAGGCGGGTTGGAAATCACCCAGCCTGGCTCGGCGGCGGGGTTTTCAAGGGTATTCACGCCCCCGGCCCTAAAGCGAATAAATGCAGCGACCCCCGCTGCCTGCGCGTTATCTTCGGCAAAAGCCAATACCCGTTTGTCTTGGTCAAAACCATAAAGTTCGGTATTCGCCTGTTTCATACCACGCGTAGCACGAACCGTGGCCTCGGCGGTAATCTCCTGCCACAGTTCACGGTTGTGGCCGCTCCAGGCCATAAAGCCGAACCGGACTCGCAACAAACCGGGCGCATGGTCGGCGGCCATCAGGGCCGCTTCTATTAGTAAGGTACCGGAACCACACATGGGGTCGACCAACGGCTTGGTAATATCCCAGCCACTGCGCAGCAAAATGGCGACTGCGAGGTTTTCCTTTAAAGGTGCCTCACCTGCCTGCTGGCGATAGCCCCGTTGGTGCAAAGCAGGACCCGACAAGTCCAGGGTAATGCTCAACTGATTATTACGCTTGAGGTGCGCCAGAATGCGGATGTCGGGAGTGCGCTTGTCCACGTTGGGCCGCTCGCCCCAGCGCTTGGTCAGCCGGTCGACGATGGCATCCTTAATTTTCAGGGCGCCATACTGGGTATTGGTAATCGCTTCATTGCCACCGGAAAAGTCTACCGCGAAGGTCTGCCCTGGTTGAATATGCTGCTCCCACTCGATATTGGCCGCGCCCAGATAAAGGTCCATATCATCGCGCATGGTAAAATCGGCCAATTGCAGCATGATGCGAGAGGCCAGCCGGGACCACATGCAGGCACGATAAGCGGTGGCCAGCTCTCCCTTGAAGGCCACACCGGCCACGGTTTCCTGAAGCTCGGTGGCCCCCAGGTTTTTCAGTTCATCGGTGAGTAAGGATTCCAGGCCCTTGGGGCAGGTAGCAAAAAACGGCAGCATAGTCAGGCTTTTCAAATAAAAGAGGGCCGTATTATACCTGAAACCGCCGCCGGCTTGTAAAAATTGCCGCCTGTTGCACGCAATATCGGCAGGTTGCAGCATTATCCATCATACGAAACAAAGTTCTGGCAGAGCCCTTGCTTTCAGTGATGTGGATCACTAGTATACGCAGCCTGAGGACGCGGGATGGAGCAGTCTGGTAGCTCGTCGGGCTCATAACCCGAAGGTCGTCGGTTCGAATCCGGCTCCCGCAACCAACTCAGAAAGTGGTACAGTAGTAGAATAAAGCGCAAGTATAGGACGCGGGATGGAGCAGTCTGGTAGCTCGTCGGGCTCATAACCCGAAGGTCGTCGGTTCGAATCCGGCTCCCGCAACCAACTTGGGCAA
>NZ_MPZM01000002.1 GCF_002936955.1 Oceanisphaera arctica | reverse complement strand
CGTTCACCGCCATGGCGAATAAATCCACCCACTCCATCACGCTCAATGGATCCTTGTTATAGGAGGACTCGCTATTTAATTTGCGCAGTAACGAGGGAGCACGACGCCTTAACTTGAGGCCACCTGACAAAATGCCCTCGGTTTTGCAGCCGCGGGTGACACAATCCTTCATCACCTGCCAAAGCTTGCGCAACCCAGCAATAATCTCCTCTTCACTGCGGTTCACTTTTTCGTTAGCCATCATCAAGCTGCTGATAGACATGCCGTTTTCACGACACAGCTGCAACAGCTCGTCACCGCTATGGAAGGGAAACGGCACCGGTTTGGAGCTCGACTCCGCAACAGCACTGGCCTTGGTGTCGGCAAACTCCTCCGCCTTGACGATAAAGCCGCCACCGATGGAATAGTAGGACTGCTCATGCAACAGCTGACCGCCCTCGAAGGCGCGGCAGGTCATGCCGTTGCTGTGCAGCGGCAGCGTTTTGCGGCGATGAAACACGACGGCGCCGCTGCGCGGAAAGGCCGCCGGATGGCTCTGGTTGAGCAGTATTTCCTGGCTGGACTCGACCCGCTCCAGAAAGCCCGGGATCATGTCCACATCAACCGTTTCCGGGTCGAAACCGCCCAGGCCCAGGATCACCGCCTTGCCCGTGCCGTGACCGATACCGGTCTGGCCCAGAGAGCCGAATAATTCGACTTCAACCCGGCTGACCCGGGTCAGAATGTCCTGCTTTGTCATGGCTTCTACAAAGTCATGCGCCGCCCGCATCGGCCCCACGGTATGGGAAGAGGAAGGACCGATACCAATACTGAACATATCGAAAACGCTGATCATGGCAGACTCCAAAACAAACTTAGGTTACAAAATATAACCGGGGTGAACAGGGCTCAAGGTTGAGCGAAATCAACACCAGGCCATCTCGCTCAACTATTATTGAATGATTGTAAGATTATTTGAAAGATAACCCAACAACATTTTAACAACAGCAAGAATGGTCAACAGGGATTTGTGATGGGGATCGCCCGTCAGCGGGCAATCTGTCGAGCAAACTGATGAATAACGGCGGCGGTAATGCCCCAAATCCAGACCCCATGCCAACGAATGAACACTACCCGGTGCCAACGGCCCTTGCGACGCAGGGTAAACTGGTGGTGATGGCGCAAGTCCAGCACATAGTCCAGCGGCACCCGATACAACTCTTCTACCTCCGCCGGATTAAGCACGAACTCCGGCTGGCCGTCGATCACCCCGACGAAGGGCGTCAATGCAAAACCCGATATGGTGTGCTGGGCCCGCAGCCGTGCCAATTGGCGGCAGCGCTCCGGCGCCAGCCCGATTTCTTCAAAGCTTTCACGCAGTGCCGTGTGCCACAGGCTGGGGTCTGTGCTGTCGGCCCGCCCCCCGGGAAAGCTGACCTGCCCCGGATGCTGGCGCAAATGACGGCTGCGCCGGGTCAGCACCAGCTCCAGCCCTCGCTCGGCCTGCAACAGCGGCACCAGCACCGCCGCCGGATAGGCGTGATCCGGCAGGTACGGATCCGCCTGGGGTGGCAACAGGTTGATGCGGGTTTCCAGCTCGTCCAACGTCATAACGCTTCCAGTACCGGCAGTATCTTGCCCAACTTGTCGAACAGCTCCTGATATTCCGCCGCCGCCTGTGAGTCGGCCACCACGCCGCCCCCGGCCCAGCAATAAAGCCGGTTCTGCTCGGCCAGCAGGGTACGGATGGTAATGCTGGTGTCCATGCGGCCGTGGGCGCTGAGATAACCGATGCTGCCGCAATAGCCGTGACGGCGGTGTGGCTCCAGCTCTTCGATGATCTCCATGGCCCGCACCTTGGGGGCGCCGGTGATGGAGCCGCCGGGAAAGGTCGCCGCCAGCAGCTCGCAACCATCCAGCCCCTCCGCCAGCTCGCCGGTAATGGTCGACACCAGATGATGCACCGCCGGAAACGACTCGATGGCAAACAGCGACGGCACCTTGACCGTGCCCGGCACACAGACCCTCCCGATATCGTTGCGCAGCAGGTCCACTATCATCAGGTTTTCGGCGCGATCCTTCGGCGCATCACTCAGCTCCTGAGCAAGACGCCGGTCTTCGGCTGCGGTGGCGCCTCGGGGTCGGGTGCCCTTGATTGGCTTGGTTTCGACCCGCCGACCGTCCAGGGCGATAAAGCGCTCGGGCGACAGGCTCAGTACCGCACTGTCGGGTAATTGCAGAAAGGCGGAAAAGGGCGCGCGGTTGTGCTCGCTAAGATGACGATAGGCCTGCCAGGCGTCACCGCTGAAACTCGTCTTGAAGCGCAGGGTCAGGTTTATCTGATAACAATCGCCGGCCTGCAGATACTGCTGCACCCGGTTGAAGCTTTCTTCATATTCGGCCGCCGTCTTGTTGGCCTGCCAGGCACCGGTCAGGTGAAAGGGTTCCGGTGTTGACGCCTGCTGCGCCCGCCACCAGGCCAGACGAGACGCCAGTGCCGACTCGTCACCCAGCACCAGCAGATGGGCCAGACTCTGTTCACAGTCGATGACCCAGGCCCAGTCGAAGATACCCACCGCCATGTCCGGGGTGGCCAGCTCGTTGATGGCCAGCGTCGGCAATCGTTCCAGCCGTCGACCAAGATCGTAACAAAACAGGCCCAGGGCCCCGCCGGCAAAGGGCAGATGTTGATAAGACGCCGGCAGCGCCACCTCGCCCAGCAGTTGCTGTTGCCAGTCTTTGAGCAGGGCGAAAGGCGACGCCGTTGAGGTCACGGACTCGTCTTGATGATCGATCACCGTTTCTTCACCGCGGGTCACCAGGGTGGCCAGCGGCTGGGCGCTGATGATGTGAAAGCGGCTATCGATACCCATGGGTGCGGCAGACTCCAGCAGCATGGCCCAGGGCTGTTCGGCGATCGAAGAAAAGAAATCATGCACCGAGCCGGAAAACGGCTGGCTGTGAATGTGCAAAGGCAATTCCATTAATGTAATCCACTCGACAGTTTTGGCATCTCGTCTGGCGCTCAGGCTGGCCAGCCGGGGGCCGCCAAGCGTATCATAGCGGCGATTATAACAATACAGAGCTAACCGATAACCCATGAGGAAGCCATGAGCATTATCAAGAAGCAGGACTTTATCGATTCCGTTGCCGACGCGCTGCAATACATCTCCTACTACCATCCGCTGGACTTCGTTCAGGCGCTGGAAAAAGCCTATCTCAAAGAACAAAGCCAGGCCGCCAAAGATGCCATCGCCCAGATACTGATCAACTCACGCATGGCCGCCGAAGGACATCGCCCCCTGTGCCAGGACACCGGCATCGTCACCTGTTTCGTGAAAATCGGTATGCAGGTGCAGTGGGAGAGCGACATGACGGTGCAGGAAATGGTGGATGAAGGGGTGCGTCGCGCCTACAACAATCCCGATAACCCCCTGCGCGCTTCCATCGTGTCCGACCCCGCCGGTCGCCGCATCAACACCAAAGACAACGCCCCGGCCGTGGTGCACATCGACATGGTGGCCGGTAACGAGGTAGAGGTCGCCATCGCCGCCAAGGGCGGCGGCTCCGAGAACAAGTCCAAGATGGTGATGCTCAACCCGTCCGACGACATCGTCGAATGGGTGCTGAAGACCCTGCCCACCATGGGCGCCGGCTGGTGCCCACCGGGTATGCTCGGCATCGGCATCGGCGGCACCGCCGAAAAGGCCGCCGTGCTGGCCAAGGAATCGCTGATGGATCCGGTCGACATTCACGAGCTTATTGAGCGCGGCGCCGAAACCACCGAAGAAAAACTGCGTCTGGAGATCTTCGAGAAGGCCAACAAGTTAGGCATCGGTGCCCAGGGCCTGGGTGGCCTGACGACCGTAGTGGACATCAAGATCAAGTCTGCCCCCACTCATGCGGCCTCCAAGCCGGTGGTGATGATCCCCAACTGCGCCGCCACCCGCCACGTGCACTTCCATCTGGACGGCTCCGGCCCCGCCGAGCTGACGCCGCCGAAACTGGAAGACTGGCCGGAAGTGACCTGGGAAGTGGGCGAGAACGTGCGCCGGGTCAATCTGGACACCGTGACCCGCGCCGACATTGCCGACTGGAAGATGGGCGAAACCGTATTGCTGTCCGGCAAGCTGCTCACCGGTCGCGACGCCGCCCACAAACGCATTCAGGAAATGCTGAACAACGGCGAAAAACTGCCAGTCGACTTCAAGGATCGCTTCATCTATTACGTGGGTCCGGTTGACGCCATCGGCAACGAAGCGGTCGGCCCCGCCGGCCCCACCACCTCTACCCGCATGGACAAGTTCACCGACATGATGCTGGAGCAGGCCGGTCTGATGGGCATGGTCGGCAAGGCCGAGCGTGGTCCGGCTACCGTCGACTCCATCCAGAAGCACAAGGCCGTCTACCTGATGGCCGTGGGCGGCGCTGCCTACCTGGTGGCCAAGGCGGTGAAGAAGGCCCGGGTACTGGCATTTGAAGATCTGGGAATGGAAGCCATCTACGAATTCGAAGTGGAAGACATGCCGGTCACGGTAGCGGTCGACAGCGAGGGCAACAACGCCCACGTCGCCGGCCCCGCCATCTGGAAAGCCAGAATCGAAGAGCTGGATGCCAAAATGAAAGTCTGAACATTCAGATAATTAACAACAAAGCCCGGCCACGCCGGGCTTTGTTGGTTTCAACCGGTCTCGAAGCCGTGGTGGTGGGCCGGGGCCACGTCTTCTTCGGTGATGCCGCCCACCACGGCGGTGTCGGGGCCTTGCCTCAGCCAGTTCACCAATTGCCTCACTTTAGCGGCCTCGCCTTCGGCGAAGACTTCCACTCGGCCGTCCGGCAGGTTGCGGGCGTAGCCGCGCACGCCCAGTTTTTCCGCCTCGCACTGGGTGTAAAAGCGAAAGCTCACCCCCTGCACTGTGCCGCTGACCCGGATTATTTTTGCGATTTCAGTCATCTTGCTCGCTCCCGTTTGTGTTTTATCCCGTACACCCCTAGAATTATGCCCCTTTTCTTCTTAGCAGCCCAGCCTATGACCACCTCCATTACCCTAATCGCCGGACGTGAAAAGTCCCTTCTGCGCCGTCACCCCTGGGTGTTTTCCCGTGCCGTCGAAAAGGTACAGGGCCAGCCCAATGCCGGTGATACCGTCGAGATCCTGAGCCAGAAAGGCCAGTGGCTCGGCCGGGGCTTCTATTCTCCCCAGTCCCAGATCCGCGCCCGGGTATGGACCTTCGATCAAGAAGAAGCGGTAGACGAGGCCTTCTTTCTGCGTCGCCTGGAGCGGGCCAAGGCCAGCCGCCAGCCGTTGATCAAAGAGCAGGGCCTCACCGGATACCGCCTCTGTGCCGCCGAGTCCGACGGTCTGCCCGGCATCACCATCGATGTGTACGCCGATGTGGTGGTTTGCCAGCTGCTGAGCACCGGTGCCGAACGCTGGCGCACCGCCATCGTCAAGGCGCTGACCACTCTGTATCCGGATACCTGTATCTATGAGCGTTCCGACGTGGCGGTACGCAAGAAAGAAGGCCTGAAAGAGCGCAAGGGTCTGCTGGCCGGTACCCTGCCGGAGCAACCTGTGGTCATCGAAGAAAACGACGGCATACGCATCCTGGTCGACGTGGAGCAGGGTCACAAGACCGGCTTTTATCTGGATCAGCGTGACAACCGCCGCATTGCCGCCCGTTACTGTCAGGACAAGCGGGTACTCAACTGCTTCAGCTACACCGGCGCCTTCGGCGTTTACGCGCTCAAGGGCGGCGCTACCGAGGTGGTGAACGTGGATATGTCCGAGTCGGCGCTGGCGCTGGCAAAGCAGAACGTCGAACTGAACAAGCTGGACCTGAGCCGGGCCCGCTTCGAGCAGGCCGATGTATTCAAGCTGCTGCGCGAATACCGGGATCAGGGCCAGCGTTTCGACGTCATCGTACTGGATCCGCCCAAGTTCGCCGAAAGCAAGGCCCAGCTCAACGGCGCCTGCCGCGGTTATAAAGACATCAATATGCTGGCCTTTCAGCTGCTCAATGCCGGCGGCGTGCTGCTGACCTTCTCCTGCTCCGGTCTGATGACTCAGGACCTGTTCCAGAAGATCGTCGCCGACGCCGCCCTGGACGCAGGCCGCGATGCCCAGATCCTGGAGCGACTGAATCAGGCCGCCGACCACCCCATCGGCACCGCCTACCCGGAAGGCCACTACCTGAAAGGACTGGTGGTACGAGCCTGGTAAAGGCGCCATCACCCTGCTGAATGCAGATAGTGCCAACAGACGACTCTGTAGCATCAAGGAGGGCAAAGAGATCTGCTCAGCCGACCGTCACATGCCATGGATGGCATGTGCGAGCCTACATGGAGGTATTCACGGCGTGTCGGCGGAGCAGGCTCTTTGTCCTCCTTTGCCCGCATTGCCTGCATTGCCTGCATACCGAAGGTTTCCCCAACGGATGCGAACCCGGGCGAATAGGAGTAACATAGAGCCTTTCCGTTAGTGACTCCAAGGAAGCCCAAGTGGAACCTATTCGCCTGACCCAATACAGCCACGGCGCCGGCTGCGGCTGCAAAATCTCCCCCAAAGTGCTCGACACCATACTGCACAGCCAGCTGCCCCGCTTCACCGACCCGAGCCTGGTGGTCGGTAACGACAGCCGGGACGACGCCGCCGTGGTCGACATTGGCAACGGCATGGGCATTATCTCCACCACCGACTTCTTCATGCCGATAGTGGACGACCCCTTCACCTTCGGCCGCATCGCCGCCACCAACGCCATCAGCGACATCTACGCCATGGGCGGTACCCCCATAGTGGCCATCGCCATTCTCGGCTGGCCGGTCAACCTGCTGGCGCCGGAAATTGCCCAGCAGGTGATCGACGGCGGCCGTCAGGCCTGCCACGACGCCGGTATCTCACTGGCCGGTGGCCATAGCATCGATGCCCCCGAACCCATCTTCGGTCTGGCGGTCACCGGGCAGATTGCGCTCGACCAGGTCAAGCGCAACGACACCGCCGCCGCCGGCGACATATTGTTTCTGACCAAGCCGCTCGGCATCGGTATTCTGTCCACCGCCCAGAAAAAAGGCGTCTTGCTGGACGAGCACGCCACCCTGGCCGCCGAGGTAATGTGCCAGCTCAACAAGCCGGGCCAGGACTTCGCGACTCTGCCGGGCGTGAGCGCCATGACCGACGTCACCGGTTTCGGCCTGATGGGCCACCTGGTGGAAGTGTGCGAAGGGGCCAATGTCAGCGCCCGGCTGCAGATGGACCAGATCCCGCTGCTGCCCGCCATCGACCATTACCTGCAGGCCGGCGCCGTGCCCGGCGGCACCCTGCGCAATCTGGATGCCTATGGCCACAAGCTGGCTCCGCTCAGTCAACGCCAGCAGCACATTCTGTGCGATCCACAAACCAGCGGTGGCCTGCTGGTGGCGGTGCGGCCCGACGCAGTCGACGCCTTCCTGACCCTGGCCGCCCAACACGCGCTGCAACTTGCTCCCATCGGTGAACTGACCGCGGCCGGCGAACATCGCATCGAGGTGATTGGTGAGTGAGTCAACCCAAATGCCCGAGCTGACCGTCGATTACGACCGACTGCTGGGCGACGATGTGCCCCTGCTGGACCTGCGCGCCCCGGTTGAGTTTATCGAGGGGGCCTTTCCCCACGCGAGCAACCTGCCGCTGATGAGCGATGAAGAGCGGACTCTGGTCGGCACCTGCTACAAACAGCAGGGCCAGGCGGCGGCCATAGAGCTGGGCCATCAACTGGTGGCGGGTGAGCTTCGCGAGCAACGGCTGCAGGGCTGGCTCAACTGGCTGGAGCAGAATCCGACCGCCGTTATCTACTGTTTTCGTGGCGGCCTGCGCAGCCAGACGGTACAGCAGTGGCTGCAAGACGCCGGTCGCCCGGTCACCCGGGTCGAAGGCGGTTACAAGGCGCTGCGTCGTCATCTGTTGCAGGAAATCGAAACCGGCTTCGAACAGCCGGGCTTCGTGCTGTCGGGCCTGACCGGCAGTGGCAAAACCGACTGGCTGGCCCGCACTCCGCTGGCGCTGGACCTGGAAGGCTATGCCCACCATCGCGGCTCCAGCTTCGGCCACTGGGGCGAGCCTCAGCCCACGCCCATCGACTTCGAAAACCGACTCGCCATCGCCCGCCTCAAGCAGCGTCGGGCCGGAATCGGCAGCTGGCTGGTGGAAGACGAAAGCGCCATGATTGGCCGCTGCCCTCTGCCGAAGAGTCTTTATCAGCGCATGCAGCACACACCCATTCTGTTGCTTGAAGTCCCCTTCGAGCAGCGGGTGCGCCAGATTCAACACGATTATGTGGATGTGATGCAACGCCACTTCAACGGCGACATGGAACGGCTTGAGGCCTATCTGCAAGACAGCCTCAAGCGCCTCTACAAGCGACTGGGCGATCAGGACTGGCGTCGATTGTCGCAGCAGATGACCGATGCCATCCGTCAGCAGCAAGAAGGCTTTGGCAGCGACGGTCACCAGGAGTGGATCGCCGAGCTACTCGGCCGCTATTACGACCCTATCTATCGCCGTCATCAGGTCGATAAAGAAGACCGTATCATCAAGCGCGGCGAGGCCGAGGAGCTGGCCGAGTGGCTGGCCAACCGGCCAGAAGCACAGACTGCGTATTGAAGGCGCATTATGTTAAAGGAAGCGTAAATAAATGCTGAACAGAATCACCCTACCGGTGACCCCCTTCGCCCAGAACTGCAGCCTGGTGTGGTGCAGCGACACCAACAAGGCCGCCTTGATCGATCCGGGCGGTGAAACCGAGCGACTGCTGGCGGCCATTTCAGACCGAGGCCTGACGCTGGAATCCATACTTCTGACCCACGGTCATCTGGATCATGTGGGCGCCACCGGCGAGTTGGTAGCACAGACTAACGTGCCGGTGACAGGCCCGGGATTAGACGATGCCTTCTGGATAGAGGGCCTGGATCAACAGGTGCAGATGTTCGGTTTTGATCCCGTGACCGCCTTTAGCCCCGACCGCTGGCTAAAGCAGGGTGACACCGTCACCGTGGGTAACGAGAAACTGGCCGTCTATCACTGCCCCGGCCACACACCGGGCCACGTGGTGCTTGTACATGAGGCACAGCGGCTGGCCTTTGTGGGTGATGTGCTGTTCAACGGCGGCGTGGGGCGCAGCGATTTTCCGCGTGGCGACCATGCCACCCTAATCAACGCCATTATCAACACCCTGCTGCCACTGGGCGACGATATCACCTTCGTACCCGGTCACGGCCCGGAAAGCACCTTCGGCCATGAGCGACTGCACAACCCCTATTTGCGTTAGTGCGCTGAACTTGCAGATATCCTGCCGTAACCCCTCCCCAACCCTCCCCTTGCGTTGCACCTCGCAGTCATGCTGACAGCCCGAAGCCAAGGGGAGGGAGCAAACCAGCGCCATTTGATCGATTGAAATCGACCCTACCACCGCAACAGATCAATCATCCCAATCATCATCATCGTCATCCTCATCCGCCATGGCGGCGGGGGTGGGGATGGCCGGGGCCAGCACCGAGACGGCCGCCAGCAATTGACGTCGGTTTTGCCAGTTGCCGACGAAGCCGAAGCGATAGCAGTCTTCATCGAGTTTGAAACGCTCTTCCGCCTGGGTTCCCAGGGTGTCGTGGACTTGTGCCAGCTCCTGCTCGCTCAGCACCAGATCCAGGGTAAAAGCGATAATGGCACCGTCGTGGCCGGGCAACTTGCCCTTGTTGACCGCCCGCACCCGCTCGCGCGGCAGGGCAACCGTCTGTTTGGCGCTGCCGTTGACCAGATAAAGATGTTCACTGTCGAACGCCAGGTTAATCAGCCGCTGGCGGCTCCAGCTGGCCGGCCACAGGCTCAGCAGCAAGACGGTGCCGCCAAATATCAGGCCTACCCAGTGGATCAGGCCAAAACCGGTTTGTGCATCCCACAACGACAGGCCCACCGCCAAGAGGCTAGCCAGCAGAACCAGCGAGTGGGTAAGATAAAAACGCCCGGCGGGAGGGCTCAGCACAAACTCCAGCGGTTGTTCAAGCACCTGCGGCAGGGGTAAGCGCTGCACTGTCATTTTTGTATTCCATCTGTCAAAAGGGGCACAACCCTAGCAAAAAAAACCGCAACCATAAATAATGGTGTCATGTGGGCATTCGGGAGAGAGCTGAAATGGTCAGATGGTTCGGGTTGGGGTTCGGATTATGGTTATGGCTACCGGCCATGGCGTGGGCGCAGGCCATCGGCGGTTATGCAGCCGGTTGCCAGGTTAATGCCCGGGCCCTGCCCGCCTCCGGTCCCGGTTTTTATGTGATCAGAAGCGCCCGCGAACGCTTCTATGGCCAGCCGCCGCTGATCGATTACCTGCAGACTCTGGGTCTCAAGGCCCAACAATCCGGATTGCCGCCGATACTGGTCGCCGATATCGCCATGGAGCGCGGCGGCCCTTTTGCATCGGGTCATCGCAGCCACCAGACCGGACTAGATGCAGATATCTGGCTGCGCCCGCCCCCCAAGCACCCCAGCCCCCATAGGCTGGAGGGCATCAGAGCCGTCGATATGGTGGATCATCGCTACTACATTCTGAGTCGCCATTTTCGTGACCAGCAGCGTCAGCTGATCGCCCTGGCGGCACAGGATGAACGGGTCAGCCGTATTTTCGTACACCCCCTGATCAAGAAAGCCATGTGCCGTGCCTATGGCGAGGCCCCCTGGCTCGGCCGGCTGCGGCCCTGGTTTGGTCATTCCAGCCATTTTCATGTGCGGCTGCACTGTCCGAAAGGCGATACGCTGTGTGAACCTCAGTCACAGGTGCCCGCCGGCACCGGCTGTGGCCAGGAGCTTGCCAGCTGGCTGAACGATAAAGCCGGCGCCATCACCGCCGGGCCACGCACGCCCTTTCGCCCCCTTCTGCCCAAGTCTTGCGTCGGATGGGTACGATAAGGGTGCTGCGGCCGCTCATGCTGCCATGATGATTAGATAAGGAGATCGCCCCCCATGCCACACACCAAACGCTATGTGGTGGCCCTGGATCAGGGTACCACCTCGTCTCGCGCCATTATCTTCGATGAAGTCGCTCAGATTCAGGGCCTGGCCCAGCGCGACTTTGCCCAGATCTACCCTCACGCCGGCTGGGTGGAGCACGACCCCATGGAAATCTGGGCCACCCAGCGTGCCACCCTGACCGAGGTGCTGGCCAAAACCGGCATAGACTCGGAGCAGATTGCCGCCATCGGCATCACCAACCAGCGCGAAACCACAGTGGTGTGGAATAAAACCACCGGCAAGCCGGTTTACAACGCCATCGTCTGGCAGTGTCGTCGTACCGCCGAGATCTGCGAGCAGCTGAAAGCCCGGGGCCTGGCCGACTATGTGCAGGAAAACACCGGCCTGGTGCTGGATGCCTATTTTTCCGGCACCAAGATCAAATGGATTCTGGACAACGTAGAGCGCGCCCGCGAGCAGGCCAATAACGGCGAGCTGCTGTTCGGCACCATAGATACCTGGCTTGTCTGGAAGCTGACTGAAGGTCGGGTGCACGTCACCGACTACACCAACGCCTCCCGTACCATGCTGTTCAACATCAACAGCCTGCAATGGGATCAACGCCTGCTGGACGAGCTGGACATTCCCGCCGCCATGCTGCCCGAGGTGAAGTCTTCCTCTGAAATCTACGGTCAGGCCCGGCTGGGCGCCAAAGGCGAGATCCCCATTGCCGGTATCGCCGGCGACCAGCAGGCGGCGCTGTTCGGCCAGCTGTGCTTCAACAAGGGCATGGCCAAGAACACCTACGGCACCGGCTGTTTTCTGCTGATGAACACCGGCCAGCAAAAAGTAAGCTCCCGCCACGGCCTGCTCACCACACTGGCGGTCGGCGCCCGGGGGGAAGTGAACTATGCGCTGGAAGGCTCGGTATTCATGGCCGGCGCCATTATTCAGTGGCTGCGCGACGAGCTGGGCCTGATCCGCGAGGCGGACGATACCGGCTACTTCGCCGAGAAGGTCGCCGACAACAACGGCGTTTATCTGGTGCCGGCCTTTGTGGGGCTGGGCGCCCCCTATTGGGACCCCTATGCCCGTGGCACCCTGGTGGGCCTGACCCGGGGCGCCAACCGCAATCACATCATTCGCGCCGCGCTGGAAGCCATTGCCTACCAGAGCCGCGATGTGCTGGACGCCATGCAGGAAGATGCCGGGCTTGTACTGGCCGCGCTCAAGGTAGACGGCGGCGCCGTGGCCAACGACTTTCTGATGCAGTTTCAGGCGGACATGATCAATACCCGGGTGGTGCGCCCCCGGCAAACCGAAACCACCGCCATGGGGGCCGCCTTTCTCGCCGGGCTGGCAGTCGGCCTGTGGCAGAATACCGAGCAGCTGGCCGCCACACTCGCGGTGGACAAGACATTCAAGCCCAAGATGAACAAGGATACCCGGGCCCGCCTCTACCATGGCTGGCAGAAGGCGGTGACGCGTTCACGAGACTGGGAAGAGCATTGATGACAGCCATATTGAGGCCTCAGACCAGAGGCAACACAGCCGTCTCCCACGACACGCTACGAGTACATCCATGTAAGCTCGGAAATGCCATCCCTGGCATTTCACGGTCGTGGGAGCCGTTCTTTGTTGCCTCTTCCTGAACACCGGGTTACCCGCTGGTGACCATCAGCCGATACCGGTGCTTCAGGAGGGCTGAGACTGTGCCGATAAGTGCTGGGCAAGGCTGTCCTCAACCAGCAGACGGTTGGCTTCAAACTGGCGGATCAGGGCCGATAGCCCCGTTGTTACACCTTCATTGCACAGCCGCTGCAAACTGGCACACAGCTCGGCCAGCGGCAGGGCTCCGACGCTGCGGGAAGATGACTTGAGGCGGTGGGCAATGGCGCCGAGCTGGTTCATATCCCCGGTATCATAGGCGGCCATCACGTCCGTCGCCAATGATTGCAACGAAGCCCGGTACTCGGCCAACAGCTCGGTGACCACGGCATCATCCTCACCCACCAGTTCGTGCAGTATCGAAATATCCAACATAACCTGGCTCTGGCTGGCGGTCACGGGTTCCGCAGCCGGAGCCGGTGGAGAAGCCGGCAACCATTTTCGCAACATGGCGCCCAGCACATCCAGCTGCACCGGCTTGGCCAGATAATCATCGACCCCCAGATCTTGCCCCAGACGAGCCTGTACACTCAACACATCGGCAGTCAGCAAGATGATGGGAACCGACTGCTCCTGCTCTTGCTCACGGATGGCCTGAGCCAGCTGAAACCCGTCCATTTCCGGCATATGCAGATCGGTGAGCAGAAGTGAAAATTCTTCCTGTTGCCAGCGCCGCAATGCTTCTCGGCCATTCTCGGCCAGCTCTGGCCGATAACCCAGCAGCGTCAGCTGACGCAGAATCACCTTGCGGTTGACCGAGTCGTCTTCCACCACCAGAATACGCAGCCCGTTACCGGACTCTGGGAATACTGTCGCCTCTTGCCGTTGGCTGGCGCAGGCTAACGCCGATACCCGGCCGGTCATCGTCTCCGCCAGCGGCAGCGTCACCGTGAATGTCGCGCCCTTACCGGGTGTGCTGGCCACCCGAATATTACCTCCCATCATGTCGACCAGCCGCCGGCAGATGGCCAGCCCCAGGCCGGTACCGCCAAATCGGCGGGTGGTCGAGCTTTCCAGCTGAACAAACGGCTGAAACAATGCCTCTTTCTGCTTGGGCGCTATGCCGATACCATTGTCTGACACCTGCAACGACAACCGCAGCGGGGCCACATTCACCCGTTCGACCCGGATCAGCACCTGGCCGCGCAGCCCGGGGCGGCCGGCACTGAATTTAATGGCATTGCCCAGCAGGTTATAAACAAGCTGACGTAAACGGGTAGGATCGCCCCAGCATTCGGCAGGCAGCTGTTCGTCAATCACACAACGAACATCCACCTGCTTGTCGAAGGCCATCGGCTGTAGTGTTCGGCAGACACCACCCACCAGGCTGCGGATATTCACCCGAACCTGCTCCAGCTTCAGCTGACCCGCTTCTATCTTCGAAAAATCCAGGATGTCATCGATCAGGTGCAGCAGCATGTGCGCCGACTCCCTGATGATGTGCACCGTCTCCTGCCTGTCACCTTCCGCATGCTGGCGCTGCAGCAGCTCGCTCATGCCCAGAATACCGTTCATGGGGGTACGGATTTCATGACTCATGGTGGCCAGAAAATTCGATTTGGCCTGATTGGCCTGCTCCGCCTCACGACGTGCCGCTTCCAGCTCACTGGTTCTGGCCGCCACCAGGCGCCGGGTACGTATGCTTTGCCCGGTGACGTTGGTGGTGAAGGACGTCGCCAGCAGCAGCAAAATCACCACGGCCAGGATAAACAACTTCATCATCGGCGACTGACCCGGTTGCCAGGGCAAGGGCGCCCAGCTTTCTATCACAAACCGGGCATCACCAAGCCACTTTGGCTGCAATTGCCAGTCAGGTTCCAGACCGGCATGCACGGCGTCACGCTGATCCAGCAGCACCCGCGGCTCGGCCCCCCTCTCAATCAGAGTGAGCCGGCTGACCAGCCCTATCCGCAAAGATCTGTCCTCGATCCCCTGCACCAGATCCTGCATCTGAATGAGTCCGACAGCAAAACCGAGCAAGGCCGTCTGTCGTGCTTCGGCTGTGTTTTGTTCTGTTTTGAAGCCTGGCCGGTACACGGGCACAAACAGCCGCCAAGTGTCCTGCGAGTCACCATGCAAAGTCTTTTTCCATTGTTTTAGAACCGGCTGACCGCTGGCGGCCGCCTGTTCCAAGAGCGCCCGACAATTCGCATCGGCGCCCATATCGGTTCCGATCACGGGAGTATATTCCGAGTCCGAAACGAAGAAGGTAATCGGAAAATAGTCGGTGCGGGATAGGGCCGCGATAAGCTCCCCCCCGGCATTACGCTCCTGCAGCCGGAACTCTGGCCAGCCACGTCGGCGGACTATTGACTCGAAGACGTCACGATCTGTCTCCGCCACCCTGGGTATCCAGGCCAGTCCCTTCACCACACCGCCTTCCATCAGCCGCCGGGTAAACCGGGTAAACTCGCGCTGACCCAGCTCATGGTCGGCGGCAAGAATATCGGCCACTTCATACACCGCCTCCTGCTGACGCAACATATAGTTATCCAGGTACTCATGCAGCACCTCGCCGGACACCCTGATGTGCTCCCTGCCCTCCGATTTTTCCATACGCCCGAGCAGCATCAGGCCTATGACCGCCAGTATGATCACCAGCAGCGGCAAAAACACCATCCTGCGCACGGCGGCCGGGGTATCCCGATAGGCACCGGACAGCAAGGGCAGCAGGAAAGGAGCAACCATCAGCACCCCCAGGGTATCGGCCGACCACCAGGTCAGCCAGCTCCCCATCAGCAGCCCGGCCGACACCTCGTTCAGCAGATACATGGACAAGATGCCCACGGTGGCCGACAGGGTACAGGCCACGGGGGCAGCCAGCACCAGCCGCCACAGGACTTCCGCTTCCTGCTCGGCCAGACGGCGCTCATCGGCCAGGGGCGCCAGCCAACGGGCTCCCAGAACGGCACCCAGGGTGGCCGCCACCGCCGTAAGGGCCGTCATCAGCACCAGTGACAGGGTTGGCTCATCGCCGGCCAGCAAGGTCTTGTGCAGCAGGTCTGCGGCAAAGCCACCCAGCCAGACCGCCGGCCAGTAGTGTCGGCCCCAGATCAGCAGGGCAAACAGGGCCAGACCGGCGGCGGGCCAGACCGGCGCCGCATATACAGGCGGAGTGGCCAGCCACATCCCAAACTCGGCCAGCGCCATAGAACCCAGCACTATCATGGTGACGCGCAAGAAGGTGCGGTACGCAGGTAGCCGGAGAGGCGCTATCGGGTGACAGAGGCCAGAGGAGACCGAAAGGTGTTCATCTTCCATGGAGTTATTTTTTCCGGGGGGCGATCAGCCCCTCAAGGCGATGGTGCCACTGCTGCAGCCAGTCGACTATTTTTTCGGCCGGCATGGGCCGGGCAATAAAATACCCCTGAGCCAGATGACATCTGCCTAACTTCTGCAGATAGTCCCAGTCTTCGGCATCTTCGACGCCCTCGGCCACGGTACTCATTCCCAGCTGCTCGGCCATGGCCAGGGTGGAGTCAAAAATGGCCTTGCGGGTCGGATCCCGGCTGGCCTGATGGACGAAGCTGCGATCTATCTTGAGCTCATTGAAAGGGAAGTCTCTCAGCTGGGCCAGGGAAGAATAACCGGTGCCAAAGTCATCGATTGACAGGCCAATGCGCTTCAGTCGCAGCCGGGCCACGCTATCGAGCGCCTTGAGCGGCTCGGCCATCAACTGGCTCTCGGTCACTTCCAGGACCAGGTGATCCAGCGGCATGCCGGTTTCCATCGCCATCTGGGTGACAAACTCGGGGAACAACAAGGAGCTGATGTTGTTCATGGTGACGTTGATGGCGATATTGAGGCTGAGGCCGTGCTGCCGCCAAAAACGGGCATCGCTCAGCGCCTGGCGCATCACGCAGCGGCTCAGCTCTTCGATCATCCCGTGCTGTTCGGCCACCGAGATAAACTGATCCGGATAGATAATGCCCTGCCGGGGATGCTGCCAGCGTACCAGCGCCTCGACCCCGTCCACAGCCCCGTTGGCGAGGACCACCTTGGGCTGATAATGGTTGATCAGTTCACCGGAGGCGATGCCCCTGGCCAAGTCGGCCGGGTCGCACAAGCCACCATGGCTACCTTTCGGCAACAAGGGGGCCGCCTGGCCCTGTGCCAGCACCTGGCAGAGTCGTTCAAAGGAAATCGGTTTCTTGACCGCATCGAGCACATTCAGGCCATGGGCCCTGGCCAGGGACTGAGCGGTCGACAGAATACGTTCATCTTCGCCACTGAGCAGCAGTACTCTCCCCTGGTAGCCGAGATGAGCCAGGTGACGTACACATTCAATGCCGTCCATCTGCGGCATTTGCAGATCCAGTATCACCAGGCCGATAGCGCCACCGTCCTGCTCCAGCAGATTCAAGGCCTGCTCGGCAGAAGAACAGGCGATAATTTCCTTGCTGCTGGCCAGCGTCAGCTGGCGCGTCAATACCTTGAGAATAAAGGGATCATCATCGATCACCAGGATTTTCATATCAGGCTTTGCCTCGTTCCGTCTTTTCTTGTTTGTTAGTCACTGAGCATTCCTGCCAGTAATTCAGAGAGAGAAGCCTCTACCTTTTTTTTCTGTACTTCAAACTGCCTGAGCAGCGGAGCCAGCCCACTTTGTGTCTGATGCCGGCTCTGGGCTTCCAGCGCCGCGCACAACTCCGCCAGGGAAAGGGCGCCGACCATGCGGGAAGAAGACGTTAACCGGTGCGCCAGCTCGGCGACCCGAGCAAGATCGCCATCCTGATGGGCGCGATAAAGTGCGTCCTCCGCCTCCTGCAGCCCATCCAGATAGGTGGTCAGCAGCTCCCGAATCATATCCGGCTCGGTGCCGACCAGGTCATGCAAGACAGAGATATCCAGCACCGGCGCCACCGTGTCAGCCGCCTCCAGAGAAGCAGGCGGCTCAGACGCCGATAACCAGTGCTGCAGCATGGCGCTGAGCCTGTCGAGCGCGATAGGTTTGGTCAGATAATCGTTCAGGTCTGAATTTTTATGCATCCTGACGCCTAACAGGTCGGCCGTCAAGGCCAGGATAGGCATGGGGGGGCCCTGCTCTTCCCGGCGGATGGCCGACGCCAGCTGATAACCATCCATTCCCGGCATATGCAGATCGGTCAGCAGCAGCGAAAAGCCGCCACTGCGCCACTGCTGCAGTGCCTGATCACCATTTTCGGTCACGACAGCACCATAGCCCAGCAGGGCCAGTTGCTGCCGGATCACCTTTCGGTTGGTCGAATCGTCTTCCGCCACCAGTATCACATGCTCCCGCCGTTCACTCGCCGCCCCAGTGGACGACGTAGTTGACGACGTAGTTGACGATGTAGTTGACGATGTAGTTGACGACCCAGTACCCGACCCCGCCAACCCATGCCCGGCCGACGTTGAGGGGCCCCGACATTGAAGGACCCCATTCGCCATCGGCACGGCGGCAACGGATACCGGCTGTACCGGTAGCATCAGGGTAAAGGTGGTACCTCTGCCGGGCTGACTCTGTACACTGATGTCACCCTGCATCATGTCAACCAGGCGCCGGCAGATGGCCAGGCCCAGGCCGGTACCGCCGAAGCGGCGGGTAATCGAGTTTTCGGCCTGCACAAAGGGGGAAAATACCTCGGACTGCAGCTCGGGGGCGATACCGATGCCGTTATCCATGACCATCAGCTTCAGACACCAGGGTTCCTTGCTGTGCAGCTCGACGCTAAGCTCTGCACGCCCCGGCTGTGCCGGACGACCGGCACTGAACTTGATGGCATTGCCCAGCAGGTTATAGAGGATCTGACGCAGGCGCACCGGATCCCCATAGATCTGCTGCGGAACATCCGGGGCAAGATGACAACTGACCGCTACCCGCTTGTCTTCGGCCATGGGCGTCAATACTGTGCAGACTTCCTGCACCAGTTGATCGAGTGCCAGCGGCAGTCGCTCCAGCTCCAGCCGGCCCACCTCGATTTTAGAGAAGTCCAGAATGTCGTCGATCAGGCTCAGCAAGGTTCTTGCCGAGTCCCTGATGATGGCAAGCTGCTCCCCCTGCCCGACATGGGTATTCTGCCGCTCCAGCACCTCGATCATGCCCAGCACGCCATTCATGGGGGTGCGCATTTCATGGCTCATCGTGGCCAGAAAATCCGACTTGGCCCGGTTTGCCCGCTCCGCTTCGTGGCGGGCTACCTGGAGTTCGGCGGTCCGCGTTTCCACCCGGAGTTCTAGCTGTTCTGCCTGTTGTGCAATCGACAGTTCGGCCACCTTACGGTCGGTAACATCATCGTGGCTGACCACCACCCATACCCTGCCGGCCTCGACCAAACGGGTGATACGGCAATAAAACCATCGCTGCTGCTCCGGGCCATGACAGTCATACTCGAAACCGGCTTCCATTCGCTGCCCGGCTACTACCTCGCGGATCAGGGTCGCAACGTTGAATCCGAGCTCCAGCTGATAATCGCACTGTTCCAGATAATTCTGCCCCTCACTCACCGCAGCCACCGCGCCCTCATTGGCCACTGCGAAGAGACGCCAGCTCCGATTGGTTTGCAGTATCATCCCCTCCTGGTCGAGCACGGCAATATGAGAAGGCAAGGCGTCGAGCACGCCCCGGATGAAATGCTCACTTTCCTGTAGCTGACGGGTACGCTCCACCACGCGCAGCTCCAGCTGCTGGTTACTCTCGCTCAGAGCCTGTTCACTGCGCAGCAACGCCAGCTCGGTCTGCCGCCGCGCGCTGACATCCACCGCCGAGGGGATAAGCTTGACCACCTGTCCCCCTTCATCCATCACCGGCGCCAGCGTGAAGTCCATGGTCATTACATTGCCATCGGCAGCCACCAGTTCAAGGTCATGACGCACCACGTCACCGGCCGCCGCCCGGCGGATATCCTCACGCAGCCGGGCCTGCAACGCCGTCAAATGGGCAAACCAGGGCGTCTGTTCGAAGGGCTGATCAAGCACCTGCTCACGCCGCAGCCCGAATCGCTCCAGTGAGGCCCGGTTGAGCTCCACCAGGATGCCGTCCGGGGTCATTTCCCCCACAAAAACCGGCATGGCATCGATAATACCCCGCAGCCTGGCTTCTGACTGACCTAAAGCCTGCGTGCGTGCGGCGACCTTGCGCCCGATACGCACATTCTGCCCCGCCGCCGACAACACATAGACAGACAACAGCAACGAGATAATCACACTGCCACTCAGGTAAAGCTTCATGGCGATTGAATTGCCCGGCGCCCAGGGCTCCAGATCCCAGCTGGTCAGCCGCAGAGTATTGCCAACCAAAGATTCCACATGGCTGTTCAGCCAGCTATAGGGTTGATGGTGCTCCGGTATAGTGCCGCTCAAAGGCAGATAGTGGCCATCCGGGTGCATGAGACCGACGCCCATCCCCCGTTGCGCCGCCTGTTGCTGCAACGGCTGATAGATGTCATCCAGGTAGATCAAACCCACCACAAATCCCCGCAGGGCGGTGATGCGCTCGGCCTGGGTCGCCGAGTCGGACACAAACCCGGCTTGATAGACGGGAAGGTACAAGCGGTAATCGTCGTTGCGGGCACGGTCGGCACCGTATACAGCCTGCCTGATCTCCAGCACCGGCAGCCCTGTGTCTCTTGCCTGACGGAGCAAGGCCCTGGTCTCCGGGTGATAACCCAGGTCCAGCCCCAGGGCCGGTGCCGGGCTACCCGAGCGCAGCTCCGAATACAGCAGGGGGTAGTGATATGCAGCCGGTGCTGCCGCCACCAGCCGGTCCTGATTATCGACCTTGAGGATGCTGAAGTCGGCCAGGCCGCTCTGCCTGATCTCGCTTTCCATCCCGGCGCGCTCGGCCCCCGCTACCCGGGGGGCCCAGCCCAGACCGCCGATATCATCGCCATCACGCAGCAGCAGACGAGTAAAGCGGGCAAACTCTTCCCGGTTGACCTCTTCACTGGCATGGAGCAGGCCGGCCACCGCCTCCACCGCTCGCATCTGAGTCTGCAGCCATTGACTCAACGCCGTATTCATATGAACAGTATCTTGCTGTTTTTCCTGCTGATGTAACACCTGATTGCTGCGGGCCAGCCAGTAATAGCCGCTCACCATCAGGAAGTTGATCACCAGCAGCGGTAACACAATCCGCCAGCGGTGGGCCCGCCAGGTCTGGCAGGTGGCCGGTAAAAAGGCCACCGACAAGGGCAACACCAACAGCACGCCCAGGCTGTCGCCGGCCCACCAGTTGAGCCAGCGGGGAGCCAACTCCGCCAGGGACTGTGCCTGCAAAAAATAAAAACCAGCCGTGACAATGGTGGCCGAAATCACGCTCGTCAGGGGAGCAGCCAATATCAGCAGGGAACAGAGGCCCGATGCCCGTTCGAAACGGGCCCGGGTATCGAAATAAGGTTGGATCAGCCGAAAGGCCACCCAGGCCTGCAGGCTCTTACCCAGACCAATCACCATCGCCAGCCCGACCAGTTCGGGAGACAAAGCACTATCCGATATGAGCAGGAGCATGGAAGAGCCGCAGCCTCCCAGCCAGATCCCCGGCCAACTGCGCGGCCCCCACACCATGAGCCCGACCAGCGCGGCCCCCGCCGGCGGCCACAGGGGCAGAGCATAGGTTAATGAGAACATGGCGGGGTCGACCAGCCACAGCGTCAGCTGTGCCAGACAGACATACATCAGCGCCTGTAACAATATCCCTTGCCACAGGCTGTGTTTCTTGCGGTGCATATCAAGAGAATCCGCATCCGAGGGGACGGATGAAGATAAGGGAACACGCATATAACAGGAAGCTCCGGGGCAAAAAATACAAAAAGGGGGCTGATTAAAAATTAAGTGCATAGAGTAATAGATTCAATTACGGATTAATACGCTTAATACCGCGGCACCTCCCATAAATAGTAGATAGCTTCATTCCTCCCGAATCACGCGCATATATTTATTTGAAAACACTAAACTTGTTAAGGTTAATAACATATTGTTTGGCTGCACCGGCAACCGCATGGCCAGACTACTCAGTGACCGGCTGTTAAATACCGGTAAACAAACAGTCGGCGTTACATCAGCGACAAAGAAGAAGTAATACCACTTTAATTAAGTATCTGATCATATTGAGGCGTCCGGTTCCAGAGACAACGCCGGTGCATCAGGGAAGACGAAGGGATGTATGTACGGCGTGCCGGCCGAGCGAGCTCGTTGTCCGACGTTTACACTGCTATAAAAGTGATCCCTTGTTTAGTGGTATGGGTATAAGGAGCAAGATGACAACGGACTCCCCTCTTTTCGATGTGCTGGTGATCGGCGGTGGCGTCAACGGCACCGGCATCGCCATGGATGCCGCGGGTCGCGGCCTGACGGTGAAATTGTGCGAAATGAACGATCTGGCCTCGGCCACCTCGTCAAACAGCAGCAAGCTTGTTCATGGTGGTCTCCGCTATCTGGAGCATTACGAATTCGGTCTGGTCAAAAAGGCGCTGACCGAGCGCGAGTTATTGCTGCAAAACGCCCCCCACATCATGTGGCCGCTGCGTTTTCGTCTGCCTCACCGCCCGCACCTGCGTCCGGCCTGGATGATCCGCGCCGGTCTCTTCCTCTACGACCACCTCGCCCGGCACAGACACCTGCCCGGCTCCTGCGCCATTCGTTTTGGGGCCGACAGTCCCTTGCAGCCACAGATCACCAAAGGCTTCGAGTATTCCGACGGCTGGGTGGACGATGCCCGGCTGGTGGTGCTGTGCGCCCTGGCCGCCTTTGATCGCGGCGCCGAGATCAGGACCCGTACCCGTTGCATCAGGGCCCGGCGTAAAGAAGGTCTCTGGCACCTGACGCTGCAAAATACCGTCACCGGCGAGCGGCAACAGTGCCGCAGTCGGGCGCTGGTCAATGCCGCCGGCCCCTGGGCCAGCTCGCTCTTTGCCGACACCATGACCATGCCCTCCCCCAGGCAACTGCGGCTGGTCAAGGGCAGCCATATTCTGGTGCCGCAGCTGCACGACGGCCCCGAGGCCTATATCCTGCAAAATGACGATCAGCGCATCGTGTTCGTGCTCCCCTATCAGGACCGATTCTCGCTGATCGGCACCACAGACGTGGACTACGAGGGGGATCCGGCCGAAGTCGCCATCGACGATGACGAGGTGGATTATCTGTGTCACCTGGTTAACGGCTATTTCAAACGGCAGATAAGCCCGGCGGATGTCGTGTGGCGCTATTCTGGCGTGCGCCCTTTGATGAACGGAGAAGGGGGCGAGGCACAGAAAGCCTCTCGGGATTATACGCTGGAGCTGGATGCGCCCGAGCACGAGGCCCCGCTGCTGTCGGTGTTCGGCGGCAAACTCACCACCTACCGCCTGCTGGCCGACGCCGCCACCGGCACGCTCAGCCGGTTTTTTCCCGAAGCCGGCCCGGCCTGGACCCACAACGCCGTGCTGCCCGGCGGCAATTTCAGCACACAAGCCCGGCTGGCCGAGGCGTTGCATCAGCATTATCCCTGGCTGCCCGACGCCCTGCTACACCGCTTTGTGCGCAGTTACGGCACCTTGTGCCACCGTTTTTTACAGGGGTGCGAGCAGCTGGACGACCTGGGTGAAGCCTTCGGCAACCATCTGTACCGCAAGGAAGTGGATTACCTGATGGAGCACGAGTGGGCCACCACGGCAGACGATATTCTCTGGCGCCGCACCAAGCTGGGCCTTGAACTGCAGGACGACGAACGAAAGCGCCTGCAACACTACCTGCAGGCACACCAGGCAGCGCCCGCAGATTAAATCGGCATCAACGTATCGCTTCACGCCGATAGATTATCCTGTCGTGACCACGCAGCGGCGTCTCTCCGGCGGAGATAGACAGTGTGGCTGCCGGATCCAGCAACGCCGCTTCCCCTGTGGTTTTCAGCCAGTCTGCCACATCGGCCCTGATCTGAAACTCGGCCGCCTCGGCATAGGCATCAACGTCAATACCATCCGCTGTTTGTGTCAGACCAGGCAAAACTGCCCCATTTTCTGGCTCGACAACCAGTGAGGCCGACTGGGTGGATAGGTCAAAATCGGGATCGTCTATCAAGGTTCCGTACTGATCGAAGTACTGTAAATATACCGGCATGGTGCCTTCCGTTTCTGTTGCCAGGGTCAGATCACTGATCATCAGCTGGCCGTAACGCAGCTCGGCATTCGCATCCTCAACCAGCGTTTCCCGGTTGTTCTGATCCGGCGGTAATATCAATGGCTCGTCATCAACCGCATCGCTTTCAATAGCGATATTGAGTTCCAACGGGACATTGATCAATTTGGCATCAAAGGGGGTGCTCTCTTTGGGGAAAGATAACTCATTATTGGTAACCAGGATCCGGTGCTGGCCATTATCATCCCATTGCACTGTCACCGGCATGGTCATGCCATCCAGAAAAGAATCATCGGGGATCATCAGCGCAAGGCTGATATTGTCGGCGGTCAGTCCCCCGGCAAACTCGCCACTGTAGCTGGGTAAGGGGTCACCATTGATATCGACGGCCTGTACGGTAAAGCCGGGTTGGGTGGTAAATGCCACCGCCTTTCCCGCATAAACATGATTACCGGCAATCTGACCCGCAGCAGAGGTCACCACGTCGAGGGCTGCGGGTACGGTACGGCCGATAACCGCATCGGAACCTTTGGTTAACTTATCGCCACAGTTATTGGCATAAACAGCACAATGATCTGCCACCACCGCTTGTACCAAGGCAACCTGAGTAAAGCCGATGTTCATATCGAAGGTGGTAAGAGGGTGATTTACAACATTAGTATTAAGTTCGGTAATGGTCACGTTTTCGGGTTGATTGAAGCTGTATTCCAGGATCTTGTCGCCAACTTCATCATTTATGCCATTAACCCCGTAACCGATAAACGACAGTGATACCGACTTCGGCTCCCCGGCTTTGGCCAGCACAGAACAACCGGCATGAATGCTGTAGTTGAAATCATGCAATGTCGACGGACAGTTAATACCTGGTTGTACTTCAATCTGATAGGGAACAAATGCCAGTGTCACCTTGTCTGATGACAATTCTTCTTCACTGTCGGACATTTCTGTCAACACCAGATCAACATTTCTGGCCTGGTTATGTCGAATATAAATTTCGGTGTCTGCTGGTAGTGAATAGATATCACCGTTATTCAAAATACTGTAACCGCTTTTTTCACCAGCAACTTCATAAGCGAGCTCACCACTGCCATATTCCACTTTGAACCGGCTTGTTGCTCCGTTAACCGTTATTATCGCAGCATTATTCTCTTCGCCATCTACATAACCAATGTCTCGCCGTGCAGACAGTGAAAAAGTTCCAAAATTAATGGCACTGTTTTTCTTCATTTCCAGATCCACGACATTCACGGCGCCATAGACTCCTGCGCCTTCATGCAGCTTCAGTTTACCCTGCACATAAACGAAGCCATACAAGCGGGAATTTTTCTTCAGATCCGCATCGCCTTTATCGGGATCATCATCTGCGTCTTTGTCCTCTCCGCCATAGACATAAAGCCTGACGGACTTAGAAGCATTACCGAGTACTGAGTCTTCTTCAAGTTTCAGCTTGCTTTCTATATTAAGGATTACCGCTCCTGTCGTGTGTAATCTGGCATTTTTTTTCAGTTCGATCTTATGCAGCGAGTACTCCCCACCGGACAGATTCAGGGTACCATCCAGCTTCAGGGTGTCGGCCCTGATCGCTCCTGTCAGTTGAGCTGCGTCTTTCAACTCCAGCTTCTTGTTGGTAAACGCATCACCGAGCAACTGACTGCTTCCTTCCAGCTTGATGTCATCGTCGGGAGCGTAGATGTTAAAATCTGCATTGCCCAGAGCACCCGCGTCTTTTATATTCACATCGCCGTTTACATAGAAATTTACCTGTCCGGAGGCAGGCAGATGGAGGCGCCCTCCATCTATATCCAGCTCACCCAGCCAGTAATCACCGGCGGTCAGCGTCAGCTCTCCGCCACTTTTTACCTCCAGTTTGTCTTTGATACGATATTCGTCGTGCCCACCTGTCAGTACAGCACTGCATCCTTTTTCTATTTTGATGCTCTTGAACTGACTACGACTGTCGCTTGAGTTGCCCTGTTCACACTTAAACTCGAGAGAGCTGCTTGTCGCTTTGAAATCAGCAGGAAATGATATGCTATCCGCTTGGTAGGCAGGCAGATTGACCTTCGGTCCTGATTTATAACTCAGGCTACAGGGCTTATCGTCACACCGACTACTACCCTTGAAATCACCGGAATAAAAATCCAACCTGGCATTATTAGTACCGCCGATGATCGCATCTTCTTCCATCTTTATCTTGCCATCGGAAGCATGGCTTTGGGCCGCATAGGGGAATAAGTCGTTCATTGATTGAGCTGCGACCGCTCCACAGAAAAAAAACAACAGGCTAATCATCAGTTTCATTTAATCACCTCGACTTCCAGGGTACGCACTACATTCAGTTCGTTGCTGCCGCAGCTGCCGGTGGCCCTGATATAGTACAGGGTTTCAGTATTTATGTTCATGGACTTATTTACACCCGCATTGGCGCTGCAGCCGTTGATATCGAGTTCGATATCGGCAATAGAAGTGTCCTGTGCCGGCGCCATTTGCTGGTAGATGGCATTTTCCAGTACGCTGTCGGCGGCCAGCCTGGCCCTGAGCGCCATGGTTTCATAAGCCAGGTTGCGGCTGCTCCGATTGGTAAGGCTGACCATGGCCGACATCAGTACCGCCATCAGCAACATCATGAATATCACGCTGATCAGCATGCTACCTCTGATGCTATGGCTCATAAAGCACCCCTATCTGCTGGGGGAAGGCAAGCGGGCCTTCTCTGGTCTGCAGTTTCAGCTCAAGTTGCACCATTTGTGTCGCCACTCGGTAATCGGCAGCTTCAAAGGCGGTATCATCCGTCAGGCCGGACAGCATTAATACGTTTTTGCTGGTATCCCACTGATCTGTGTTTTTTTCATTACGCGTCAGGCTGCCTGCTTCCAGGCAATAACGCACCTGTCGGGGCTGTAACAGGGTATAGCGCCGGGCCGGGCTGCTTTTGGGAAAGGTCATATCGGATGAATTTCCGTTATTGCCATTGTTATTGCCATTGTTATTGCCATTGTTATTGCCATTGCCATTGCCATTGCCATTGCCATTGCCATTGCCATTGCCATTGCCATTGCCATTGCCATTGCCATTGCCATTGCCAGCCGAGTATATAATGCGATCGCTAGTGTCAACTTCCGGCTGAAAATTTATTCCCTGTGGCAAAGCGGCCGGATAATCGGGCCAGTTGGCATCGCCTTGCGCCGCCATGATGGCAATATAGGAGGCTGTCAGTGTCTGATCCTGTAGCGGAACAGGCAGAATAAAAGTGATATTGCCGGAGCGGGGATTACCCTGATATTTGCCCGCGGCCAGTACCGGTACAAAGTACAGACAATTTTTATCAAGGTCTTGCTCGATACGCACACTGGGGCCATAGGCCGCCCCCAGCTCGCGGGTGAGTCGTTCGATGGCGAAGCGACCGTGACTCAGAACTTCGGCCCGCTCGCGAGTGCCTTGATACAGGCGCGCGCTGTCGGCAATAAAACCACTGCTGAATGCCCCGGTAATGGCTATCAGCACCAGCACGATCACCAGCTCCAGCAGGGTAAAACCGCGGACTCTCATCGGATATTGTACCTGTGCAGGGCAAAGTCGATACCGGCGCCCGCCGGGGGCGTGACCTTTATCTCCACAACCTTGTAGATGGCGGCGCTACCTTCCGACACACAGACGGATACCCGGTAGCCCTGATAGTAACGGGCATCGAGCCCCATGGCCGCGGCCAGTTGATCACCACCGATGCCGTTGGGCTCGCACCAGACATGAAAGTCGTCGACATCGTCAAAGTCGCCTGCCACTGTCTCCCCCCCATCGGGTCCAAATTGATGGGCGTTGGTGCAATTAGTGGCACATAGCGACTGCTGTTCGGGCTTGTTATGTTCGTCAAACTTCACCGCGATGATCTGCTCGCTCAGGGCCTGGGCCAGGCTGACCGCACGCACCTGAAACACGGGATCCAGCCGCTGCTTTTGCTGGCCATAGAAAAACAGGCTGCCGCCCGCCAGCACTATGCCCAGCAGGGCGATGCCCAGCACCAGCTCCACCAGGCTGACACCGCGGCAACGGCGAAGATGAGGGTTAGCATCAGGGCAGCGCATGGATATAGCCTTCGGTCTCGATGCGTACCGTGACTCCGCCCAGGGTGATATCGACCGGCGAGGTCATTCGCACCAAACTACCCGCCTGCTCTATATAGGGTCGGCCCAGCCAGGCGTCTTCGCTCAGCAGGCCGCCGGAGACTGTGGTACCGAACTGAATGATGACAGGGAAAGTTTCCGTCGCACCGATGGCCTGAGGCTGGTTGATGCCGAGCAAAGGGCCCTGTGGGGGATAGCTGTCGGCCAGGGCATTATCACAGTTCTCGGCGATGCCGAAACGCGCCGAGGTTATTACCAGACGGCCACATTGATTCAGGGGTTGATTAAGCGTGAAGGCATCCGGATCATTCATGGCCCGCAACTGGGTCAGACGCAGCAGGCTGACCAGCCGATCGGCATTGAGTCGCTGCTCGATATCCGGCCCGAATGACAGCCGGGGCAGCGCCACCGCCGTCAGTATGCCAAGCAGTACCAGCACGGCCAGCAATTCAATCAGGGTAAAACCGGAGGATTTCATGGGGATTAAAAAAGGCGGCTAAGCCGCCTTACTTGATGCTAATTAACAAGCAGACTTGTCAATGGTGATTGTAGGTCTGGCAACTGATGTTGCGGGGCCATACTTGACCGCACAAGTTGCAGAAGCTGTAATATCACTAGCTTTTCTAGCTTGCGGGCTAATCAGAAGATCGCTCCCACTAACTGAATATATGTAATCCGCTTCAGTCGATGCAGCACTGGAGGCATTTACCTCAATTATCGTAAGTATGCCGCCTGACGCTGCAGCAGGATAGCCCCATACCAAATCAGCGGTTACGCCATCGCCCATATCTACATCATTCGAACTGGCTTGTTTATCAACACCTTTCAAAATCGCCTTGGTATTGGCCAATGTCGACGCCGACTCCAAAGAATTCTTCAAACCATCCAGGTTGGCCCCATACGCATCACCCTGCAGGTTCAGGAACTTGGGGGCAGCTACGGCGCCCAGTATGCCGAGGATCACAATCACGATAACCAGTTCAATCAGGGTAAAACCCGCTTGCTTCTTCATAAATTCTCTCTTGTATCAATATTGTTTGTTGTTCGAAAAATAACCACTTCTTGATAAAAACCAATCGCTTGCATCGTACACCAAGTCGACATAATCATACTGACCGTAGGGTTTATAATCTAGTCTCTTCGCCTGAAAACACGTCAAAAAATGGCTATCTGCCTTGTACCGCATCCACCATGCCCCACATAGGGCTGAAGATGCCCAGCGCCAGGATCAGTACCATCACCGAGATGCCCACTATCATGATCGGCTCTATCTTGGCGCTCAGGTTGGAGATATCGTAATCCACCTCTTCTTCATAAAACTGGCCCGCCTCCTTCACCATTTCATCGATTCGGCCGGTTTCTTCCCCCACATTGAACATCTGCAGGATCAGCGGGGTAAATATCCGGCCCTCGCGGGCTACTGACGACAGGCTGCGGCCACCGGCCAGACCCTCCCCCATCGCCAGTATGGCCCGGGTCAGAAAGGCGTTGCCGGTGGCATTACCCGCCAGATCCAGCACCTGGGTAATGGGCACACCGGCCGACAGCATCATGGCAAAGCTGCGACAGAAGCGCGCCAGCAAAATGCGTCTGAGCAGGGGGCCGACGATGGGCAGTTTCAGCTGCCATCGGTGCCACTGATAGCGACCGGATTCGGTTCGGATATAATGCAGCCAAAGCATGACTCCCCCCATCAGGCCCAGCAGCAGATAACCGAAGTAATGGACGAAGAAATCAGAGCTGCCGATCAGCAACCGGGTGGCCAGGGGCAATTCGGCCCCCATGCCGGCAAACATGCCGCTGAAGGCCGGGATCACATAGATGTTGATCACCACCATGGCGGCCGACATGGCGAACATCACGAAGCTGGGATAACGGATGGCCGCCTTGACCCGCCGGCGGGTATCCAGCTCCAGCTGGTAGTACTGGGCCAGCTGCAGGAAGGTCTGCTCCAGCTGACCGGTACTTTCTCCGACTTCGACCAGAGACACAAACAGCGAATTGAAGATATGGGGGTGGGCCGACAGGGCGGCCGACAGGGTCTGGCCCTTGTGCAGCGCCGCCGCCGCCTCGGTCAGCACCGCTTCCAGCACCTTGTTGTCCGTGGTTTCGGCCAGGCCCTGCATGATACGCAGAATAGGCACACCGGCGCGGGTCAATGAGGCCAGCTGACGACAGAGGATCAACAACACCTCGGTCTTGAGACCCCGCTTGAAGTACTGCCGTAGTTCGAGCATGAGGCTGCCCTTGCCGGCCGGTTTGATGTCGATGGGCAAGAGGCCCGATTGCATCAGGCTGACACCCGCCGCCTGTATGCTGGTGGCTTCCATGGTGCCGCGGCTGAGCTGCCCCTGCCGATCCCGGGCCCGGTATTCGAACAACGCCATCAGTCAAGCCACTCCGCCAGCCGCAGCACTTCCTGTACCGAGGTCTGGCCGCTCATGGCCAGATCCAGTGCCGATTGGGCCAGGGTCTTGAAGTCATCCTGCCGGTCCACCAGCTGGTTAAACGCCTCTATATCGCGCTCGCGCAGGGCATCGGCCATGTCACGGTTGATTTCCAGCCACTCGAATACCCCGACCCGGCCCTTGTAGCCGGTATGGTTACAGCCGGCACAACCGCGGCCCTGATAATAGCCCCCCTGCTCCGCCGCAGGATTCAGGTGCAACAGGAATTGCTGCTCCCCCAGCTCCGGCTGGTACGGCTCCCTGCAGTGCAGGCACAGGCATCGCACCAGACGCTGGGCCAGTACCCCCTTGAGGGTGCTGGCTACCAGATAACCGGGTACCCCCATGTCCATCAGTCGTACCGCCGTGCCGGGGGCGTCATTGGTATGCAGGGTAGACAACACCAAATGGCCGGTAAGGGCGCCACGCATGGCGATTTCGGCGGTTTCCTGATCGCGGATTTCACCAATCAGCAGCACATCCGGATCCTGACGCAGGCTGGTACGCAACACCCGGGCAAAGGTCAGGCCTATCTTGCTGTTGACCTGCACCTGATTGATGCGGGGCAACCGGTATTCCACCGGATCCTCTACCGTGATGATCTTGCGTTCCGGGATATTCAGCTCGTCGAGGGCCCCATAGAGGGTGGTGGTCTTGCCGCTGCCGGTGGGACCTGTCACCAGAATAATGCCATGGGGGCTGGCCAGTTTGCGACGAAAGGCCTGCTGCAGCGCCGACGGCATGCCGGAGCCGGACAGCCCCTGCAGGCTCCGGGACTGATCCAGCAGCCGCAGCACCACCGCCTCACCGGCCTGCACCGGCATGGTGGCCATGCGCACATCTATCCGTTTCTGCTTGATGTTCAGTTCGAAACGGCCGTCCTGGGGCAGGCGGCGTTCCGAGATATCCAGCCCGGCCATCAGCTTGAGCCGCGACAACAGTGCCGGGCCTATGCCGATGTCTTTCAGTTCAGTTTCCTGCAGGGTGCCGTCCACCCGCATGCGCAGGCGGAGCAGGTTTTTTTCCGGCTCGATATGAATATCCGACGCCCCTATCTGCAGGGCATCTTCCAGCAGGGAATGGAGCAACTTGGCCACGGTGGCCTCGCTGTCATCCAGGATATCACTGCTGATCAGGGAACGGCTGGGAGCGTTCTCTTCGCCTAACTGCACGGCGAGACTGGCAATATCCTCGGTACGCCGGTACAGCTGATCATAGAGCGCCAGCAACTGGCTGTGCGGCGCCACCGCCAGCTGAATATCTCGCGGGGCCAGCTGCCGGCTGATCGCATCCTGGGTGTCCAGATCAGCCGGATCCGACAGCACCACCCTGGTCTGGGTGTCGTCGGCGGCGATCACCAGGGCCCGATAGCGGCGGGCATAAACCTCCGACAGCAGCTTGACCGCGTTTTTGTCTATGTCCACCTTGTTCAGGTCGAGCAACGGCAGGTCCAGCTGCTCGGCGACAAAGCCCAGCAGCTCCAGTTCGGTCATGATCCCCATATGGATCAGATGGGAACCCATGCGGCCGCCTTCGCGCCTTTGCTGCTCGAGTACCGTTTTCAGCTGGGCCGAGGTGATCACCTCATGCTCGAGCAGCAACTCGCCCAGGCGTTTAGTGAGTTTGCGCTGAACCATGTTGCTCCAGTTGCTGCTGAACGAAATGCAAAGAGGCATTGCCGAGATCGGCGCTGGCCAGTGCCCTGCGATAGGCTGGCACAAAATCCTGCCCAAGACGACGCTGGCACAGGCCCAATGACAACCACCAGCTCCCTACCCCTGGGGAGCGGTCGAGCAAGCGATGATACAGGGTTATCGCCGTGGCACAGTCGCCGCTGCGCCGGGCCATCTCCGCTTTCAGGCTGTAATAGTCCAGATGACTGACCAGGTCGGGTGCCGCTTCGTCCAGCACGGCAAACGCCGCCCCATGGCGATCCTGTTCGGCCAGCAGACGGGCCAGGGCCAGGCGCAGGTCGGCATGAGCCGGCGCCAGCTCCAGCCCCTGCTGTAATTGAACCCGGGCCTCATCCAGCGCGCCCCGCCCGTATTGCATGGCCGCCAGCCGCAGACGAACCTGATGTTCATCCGGATATTCCGCCAGCAACTGCCCCAGACGATACTCGGCCCTGGCCCAGTCTCCCTCGGCCAGGGCCGTATCGGCCTCGTGATTCGTTTCCTGCACCCGTTCGGCCCTGCTGAGCGTCACTTCGGTAATGGTCAGTTCGCCTCCCGCCGCCGGTACTTCCACCATCAGGTCGGCCCAGTCAGCCGCCTGCCACTGGTCGGCAAATTCGGTCGGCGGAACCACTGGTTCACTGGTCCAGGCGGCCGGGATCCAGGATGACAGCAGCGCGGCCAGTAACCCCAGGTAAGGATGTTTTCTCATAAGGCTCCCGAATGGATATTGGTCAGGGGCGGCGGCAGTGGCGGATACCATTTTTCCAGTAAATCCCGGGAACGCTGCAGCTCGGTTTGCCAGGTATTCTCATTGACCACCACCGGACGCAGCATAATCACCAGCTCGCTCTTTTTGGTGGCCAGCTTGCGGTTCTTGAACAGATTGCCCAGCACCGGGATCTCGCTCAACAGGGGCACACCGGCATTCTGTTCGCTCTGGGTTTCCTGCATCAGGCCACCGATGATAATCAGCTCACCGGAGCGGGCCTCGACCACGGTATCGGACTCGCGAATACTGCTGCGCGCCAACGGCAGGCTGATGGTGTCAGAGCCAAAGCTGATGGTCTTGGTGCTGTCTTCCACCTGACTGACGGACGGATGTACATGCATCAGGATGCGGTTGTCATCGGCAATCTGCGGCGTCACATCCAGCGAAATACCGGAGAAAAACGGCGTCAGCTCTACCTCGGGCGTGGTGGTGGTCGAGGTGCCCGTGGTGGTGGTCACCGAAAAGTCGGTCACAAAATATTCGTCGGTGCCCACCTTGATCACCGCCTTCTGGTTATTGCTGGCGGTCACCCTGGGGTTGGACAGGGTATTCACCTCCCCCTGGGTCTGCAACAGACTGATCACCGCGTTGAAGTTACCATCGGTCACATTGAAGACCACACCACCGCCGGCCAGACCGGCCAGAGGATTGAGGGCAAAGCTGCCGGCACCACTGTTGCCGGTGACCAGTGGCGCAGGTGCGCGGCTGGCTGTGCTGCCAGCCGTTAACTGACTCCACTCGATGCCCTGCTGATAACCGTCACTGAGCTCCACCTCGATAATGCGCGCCTCCAGCACCACCTGCCGCTTGAGCTGGCGTTCGGCCCGGGTCAGAAAGTCCTCTACCAGCGCCAGCTCAGCGGGGGCGGCCCGCACACTCACCAGCCCGGCCTGGGGATTGGTCACCACAACCCGGCCCTCTTTGTCACCGAGCAGTCGGCTCAATGCCGACTCGAGATCTTGCCAGAAGTCACTGTTGGCCTTGGTGTTGATGCGGGTGCCGCTGTTATCGCTGCCGTTCTCGTGACCACTCAGGCTGCTGCCGCTGATGGCCGTTTGTGACAACCCCTCCCGGCTCAGCATCAGGTAATTCACATTGAAGGTTCGGGTACGCACCCCGGAAGGAAATACCTGATAGATGTTGCCCTTTTGCTGAACACCATAGCCATAGAGGCCAGATATCGCGTCCAGCACTTCCGGCAGGGTCACCTGGCGCAGATTCAGGCTGATGGAGCCATTCACCTCCGGATGCACGGCAATACTGATGTCCTGCTCGGCGCCGAGTGCGGCAAAAAACGCCCGGGCGTCGACCTCACTGGCGGCAATATCGAAACGGCGTTGCCTCGGTGAAAGCGCCGGCGGGACCTTGCGCGCCTGTCCGCCCAGCAGTTCCCGCTCTACCGCCGCCGGCAACGGATCCGGACGGTAACGCATCGCCTCTTCCAGGCTGTCTTTTGGCAAGGAGCCGTCCGGAGCACTCACACAGGCCACCAGCAGTGTACTCAGCAATAGGATAACTGGCTGTCTAAGTACCGGAGTCATGGCATATCCTGTAGGGTCAATGGAGAAAAAAGTCTGAGTTCAAGCGATTCACCCTGGGCTTCCAGCGTGACCTGACGCCGCCCGATTCTGGCCAGCCGATAGCTGCCTACTCTGTCACCCTGCCGATAAAGCCGGCCATCGATGATGGCACCGGCCTCCTTCCCCCCGTGCAACACTGCCTGCAAGCGGTGCTGCGGCCGCGCTACGTCAGTCAGGGGTGATGATGACCGGATATCGGGCATCACCACCTCCAGAGGAAGGGTGGGATCCTGAAACACAGGCGTTGTGCTCAGCATCAGCAACAGCAGCGGGTTAACCACGTAACAATTCCTTATGATCACTCAGAGTGAAAAAATCCAGCCGGATACGCGCATCCGGGTATTGCTCCAGCTCGAACTCCAGCCCCTTCCAGTACAACTGCCCCTGCAGCGATTCCAGCCGACGCACGTAGCCCAGCAACTGGGTATAACTCCCCTGGAGCTGCAGGCTGATTCCGTGTCGGTACAGGGTAGTGCCTGTCGGGGTGGCAATGGCCTGAGCCGGCCGGTTCTGCAGTTGCACCAACTGCAAGTCGTTTTCCTGTGCCAGTACATCCAGCAGCAACCCGGCCATCTGCTCCGGCCCCACCAGGCTTTGCAGCCGGCCTGAGACCTTACTATCGAGTCGGGCCAGACGCTGTTTCAATTGCTCGATTTGTTGCCGGTACTCAGGCAGAGACAGCCTGGCAATGACGCCATTAAGCTCATCAGTGCTTTTTTTCCGTTCGGCCAGGGTACGATTCAACTGCACATTATCAGCTTGCAGTTGCAGTAGCCTCGCTTGAACGGTGGCTTCAAACACGACCAACCCCAGCCAGGCCAGCAGGGCCCAACCGGCGCCCAGCAGCAACCAGCGTTCACGGGGGTTACGGGCCATAAACAGGCGTCGCAGTTCGCTCAGGGAGAGTCTTTTCATTGACTGGCCTGCGGTTCGCTCTGCAGTGTAAAAAACAGGGTGTTTCCCTGACCCTGACGGATCTCCAACCGACCAAAATCACGTCCGTGCAGGGAGCCGCTTTGCTTGAAACCGAGTATCCAGGCGGGCACCGCCTCGGCATGGCGGGCTACCCCGGTCAGAGTCATGGTCGACCCAGCCAGGCTCAGCCCCTGCAGGGAAATATCCTGCCATGGCACCGAGGTCAGGTCGGTCAGTACCTTCGCGTAAGACACCAGGTTATCGCTGCTGAGCAATTCAAGCAGTTGCTGCTGCTCCCGGATATGTTGTTGCAATCGCTCCCGCTCTCCTTCATCCAGACTGGCCGTCAGCCGCCTGACATTCTGTTGCAGCTGTTCAAGGTGGGCTTGTGCCGCCTCCGCCTGCGTCTGCAACTGGTGATTCGCTTCTGATTGCTGGTGGCTTTCCCATGCGGTCATGCCAAATACCAGCGACCAACCCAGCACAATCAACAGCACTCCTGCCAGCCCCCACACCGGGGTGGGGCGGTCTGACGCCGGCCGCAGGCTGGCCTGATAAAACTCAATCTGCTTCTTCATCAATCTCCACGCCGCAATATGCCCAGTGCCGGCAAGGCCTCTGGGGGCAATTTTCCCTCTGTCAGGGAGTGAGCCTGCATATTGAAGACCCGATTTATCGACTGTTGCAGGGCCGGTGTTATCCGGTCCGGCAGGGCCAGGTACCAGTGTTCCGGTGCCGCCAGTTTCAGCTGGCCGGTGGCGTAGTCGATACTGCGCTGCAGCTCCAGCAACAGGGTGTCGAAATTGAATTCCTCGACGGCAACCGAGTCATCATCCAGTGACTGGAAACCACGGATGATACGCGAAAACAGCCACTGTTGCTGATGAATAAAAAGCAGCGTCAGCTCCTGACCCGGTGCCTTGTACAGTACCAGATCATGGTTCTCCGGTGGCAGCAGGTTGGCCATGGCCAGTTCATCCACCCCTATCGTCAATAGCGGGCATAAGGGTGTCACGGCCTCGACCAGAGCTGCCAGCGGTGCCCGGGCACTGTAATAGACGGCGATCCGGGCCTCGCCATTGGGCGCAGGCGGCAGATCGATATAGTCAAATACCAGACTGTCGACCGGCTCGTTGATCAGCTCCCCGACACACCAGGGCAAGGCTTGGAGCAGCTCCTCATCGGGCAGTGCGGGTCTGGGCACTTGCAGCTGCTGATACCAGCCGCGCCCCAGCGTCAGTGCCAGCCCTCGCCCCTGCCACTGCTGTTGTTCAATCAAGGCGACAAGGGCGCTGGCCGGCGTTTCCTGGGCGCTGATCGCCCGAGTGTACAGCCGGGTCGACGCCTGTTCATCAATCACCAGGACGGCATCCCGGGTCAGGCAGACACCCAGTCTGGACGTGGGCCTGGCTTTGTTGAACACCTTGAATCTCAGTCTCATATAGCTCGCATCACCTATCGAAAGAAGGCAGTATAATCGGATGAAAATGTTTTATAAACAGACTGTAATGGTCAATTAACACACAAGCAGCCAGTAAACAGAGATAATGGCCATCGCTGTTGCGCCTGACGCTACATTGTCATGTTCAAAGAAACGTCAGGGTCAGGTAGATCACCAACGGAATCGTCAATACCGATAAGGCATTGCCGAGCAGCACTATGCTGGCCATTTTATCGGGCTGGCAGCGATATTGTTCGCACAAGAGGTAATTGAGTACTGCCGGCGGCAGCATCACCGACAACGCCAGCAGCCGCAACCAGTCTGCGCTGAGCGGCAACCACCAGGCCACCAGCAGCAGGCTCGCCGCCCCGACCAGCAGATAACTCAGGTTGACTCTCAGCGCCAGCCCCAAATCGCCCATTTCACCGCCCGACAGCCGCACACCCAGAGCAAACAGCATCAGCGGCACCGCTATCTGTCCCAGCAGCCCGGCACTGGTGTAGACAAACTCCGGCAACAGGGTCGGATGATCCGCCAGCAGCATGCCCAGCACGGCGGCCCAGATAATGGGGTTTTTCAGCCATAGCCAGCGGCCGGCCTCGCGCGACAGGATAAAGAGCCCGAGCGAAAAATGAACGAGATTGGAAAGCACGAACAGTATGATGATGCCGCCGAGCTGATCCTCACCATAGGCCAGCATCATCAGCGGAATACCTATATTACCGGTATTGCGGAACATGCCGCCCAGCACCAGGGTCCGGCGCTCCAGCCCCCGAAAACGAAACAGGCACAGCAGCAGGCCCGGCAGCAAGATCACCAGCACGCCCGCCAGCATCAGCGGCCAGCTGGTGCCCAGCCGCACCGGGTTGTCGATTAGGGCAGAAAACACCAGCGCCGGGCAAAACACCGCCACGTTGGCCAGATTGACGAATCCCATGTCGGCATGGCGCTGACGGCGACCGAAGGCAAAGCCCACCGCCACCACCGCAAACACCGGCACCACGATATTGAGCAGAGTAGAGAACATACAGAGACGCAAAAGGCGCCAGTATGGCGCCTTGCAATGGTGCTGTCCAGCCGCCGGCGGCGGCGGCTGTGTGAGTACTACGGGTTAGCGCAAGGCTTAGCCGTAACGGCTGAAGGCCAGGCCGCTGTCGTCGATTTCCGGCTTGTTGCCGCTGATCAGATCGGCAATCAGCTTGCCGGAGCCCGCGCCCATGGTCCAGCCCAGGGTGCCGTGGCCGGTATTCAGCCACAGGTTCTTGTAGCGGGTGGTACCGATGATGGGGGTACCGTCCGGCGTCATGGGGCGGAAACCGGTCCAGAACTGAGCTTCGTCTACCTTGCCACCTTCGGGGAACAGGCTTTTCACCGACTCGGCGATGGTGGCACGACGGGCATTGGGCAGGTCGGCATTGAAGTCGGCCAGCTCGGCGGTGCCGGCGGCACGAATACGATTTTCGAAACGGGTGATGGCCACCTTGTAGGTTTCATCCATCACGGTCGACTGGGGCGCATCGGCGTCGTTCTTGATGTCGATGGTCAGCGAGTAACCCTTGATCGGGTAGACCGGCAGGCGAATACCCAGCGGATTAAGCAGGAAGGGAGAATAACTGCCCATGCACACCAGCACCTGATCGGCGGTTTCCAGACCATTGGAGGTTTGCGCGCCGCGGATGATGTCGCCTTCGCTGACCAGCGCCTTGATCTCGGTATTGAATTTGAACACAACGCCGTTTTCCTGACACTTTTTCACCAGCGACTTGGTAAAGAGATTGCAGTCGCCGGTCTGATCTTCGGGAAAATGCAGACCGCCCACCAGCTTGTGCTTCACCCGTGCCAGCGCCGGCTCGCGGGCGATACATTCGTCCACGTTCAGCATGGCATGTGCCACGTTGAATTCCTGCAGCACCTTGATGTCCTTGGCCGCGTCATCAATCTGCTTCTGGGTACGGAATACCTGCAGCAGACCCTGCTTGCGCCCTTCGAACGGCAGCTTCAGTTCATCCTGCAGCGCGTTGATGCACTGACGGCTGTATTCGGACACCCGTACCATGCGCGACTTGTTAACGCCGTAGGATTTTTCATTGCAGTTGGCCAGCATCGACAGCATAAACTGCCACTGCGCCGGATTGAGGCTGGGGCGCAGCTTGAGCGGCGCATGGGTCTGAAACATCCACTTGACGGCTTTCTGGGGAATACCGGGGGCGGCCCAGGGAGAGGTCATGCCGAAAGACAGCTGGCCGGCGTTGGCGAAACTGGTTTCTTCGGCCGCGTCGGGCTGCCGGTCGACCACCACCACTTCATGGCCCTGTTGAGACAGATACCAGGCGCTGGTTACACCGACGACACCACTACCTAACACTAATACTTTCATGACACTCCCCTACCCAGATGCTTGTATACCGACAATATCATCTAAAAAAACAATAAAATCCAGAGTAAAACACAGCACAAGATCCGACGGGAGTAACCGGAGTACCGCCAGCAAATACGGGGGCTCTATCTTTATCTAAGCCCGGTTTTATGCTTGGTTTATAAATTCATTAAATAACAAAAAACCAGAACAATTAACTGGCCAACAGTGAAATGTGACGAAGATCTCAATTCAATGAAATCCCGATCTCAGGATCCCGTCTGGCCGTCTGCCAGCCGGCCGAGAGAGTCGGTCAGGGCCGCCAGCTGCTCCGGCTCCGGTCGCCGCCGCCGTTGCAACGGCAACAGCAATGCCCGGGCTCGTTCCGCCACTGGTGCCAGCCCACAGGCCTCGGCCTGTTCGACCAGTTCCGTCACCACCGCCAGCGCCTCTGGCCAGTCTTCGCCGGCCAGGGCGGCCTGCAACAGCCAGACATCGTCCTGGTGCTGCTCGCTAAAATCCGCCCTTTGTCTGGCGAAAGACTCGGTAGCCGCATCGGCTGTTTGCCTGACGCCTTCGATCAAAGCTTCTTGCAAAGCCTCTTTCATGGCCTGCTGCGCGGCTAATGAGTCCGGGTGTTCGGCATCGGCGTTCAGGGCTCTGTCGGCTGCACTATCTGCTGCACTGTCCGCGGCCCTGACATCTGCCGCCGGCGAATGTGCCAGTGCCTTCATCAATGCCTCATAGAGATCGAGGCGGTTGACCGGCTTGGTGACATAGCCATTCATGCCCGCATCCAGGCTGGCTTCCCGATCGCCGCGCATGGCGCTGGCAGTGAGCGCCACGATGGGAATATCGTGATGCACCCTGAGCTTGCGGATCTGGCGCGTCGCCTCGACCCCGTCCAGTATCGGCATTTGCAAGTCCATCAGAATAGCGTCGAAGCTGCGCTGGGCCATCAGCTCAACGGCCTGGCGACCGTTGTCGGCCAGGGTCACCGACACCTCGACCTGTTTCAGAAACTCCACAATCAGCTGCTGGTTCATGCGGTTGTCTTCGGCCAGCAATATCTGTTTGCCTGCCAGCCGAGCATGGTAAAACGCCAGATCCTGCAAGCCTGCCACCACCGCATGGCCTGCGGTATCGGCGTCATCACCCAGCATCTGGTTCAGACACTGGCGCAGACTGTGTTCGGTAATCGGCTTGGACAGATAATGATCAATGCCCAGCGCCTGCATCTGGGCTTCTGGCCGCTCCCGACCGAAGGCACTCATGATCACCACGCCTATATGGCCAAAGTGGGGCTGCTGCACCAGGTTACGGGCCAGGTCCAGTCCCTTGTCCTGCCCCAGGCAGCAATCTATTAGTGCAAGACTCAGCTCGCCTCCCCGTTTGTGGAGCAGCTCTCGGGCCGTGCCCACATCCTGGGCGCTGTACACCACCAGCCCAAGCCCGCGGAGTAACCGGCTCATGACTTCCAGTACCAGGGCGTTATCGTCGACCAGCAGCACCTTTTTCCCCGCAAAGTGTGCCGCCTGCGACTCGGCCCTGACGACCGCCGCCGGCCGCAACGGCAGGCTTACGGTAAAGGTGGATCCCCGCCCCGGCTGACTCGTGACCTCGATAGTGCCCCCCATCAACTGCACCAGATGACGGCTGATGCTCAGGCCCAGACCACTACCACCGTATTTGCGGGTGGTGCTGGCATCGACCTGGGTAAAGGAGCTAAACAGTCGGTCGAGCTGATCGGGCATGATACCGATGCCGGTATCACTGACCTCGAAACACAGTCGGGGCTCGGGATCGGCGCACACCGACACCGTCAGCACCACTTCACCGCGCTCGGTAAACTTGACCGCATTATTGACCAGGTTGACCAGCACCTGCCCCAGTCGCAATGAATCGCCACGCAAACAGTCGGGCACCTCGGCAACCTTGTTGATGATGACCTCCAGCTGTTTCTGCTCGGACATGTCGGCAAAGAGTCCGGACAGTCGTTCAAGCAGTTCGTTGAGATCAAACTCGATATCTTCCAGCTCCAGCTTGCCCGCCTCCACCTTGGTCAGATCCAGAATGTCGTTGATCAGCAACAGCAGGTTGTCGGACGAGTTCTTGATTTTTTTCAGGTATTCGATCTGTTGCGCATTCAGCGACGTCTGCTGCAACAGGGAAGAAAATCCGATGATGGCATTCATGGGGGTACGAATTTCGTGGCTCATGTTGGCCAGAAAGTCGGTTTTGGCCCGGGCCAGCGCAAACGAGGCCTGGCTTGCTTCGCTCAACTGCCGGTTGCGTACCGCCAGCAACAGCAACCCAAGGCTGAAGAACAGCAGCAGTAACAACGCCACTACCGTTTGCATACTTTCCCAGCTGTCTTCAGCCTGTTGCCGCCAGGCCCGGGTGCGCTCGAACAGAGCAGAAAGATCATCCGCGGCAAGAGCCTCCCGCAGCCGTATCATTTCTCTCAGGTTGTGTCGGTATAGCTGATGATAATAGAGCACATCCTGCCACTCGGCGGTTGCCGTTTGCTGTAAACGCTCGGCTTCTTCGTCGAGCGCATACAGAAACATCTGATTAGGCGCGGTCAGATAGAGCCGACTGCGCTGCAGCAACTGTTGGTACCCCGGCCGGGCCGGCAGTAGCTGGAGGGCTTCTGCGAAGGACTTCAGCGCATAACGGCCGTGAATATCCGCATCCTGCAGGGCCTGCAAGGTCTCTTGATAACGGTTCAGCTCGGCAAGCACCTCGGCAACGCCCGCCAGCGGAATCGGGTGTTGTTCGATAAACTGAACAAAGTGTGACACCGTCAGCGCCAGCGAGGTGACCGGCTCACTCAGTAACAGGCCGCTTTCTACGTTGGCCGTCATCCGGCTCTGCTGCTGATGCAGGGCCTTCAGTACCGGCTCGGTCTGTTGTTGCAGCGCCTGATAATAGCGATACTGACGATATTGGTTGCCGCCATAACCCAGCAGCAAGGACAACGTGAGTGCATAAACCAGTATCGCCCAGCGCGGAATCTGAGAAATGCGTCGTTTTACAACCGTTATCATCTTTTGTACCCATCGTCAGGTGATATACTCACAACCGTAACCAAAACAACAACATAACGAGAAAAAAACATGCCCAACGAGACTCCACAACAAAGTGTAAACATCAGGGCCAGGTGGGGCATTCTCAGCGCCAACCTGCTCCTGTTCCTGCTTTTGCTCAATACGCTGCCTTTTGACCCCGGCGTCACCAAGGGGCTGAGCTTGCTGATCTTTATTGCCGTGCTCTGGCTGACCGAGGCGGTCCATATTACCATCACTGCCCTGCTGGTGCCGCTGCTGGCGACCCTGCTCGGCGTGCTGGATACCAATGCGGCCCTGAGCAATTTCTCCAACTCCATCATTTTTCTGTTTCTGGGTGGTTTTGCACTGGCCGCCGCCATGCACAGCCAGCAGCTCGACCGGCTGATTGCCGGCCGGATCCTGCGGCTGGCCAAGGGACGGCTCGGTGCCGCCGTGTTCCTGCTGTTTGCGACCGCCGCTTTTTTGTCGATGTGGATCAGCAACACCGCCACCACCGTCATGATGCTGCCGCTGGCGCTGGGCCTGCTGAGCTGCCTTGATGCAGAGCGTTATCGCAGTACTTATCTCTTCGTGCTGCTGGGCGTGGCTTATAGCGCCAGCATCGGCGGTATCGCCACCCTGGTCGGCAGCCCGCCCAATGCCATTGCCGCCGCCCAGGTGGGACTGAGCTTCAGCGAATGGATGGCCCTGGGCCTGCCCATTACCCTGCTGCTACTGCCGGTGGCCATCCTGGTGCTCTACCTGTTATTCCGTCCCAAACTGGGCGAGCGCATCGAACTGGCCGAAGAACACATCAGCTGGACCGGCAAACGTAAGATTACCCTGGCTATCTTTGCCCTGACCGTGTTTCTGTGGGTGTTCTCCGGCCCCGTGTCCAAGGCTCTCGGCGGCCTGGCATCCTTCGACACCGTAGTCGCGCTGCTGGCCATTGCCCTGATCGGCATCACCCGGGTGGCGGAATGGAAGCACATTGAAAAGCATACCGACTGGGGCGTATTGCTGCTGTTTGGCGGTGGTCTGACTCTGAGTCATGTACTGAAGGCCACCGGCACCAGCGAATTTCTCGCCCACCATCTGGCCGACATGCTGGGCCATGCCAGCCCCTTCGTGATCCTGCTGGTCATTACCGCCTTCGTGGTGTTCCTGACCGAGCTGGCATCCAACACCGCCAGTGCGGCGCTGCTGATACCGGTGTTTGTGGCAGTGGCCGAAGGCCTGGGGCTGACCCCTGTGATGGTGGCCTCGGTGATTGCGGTGTCTGCCTCCTGCGCCTTCATGCTGCCGGTGGCCACCCCACCCAACGCCATCGTGTTCGGCTCTGGTTACATTCGCCAGAAAGAGATGATGAAAGCGGGTTTTGTGCTCAATCTGGTCTGTATCGGCATGCTGGCGGTGTATTTCTTCGTCTTCGCCTGAGCCCACAAAAAAGCCGCTGATATTCAGCGGCTTTTTTCGGGCGCATCCTTGCCGGTTTACTGCTGCCAGAACGGCTTGCTGATTTCCTGATAACGGTCGGATTCATTCAGGCCGATGTCTTTCAGCAGATAGGCCGGCAACTCGGACAGCTGACGGCGGGTACGAGTGCGTTGCAGCCACTGCCCGAGGGTGGCCAGCAGGCCCGGTTGAGCAGTTGTTTTGCCTGCGTGTGACAGGTCTTGAGTTTGATAAGTTGCGGTGTTCATGATGCGCCTCCTGAGCTGATTTCCGGCACAGCATAGAGAGCCGGCGATACCGGCTCAACTCACTTTTATTCGATCACAACATTAGTTTTTATAATGTTTCGGTGTTTAATATAAAATAACAACCAACCCGTTATCAGTGCCTTAACAAGCCACACACAAGCGCCCAGAGCGGCACGCCATCAAAAAAATTAAAAAGCCGACTTAATGCCTTCTCGTGCCAAGGGAGAATGCATAAAAAAATGAATCAACCGGCTAACCATCAGCTTATTGCGATAATATTCTGCATAAATACCAATTTACTACCACAGCCAGCCAAAGGTGCGCCTCTCGACGACTTTTATCAAAATGCAAAAAACACAGATACGCTAGCATCACCGATGAAAGTAGAGAATAACACTAAATTAACAATAAAAAATAATCAATATCACCATAAAAATAGCTTCACCCCCATTTATCCATGGTGAACACACGCCGAGATAGCCAATTGACTCGTTGCTTTTACCGCCCGCTCTCCCTACCCTGCGCTCCGCTTATCTATCCTTACATCTGATATATCCTGCTTAGGAGTCACTATGAAACGAGAACAATGGGGTTCTCGCACCGGCTTTATCCTTGCCGCCGTCGGCTCTGCCGTCGGCCTGGGTAACATCTGGCGCTTCCCTTACATGGCGTATGAAAATGGCGGCGGCGCCTTTTTCATTCCTTACCTGTTTGCCATGCTGACCGCCGGCATTCCCTTCATGATCCTGGAGTTTACCCTGGGTCATAAATACCGCTCCGGTGCCCCCAAGACGTTGAAGGCATTGAATGCCCGCTTTGAGTGGCTGGGTTGGTTCCAGGTCATGATCTCGGCCATCATCGCCTTCTACTATGTGGTGGTGATTGCCTGGGCCATTTCTTATGCCTACTTCGCTTTTACCCAGGCCTGGGGCGAGGACAGCAACGCTTTCTTCTTCGGGGAATTCCTGGGTCTGGGCGACGATAATGCACCTTCCAACCTGGGTGGCATGCAATGGCACCTGCTGCTGCCTCTGTGTCTGGCCTGGTCCGCCACCTATTTCGCCACCTACCGGGGCGTGAAAGGCGGCATCGAGAAGGTCAACAAGGTACTGATGCCTCTGCTGTTCGTGATGGTATTACTGCTGATTGGCCGCATCGCCTTTTTGCCCGGCGCCCTGAATGGTATCAACTGGCTGCTGGAGCCCGACTTCAGCAAAATATGGGATCTCAAGGTGTGGTCTGCCGCTTACGGCCAGATTTTCTTCACCCTGAGTGTGGGCTTCGCCATCATGCTGTCTTACGCCAGCTACCTGCCGGAAAAATCCGACATCAACAACAACGCCTTCATGACGGTGCTGATGAACTGCGGCTTCTCCATGCTGGCCGGTATCATGATCTTCGGTGCGCTCGGTTACATGGCCAACGCCCAGGGCAAGGAACTGACCGAGGTGGTGAGCTCCGGCGTGGGTCTGGCCTTCGTTACCCTGCCTACCGCCATCAACCTGCTGCCCGCACCCGGCGTGATGGGGCCGCTGTTCTTCCTGGCCCTGGTGTTTGCCGGTATCAGCTCCCACATCTCCATCGCCGAAGCGGTTACCACCGGCCTGATGGACAAGCTGGGCTGGAGCCGCCCGAAAACCGCCACCGTGTTCTGCTCTACCGGCCTGGTGGTGAGCCTGCTGTTCATCACCCAGGGTGGCCTGCTGCTGCTGGATCTGGTGGACTACTTCATCAACAACATCGCCCTCCTCGGCTCTTGCCTGCTTGAGCTGTTGCTGGTGGGCTGGCTATGCCGACTGGAAGACTTCCGTGCCCATGCCAACCGCTTGTCCGAATTCACCATCGGCGGCTGGTGGGCCATCTGCATCCGCTTTGTTTCCATCGGTATTCTGGTGGTGATCCTGTTCAACAATATTCTGGGTGCCTTCCGTGAAGGCTACGGCGGCTACTCCGATAATGACGTGACCTTTATCGGCTGGGGCATGATTGCACTGATGCTGGTGGTGGCCATTACCATCAACGCCAGCAGCAAGAAGGAGACCACCGCATGAGCACAGGAGCCATCATCATGATGCTGATCGGACTCGGCATCACCTGGGGCGGTGCCGCCCTGTGTATTCGCCGGGCGATGAAGTCCAAAACAAAATAACGCACCAAGGCAGCCGAGAGGCTGCCTTTTTTGTGCGGGGTCTGGATTGGGCCTGTAGGCGCCGCTTTAGCCGGCGCAAACCCACAAACAACGCCATATTTGCAGCATCGGCATCGTCTGCCCCGGCAGCTGAAGCGCCGGCTACAAAACCAGCACAATGTCTGGCCATGCTGTAGGCGCCGCTTTAGCCGCGCAAATTCACAAACGGCGTGGTACCTGCAGAATCGGTGTTAACGGCCAGCGGAGCTGGCCCTGCCGACTGAAGTGGCAGCTACAAGGTCATGCCCCAAATAGCCCCCGATGTATGGGTTAGGTGATCTCGGCCGCTACTCCGGGTATGCTTGCGCGTTTTCATCCATGCAGGTAGTCATAATGGACTGGGATCCCCATTTTACCGGGCGTAATGGTGTGCTGGCACAGCTCGCCGGCCTGGTCGATATCACCACGCCGCAGTGGCCGACCCTGGCCGAGCTGAACCAACGCCTGGCCGCCGACTTGCCGGTGCAATTTATCGATGATGAGCGTTTTGTCGCGTTGAACTGCTACTACGAGCAGGCGGTGGCTCAGGGCATGGTCCCGACCCGCGCCGCCAACTGGCATGACTTTTTCGGTGCCGTGATCTGGACGCTGTTTCCCCGTACCAAGGCGCTACTCAACCGGCTGCACATGGAAGATATTGCGGCCACCGGCCTCGGCAAACGCACGCCCCGGCGCGACCGGGTCACCCACTTCGACGAATGTGGTCTGATACTGGCGGTACCGGATAAAGCCGAGTCAGAGCACTGGCTGCGCGAGCACGACTGGCAACGGCTGTTCATCACCGAACGCGACCGCTGGAGTCAGAGCTGGCAACCCTTTATCTTCGGCCACGCCCTTTATGAGCAGGCGCTGGCGCCCTTTATCGGCATGACCGGAAAATGCGTGGTGCTGGAAATGGAGGCCGCCTTTTTTGCATTGCCCACCGCCGCACGTTACCCGCTGCTGGATGCCCGGCTGGCGGAGCGGCTGGAGCAGGATACGCTGTTCGACCGGCCTCGCCCGCTGCTGCCGCTGCCCTTGCTGGGCATCCCCGGCTGGTGGCCGGCCAACGACGATCCCGACTTTTACCAGAACCGGGATTACTTCCGCCCCCGGCGTAACAGGTGATTTAACTCGATTTTTTTCTTACACTTGCCGCCTTGTCATCGAAAGGAAGTTGTTATGTCCGGGTCCGACCCTGTTTATGACCTAGAATTTAAACGTCATTATCTACACCCCAGGTACTGGCTGACCTGGCTGGCCATCGGCTCGCTGTGGCTGCTGGCCTGGCTGCCGGTGCGAGCGCGCGACGCCTTTGCCGGCGCCTTCGCGCCCTTGCTGGTGAGGCTTACCAAAAAGCAGTGCTATATCGCCCGTACCAATATCCGGCTGTGCTTTCCCGAGCTGCCTGCCGATGAGGTGGAGCAGATGCTGCTGAATTCCATTCGTGCCGGCCTCATGACCTTTATGGGCTACGGCGAGTGGACCGCCCGCAGCCGTGACTATCTGCAGGGGCGCTTCGTGGTGCAGGGCCAGGAGCATCTGGACGCCTGCCTCGCCGCCGATGAAAAAATCATCTTCATGATCCCCCACACCTGGGCCATCGACGCCGGCGGTCTTTACCTGACATCGCTGGGGCTGCCCATGTGCACCATGATGCACAGCGCCAAGAACCAGGTGTTTGACTGGTTTATCAACCGTCAGCGCGCACGTTTCAACGGCATCGTCTACGAGCGCGACGCCGGCATCAAGGCGGTGATCAAGACCATCAAGAACGGCAAGCATTTCTTCTATCTGCCGGATCAGGATCACGGCCGGGAAGCCAGCCTCTTCGTGCCCTTTTTCGCCGAGCTCAAGGCCACACTGCCGGCCCTGCCCAAGCTGGTGAAGCTGACCGGCGCCAAAGTAATACCCGTGCTCAGCGTCTACAATGCCGAACAGCATCGCTACGAGCTGATCCTTCGCCCCCCCATGGCACCCTACCCCACCGCCGATATTGCCGCCGACACCCGGGCGATGAACGCAGAAATAGAAGCCCTGCTCAATGAGTGGCCCGAGCAATACATGTGGTTTTTGAAGTATTTTCAGACCCAGGTCGATAGCGACGAAGGTCGTTACGAGGCGGGAATCCGGGAGGTAAGAAAACAATGAGCTGGTTGGAATATCTGCTGACGATCGCCACCGGCCTGCTGGTCATGTGGCTGGTGGCCCGCATCGACGATTGGTTGATCGAGAAAGAGCAGCGGAAAACATAGCTGTAAGCTGTCAGCTTTAAGCCGTAAGAAAAACCGGCACAGCGCCAAGCGCCTGGCTAAAGACAAAACCTCGTCTTTTGTAGAGGCCGCTTTAGCTGGCCGGCATAAAACGCTTGGCACCGTATTTTGTAGCCGGCGCTTCAGCTGCCGGGACAGACGGCGCCGATGCTGCAGATATGGCGCCGTTTGTTGGTTTGCGCAGCTAAAGCAGCGCCTACAGAGGCCGTTTATCACCCCTCACTGGTTTTACCCCGGAAAAAACAGGAACTTGGCGCCAACCAGCAGCAAAAATACCGAAAAGGCGCGTTTCAGTACCGGGGCCGAGAGTTTGTGCGCCAGAATGGCGCCGAAACGGGCGAAAGGCATGCTGGCCAGGCTGATGCCGATCATTGCCGGCAGATAAACATAACCCCAGGCTTCGTCCGGCAGCCCCTCGTGCGCCATGCCGTGCACCACGTAGCTGAGCGCCCCCACCAATGCGATGGGAAAGCCACAGACCGACGATACCGCCACCGCTCGCTGCATGGGCACCGAACACCAGCTGAGAAACGGCACCGTCAGCGAGCCGCCACCGATGCCGAAAATACCCGAGGCCCAGCCAATCACACCGCCAACCGCCACCTGCACCGGCTTGCCGGGCAGCTGAGAGCCACCCCTGGGTGCCAGGCCAAACAGCATCTGTGCCGCCATCAGCCAGGCGAACAAACCGATCAGCCGCTGCAACAGCGGCCCCGAGAGCTTGTCGGCGGTATAGCCGCCCAGCCAGGCCCCCACAACGATGCCGACGGACAACAGCGCCGCCAGGCGCCAGTCGATGGCTCTGCGACCATGATGGGTATGAATGGCGCTCAGCGAAGTAAACATGATGGTGGCCAGCGAAGTACCCACCGCCATGTGGGTCACCAGATCGCCACCGATACCCTGCAGTTTAAAGCTGATAATCAGCACCGGCACAATAATGAGGCCGCCACCCACCCCAAACAATCCGGCCAGGGTGCCAGCAAAGGCCCCCAGTGCCAGATACATCAACCAGGTCATATTGAATCCCTAAAAAAGACAAAGGCCATAAACTACCTAAGGCGGAGGTAAAAGCCAACCAGGGAGAGCGGAAAGCGGGAAGCGGGAAAGAAAAACAGTGCAGTAACCCCTCCCCAGCCCTCCCCTTACGTTGCACATTGCCGTTATTCTGATAAATCGGAGGCTAAGGGGAGGGAGTAGATCGGCGCCGAGCTTACCATCTGCACTGTACAAGATCCTGACGTTCGTCAGGATGACGGCACAAAACGCTTGGCACCTTGTTTTCTGATAGTCGTAGGGTCGAATTTATTCGACCAACGCCGTTACCGCCGGCCTGACGGTCCAATAAATTGGACCCTACGAGACGGACAGGCTTGCGGTTTTTGTAGATACCCTCTCTCAGTGTCTGTCGTGCCCCGGGCTGATGCCGGCCTGCTCGCCATAATCCTTGATTTCCCGCGTCAGCAGCGCCTTTTCTTCCGGCGACAGCCAGCAGGCTTCCACCCCATTCAGCGCCAGCTGCAGCAGATCTTCGTTGCTGGCCCCCAGCCCCTGCTGCAACGCCTCATAGTTGGCATTCATGTAGCCACCGAAGTAGGCCGGATCATCGGAGTTGACCGTCACACACAGGCCCGCATGCAGCAGCTGGAGCATGGGATGCTCCGCCATGGTCTCGACGACCTTGAGCTTGAGGTTGGACAGCGGACACACGGTGAGCGGAATACGCTCCCGGGCCAGCTGTGCCATCAGGGGGGTATCGGTAATGGCCGCCACCCCGTGGTCGATGCGTTCCACCTGCAGAATATCCAGCGCATCGCGAATGTAGCTGGCCGGCCCTTCTTCTCCGGCATGGGCCACCAGCCGATAGCCCTGCTCCCGGGCGGCCGTATAAACCTGGGTGAACTTGGTGGGCGGATTACCTTTTTCCGCCGAATCGAGGCCGATGCCCGACAGTTGCTGGCGGAAGGGTTCGGCATGATGCAGGGTCTCGAAGGCTGACTCCTGAGACAGATGGCGCAAAAACGACATGATCAAACGGCTGGTCAGCCCCCACTGCAGGCGTGCCTGCTCCAGCGCTCGCACTATGCCGCTTATCACCACCGCCAGGGGCACGCCCCGCCCGGTATGGGCCTGGGGGTCGAAAAAAATCTCCACATGGCGCACCCGATCCGCATGAGCCCTGAGCAGATAGGCCCAGGTCAGATCGAAAAAATCCTGCTCGGTGAGCAACACCTGCATGCCCTGATAGTAGACATCGAGAAACGATTGCAGGTCTTCAAACTGATAAGCCGCCTTGAGGGCACTTTCATCCTTGTAATCGAGGGTGATACCATTGCGCCTGGCCAGGGCAAACACCATTTCAGGCTCCAGGGTTCCCTCTATATGCAGATGCAGTTCCACCTTGGGCAATTCACTGATAAACGTGGACATGGCGTTTCTCCGCTGTTTATAAACCGGTGGCTCGAGTCAGACCCTAGATTAAAGATAACAAAAATTCAGTCACCGCTGCCGCCAAACAACAACCGGACGGTCAAACACCACCATGGGAATGCCCTCTCGATGATCTCTTTCTTGAAACGCTGTGTAGTCTGGTTGCTGAGCCTGCTTATCCTGGGGCCGCTGCTGCTGACATTGCTGTATCGCTACGTGCCGGTGCCGGTGACGCCGCTGATGGTGATCCGTCTGTTTGAAGGCGAATCCCTGTCCAAGGACTGGCAACCTTCATCCCGACTTTCCAGTCACCTGAAGATGGCGGTCATCGCGTCCGAAGACAACAAGTTCTGTCGCCACCGGGGCTTTGACTGGGACGCCTTCAATGATGTCTTCAACGAGTTTCAGGACGAGGGTCGGCTGCGCGGCGGCAGCACCATCACCATGCAAACCGCCAAAAATCTCTATCTGTGGCCGGGGCGCAGCCTCACCCGCAAGGCACTGGAGGCCATTTATACCCCCATGCTGGAGCTGATATTGCCGAAAGACCGCATCATGACCCTGTATCTGAACATCGCCGAATTCGGCCCCGGCATCTATGGCGCCGAAGCGGCGGCCCGGGCCTATTTCAATACCTCTGCCGCCAATCTCAGCCGTCATCAGGCCGCATTGCTGGCAGCGGTGCTGCCCAATCCCCGGCAGTTCAACGCAGGGCGGCCATCGGCCTACGTGCAGCGACGCGCCACAACCATTGGCTATCGCATTAACCAGCTCGGCCCCTTGGTCGACTGCGTGGAAAAGTAATAAAACGGTGACGCTGGTCATCAATTTGTCATAAGCTGCGATGACAGTAGGAATAAAGCCGGAGCTTGGTCTAACCAACTAGACACGGACCTACTAGACAAGGACCTGCTCGATACAGGTCTCAAGGAGAGCATGAGTGCATAAGAAAAATCTGATTTGTGATATCGACGGCGTCATCCTGCATAACAACGATTTGATCCCCGGCGCCGACGCCTTTGTACGCCGGGTGCTGGAACAAGACATCAACCTGCTGTTTCTCACCAATTACCCGGCCCAGACGCCCAGGGATCTGCAAAACCGTTTTTATTCTGCCGGCATCGAAGTACCGGAAAGCAGCTTCTATACCTCGGCCATGGCCACCGCCGATTTTCTGAAACGCCAGAACGGCGAAAAAGCCTATGTTATCGGTGAAGGGGCGCTAATCCACGAGCTGTACAAGGCCGGCTTTACCATTACCGACATAGACCCGGACTTTGTGGTGGTGGGAGAAACCCGCAACTACAACTGGAGCATGATCCAGATGGCGGCCCGCTTTGTGGCCGGCGGTGCCAGCTTTATCGCCACCAACCCGGATACCCACGGCCCGAACATGCACCCGGCCTGTGGCGCACTCTGTGCCCCCATAGAACGCATGACCGGCAAGAAGCCGTTTTACGTTGGCAAGCCCAGCGCCTGGATAGTACGGGCCGCGCTCAATCACATGGACGCCCACTCCGAAAACACCCTGATTGTGGGTGACAACCTGAAAACGGACATTCTGGCGGGTTTTCAGGCGGGGCTCGAAACCATACTGGTGCTGACCGGCGTCAGCCAGGTCGCGGACATTGACAAGATGCCATTCCGTCCGCAGCATGTTTATTCATCCGTCGCCGATATCGACCTGTTCTGACTCAGTAATAAGAAGCACTAATGGATCCTATTTTTATCGCTATTGCCTTTGGCTGCGGCCTGGCCGTTTATCTGATTAACCTTCCGCCCCTGATTGGTTTTCTGGCTGCGGGCTTCGTACTCAACGCCATGGGCTATGAAAGTAATGCCACCCTCGACACCCTCGCCAACCTGGGGGTGACCCTGCTGTTGTTCAGCATCGGGCTCAAGCTGGACATCAAGACCCTGCTCAAGAAAGAAGTATGGGGCACGGCAACCGGTCATATCCTGTTCTCGACCCTGCTGTTTACCGGGGTACTGCTGGCAGTGAAAGCCATCGGCTTCAGCCTGGCGCTGGAGCTGGAATGGCGTCAGGCCATGCTGATGGGCTTTGCGCTCAGCTTTTCCAGCACCGTCTTTGCGGTCAAGGTGCTGGAAGAGCGCAGTGACATGAACACCTTCTATGGTCGCATCGCCATCGGTGTGCTGGTCATGCAGGACTTGTTCGCGGTGGCGTATTTAACCATTTCCAGCGGCAAGGTCCCCAGCCCCTGGGCATTGGGCCTGCTGGCGCTGCTGCCGCTGCTGCGCCCGCTGTTTTTCAAGGTGCTGGAGCGAAGCGGTCACGGCGAGCTGCAAACCCTGTTTGCGGTGTTTCTGGCGTTGGTGGTGGGCGTGGGCGGCTTCGAGCTGGTCGGGCTCAAGGGCGACCTGGGGGCGCTTGTCATCGGCATGATGCTGGCTTCCCACTACAGTGCCTCTTCGCTGGCCAAGTCCCTGTTCAACATGAAAGAACTGTTTCTGGTGGCGTTTTTCCTGAGCATAGGCCTGAACGGTATGCCCACCATGGACGCCCTGTGGATTGCAGCCATACTGTTGCTGGTACTACCACTGAAAAGCCTGATTTATTACCTGATGTACAACCGTTACGGCCTGCGTATTCGTACCTCGCTGCTGGCCACCTTCAGCCTGAGCAACTATTCGGAGTTCGGCCTTATCGTGGCCGCATTGGCCGCCAAACAGGGGCTGCTCAGCAACGACTGGGTCATTGTCGCCTCCATCGCGCTGGCAATTTCTTTCATGATCTCGGCGCCATTGAACGCCGAAAATGAAAACATCTATCGCCGGCTGATGAACCGCTTCCAGCCCCGCGAGTCTTCGCATCTGCACCCGGACGATATGCCCATTCAGCTGGGCGATGCCAGGGTCTTGATTATCGGCATGGGCCGCATCGGCCAGGGCGCCTACATGGAGCTGGAAAGCAGCTATCCGGGTCAGTTGCTGGGCATCGACAGCGACAAGAAAAAAATCACTCTGCTGCAGGATCTGAGCATCAACGCCATCGAAGGCGATGCCTCCGATTCGGACTTCTGGGACAAGACCAACATCAGCGAACAGCTGGAATACATCTTTCTCGCCATGCCGAATCACGCGGGTAACCTCTACGCCCTGGAGCAGATCCGCCACAACCATTTCAAGGGCAAGGTGGCCGCCATTATCTGCTATTCGGAAGAAGGCGCTCAGCTACGCGAAATGGGGGCCGACGACATCTTCAATATCTACGAAGAGGCCGGCAGTGGTTTTGCCCGCCATGTGATCGAAAACACCAGCCCGCAGTTACAGTCCGCGTAGGGCGGCGCTAAAAACACCCCCGATGTGGGGGTGCTGTAGGCGCCGCTTTAGCCGGCGCAAGCCCACAAACAGCGCTATAACTGCAGAATCGGCACCGTCTGCCCCGGCAGCTGAAGCGCCGGCTACAAAAACACAACACCGATGTCTGGATTGGACTGTAGTGTTGTGGTTTTGTAGAGGCCGCTTTAGCTGGCCGGTTTTGCGTAGCAGAACTAAACAAAATCAAGATCCTGACCTTCGTCAGGATGACGGCACAAAACGCTTGGCGTCTTGCGCCGGCTAAAGCGGCGCCTACAGTCTGGGAATGCTGTGGTTACACCAGCTCCCGGCAGACCAGATCCATCATCATGCGGATATGGGCGGGATTATCGTTGAGGGCGGGAATGTAGTGATACGCCTCGCCACCGGCTTCCATAAAGATCTCTTTATTCTGCTCGGCAATTTCTTCCAGGGTTTCCAGGCAATCGGCCGAAAAGGCAGGGCAAATCACGCTCACGCTTTTTGTGCCCTCGCCCGGCAGCGCCTTCATGGTTTCGTCCGTGTAGGGCTGTAACCAGGGCTCGCGCCCGAAACGAGACTGAAAGGTGGTACGCCATTCGTGACGTTCCAACCCCAGTTCGGCGGCTACCAGCTCGGAGGTTCTATGACACTGGTGACCATAGGGGTCGCCCTGATCTTCAAACCGCTTGGGAATACCGTGATAAGACAGCAACAGCAAATCGGTTCGGCCCTCGGCTTCCCAGTGGTCACGCACCGACTCCGCCAGCGCCTGAATATAGCCGCGATGATCATGATAATCGCGAATAAAGCGAAATGCCGGCAGACACCGCTCCTGCTTCATCAGCCGGGCCCAGCTGTCAAATACCGAGGCGGTGGTGCTGACCGAATACTGCGGATACATGGGCAGAATAATGACTCTGTCTACCCCGGCGTCTTTCAGCTCCTGCCAGGCGGTACCGATAGACGGCTCGCCGTAGCTCATGCCGAGCGCCACCGGCATATTGATGCCGGCCTCTTGCAGGGCGGCACTCAAGCCCGCCTGCTGGCGACGACTGACCACCATCAGCGGAGAGCCCTCTTCCCACCAGATAGACTGATACAGTTTGGCTACCTTGGGGGAACGGAACGGCAGAATAACGCCGTGCAATACCGGGCACCATAACATCCTGGGAAGATCGACTACCCGGTGATCGTGCAGGAACTGACCGAGAAACGTCTTGACCGCCTTGGCGGTAGGAGCTGTGGGGGTACCCAGGTTAACCAGTAAAACGCCTGTTTTCACTTTGTTACCCATGTATGCAAAGAAAGCTGAATAGAAGCGGAACAAAAGAAACCGGGCGCAAGAGGCGCCCGGTAGGAAGCAATGAACTTAAGACAGGATGTCGGCCAGTTTTTTGCTGACGGTTTCAACAGACTGGGTGCCATCCACTTTGTAATGGCGAGTCTGGCCGGCTTCGGCTGCCTGCTTGTAGTAGTCGATCAGCGGGGCCGTCTGCTCGTGATATACACCCAGACGCTTGCGTACCGTACCTTCTTCATCATCGACGCGGATCACCAGCTCATCACCGGTCACGTCGTCCTTGCCTTCCACCTTGGGCGGGTTGTAGATCAGGTGATAAACCCGGCCGGAGCCCGGATGTACGCGGCGACCGCTCATGCGCTTGACGATTTCTTCGTCCGGCACGGCAAATTCCAGCACATAATCCACGACTACACCGGCGTCTTTCATGGCGTCGGCCTGAGGAATGGTGCGCGGAAAGCCGTCAAGCAAAAAGCCCTTGGCACAGTCGTCCTGACTGATGCGTTCCTTGACCAGACCGATGATCAGATCGTCGGACACCAGCTGGCCCTGATCCATCACTTCTTTCGCTTTTAAACCAAGCGGAGTGCCGGCCTTGATAGCGGCACGCAGCATGTCACCGGTGGAGATTTGTGGAATGCCGAACTTTTCCATGATGAACTGAGCCTGCGTTCCCTTGCCCGCGCCCGGAGCACCCAACAAAACGATGCGCATAACAGCGTCCTCTTCTTGATTAGTTATTTCATAATTTGGGGCACGATTGTGTCACGACACCGCCATTGGGACAAGTAACAGCAGACTCCTGTTAGACCTATTGATGAGATTGCCGCCGGTAAATTCGCGCCAGATAAAGCGGCGTCTACAGACTCCACCAAACATCGGAGTGTGTTTTTGTAGCCGGCGCTTTAGCTGTCGAGGCAAACAACGCCGATTCTGCAGACACCACACCGCCGCGCAAATCCGCGCCAACTCGCCCCGTTGCCCGATTTAAGGTAATCTGTTGCTGTTTTAACCCCTTTATGTCAAGGAACAACGGATTGACGGTTAAACAACGCCAGGTGTTTTATATTCATGGGTTTGATCCCCGCGGCGCCGGTCACTATCACCGCCTTTATAGTACCCAGTCGGCACAACAGGCTGCGGTAAACGGGCTGGATATAGCCGTATCACGCCGCCACCGGCGCTCGGCGCACTGCCATCACTGGCAGCTGAGCACCCCCCATACTCAAACCGACTATTGCTACCTGGGTTGGGACGATCTGGTGCGTCAGCACTGGAGTAAAGACTGGCGCCAGATTATCAGCGATCTCTATGTCGTTATGCTGGCCTATCTCGCCAGTGGCAACGTCTTTACCTTTGCCCGAGCCTCTTATAAACAGATGATGACCGGCTTTTACCCACTGATATACATATTGCTTGGTGTCAGCGGCAGTGCGACCTTATCTTGTTTTATCACGACCTTGTTGCCCCTGACAGCGTTGCCTGACGCTGGGCAATACAGTCTTCAACTACTCGCCGGCATGCTCGTATTCGGGTTATGCCTGCAAGGGGTAAAAAAGCTGGGGGATCGCCTGGCCGTCTTCTGGCTGCTGCGTATCTATGCGTTTTCGGCCAGGTGGGCAGACGATAAAATCCCGCATTTAAACGAACGTACCGAGCACTTCGCCGACCACATCATCAAAGCCATACAAAACCCCGACAACGACGAAGTGGTGATCATCGCCCACAGCGTGGGCACCATGATGGTGGTGCCTGCCCTCGCCCGGGCCCTGGCCGCCCTGCCCGACGGCCATGTCTTTGCCAACCAAAGAGTCGTGCTCATCACCCTGGGGCAGTGCATACCGCTGGTCAGCTTTCAGCCCGGCGCCCATGAATTCAGAGCCGCGCTTGCACAACTGGGGCAAGACCCCCGTCTGCTGTGGCTGGACTATACGGCCCCCACCGACGGCGCCTGCTTTCCTCTGCTCGACCCCCTCACCTCCTGCGGCCTGACACGCACACCCCACGCCGGCCCGCGCCTGTTGTCGCCACGCTTTTTTACCCTGTACCACCCGGCCCGCTACAAAAAACTGCGCCGCTCCTGGTACACAATGCACTTTCTGTATTTGATGGCTACCGACAAGGCCGGCCCTTACGACTTTTTTGCCTTTACCGCCGGCCCCCGGCCCGTTGCACGCCATATAGAGGATCAACCATGACCTGCCCGGTGTTCCCCAAACCCGCCAAAAACAAAGCCTCGTTATGGAAGGTATTTTTCACCAAGCGCCATTCCTGGCTGGATGCCCTGTACGAGCGCAGCTATGGCATGAAAATGGGCGAATTCAAGCTGCCGGGGCTGCGGCTCTATATGGTGAACCAGCCCGAGCTGGTCCGCAAAATCATGGTGCAGGACGTCAACAACTTCCCCAAAAACCGACTGCTGGGCGAGATCCTCGAGCCACTGCTGGGCGAAAGTATCTTCACCACCAACGGCGAGCAATGGCAAAAGCAGCGCAACATGCTGGATCCGGCCTTCAAGCACGCCCGGGTGCAACAGGTGTTTGCACTCATGCAAGCGGCGGTAAGCGATATGTCTGAGCGGCTAACGCAGCACCAGCCGGGGCAGGACATAGACCCCGAGATGACCTATGTGACCGCCGACATCATCTTCCGTACCATTATGTCGACCGAGCTGTCGCCCGAGCAGGCCGATCGCATTCTGGACGCCTTTGTTCAGTTTCAGGCCGAATCGCCCAAACTGGCGTTGCTCAAGATGTTCCGCTTTCCCGGCTTTATTCAGCGGGGTTTGAGCGAGCGCAAACGTATTAAAGCCGCGCAAGACATTCGGGGCACTATCGAAGATATTATCCGCCCCCGCTACCAGCAGGCCGAGGTCGCCCGCGCCGGCTGCCCGCAAAGCCAGGCGGCGCTGGAGCAACAACAGGATATTCTGTCTTCCCTGCTTCTGGCCACCGACGACACCACCGCCGAGCCGTTCTCGTTCAGTGAAATAGTGGACCAGATCTCCATGCTGTTTTTGGCCGGGCACGAAACCTCGGCCAGCGCCCTGACCTGGTCGTTATATCTGCTGGCTTTGTATCCGGATATTCAAAAGCAGGCCCACCAAGAGGTAACCGGCGTACTGGCCGAGCACCCCATGAGTGTTGAGGCGCTGCGCAAGATGATACTGGTGCGGGATATTTTTCGCGAAGCTCTGCGGCTCTATCCGCCCGTGGGCTTTTTGTCCCGCGAATGCACCCATGCCACCGAAATGCGCGACAAAAAAATGCCGGCTGGCTCGTCGGTGATGATCTCGCCCTGGCTGATTCACCGCCATCAGGACTTCTGGGATAACCCCAACGGTTTCGACCCCGGCCGTTTTACCAGTAAAAACCTGAAAATGCCCCTGAGTAAATCCTACCTGCCCTTCGGCGCCGGACCACGGGTGTGCATTGGCGCCGCCTTTGCCCAGCAAGAAGCCAGCCTGATCCTGGCCACCATACTCAGAGACTACCGTTTTACCCTGGCAGACGACTTTGTGCCCGAGCCGGTCGGCCGGCTGACCATTCGCTCGCAAAACGGCATGAAACTGATTTTGACCCCAAGAGAAGCAACGGTATGAAAGAACGACTCGCCGGCTTTATCCTCATGTGCGCCGTGGTGCCGCTGGCCATTCTTGGCTACCTGATCATCTGCTGCGTGGGTGTCATGGGCCGGGTAGAACGGGGCCGCAGCGGCGTACGTGCCCTGGATCATTTTGTGAATGCTTCTGTGTTCAACGGTTACGCCTGGGAGTCGGTCTCGTCCCACGCATGGCGCGAGCGCGACAACAAGCAATGGGCCAAATTCGTGATCTGGCTGACCAACAAGTTCCAGCAGGATCACTGCCAACGCGCCAACAAGCGAGAGCAACCCCTGGTCGACCTGATGCTGCAAAAAGGCCTGCACAAGCAAAGCATAGAATGAAAATAAAAAATCGCCGATAGTGAGTGTGGATACATATGAAACTTACAGATGGTGGCAAACTAACTCACTTCCAGAGGTTGAACCCACAGATAACCCGTCTATATTGAAGGAAGTAAGGGGATTTCAAAGTGCTGGCAGCTTCTGGCCAGCTGACAAAATATAATTTATAAAAAGAAAGAAAGGTGGGTGCAAGCATGCGGTCGATTTTGCTACTCCAAGGACCTTTAGGGCCTTTTTTTCAGCACTTCTCCCGGTTTTTAGCCAGTCAAGGTATCCGGGTTCACAAGCTCAACTTCAATGGTGGAGATGAGTCTTGGCCATGCGTAGGCAGTAACATAAGCTATCGTGGTAGCTTGGTTGACTGGCCTGCTTTTCTGGATGAGACCATCAAGCGCTGTCACATTGATACGGTGTTCTGCTACAACGACTGTCGCCTCTACCATCATTATGCTCGCCAGTACTGCCAAAAGCAGCACATTGGTTTTTATGTATTTGAAGAAGGTTATCTCAGACCGGACTACATCACTTTGGAGCCAAATGGCGTCAACGCTCACAGCACCTGGTACGGGCGCCTTGAAACCTTACTGCCCGAGGTATTACCGGTAGAAAAAAATGACCACTTTGTCATTTCACCTACCTTCCAGCGCCGCATTGGTTATGCCATTCGTTATTATATTTCAATGCAACTTCACTACCCGATATTTACACACTACCAACACCACAGGTGTCGTACTTGCTTATCCGAAGGACTGGCTTGGCTAAAAGGGTTATATACGAAATACATTTACAAGAACAGAGATCAGAACCTGAAGGAAAGACTTATCGACCATCATTCAGGGCATATTTTTCTGGTCCCCCTGCAGGTAACAGATGACTTTCAGGTACGGATTCACTCCTGTTTTGGCGATACATCTCAGTTTATTCGACATGTTTTATTGTCATTTTCCAGCCATGCTAATGATAATGATGTACTGGTTTTTAAACATCACCCCATGGATCGCGGCTATACCAACTACAAGAAATTGATCAGATATGAATGCGAGCGCCTGGGCATAAATGAACGAATTTTCTATGGCTATGATTTGTCTTTGCCAGAGCTCTATCCTCACTGCAAGGCCGTGGTCACGGTCAACAGCACAGCCGGTATGTCTGCCCTACTACATTCAGTCCCAACCATTACTCTTGGCAAGGCAATATACGACATTCCCGGCTTAACCAGTCAAAATGGCCTGGATCAGTTCTGGAAAAAACCATGCCCGGTAAATGCAAAACTATTCAAACAATTACGATGCTTCATGCTGAACCATACTCAACTCAACGGCAGCTTTTATGGGGAATATCAAAAAACTTGTGAGAAAATTTGGCAACGACTGCTTGTATTGAACTCTTTCAATACTGTTCATACCACAGTCAAAAATATCGGATCTCAAGCGGATCCATTCAATGTACTGGCGTCGCAGACCAAGCCAGCAGCCTGAATAAACATGTCCCCCGGTTCATTGCCTGTTCCGGCTCGTGTATGTAGGCATAGATAAGTACAGTACATTTAGCAGTAGCTAACAAGGAAGCATCAGCCTCTGATTACGGTATAAAAATTTCAACCTATAATTTTTCGATGGAATTTTAAAATGATTTACAAGAATTTAGTTAAATCAGCAAATTAGGAGCTGTAACCTAAGGGCGGTAGCGTATCAAATGGCTTACAACCCTCAATGGGTCTAGATAAAAAATAAGACTCGAATGTATCAAGCCATACTTTATCGACATGCTGTAAGTCAGCCTCAATACAGGGCAGGCACCATGTTTACGGGAGTTACTGTTCTGATTTATTTAAAAAACTACAAGAGTGAAAATATCTGATGCAATCCAAAATGACCCGGAAGCTGCTATGTTTAATACTATTCCTCGATATCGTTGCCATCAGCGGATGTTCACTCCGACACAACATCCCTTCATCGCCGACTGATTCGGCTGTTAACCAGAATAGCCAAAAAGCACTGTCATCCGATCTTAACGCCTATCTTTCTTCAACCACCAACGTCAGCTCTATTTCCCTGACACACTCTCCTTGGGGTAGCAACGTATTGGTTCTGGCACAACAGCCTTACTTCGCTGCCAGCGGCCGGACCTGCCGCGAGCTGACAATCACTTCCACCACTGGAACTATATCGTACACCATCGTTTGTCAGGTAGATCACGGCAGCTGGAACACAGTGCGTCCGGTAACTCGTTTGCTTCATCACTGAACATCACAGAACAATGGGACGACACTCAATGAATAGCTTTTACAGATATTTTATACGACCCTGCTTCATTGCCGTTCTGACATCATCCCCCTACTTCTGCTACGCCCAACTTATCGGCACTAATGCCGGTGAATTGCCAGAAGCAGACCAGGCCCAGCTAATTTCCCCGGCCGATCAGGCGGTTACCAACAACAGCACCAACTGGAAGAGCGGTCGCTACGGTCCCGTACGGCAAAGCACGCCTCTCACACGTGCCGAGCCACCCAGCTTTGGCAGCCACTTGTTCTCCGGCGGCTTTCGCGGTGTGCGGGCCGACGGCCTGAACCCCGACTATGTAATCACTCCCGGCGACCAGGTCACTCTGCGGGTGTGGGGTGCGATAGACATAGACCGGGTACTGCCGGTAGATGCCCAGGGCAATATCTTCATTCCCGGTGTGGGCCCCATCAAGGTGCAGGGTATACGCCACAGCCAGTTGGACGGCCAGGTTCGCGCAGCAGTTAACTCCATCTATTCCAACAACGTGCAGGTATATACCAACCTGCAGGGCGTGCAGCCGGTCTCCGTGTTCGTGACAGGCTATGTACAGAACCCCGGCCGCTTTGCCGGTACCCCCAACGATTCTGTGCTGTATTTTCTGGATCAGGCAGGCGGCATAGACGACGCCACCGGCAGCTATCGTAAAGTGCGTATTGTGCGCCACGGCAAAACCATTGCCAGCGCCGATTTGTACGACTTCTTGATTAACGGCACCCTGCCCCGCCCGCAATTCAAGGACGGCGACACCATAGTGGTGTCAGAACGCGGCCCCACCGTGACCGTAGAGGGCGATGTGACCCGATCCTACCGCTACGAGCTGACGCCCGGAGCCATGACAGGCCAGGCACTGCAACAGCTGGCCCGGTTAAAATCCAACGTCACCCATGCGCTGCTGCGCGGCGCCCGGGCGTCGGGCCCCGTATCCAGCTATGTTGATCTGGCCGACTTTGGCCAACAACCGCTGAACAGCGGTGATCAGGTGGTATTCAGCAGCGACATGCGCGACAACACCATAGTGGTGCAGCTGGAAGGCAGCTACTACGGCCCCTCCCGCTTTGCCCTGCCGCGTGACGCCCGGCTGCACGAACTACTGGATGCCATTGCCGTACCCCGGAGCATGACCGATGTAAACAGCATCTCGCTCAAACGAGTCAGCGTGGCAGAACGGCAACAGCAGGCGCTAAGTGAGAGCCTGGCCCGGCTGGAAACCACCTATCTGAGTGCCTCTTCCTCCACCCCCGAAGAAGCGCAAATTCGTGTGCGAGAAGCCGAATTGATCAGCCAGTTCATCGAGCGCGCCCGTAAGGTAGAGCCCAACGGTCGCCTGGTGCTGGCCAACAATGGCACCATCAGCAACATTCGTCTGCAGGACGGTGACGTGATCACCATTCCCGAAAAGTCCGACTCCCTGTTGATCAGTGGCGAAGTGCTGGTGCCCCAGTCGGTGGTGTTCCACGCCAACCGCAATGCTAAAGACTACATTGCCGGCGCCGGTGGCTTTACCGATCAGGCCGATGAAAAACGTATTCTGGTGGTGCGCCAGAATGGCGAAGTACGCGAAGCGGAAGACGTCGCCTTGCGCCCGGGTGACGAAATTCTGGTACTGCCACAAGCCCCCACCAAAAACCTGCAGCTGGCCAGCACCCTCACCCAGATCCTCTACCAGATTGCCATTGCCGCCAAAGTGGCGATAGACCTGTAATGAGCACCATGCAAACACGCACGCCCTGGCAGGTCACCCGCAGCGTCTGGTATGCCATGTTTATGCGCGAAGCCGTCACCCGCACCATGACTGACCGCCTGGGCTGGTTCTGGATGATCTTCGAACCCATGGCGATGATTGCCATTATGGTATTGATTCGCGGTTTTATCGGCGGCAGCAACAAATTGATTATGGGAGCCGATTTCATCCCCTGGATGATTACCGGCATGATGGGTTTTTTTCTGGTACGCGAAGGCATGAGCCGGAGTCAGGGAGCAATAAATGCCAATAAGGCACTGTTTGCCTACCGCCAGGTTCAGCCGGTAGACCCCGTGCTGGTACGCTCCTTTCTGGAAGGCATGCTACGCACTTTCGTGTTTCTGTTGTTTATTGTTGCTGGCCTGCTGCTGGGGCTGGATATTTTCCCGGATAACGCCATTTATGCTCTGTGTGGTTGGATGTCGTTATGGGCGTTAGGGCTGGGACTAGGGCTGGTGGTATCGGTAACCAGTACTCTGGTGCCGGAAACCGCCAAGATAATCAACGTGATCTCGCTGCCCCTGCTGATTATCTCCGGCGTTATCATGCCGCTGAATATACTGCCCCAATACCTGCTGGAATATCTGATGTTCAACCCCATCGCCCATGGTCTGGAGCTTTTACGGCTGGGATTTTTCAGTAGCTACAAGGTGGTACATGGCACCAGCGAAACCTATCTCTGGCTGTGCATACTGGCTTTAAACGCATTGGGCCTGTTAATGCATGCACGCTTTAAAGAACGGTTGAAAGCACAATGATCAAGATATCCAATCTTTACAAACGCTATAACAGCCGCGATGGCACAGAAAACAGCTGGGTGTTGAAAGACATCAATCTCACCATTCCCAAAAATGTAAGCGTAGGGCTGGTGGGCTGCAACGGCGCCGGCAAAAGTACTCTGCTGAGGTTGATTGCCGGCATGGACAGTCCGGAGCACGGCCAGGTAGAGCGGCATTGTCGGGTTTCCTGGCCCATCGGCCTTTCCGGTGGTTTTCAGGGCTCCATGACCGGGCGACAAAACGTTAAATTTGTGGCCCGGATGCAGGGTGGTGGCTTTAACGTGCAACGCATTATCGATTATGTAGAAGACTTTGCCGAACTGGGCACTGCCTTCGACCGCCCCATCAAAACCTATTCCTCCGGCATGCGCGCCCGACTCAACTTTGGCCTGTCGCTGGCGTTTGATTTTGATGTATATCTTTCCGACGAAGCCACCGCCGTGGGTGACCGCAACTTTAGAGAGAAGGCCAGCAAAGCCTTTAAAGACAAGGTAGGCCAGTCCAGTCTGATCATGGTCTCCCACTCCGAAGGAATTCTCAAAGAGCTGTGTCAGGCCGGAATCTATCTGAAAGACGGCGAGGCCAGCTGGTATGACAATATCAACGACGCCATTGCCGCCTACCACCAGAAAGCAAAGCCGTAAAAAACCACAACACCGATACCTGACCAAGCGGCGGCTACAAAACCCGCGAACATTTTTCGAACCCAATATTTGAGCAATCATGAAACTCTTCATCAAAAAAAATCCTCATTGGGCCCTGGCCCTTGTCGCCATTATTTCCGTTAGCCTGTACTGGTTTGTATGGGCAACAGACCGTTATGTGTCGCGTGCTACCGTGGTGCTGGAAAGCCCGCAAATTGCCGCCCCAGAGTTCAGCTTCTCCAGCCTGTTAAAAGGCGCCGGCGGCCACAGTGACCTGCTACTACTGCGCGAACATCTGCTGTCGGTGGACATGCTGAAAAAAGTACAGAGCGGACTGCCCTTTCGCGAACATTACAGCCAGAGCGGCGATCTCTTTGCCCGCCTGTTGGATGCCGAAGCCCCCATAGAGGAGCTGCACAAATACTTTAAGAAACGGGTATCGGTAGAACTGGATGAATACGCCGGGGTACTGAACATCACCGTAGAGGCCTTTGCACCCGAATTTGCCCACCAAATGTCACAGTTGCTGCTGAATGCCGGTGAAGCCCATATGAATGAAATGGGGCAACGCCTGGCAGAAGAACAGGTACACTTTTTAGAGCGCCAGGTAGACAGACTGGAAGGCCGCCTGGATGAAACACGCGCCGCCCTGCTGGCCTATCAGAATGAACATGGGCTGATTTCTCCCCTTCATACGGTAGAAAGCCTCAATCAGGTAGTCGGCACGTTAGAAGGTGAACTGGCCCGCATGCAGGCCCGATATAGCGCGGCTCAAAGCTATCAGAGTACCCGTTCGGCCGAACTGGTAAGAATAAACAGCGAAATCAATGCTCTGAAAAAACAAATCGGCAAGGAGCAAAACCGCCTAGCGCAGGAAACCGGCAACGCCCTTAACCGCATCTCCGCCGACTACCAAACCCTGGAGCTGAAAGCCCAGTTTGCCCAGCAAACTTATTCCAGCGCCTTGGCCGCGCTGGAAAACACCCGTATAGAAGCCGCCCGCAAGCTCAAGCAGGTCAGCGTGCTGCAAAGCCCGTTGCTGCCCGAATACGCCACCAAGCCTGACAGACTCTACAACGCCAGCGTATTCGCCATCATCACCCTGTTTCTGACCTTTATCGCCAACATGATGATGCTGATTGTGCGTGACCACCGGGATTAAGCACGGCTTATTTTTCCTGTGTTATCCAAGGCATTAACTTATTCCGCAGAGCATGATTATTTGAGCACCAAAGGTTGTAGATATAAATTAAATAACAGTCACATCAGGAGCTTATTTAGATGCAGTTGATCGTAGGTGCTACACCATTTAGCCAATGGCAACACTTGAAAGCTCTGTTGCCATTACTCGGCTGGAACCATAACAGCAGTGCAAAGCCAGAGGACTGGGACAGCAACGAACCGGTAGCCGGCTCACCTTGTCTTTTGCTGTATCTCCCCGTACATATCGCCGTGGCTTATGCTTTGGATGAAGGTAAAACACCCACCGCAGCCTTGCAACAATGGCAAGATGCCCTACATCAAAGCCTGTTGTTTTATCGACGTCATCGCCGGAAAACCTTGTTAATTAACGTGATGCAAGCGGTACATAATCCCCAAGAGTTATTGAAGTATTGTCAGCAGCGTTTTGGCATTACTGCAGGCCCAGTGTCTCTTCAGCCCATGGCTCCTCCGTCAGCATTGCATCAACTGCTGGCACAACAGCTAATAATGCAACAACGTGAAATGGCCGATGACCTGGCAGAGCTGGAAGCTGCTACGACTCACCTGCTGGAGGATACCAGCACACAAGAGATCAATATCGATCAGTTATATCAGCAGCTTATAAAACAGGCTCAACAATCTGTGCAGCATAGCGCCTTGCTGAGCCGATTAGACGAGGAAGAACAAAAAAACCACGAAGTAGTCACCCTGCTGCACAGTATGCAAGGAGAACTGAAAGTCCTGCAGCAGCAGAATACCGGTTACGAAAACGCCCTGCATCAACATAAACACCAGGCCGAAAGCCTGGGTGAAGAACTCCAGCGCCTCCAAGTCACCAAGAATGTATTAAAACAGAAAAGCGACAGTGCCCAGGCTGAACTACATCATATCCAGCAGAACAAACAAGACGTAGAAGAAGAAAACGAACTAATACTGCAGCAGCTGCACCTGGTACAGGAAGAGCTGGAGCGATATTACCGGGACAATCAGCAACTGGCTCAACAACTGGCTCATCAACAGCAGCAGTTAGCAGAAAACAGCCAACAACTACAAAAGCTCACCACCAGTTTCAGCTGGAAAGTTACTATACCCATACGGGCGCTGGGAAAAACATTTCGTAAGACAACACCGGAGCAACGCAGCCTCAAGCAACAGATTACTCTGTTGAAAAAAAGCACGCTTTTCGATACCGAATGGTACCTTTCGACCTATCCGGATGTTGCCGAAAGCGGCATGTTAGCCATCAAACACTACCTTAAGGTGGGCGCATTCGAGGGCCGTAATCCCAGTGAGCACTTTGATACCAACTGGTACCTTAAACTGTATTCAGATGTGGTTGAGGCCGAACTGAATCCTCTGGTTCATTATCTTAAATATGGCCAGAAAGAGGGCCGAGAGCCCAAAGCCACCTCATAAAACTGCCACTCTGTCATCTAACAATGGCTTCCTATTATATGACTGTGAAAATTCCAAACTCAGTGGATACCCTGATACACATTGGTGCCAATACCGGCAACAATGGCAACTATTATCAACACGCCCGACGCCTGTTGTTGATAGAACCCAACCCCAGGTGCGCCCCCCTGCTCAAACAGTTCAGCCAGGAACATGGTAATGCGTGCTTGTTTGAGGTGGCCATTGCCGACCGCAACGGCAGCAGCACCTTTAATATTTATAACTGGAACGAAGCCAGCAGCCTTTATCAGGCTACTGGCTTAGCCGAACTGATGCCAGGCTTGAAAGTGCAACAGGTGCTTGAAGTCGCCACCCTTACCCTGACCCGGTTGCTTGAACATGCCAAACTTCCTCAGCAAGTTGACCACATGCTGATTATTGATGCCTGCGGTGCGGAACAGCTGATAGCCAGGCAACTGACACAATTGGACCGGGACAATCCCTTCGCGCATATCATACTCCACTGCCCACACGAACCACACTATAACAGCAACAGCCATAGTGAAACCGTTCTTACCATACTGCTACAGCAAGGTTATGAACTGATGGCAACCGACAGCTCAGATCCGGACAGGCCGTTTTTTCAGCTGTATCGCAATGCCCTGAAACTGGAATTGAGCGAAACCAGCACTGCCTTGGCTGAGGTACAAATCGCCAGAGATGATTTGCAAAAAAAACTGACTGAGCAAACAGCGCAGCTGAATGCAACCAACAACAGACTTACAGAGTTTGATCTGCAGTTGGCGCTTGCCAGTAAAACCAATGCGGAAGTAAGAAAAACACTTGTCCACAACAAGGCCAGCTTCGATCAGCAACAGACTCAGCTGCAGCAGCAACTCGCAGAAGCACGGCAGACCAGTGCCCGGCTAAAGCAACAGCTGGCAACAACTCATCAAGCCAGGACCGAGCTGGAAGAGCAACAAGAAAAATGTCAGCAACGGCTGAAGGAAGTATCACAAGCTGAAGAAACAGCACAACAGAATACAAAAACGGCACTGAGCGAACGGGACTATGCCAGAAAAGAAATTCTGATGTTAAGCCAGGCGCTTGAAGATAAAAAACGAGAACTTGAAAAAAAAGAAGAAGAATTAAAACAGCTGAGAAATAACAAAACCATTGAAAACATACTGGAAGAAAAGATAAACAACATGGTTTTAAGCCAAACCCAGGAAATAAATAAAATGGTTAACGGCTTGAAAAACCACATCAACAATGGCTTGGGAAATACGGCCAAGCAGATCGAATCCTTTATGGGAATACAGAATTACCTCGAAAAAGGAATAAAACCACTCAGCTTTCACGGCTGGCCGATCAGCCCTGACATAGGCCTGTATATCACAGGCTTGATCGATGAGGCTAATTACGACTGTATTATAGAATTTGGCAGCGGCACCTCAACCCTATTAATGGCTAAAGCACTAAACGCCAAACAAAAAAACCTTACTGTAAAAAACGTAAAAAACATTAAAAAACATAAAGAAAATAAAAGATTACATGATATAAAGGATATTGATTATACTTATCATGTTCTTCCTGCTAAAATTATATCCTTTGAGCATAACTTCTTATACTTTGAAAAGACAGGCAAGCTGTTAGTCGAGCACGGCATTGAGCACCTGGTAGATTTGGTTCACGCCCCACTGGTGGACTATCAATATAAAGACGACCAGCAATACCTGTACTACAACTGCGAAGAAAAGCTGTCAGATATTGCAAAACTATTCAAAGGTAAAAAAGCCAATATCATGGTGCTGATTGATGGTCCACCAGGGGCAACCAATAATAATGCGCGCTTTCCTGCCCTGCCCCACTTAATCAACACATTAGCTGGCAATAAGCTCACTTTAATCATGGATGATTACCATCGGGCGGAAGAGAAAGACATCATGGAAGCATGGAAAAAGATAATTAAAGAAAGATCTCTTGATTTCGAGTTTAATGTCATTCCTAGCGAGAAAGGTTTGGCAAGTCTTTCGATATTATAAAAGAAGAAAATTCAACATGAACATTTTTCAGCAAGCAAACAAACTATACATTGAAAAAAGATATCAGGAAGCGCTTAATAAGTATCATATCGTAGCAGATAAATTCGGACAAAAGGTGGTCAAATATAACATAACATTATGTGAAAAAATGCTAAACATAAACACTAAAAATCCATCGGAGTTGTTAGATCCAATAACAGAAATACTATTGTATAACGCCACTGAAGATACGTACAAATGCAACGCTGAAAAATTAAAATCTAATTTAATATTTTATAGTAAATTAAAAACTAAAAAGTCCGAAGAACTTGGTATAAAAAAGATAAATCCAATACCATCAGACTGGCCTACAGATCTTGTATTACCTCCATTACCTAAATCGACTAATGATTATAATTGGCTACTAGAAAGAGAGCATAAGGAATCCACTGATAATATCAATACTGGATTAAGTATAATTATACCCACTTTTAATCGCTCTAAAATCCTTGACATCACACTAGCTTGTCTTGTTAATCAGATTACTGATCATTCATTTGAAGTTATCGTGGCAGATGATGGTAGTAAAGAAGATTTAACTCAGCTTGTTCGAAAATATGAAGAGTCATTAGATATAAAATTTGTCAGGCAAAAAAATTATGGTTATCAACTATGCGCGGTGAGAAACCTTGGTTTACGCACAGCAAAATATGATTACGTATCTATTTTAGACTGTGATATGGCACCAGGCAAGCACTGGGTTCAATCATATATATCAGGCCTACTTGAGTCTTCTGACATTGCTTTGATAGGTCCTCGAAAGTATATTGACACCCACAGCATTACTGCTGATGACATATTCTCTCAACCTGACCTTCTTTCCTCTTTACCTGAAATCATAACCAACAATGGTGTCGCAGGTAAAAAAGAAGGTGAAGTTTCGGTTGACTGGCGATTGGAACACTTTAATAAAACAGACAACCTTCGTTTATGTGACTATCCATTCAGATTTTTTAGTGGTGGCAATGTTGCCTTTGCAAAAAAATGGCTCTTTATTGCTGGCTGGTTTGATGAAGAATTCACTCATTGGGGTGGTGAAGACAACGAGTTCGGCTACCGTCTATATCGTGCAGGATGTTTCTTTAAATCCGTCAATGGGGCACTCGCCTATCATCAAGAGCCCCCAGGGAAAGAAAATGAAACAGATAGAGCGGCAGGTAAAGCAATAACAATTAAAATAGTTGAGCAAAAAGTTCCTTATTTTTATAGAAAAATAGAATCCATAGAGAAAGCGACAATTAAACTCGTTCCACTTGTTTCTATTTACATTCCGGCATATAACTGTGCAGCCTACATAGAACGTTGTGTAGCAAGCGCGTTAAATCAAACAGTAACAGATCTGGAGGTTTGTATCTGTGATGATGGATCTTCTGATGGAACGCTCTCACTTCTAGAGAAACTATACTCGGATCACCCTAGAGTTCGTTTTATGTCTAGAGATAATGGAGGCATCGGTGCTGCGTCTAACTCTTCAGTAAAAATGTGTAGGGGGTTTTATATTGGCCAACTTGATTCAGACGATTACCTGGAGCCAGATGCAGTTGAAAATTGCTTAAAGGAATTTTTTTTCGACAGGAAGCTAGCCTGTGTTTACACCACCAATCGCAATGTCAACCCGGATGGTTCTTTAATTGTCAACGGTTATAACTGGCCTGAATTTTCCCGTGAAAAGCTGACAACAGCGATGATTTGTCATCACTTCAGGATGTTTACTGCTCGTGCTTGGAACCTGACAGAAGGCTTTGATGAAAAAATAACCAACGCCGTAGATTATGATATGTATTTAAAACTCAGTGAAGTTGGACCATTCAAGCATATTAATAAAATTTGCTATAACAGGGTACTTCATGGAGAAAACACATCCATTAAAAAAATTGGACTACAAAAAGAAAATCATTTTAAAGTTGTAAATAAATCCTTATCAAGACAAAAATTAAAAAATGTGGTGTACCACCCACTAACAAAAAAAGATAATTGTAGAAAATATAAACTAACAAAAACATAAAAACCTACCAACTTTTTAGTTTTCAATCACAGATAAAAATAATTATCAGAGGATTTATTGTGCCTAAAATAAAATGCGCCGCTGCCATTGTAGTTAAAAATGCAGATACATCTATAAATGAAGCCATACTTTCAATTTTAGATATTGTTGACTCAGTCATTGTTGTTGACAATGGCTCCACAGATAAAACCGTACAGATCCTTTCTCGATTTAAAGATGAGGGGCTTATCACTTTAAAAGACGGAAAAAACCTCGACATGGCTGAATGCAGAAACTGGATAATTGACAACTCCAACAGCGAATTCATATTAAAATGGGACTCAGATTTTATCGCCATGCGCTCTCACCTTGGAGCAAAACTTGACTTCAAACCACTATTGAGTGACTCAATTGATCTTATGAGTAAGAAAAAACTTGATCTTTGCTTATTCAAAGCTGTAAATATCGGCTTTGGTTTCAATTGTGTAGGAGGTGAAAATAAATATGCTGGTTTGAGCGGTGACATTAGACTTTATAGAAGGGAGTCTTTCAGGTATAAAAATGGCCGGTATGCTGACGAACTTTATTCGATGATTGACAATCCGAAGCGGCTATACATGAATAAGGAAAATAGCCCCTGTTGCATTCTTCACTTGGACACGCTAAAGCATCCTAAAAATGTTGCCTTAAGAAACCTAAGATTCGAATACCACAAAGAAATGCCAGCTAACCTTATAGGGAGAAAATCTTTCGATGATTGGCTAACACTAAAAAAAATAAATCAAAATTCTCACAAATTCCTTAGTCGCCAACTAACAAAAAAGGCAAGTGAATTCATTACAAGTGATGAATTCAAATATTTATCATCAGTACCTTTTTACTCAAATATAGAATCAAAAGTTAACTATGCATATATATCAACGTTCAACTCGAGCATTAATATAACTAACTTCCAACCGACCTTCATCATAAATAATAAAAATATCACTCATAACATGAACCACGCCACGCCAAACATTGATGGCGACGCAGAAAATAATTAAAAACCATCATTGACACATGCAACTTAAGAAATTCGAAATAGAACATATTTATACATACGAATCCGCGTCAACATTACTGCACCTCCCGGTGCGAATATTTACACATTATCTATACGAGATTATTTAGAAATTACTCCCCTGCTATGTGAAGTGCAGTATTCATCACATTTAGGAGCTGGTGCACACTTGCATATAGATCCGACATTCCGCACCTATTTTTAGATTTATTTTCGGCGAAGATGTCTACTCGTTTTAAGAAAACAAGCGAACTAGCGGTTTTGATGTCGATGTGTAATACAGAGCTGTCGAAAGGAAGGACATAACCTTCAACCTCCTGAATTTGGGATAAAAATAGCGTAACCGAGCATTAATACACAATACCCTTCCTGGTGTCAGCTAGAACCTAATACTGACGGTGATTTTGAGATAATCGTCACAATTTTAAATCCGGGAATTAGGTGCGGAATGACGGATAGATAATATACCGCGACATACTATTAAAATTAATAATTCAAAAACCGCCATACAAAAAAGATGAAAACAACCCAATCCTTATAAAGCATTGCTGGATAATATTCAATGTCAAAATATAATATCACTATCGCCGGCACCGGTTACGTGGGTTTGTCCAATGCCATGTTGCTGGCACAACATAATGCGGTCATTGCCATCGACATTATTCCCGAAAAGGTTGACATGTTGAATGATCGCCTCTCACCTATTTCCGACACCGATATTGAACGTTTTCTTAAAGATGAATCGTTAAATTTTTGCGCGACGATGAATAAAGAAGAAGCATATAGCAATGCAGATTTCGTCATCATCGCTACCCCAACCGACTACGACCCTGAAACCAACCATTTTAACACCCACAGTGTTGAAGCCGTTGTGAAAGATGTAATGTCTATCAATCCGGATGCGGTAATAGTCATTAAGTCAACGGTTCCGGTCGGATTCACACAACATCTTAAACAGCAGACTGGTTGCCAGAAGCTGATGTTTTCGCCCGAGTTTCTTCGCGAAGGCAAAGCGCTGTACGACAACCTCTACCCCAACCGCATTATTGTGGGTGAGCACAGTGAGCGTGCCGAGAAATTTGCCCGATTATTGCAGCAGGGCGCGATAAAGCAGAATGTGCCGGTGCTGTTTACCGACAGTACCGAAGCCGAGGCAATAAAGCTGTTTTCCAATACCTACCTGGCCATGCGAATCGCCTACTTCAACGAGTTGGACAGCTATGCCGAAAGTCATGGTCTTAACACTCGTAAGATGATCGAAGGGATTGGGCTGGACCCGCGCATTGGCAGCCACTACAACAACCCTAGTTTTGGTTATGGTGGCTACTGCCTGCCAAAAGATACCAAGCAACTACTGGATAACTACCAAGACGTACCCAACAACATGATTAAGGCGATTGTGGATGCCAACCGAACTCGTAAGAATTTCATTGCCGATTCGGTGATCAAGCGTAACCCCCGGGTCGTGGGCATCTACCGTCTGGTGATGAAAAGCGGCTCAGATAACTTCCGTGCGTCGGCCATACAGGGCATCATGAAACGCATCAAGGCCAAGGGTATTGAAGTGATCATCTATGAACCGGCACTGGAAGAAGACGAGTTTTTCCATTCCAGGGTAATAACAGACCTGGAAACCTTCAAACATTCCTGTGATGTCATTGTTACCAACCGTCATGCCGATGAGTTAAAGGATGTGCAGGATAAAGTCTATACCCGGGATCTCTTTGGTAGTGACTAACCCCCATGTATTACCAGATTACCTTCTCAGTTCCGTGTTTCCTTTACAGCGAATGATGGCATGAAGATGCTGACTAAGCTTTTACGCTGGTTGCAACCTCCATCTGCCACCGCCAACTTGGCGATACCGGTCAGTTTTGATGGGCCTGCTTATCTACAAGCCAATCCCGATGTCGCCGCCGCAGGAATGGACGCCTGGACCCATTACTCCCGCTATGGGCGGGCAGAACAACGTCCGTTGCGCCGAAACCGGGCATTGATCTATGAGCATCATCTCTGGCGTGGTCTTGAACGACGTATGCTTCCCTTATTGCAGGCACTGCCGCTGGACGAAAACGCCAGTGAGGAAGAGCGTGCTTCGGCACTGTGGGCATTGGCTCGTCGCGCTGCCTGGAAAGACTCCTGGCCGGAAGTTATCGCACACTTACAGACTTATATAAATACAACTCCCGGCCACGACATCACAACTGGCATATGGTTGTTGTCTGCCCTGGGGCTGCAACATACCGGCCAGCATGCGCGGGCTTTACAGATGCTCATACATGCCCAAGCCCTTTTGCCTGAAGAAACCGATTTATTGCTGGCACAGGCCAATATAGAAGCGCATGCTTCCACGACTCAACTGGCATTGATCAATCGGGTATTCCTCCGCCATGGTTTGTCTGCAGTGAGTGCCCTTTCATCATCAGATTCCCGACTTGATGGCTTGCAGGCTATACACACAGCCACGGCACACTGTTCTTTATCAGTGGCCCAAGCCAGAGTCAGTGTGATTATGCCAGTCTATAATGCGGCTGATTATATTGTTACGGCCTTACGTGCGTTGGCAGAACAGACCTGGCCCGAGCTTGAGTTAATTCTGGTTGATGATGCCAGTCAAGATAACACTCTCGATGTCGTGCACAACTGGCTGAAACAATATCCTCTTCCCCTTGGAAAAACGCTGAGAATACTGAAGCAAAATACGAATGATGGGGCCTATGCCGCCCGTAATGCAGGGCTGACAGTGGCCAGTGGCGCCTTTATCACTACACACGACAGTGATGATTGGTCACATCCGCAAAAAATAGAGCATCAGGTCTTGGCCCTATTGGATAAACCACAGTGTGTGGCTTCCATATCATACTGGGTACGGGCAACCCCGGATTTACAGTTCAGCCAGTGGCGCGCCGCTCAGCGCTGGACCGAGCGCAATGAATCTTCGTTGTTATTTCGTCGCCAGGTTATCAAAAAAACGGGTTACTGGGACAAGGTACGCGTGGCTGCCGATTCGGAATATTTGCTGCGTATTCAGGCCGCATTTGGAGCAGACAGTGTAATTGAAGTGTTGCCGAAGGTACCCTTGTCCATTGGCCGTGTGATGCCGTCGTCACTTACCCAGCTCGGTGAAACACACCTGGTCACGCAACTTAACGGTGTGCGCAAGTTTTATATTGATGCGGCACGACGCTGGCACGCTGCCACGGCTCATTCACGAAAAGGTCTGTATTTGACGAAGGATCCGGTTCAACGGCCATTCCTGGCGCCTGAAACATTATGTTGCGAGAAAAAATCGGTACACTTTGCTCACTCAATTGATTTAATTCAACAAAGTTCATGGTTTTCTGCTGATTGGTACAGTCAGAATTATACCGACTTGTTGAAAAGCACCATAGATCCCGCCTTGCACTATTACCATTATGGAGCAGCAGAAGGCAGAGACCCCGGGCCGGCCTTCAGTGCCTCCGGCTATGTTGCCTGCTACTCAAGTTCGAAGGATCCCATTACTTATCGAGAGGCACTACCTCATTTTCTGTCGATTGGCCACGAACAAGGCTATAAGCCTTGCCCACAGTTTCCGGGTGTGCAGCCCGAGCATTCTGGCCACCCATGGGTAATGGTATGTGGTCACCAGGCAGACCAGACTATATTTGGCGCGGAGCGCTGCTTGCTGGATGTATTGGCAGCCTTGTCTGCATTGCGAGTGAACGTATTAGTTACCTTGCCAACCGCCGTGAATGAAAATTATGTCGCTAACGTGCGTCAGCATTGCCATCGACTGGTGGTGCTGCCTTACTCTTGGTGGCATGCCAGTAAAGCTACCTGCCCACACACTCTGGATTTGTTTACTGGATTATTGAAGCAATATTCAATCACTCAGTTACTGGCCAATACGCTGGTACTTGATGAACCCATACTGGCGGCTAAACAATGTAATGTAGCGGTTGCCTGGTATGTACATGAGCTGATTGAGTCAGATTCCGATTTATGCACCGCCTTGGGTGCAACGGCTCCGTACATCCAGCAACGAGTGGCCGCTATGGCTGATCTAATTCTCGCTAACTCTCAAGCCGTGGCCAATTGCTGGCCGGATAAGCCTTCAGTGATCGTGCCTAATGTGGTGAACACCTCAGACTATGATCTACCTTTCCCCCGCTCCCACACCTTACGGGTAGCGTTGATCAGCAGTAATCTGCCAAAAAAAGGGTTGCATGATTTTGTTCAGTTGGCGCAACTGCTCGCAGAAAGCCCACATGCCATAAGCTTTTTATTAATCGGGCCAGCAAATAATGAAACTACCGCTTTAAAAGCCAGGCAAGCTGCCGGTCAATTAACGGAAAATTTGATTTTCATTGACTATATGCCAACCGCAACCGTACTGGCACAGACTGATATTGTGCTGAATGTATCTCATGTACAAGAGTCCTTCGGCCGCACCATACTGGAAGCCATGGCCGCCAGTCGCCCCGTTATCTGTTATGACTGGGGCGCCTTGCCGGAGCTGGTGATTCATGGTGAAAGCGGATTTCTGGCACCCATGGGTGATATTGCACAAGTTGCGGAATATGTAAGCTTACTGGCTGCTGACGAGACCATGCGCATCAAAATGGGACTCGTCGGAAAAAATCGCGCGCAACAATTATACAGCCCAGAAGTCATGCAGCAGGCACTGGCAACGATGTTTCAGCCTCGAATGGCCAGTACTTTTTAACCAGGAGAAATCCAAATGCAATATCAGTCATTTCCTGGTGTTAAAGGCAGCTCGACGTCCTTGCAAAAACTGGCAGCATTGCGTCTGCCTTCTCTCACTGGCAAGCGCTTTCTTGATGTCGGCTGTAATGAAGGTTTTTTTTGTGGCTATGCGCTGTTTAATTGCGCCAGCCAAGTCGTGGGCATGGACAAGTCTGCACACGCCATTAGCAAGGCATCGGTCCGCTTTCCGGATGCAGAGTTTATCAACCAGTCGTGGGATAGCCTGCCGACAGGGCCCTTTGATGTTATCACCCTGCTTTCTGCCCTGCATTATGCCGAGGATCAGGCCGAGCTCATTCATAAACTGATGGCGCTACTGGCAGACAATGGGTTGCTGGTGCTGGAGCTCAGCCTGGCGCCGGGTAAACAGGATGAATGGGTAAAAGTAAAACGTGCCATTGACGAGCGTTATTTTCCCACCCGCAACAAACTAAACAAAATATTGCAAGGCTATGCCTGGAAGGTGATCGGCCATAGCGTGATGCAGGCCGGCGATCCGCAACAGCGCTATGTGGTGCATATTCGAAAATTCAAACCTTATGCCTGGCTACTGATGCAAGAGCCTGCCTCAGGAAAGTCCACCATTAGCCGCCGTATGTTTGGCGGGAAGCCCGATACGAAGATCATTTCTGGCGATCATATATATCAGCAAATGAGTCAGGGCGAGTTTGAACTGTCACATAAAATGCGCAATCTGGTTGCAGCAGACTTTTCCACTGCGACCATAGATAAAACGACCCTGAAGGTGCTGGAACAAGGGTTGGCAGGCGAACTGGCGCAACTGTGGGCCGACCGGGCCGGATTTCGTGACTTCGTGCTCGACTCCTATGTGCCGGCAGAATATCGCCAACAGATAAAAGCTGCTTTGCAATCTCTCGGCTACTTCCCGGTTGAGGTGTCATGGGATGACTATACACCGTTAACAAAGGTACAGGAGTCGACCAACAGCGCCAGACAATATGAAACCTACCTGAAAAAAGAGCAGTCTGCCCTTGCCTGCGAATGTGTTCGGGTTAGCAAGCAACTGAAAAAAGAGCTTAAGACTCTCATTCAGTGGCATCTGGACTCTCCCGGTAGCGGAAAATGGTGCACCGGGACAGAAACCATCTGCGTGGCCGGCTGGGCGGTGACCAGGGATTATCTGAAAACCAGCTACCGCCTTTACGTTTCCGGACCGGAGGGCGAAGCGCAGTTTACACCAGAGAAGACAAGAACAGATGTGCTGGATGACGTCTTTGGCAGCGCAGAGACCGCTCCCGCTTTTTGGCAGGATCACCCCTGTGGCTTTTCCTTTGAGCTACCTGCAAGCTGGCTGGAAAGCGGTTTTGAGCTGGGGCTGGTGATCCATGATGCCCGTATTCCGCTGGCACACATTGCCATATCGCAGCCGAAAGCCGTAAGCCTGAGCACGCAATTGGTGCAAGGTCTGAAATGGCTATGGGGTTAGCATGACGCAATTACCCGCCCTGACATTTAAAACACAGCTGCAGCACCTCCGTCTTGGTATCGACTCTGCCATGGGTCCCTCCTGGGTGCGGGTGAGTGGTCAGCTGGAGTATGATGGGCCGAAGCTGGAAGCCGTTCTGGTTACTGAAAACAGGCAGGGTGATACCTTGTCGTTTAACCTGCCGGTGACGCTTAAAGGCAAGCTGTATGAGCTGGTTCGATTGCCATGCCTGGTTACCAAGGCGTGGCTTGAGATAAAAAGCATCGGCTCGGTTACCGGTGTAGACTCGGTGCGGATTGAACCCATCAATCCTGTCACCAGCCGCTATCTGATGTGGCGAAGGCTGTACAACACTTACACCCGGGTTTCAAAAACACAACGCCGCCTTTTAGGTCTGACCCCAGGTGGCATGCTGTTCAAACCTTATCCGTCTTACGCCCTGATCGGTAAAAGTCGCTACTATACCGCCTCTCCTTCTTACCCCGAATGGGTTGCCCAGACCGAGCAATTTACCTCGGCGGAGTACCTGCGTCTGAAGCGTGCCGTCAAACGGCTCGGATTAAAGAGCATGATGCTCGAAGTGGTGATCGACGCGCGAGGCCTTGAGTCGGCAGACTCTGTGTTGGATTCGCTAACCTCCCTGTACGCCCAACTAGAACTCCCTTTCCGGCCCTGGGTGCTAATCACCGCAGATACCATGCCTTGGTGGGCAGAAAAACTTCAGGATCAGGCTAAATTAATCAGTGACGATAGTATCGCCGCACACGCTGGTTGGCCCGGTTCAGATCAACAGCAATGGATATTCATGATACAGGCCGGCACCAAGCTGGCCCCCTGGGCTCTGGCCTGGATAGCCATGGAAGCACGCCATGCCTCCACCGCACTGATTTACCCGGATCACGATTATCTGGTGGATAACAAACGGGTGAACCCTCAGTTCAAGCCGGACTGGTCCGAAGAGCTGGCCCGCACTTCCGGCTATGTGGGCTCAGCCTTTGCGGTGCGTGCCGACTTGTTCAATCAGGTTATTCAGACAACCGGTTTTGATTGTGCCTATCAGCTGGTGCTGGATGTCACAACGCTGGCCGGCCCAGAGGCGATAAGTCATATTCCCGCAGTGCTGTGTCACTACGGGGTTCAATGCTCCACAACCTCCAGCCAACAGTCTCTGGAACAGCACTTGCGCAGGCATGAGATAGCGGCAAAGGTAGAGCCGCAAGGGGCACATCTGCGAGTGCGTTATCAGCAGCCAGAAAACCTGCCTAAAGTATCTATTGTGGTGCCCACCCGAGATGCCCTGCACTATCTGAAAACCTGTGTAGAAAGCCTGCTGCAAAAAACCACCTGGCCGGACTATGAACTGCTTATTGTGGATAACCAGAGCAGTGAGCCGGCGGCCTTGGCATACCTGGAGCAACTGGAAACAGACGGTCGGGTAAAGGTGCTGCATTACGCTCATCCCTTTAACTTTTCTGCCATCAATAATTTTGCGGTAGAGCAGGCAACAGGAGATGTGATCTGCCTGCTGAATAACGACACCGAGGTGATCAGCCCCGGCTGGCTGGAAGAAATGGTTTCCCGCCTGCTACAACCCGGTGTTGGCGTGGTAGGTGCCCGGCTGTATTTCAGTGATGGCCGGGTGCAGCATGCCGGTGACGTGCTGGGCCCCGGCGGCTGCGCTACCCACTTGCATGGTATTTTGGAGGCAGACGACCCCGGTTATATGCACAGGGCCATGCTGGCTCAGGATTTGTCTGCCGTTACCGCCGCTTGCTTTGTAACGCATAAACAGCTGTATCAGGAGCTAGACGGCCTGGATGAAACCAACCTGACCGTGGCTTTTAATGATGTGGATTATTGTCTGCGGGTAAGGGAGGCCGGACAACGGGTGATTTATACCCCTTATGCGGAGCTGTATCACCATGAGTCCGTTTCTCGCGGCAAAGACGACTCGCCGGAAAAACAGGCCAGAGCCAAACGTGAGGCGGAGTATATGCGCAACCGCTGGGGGCATATCATTGAACGCGACCCCTTTTATAATCCCAACCTCAATTACTCGCAGCCGGACTTTAAGCCGGGCAAGATCCCTCGGGTAGGCTGGCCGTGGTAAGCCGGCAGCCCAGAGCCCTGATAGTGGAACAGGGCGCCAATCCTACCAGCGACTTTTTTGTGCGTCCCTGGCTCGATGCCAACGGGGAGGAAATAACCACTCTGAGGCTTGATGATTCACCGCCATTATTAGATGAATCGTTACCAACAGTCATCTTTGTTCGTTATATCACACCGGCCTGGCGACAATGGGTGGAAAAAAACCGACAGAAAATGAGTCGGTTAGTGCTCTTTATGGACGATGATCTGTTCGATTTACGCCCTCATACGGGCCTGCCAATACGCTATCGCTGGAAGCTCTACCGACTGGCCTGGCGGCACCAGGCCTGGCTGAAAAAAATGGGGGCGGAACTATGGGTATCTACCCCCTGGCTGGCGGAAAAATACGTCAGCTGGCAGCCTACAGTCCTGCAACCGCAGTCACCCTACTCTGGTGTGGGTTCGGGGTTAAGTGCTCAAAAAACCCTGTTTTATCATGGCTCGGCTTCGCACAGCCAAGAGCTTGAATGGCTCTATCCAATGGTGGAGCAGGTACTAAACCAGGATCACACCCTGAGTTTTGAGCTGATAGGCAATAGTAAAGTACGCAACCGGTTTACGGCCCTGCCCCGGGTACATGTGCTGTACCCCATGGAATGGCCAGCCTATCAGGCGCTGTTAAGCCGGCCTGGTCGCACCATTGGCTTGGCGCCCTTGCTGGAAAACCGCTTCAATGCCGCCCGTGCTCACACCAAGTTTTTCGATATTACCCAGGCTGGTGCCGTGGGTATTTATGCCGACCATCCGGTATATCGCTCGATTATCCGTCACCAGCACAATGGCGTGCTGCTGCCGATGGACCAGCAAGCCTGGGCAGATGAGATTTTACGGCTGAGCAACGATGAACAAAGCAGGAAGAAGATGTTGGAAAACGCAAAACATCAGGTTTTTCCCTTGTAGCCGGCGCTTTAGCTGCAGGGGCTGCGTAGCAGGTTTTTAGGGCTCTGTTTGTTTGGTATTGTTTGCAAGTTTTCGCCAGCTAAAGCGCTGGCTACACAAAACCAACAAAGATCTGTAATAACGGCTACAAACCGAACAATTGATTGATATTTGCACGGAAACACAATGCGCAAAATTCTCGTTACCGGCGGGGCCGGCTTTATCGGCTCTGCCGTGGTACGCCGCATCATCCATCACACGCCAGATGCCGTGGTTAATGTGGATAAACTCACCTATGCCGGCAACCTGCAATCCCTCGCCGGGGTGGCGGATTCTTCACGCTACCACTTTGCCAAACTGGATATCTGCGACCGGGCCGGACTGGATGCGCTCTTTGCCGAGCACCAACCGGATGCGGTGATGCATCTGGCGGCAGAGAGCCATGTTGACAGATCCATTTCCGGCCCGGCGGAGTTCATCCACACCAATATCGTCGGCACCTATACCCTGCTGGAAGCCGCCCGCCATTACTGGAACCAGCTGGATACCGGGCGCAAGGCGACGTTTCGTTTTCATCATGTTTCTACCGACGAAGTCTATGGTGATTTGCACGGCATCGATGATCTCTTTACCGAAACCACACCTTATGCGCCCAGCAGCCCCTATTCCGCTTCCAAGGCCTCCAGTGATCATCTGGTAAGAGCCTGGCAGCGTACCTACGGCCTGCCCACGCTCATTACCAACTGCTCCAACAACTACGGGCCTTATCACTTCCCCGAAAAGCTGATTCCGTTGGTGATCCTCAACGCACTGGAAGGCAAGCCACTGCCTATTTACGGTAAGGGTGATCAAGTTCGCGACTGGCTGTATGTGGAAGATCATGCCCAGGCCCTGTATGAAGTAGTCACCCGTGGTGAGGTGGGGGAAACCTACAACATTGGTGGTCACAACGAAAAGCAAAATATAGAAATGGTACACACTATTTGTAACATACTCGACGAACTGGCCCCTTCACACTTCACGCCTTACTCCTCACTTCTCACTCACGTTGCCGACCGCCCCGGCCACGATCGGCGCTATGCCATTGATGCCACCAAAATTGAACGTGACCTGGACTGGAAACCACAAGAAACCTTTGAGTCCGGCATTCGTAAAACCGTGCTGTGGTATCTGGCCAATGAAGATTGGGTAAGCAATGTGAAACAACGCGGTAAGCCTTAAGCTGTAAGCGATCAGTTAAAGACAAACACAACCAATGTAGGGTCAAATCCATTCGACCGTTTTCAGGCCGTGCTGCCATGTTTGTCGAATAAATTCGACCCTACATACAGATACGGTTCAGCTTTATGGCTGCCCGCAGGGCTTTAATTATGAAAGGCAAAATGCGTGCATATTGTATTGTTAGGTAAAAATGGCCAGGTTGGCTGGGAACTGCAGCGCGCGCTGGCACCACTGGGGCGAGTAACGGCGCTGGATCGTCATGCGGTTGAGTACTGCGGTGATTTGAGCAGACCGGTTGAACTGGCTCGCACTTTACGAGCGCTCAGGCCGGATGTCATCGTTAATGCCGCCGCTTATACGGCGGTAGACAAGGCACAAGCCGAGCCTGAGCTGGCTACACAGATAAATGCAACCAGTGTGGCCGTGCTGGCTAAAGAGGCTGAGGCACTGAAGGCCTGGCTGGTGCACTATTCCACCGATTATGTGTTTAACGGCTCGGGCAGCATTCCTTGGCAAGAGCAAGACCCAACCGCACCGCTCAACCACTATGGCGCCAGCAAACTGGCCGGTGAGCAGGCCATTGCTCAATATTGCTCGCGTTACCTGATTTTTCGCACCAGCTGGGTTTATGCTGCCCGAGGCAATAATTTTGCTAAAACCATGTTGCGGCTGGGTAACGAGCGTACTGAGCTGAATGTGATCAGCGATCAAATTGGGGCCCCCACCGGTGCCGAGTTGATTGCCGATGTCACGGCCCATACCCTGCGCCAGACTATGCAGCAGCCGGCACTGGCCGGGCTTTATCATCTTGCCGCCAAAGGAGAAACCAGCTGGCATGACTATGCGGTTTTGGTATTTGAGCAGGCCCGCCGGGTCGGTGTACCGCTGGCCCTTACGCAGCTCGTGCCCATTCTCACCACTGCCTGGCCCACTCCGGCGGCGCGCCCGCTAAACTCCCGCCTGAACTGCAACAAACTAGAAGCCGCTTTTGGCCTGACCTTGCCGCCCTGGCAGCATGGGGTAAAACATACGCTCACCGACATTCTGGAGCAAGCCATTGAACAAGCGTAAAGGCATTATTCTGGCTGGTGGCTCCGGCACCCGGCTTTATCCGGTAACCATGGCGGTCAGCAAACAGCTGCTACCGGTTTACGACAAGCCGATGATCTACTATCCGCTCAGCACCCTGATGCTGGCCGGTATTCACGATATTCTGATCATCAGTACGCCACAAGATACGCCACGTTTTGAACAGCTGCTGGGTGACGGTAGTCAGTGGGGGCTTAACCTGCAGTATGCGGTGCAACCAAGTCCGGATGGTCTGGCCCAGGCATTTTTGATTGGCGAAGACTTTATCGGCCAGGATAATTGCGCCCTGGTGCTGGGTGACAATATTTTTTACGGTCACAACCTGCAGGCGGAATTAATGCAAGCCAGTGCGCAAGCAGAAGGTGCCACCGTGTTCGCCTACCATGTGCATGATCCCGAGCGTTACGGTGTTGTGGAGTTCAATGAACAGGGACAGGCTTTGTCACTGGAAGAAAAACCGGTTCTGCCCAAAAGTAACTATGCCATCACCGGTCTGTATTTTTACGATAACCATGTGGTTGATATAGCAAAAGGGTTGAAACCTTCGGCTAGAGGTGAGCTTGAAATTACCGACATCAACAACCACTACCTGAAGCAAGAAGCGTTGTCGGTGTCGATTATGGGCCGTGGTTATGCCTGGTTGGATACCGGCACTCACGAGAGTTTGAACGAGGCCAGTAATTTTATTCAGACCATAGAGCATCGCCAGGGGCTAAAAGTCGCCTGCCCCGAAGAAATCGCCTACCGCAAGGGCTTTATAAATGCCGAGCAGGTGCGTCAACTGGCAGCTCCGCTCGCTAAAAACGCTTACGGCCAGTATTTGTTACGTCTTATTCAACCTGGGTTTAAAGCATGAATATCATTAAAACCGGCATTCCCGATGTATTGATTATCGAGCCCAGGGTGTTTGGTGACGAACGAGGCTTTTTCTTTGAAAGCTTCAACGAACGACAATTTGAGCCGGCTGCTGGTCGACCGGTTAAATTTGTTCAGGATAACCACTCCCGCTCGGCCAGGGGCGTACTGCGTGGCCTGCATTATCAAGTTGCACAGCCGCAAGGCAAACTGGTGCGATGTAGCTTGGGTGAAGTATTTGATGTGGCGGTAGATATTCGACCCAACTCCCCTACGTTTGGCCAGTGGGAGGGCGTGTTTTTATCGGCCGAAAATAAACGCCAGGTGTGGATCCCCGAAGGCTTCGCCCACGGTTTTTTGGTGTTGTCTGACGTAGCCGAGTTTCTTTATAAAACCACCGATTATTATGCTCCCGAGCACGAACGTTGCATTCGGTGGGATGATCCCACACTTGCCATAGACTGGCCTTTGAAAGATGATCCTTTGCTATCGCAGAAAGATCAGCAAGCGCCGTTGTTTACCGATGCCAAACTGCCGGCAAGCTGATAGCTTGATTACATCCTGCTCCGCAGGACCGGCAGCTAAAGTGGCGCCTACAACATGGCCAAACATCGATGTTGGGTATTGTATTGGATTTTGTAGCCGGCGCTTTAGCTGACGCGAAAATGGGCAGACGACGCCATACCTGCAGAATCGGCGCCGTATGATCCGGCAGTCGAAGCACCGGCTACAAAAATAACGGGGTTTTATATCTTTTATGCTGCTTACCACCTCTCGCGGTATCTGGCGCCAGCGCCGGGTACTGAATGCGTTTCTATCTCCTCATTATCTTGGCAAGCAGGCAACTCCTGAATTAGCTGCTGTGGTCGGCTGGGGCATGAAGCCCAACACACAAAAAGCCCGCGCCCTTGCAGCCAAGCGTGCCCTACCCTTCTGGCAGCTGGAAGACGGTTTTGTGGGTTATATCGGTCACCCGGCCTCCGGGGCATCTCGCTTGTCGCTGATAGTGGATGAAGTGGGCGTGTATTACGACACCACTCGCCCAAGCCAGCTTGAGCAGATGCTGGATGACATGAGCTGGTGGAACGCGCAGTGGCAGCAGCGGGCTGAGCAGTTGCAAGCCTTGCTTGGCCATGAAGGCATTACCAAATACAACTGCTATGCCGATAACCAGCTGCCACCGGCGGTGGCTGAGCGCCTGGATACGTCTCGCCCCCGGGTGCTGGTGATTGATCAGACCCGGGGCGATCCGGCGGTGCGACTGGGGCAGGCCTGCGAGCGAAGCTTTGCCGATATGCTGGCTGCCGCTAAAGCAGATAACCCAACGGCGCAGATTATTGTGCGTACTCATCCGGATGTGTTGCTGGGCAAAAAGCAGGGCTATTTAACGGATGTTGCCGATGACGATGTGCTGCTGTTGGCCGATGCGGTTAACCCGTTTGCGCTGATGGCGGCGGTAAGCAAGGTGTATACGGTCACCTCGCAGCTGGGCTTTGAGGCCTTGCTGGCCGGCAAGCCAGTGGTGTGTTTTGGCGCACCCTTTTATGCCGGCTGGGGCGTCACCGACGACCGGGTAGCTATTCCGCGTCGAGGCGAACCCCGTACCGTACCGCAACTGCTGGCGGCCGCTTATTTGCGTTATTGCCGTTATGTGGACCCTATTACCGGTGAGCGCTGCGAACTGGAAGATTTACTGGATTTGATTCTGGCTCAGCGCAGCCCGGTACCAATAGTGGATACCCTGTATGCGGTGGGTTTTTCGCTCTGGCGACGGCGTTTTACCCCCCGGTTTTTAAGCCGCTATGCCCGAGATGTGAAGTTTGTAGACCGACTCCCCGCAGGGTCGAATTCATTCGGCCATTCGCAAAATATGGATTCCCGCCTGCGCGGGAATGACAAAGAGGCGGTCTTGGTCTGGGGTCGCCGTTTTGAATCGGAACTGGCCAACGGCGCTTTGCCGGTGTGGCGGATGGAAGACGGCTTTTTACGCTCGGTGGGGCTGGGATCGGATCTGCGTCGTCCGGGCTCGCTGGTGGTCGACAATCTGGGCATGTATTACGACCCGCGCACGCCCAGCGCCATTGAGCGGTATCTTGCCGGGCATGACTTTTCTGCCCTCGAGTTACAGCTGGGCGAACAGCTGGTCATTCATTTCAGGGAGCAGGCGCTCACCAAATACAATGTAGGCGATAATGCCCGACCACAGTGGCGGCAGCAGGCGGCGGGGCGCCCGATAATACTGGTGCCCGGCCAGGTGGATGATGATGCCTCCATTCAGCTGGGCAGCCCCTTTGTAAAGGGCAATGCAGCCCTGCTGCAGGCGGTGCGCCGGGATCATCCCGAGGCCTTTATCGTGTTCAAGCCACATCCGGATGTGGTGAGTGGCAATCGCAAGGGCCAGGTACCGGATGCGGTGCTTGAATGCTGTGCGGACACGGTAGAAACCCGGGCCGGAATTGTGGCCTGCCTGGATGAATGCGATACGGTGCATACCCTCACCTCACTTACCGGACTGGAAGCCTTGATCCGCGGCAAACCGGTTACGGTCTGGGGTCAGCCGTTTTATGCCGGCTGGGGGCTGACTCTCGATATGCACCCTGTGGAGCGCCGGGGTCGTGCCCTGCCCCTGGCCGCCCTGGTGTATGCCACTTATGCCTGGTACCCCACTTATGTGGACTATGCCACCGGCCTGTACAGCACCCCGCTGCGCATGGCCTGGCGGCTGGCCCGGGAACGGGAACAGTTCAAAGAGCCGAACAACACCTTGTTGCGCTGGGCCCATCGCCGCCTGCGCAAAGCCCGGTATTTGTGGGAGGCGTTAGCCCCTTTGGGGAGCTTTAAGCGGTAAGCTGTCAGCGGTAAGCTGTCAGCGGTAAGAAAAAACCAAAACACCGATGTTTGGATTGGGCTGTAGGCGCCGCTTTAGCTGGCGCGAATTTGCAAACAACGCCATATCTGCAGAATCGGCATCGTCTGCCCGGCGGCTAAAGCGCCGGCTACAAAAACAGTCAAGATAATGCTTTCAACACATGCTTGGGGTCGCGTTCAATCGCCCGTAGCAGTGCTTTTGCCGGACCTGTGGGCTCGCGGCGCCCTTGTTCCCAGTTACGCAGAGTACCAACATTGACATCAATCAGCTTGGCGAAACGCTGTTGAGTCAGTCCGGTATTTCTGCGTATCGTCTTTACCATGATGGCATTGACAACCATTTCGCGGGAAGGCTGGCGCTCTCCTTTAACAATTTCATCCATTTGGGTCATGCTTTCGGCCAGACGATCGAATAATTCGTTATCCATGACTCCACCTCTCGTTGATTGTACGTAAGATCTTCTTTTGCTCTGGTGTTAAGTCGTCTTGAACACCTTTTTTATAGATAAGTATCATTCTTATCTGGCTATCCGAGCTGACATGATAGTAAATCACCCTGACTCCACCTCGTTTCCCTTTTCCTTGTGCACTCCAGCGAACTTTCCTGAGGCCACCAGTGTCCTGAATAACGGGCCCGGATTTCGGGTTGATTGCCAGGTGCTGCTGTAGCTCCCGATATTCGTCGTCACCCAGTAAATCCTTGACGTCAGAGGTAAAAATTGGTGTTTCGATAAAAATCATGGTGTGCGCCAATGACGTACTTTGCTGCTTATTATGGGGGCTAACCTGTCATCCGGCAAGCTGTAGTGCAAGGAGACAAAGCGTCATGCAGCTGTAGCTGGCGCGAATTTGCAAACAATGCCATATCTTCAGACTCGGCATCGTCTGCCCCGGCAGCTAAAGCGCCGGCTACAAAACCACGGCGCCGATGTTTGGCCATGCTGTAGGCGCCGCTTCAGCCGGTGCGAATTTTCAGACGGTGCTATGCCTGCAGAATCGGCACCGTCTGCTCCGGCAGCTAAAGCGCCGGCTACAAAAACACGGTACCGTGTGATACCTGCAGGCGCCGCTTTAGCTGGCGCGAACCAACAAACAACGCCATATCTGCAGAATCGGCGCCGTCTGCCCCGGCAGCTAAAGCGCCGGCTACAAAAACACGGTACCGTGTGATACCTGCAGGCGCCGCTTTAGCTGGCGTGAACCAACAAACAACGCCATATCTGCAGAATCGGCACCGTCTGCTCCGGCAGCTAAAGCGCCGGCTACAAAAACACGGTACCGTGTGATACCTGCAGGCGCCGCTTTAGCTGGCGCGAATCTGCAAGCGGTGCTGTGTCTGCAGCATCGGCGCCGTTTGCCCCGGCAGCTTCCGACCCATGCGGATGATACAAAGAAAGATGTTAAAGTTGCCATGGACAGGAAGCTATGGTTTAAACGTCTTATTCTCAGACCGCCACCCCACAGGAGTGCATATGGAGCAACTGGCGAACATTATTGAGCTGGCGCGCCAGCGTTCAGATATTGCCGCTCTTTGGCTTTATGGTTCGCGGGCAAGGGGGGAGCATCATGCCGGTAGCGACTACGATCTGGCGGTGGTCTTTACCCTCTGGGAGCCAGATGCATTGTCTCGCCGGCTAAGGCCGGAAGAAGTAGCGATAGACTGGCAACATCAGCTTGCCATGCTGGAAGGCACCATTAGTGTGGTGGACCTGGCCATTGCTCCCGTCCCCCTTGGCTGGAGTGTGCTGAGCCAGGGCAAGCTGTTACTGGACCTGTCCCCTTCTAACCGAATGCAGGCAGAGCAGCGTATTTATTCCATGTGGGAGCTGGATTACGTTCATGCCCACAAAGCCGGAGAACAACATGGTTAACACCGGACCAAATGCCTACCTGAATGCGCAAAAAGAACATGTCGACCAGATTTGACCGAGCTGCAGCGGCGATTGCAACAAGCCCCCTGGAGCCGTTTTGAACAAAGAGCGGCAGAGAGAACTCTGCAAGTGCTCATAGAATCATGCATTGGTCTGGCCAAGCACTGGGCCAAAAAAGAAACCGGCATGGCCAGTAATGAAGCGCTTACCGCGTTCAACCGGCTGGTTGAAAAAGGGGTTATTGACAAAAGCACCCCCTGGCGCAAGGTGATCGGGCTCAGAAATGCGCTGGTGCATGACTACCTCGAAGTGGATCCCGTGATTGTGCACGATGTGATCGCACCGGATTATCATCAGGCGCTTATCGAGTTTGCCCGTTCGGGGATCAAGGCGCTGGGTTAACCGTGCCGCTTTAGCCGGCGCGAATTTTCAGGTATGGCGCCGAACAGCCCCTCCCCCTTGGCAGCGAGGTTGCAGGCATCACGCGGGTATTCGCCAGTAACCCCTCCCCAACCCTCCCCTTGCCTTGCACCCCGCTGTAGTTCTGCCAAATTCGAGGCTAAGGGGAGGGAGCAGAACGACGCCTGCCCCACCTGGGTGCAACACCATCGGTCGAATACTCTTTACCTAAAATAAGTCGACCCTACGCAAACCCACAAACAGCTTGATACCTGCAGAATCGATGTTGTCTGCCCCGGCGGCTGAAGCGCCGGCTACAAGACATGACACCGAGAAATAAAAAACCCGGCGCCTGGCCGGGTTTTTGGTTTATTCAGCGGGGAAGATTAACCCAGCAGCAGGCGGTTGATGCGGGCCACAAAGGCGGCGGGGTCTTTAAGACCGCCCTGCTCGGCCAGCTGGGCCTGCTCCAGCAGCAGCTGGGACCACTCGTTGAACTGGTCACCTTCTGCCAGGGTTTCCAGTTTTTTCACCAGCACGTGCTCTGGGTTCAGCTCCAGAATGTACTTCTGCTCGGGCACCGGCTGACCGGCAGAGCGCATCAGCTTGATCATCTGGGTGCTCATGTCATGCTCACCGGCCACCACACAAGAAGGGGTGCTGGTCAGACGATGGGTCAGACGCACTTCCTTGATCTCGTCGCCCAATGCGGTTTTTACCCGATCCAGCAACGGTGCCAGTGCTTCTTTGGCTTCTTCCTGCGCTTTCTTGGTTTCTTCGTCGTCCAGCTCGCCCAGGTCCAGTTCACCCTTGGTGACGGACACGAACTGCTTGTCCTGGAAGTCGCTCAGGTGGTTCATCAGCCACTCGTCGACCCGCTCCCACATCAGCAGTACTTCGATGCCCTTCTTCTGGAAGATTTCCAGGTGCGGGCTGTGACTAGCGGCGGCATAGCTGTCGGCGGTGATGTAGTAGATCTTGTCCTGACCTTCCTTCATGCGCGCTATGTAATCTTCAAGCGACACTGTCTGGGCATCGGAGTCGTTATGGGTGCTGGCGAAGCGCAGCAGACCGGCGATTTGCTCGCGGTTGCCGTAGTCTTCGGCCGGGCCTTCTTTCAGCACGTTGCCGAACTCTTTCCAGAAGCCCTGGTATTTGTCGGCGTCGTTCTTCGCCATCTGCTCCAGCATGGTCAGCACGCGCTTGCTGCAGGCCTTGCGCAGCTGGGCGGTGATCTTGTTGTCTTGCAGAATTTCGCGCGATACGTTCAGCGGCAGATCGTTGGAGTCGAGCACCCCTTTCACGAACCGCAGGTATGTTGGCATAAACTGCTCGGCATCATCCATGATGAACACCCGCTGCACATACAGCTTGAGGCCGTGGCTCTGATCCCGGTTCCACATGTCGAACGGTGCCTTGGCGGGCACATACAGCAGGCTGGTGTATTCCTGATTGCCTTCTACCTTGTTGTGGCTCCAGCCCAGGGCGTCCTGATAGTCGTGAGAGATGTGCTTGTAGAATTCCTGGTATTCTTCGTCGCTCACCTCACCCTTGGAACGGGTCCACAGGGCGGTGGCCTTGTTTACCTGCTCCCACTCGCCTTCGGTGGCGGCGATGGTTTCGCCGTCTTCCACTGCCTGCTCGGGCTCGCCGTCTTTCCACATTTCCACGGCGATGCTGATGTGATCGGAATATTTGCCGATGATGCTGCGCAGGCGCCAGTCGTCGAGGAATTCCAGCTCGGCTTCACGCAGGTGCAGAATAACGTCGGTGCCGCGACCGGCCTTTTCTATGTCGGCCACGGTAAAGCTGCCGTCACCGTCGGATTCCCAACGTACACCCCGGTCGGTAGGCAGACCGGCGGCGCGGCTGAGCACGGTGACCTTGTCGGCCACGATAAAGGCGGAGTAGAAGCCTACGCCAAACTGGCCGATCAGCTGGGAGTCTTTGGCCTGATCGCCAGACAGCTGGCCGAAAAAGGACTTGGTGCCGGATTTGGCGATGGTGCCCAGGTGCTCGATGACTTCGTCCCGGCTCATGCCGAGGCCGTTGTCGGAGATGGTCAGGGTCTTGTTGTCTTTGTCCAGCACCAGACGCACCCGCAGGTTGCCGTCCGCTTCATAGAGGGCGCTGTCAGACAGCGCCTTGAAGCGCAGTTTGTCGGCGGCGTCGGCGGCGTTGGACACCAGCTCGCGCAGAAACACCTCTTTATTGGAATAGAGGCTGTGGGCCATCAGGTTGAGCAGTTGTTTGACTTCGGTTTGAAAACCATGAGTTTCGGTATGCACAGCTTCTGACATCTTGAGTTCCTTGCTTGGGTTTGACTTCTGTACAGAAAGATGGGGCTGGCCGGGTGGATTTCAAGGGCAAACGGAAAAAACGTGAGGCAAAGCGGAAACCAAGCTGCAAGCCGTGAGCTTTAAGTTAAAGACACACACCATGGTTGCAGGATTGGCGTTATGTCTGTGGGGCTTGCGTTGTCTGACGGTTTGCGCCGGCTGAAGCGGCGCCTACAGCATGGCCAGACATCGGCGCCGTGTTTTTGTAGCCGGCGCTTTAGCTGCCGGAGCAGACGATGCCGATTCTGCAGGCATAGCACCGTCTGAAAATTCGCGCCGGCTGAAGCGGCGTCTACAGCATGACCAGACATCGGCGCCGTGTTTTTGTAGCCGGCGCTTTAGCTGCCGGAGCAGGCGGTGCCGATTCTGCAGGCATAGCGCCGTCTGAAAATTTGCGCCGGCTGAAGCGGCGCCTACAGCATGGCCAAACATCGGCGCCGTGGTTTTGTAGCCGGCGCTTTAGCTGCCGGAGCAGACGGTGCCGATTCTGCAGGCATAGCACCGTCTGAAAATTCGCGCCGGCTGAAGCGGCGCCTACGGCTGCTTTTCAGTAATAACTTTTCCCGCTTTCTGCCATCCGGCGTAACGGCTCGCAGGGGGTGAAACGTTCGCCGTATTTGCGGCCGTATTCTTCCATTTTATCCAGCACGGCTTGAATGCCCTGCTGGTGCATGTAATAGAAGGGGCCACCGCTGAAGGGCGGGAAGCCGATGCCGAAGATGGCGCCGATGTCGCCGTCCCGGGCCAAGGCAATTACGCCCTCGTCCAGGGTCAGTGCCGCCTCGTTCAGCATCAAGAGCACACAGCGCTCGGCCAGTTCCTGAGCCGGCAGTCGACTGTGAGGCTTGATACCCAACAACGAATACAGACTCTCATCCACCGGCTTGTGTTTGCCTTTTTTGTCGTGACGGTAAAAGCCGCGGCCGTTCTTCTTGCCGTGCCGCTTGTCGTCCAGCAGCTTGCCGAACACGTCGGGGGCGGTGAAGCGCTCACCCAGCTCCCGCACCAGAATGGGCGAGATTTTGGCGGCCACGTCGATGCCCACTTCGTCCAGCAATGTCATGGGCCCCACCGGAAAACCGTAATCCAGCAGCGCACTGTCGATGGCCTCGATGGGCTCGCCTTCCAGCAGCAGCCGCGCTGCCTCGTTGAGGTAAGGGGCCAGTATCCGGTTTACGTAAAAACCGGCTTTGTCCTGCACCACTATCGGCGTCTTGCCCTGAGCCCGGGCCAGTTTCAACGCCGTTGCCACTGTAGTAGGGCTGGTGCCCACATGAGGGATGATTTCCGCCAGCGGCATCTTGTCGACAGGGCTGAAGTAATGCAGCCCCACCACCTGCTCGGGCCGGGCCGCGCCTTCGGCAATCTGGTGAATGGGCAGCGACGAGGTATTGGTGGCAAAGATAGTGTGCGCCGGGCAGTTCGCCTCTACCTCAGCCACCATCTGCCGCTTGATCTCCAGATCTTCAAACACAGCTTCCACCACCAAATCGACCCGCTCGAAGCCGCTGTAATCCAGGGTGCCGGTGATCCGCGCCAGCTGCCGTTGCATCTCGCTATCCCGCAGCTGTTTCTTCTTCACCCTGGTCGCCAACAAACCATGCGCGTTGGCCATGGCCTGATTGATGCCCTTGTGGGAAATGTCCTTGATGCGTACCGGCAAGCCGGCTTTGGTGGCGGTGACAAAGGCGATGCCGCCACCCATGAGGCCGCCGCCCAGCACGCCGATGCGGGCAAGCGAGTTTGGATCTTCTCCCTGCCAGCGGGTTTCCTTCTTCATGTCGGTGGTGGTGAAAAACAGCTGGCGCAACGCCGCCGACTCAGGGCTCATCACCAGCTCGCCAAAGGCCGTGGCTTCGGCGGCCAGCCCCTTGCTTATACCCTGGTTCAGGCCGGTACGCACCACCTCCAGCAAACGCTCCGGCGCCGGGTACTTGCCACGGGTTTTATGACGTAGGGTGCTGAGCGCCTTGTCGAACACCAGCTTGCGGCCAATGGGGTTGGCTGCAAGCAGAAGGGTTTTCAGGTCTTTTTTGCGGGAACGTTTCGGTTTGCCCTCGCGCGCCAGGGCGACTGCCGTGTCGAGCAGTATACTGTGCGGCACCATGTCATCCACCAGCCCGGCTTTTAACGCCTGTTTGGGCCTTAGCTGCTTGCCGGTCAGCATCATGTCCAGTGCCCGGGTCAGACCCACCAATCGAGGCAAACGCTGGGTACCGCCGGAGCCGGGAATGAGCCCCAGTTGCACCTCCGGCAATCCCAGTCGGGTCTTGCCGTCGTCGCTGCACACCCGGCCATGACAAGCCAGCGCCAGCTCCAGACCGCCGCCCAGGCAGGGGCCGTGAATGGCGGCTATCAAGGGTATCTTGAGTGCCGCCAGCTCGTTGAATATGTCCTGCCCGGCGCGGGACAGGGCCGCAGCCTGCCCGGCGCTGGTGCACTCATTCAGCATGCGTACGTCGGCCCCGGCAATAAAGGAGTCGGGCTTGCCCGAACACAGCACCAGCCCCTTGATGCTGCTGTCGGCGGCAATCTCGGCCAGCAGTGCTTTTATTTCGTCAACGAAACTGGCGCGCAGTGTGTTCATGCGCTCGCCCGGCACGTCCATGGTGATGATGCCGATGCCGTCTTCATTACGCAGAGTAAAGGTGGAAGAAGTCATCTGTTCGGTCCTTGTTTTGGTCATAGCATCGGTCATTGTGCTGCCTCCAGTACCATGGCCACGCCCAGGCCGCCGGCGGCGCAGGCGGTGGTCAGTGCCAGGCCACCACCGCGGCGGTTAAGCTCTCTCAGGGTTTGGGTGATCATGCGCGCACCGGTGGCGGCAAAGGGATGACCATAGGCCAGAGAGCCACCCAGTACGTTGAACTTGCTCATGTCCACCTCGCCGATGGCCCGAGCCCGGTTCAGCTCGCGCTCGGCAAAGGTGTGGCTTTCAAACATCTTGAGGTTGGCCAGGGTCTGGGCGGCAAAGGCCTCGTGCATGTCAATCAGGTCCATGTCCGCCAGGGTACAACCGGCCCGTTCCAGGGCCAGCGGCGTGGCATAGGCCGGGCCCAGCAGCATGTCGTGTTGCACCTCAATGGCTGCATAGGCATAACTGCGCAGGTAGCCGAGCGGCGTCAGGCCCAGCTCTTTCGCCCGGCTTTCGGTCATCATCAGCACGGCGGCGGCACCATCGGTCAGGGGGGTACTATTAGCAGCGGTCACGGTGCCGTGACGGCGGTCAAAGGCGGGCTTGAGCTTGCCGTAATCGGCCAGGGTGGACTGGGTACGTATATTGTTGTCCTGCTCGAAGGCTGCCTTGAACGGCGGCACATGGGCAGCCATGACTTCATCCGTCAGCCAGCCCTGCTGCCAGGCTTCGGTGGCCAGTTGATGAGAGCGGTGCGCCAGCTCATCCTGGGCCTCACGGCCGATGCCGTGGCTCTTGGCCATCTGCTCGGCGGTCTGCCCCATCGACAAGCCGGTGGAATATTCGGCCACCGCCGGCGGTACCGGCGCCAGATCCTTGAGTCCAAGACCCCGCAGTATCGCCAGTTTTGCACCGAAAGATTTGGCCTTGCTCAGATCCAGCAAGGCCTCGGCCAGACGCGTCGAGACTCCTATAGGCAGCACCGAAGCAGAGTCGGCGCCACCGGCAATACCTACCTGAACCTGCCCGGCCAACATCGACTCGGCCAGGCTAGACACCGCCTGAAAGCTGGTGGCACAAGCGCGGGTCACACTAAAGGCGTCGGTGCCGACCGGCAGCTCTGTGCCCAGCACGATTTCTCTGGCAATGTTGGGGGCCCTGGGCATCTGTATCACCTGGCCGAACACCAGTTGCTGTACCTCGGTCGCCGCCATGGGCGTACGTGCCAGCAGTTCGTTCACCACCATGGTGCCCAGCTCCAGCGCCGATATGCCACGCAAGGCGGTGGCCTGGCGGGCGAACGGCGTTCTCAGCCCGGAAACAATGGCGATACGATCGCCATTGCGGGTAGTTAATGGGTTAGTCGGCGACATGTACGCTCCTTGTTATAAGCCAGAAGTGGCAAACCGCGCAGTTGCAAATTTCGGCTCGGAAAGAGGTCTGACCTCCCTGGTATCTTAGCAACGGCATGCCCGGTTTTAAACAGCCGCTTGAAAATATTGATGTCCGATAAATGATGGGTTATCAGTCACTATGATGGCGTTTTTTACGGCAATATCAGCATCAATAACACAATAATCCGTCATCAATCATTGCTCGCACGAGACTTTAAGAGTGAGTAGACTGAATTTAGCCACCCTATTTCAACGGTGAACAATGATTTCTTTATTCGGGCGAAAGAAGACCAAGCCGGATGCGGTCTCTAAAAGCATGGTAATAAAACAAAAGCGCTATGAGGCGCTGGTGTATGCCTTTCATGGCGACTTGTTTCGTTATGCTTTCTGGCTTTGCCATGACAGGCAGGTCTCCGAAGATCTGGTGCAAGAGACATTTTTGCGTGCCTGGAAGGCGCTGGACAGCCTGAAAGACGAAAAAGCCGCCAAGGCATGGCTGATTACCATATTACGGCGAGAAAATGCCCGTCGTTTCGAGCGCAAGCAGTTCGATCTGGTCGATCTGGACAGCGTGCCGGTGCCCGACAAGCACAGCCCGGGGCCGGAGCAGGATATGGAAACCGAATGGCTGCGCCGGCACATTGCCGAGCTGGCCGAAGAATATCGTGAACCACTGCTACTGCAGGTACTGGGTGGTTTTAGTGGTGAAGAAATAGCCGAGATACTGGACTTGAACAAGAATACCGTAATGACCCGCCTCTTTCGTGCCCGCAACAAGCTGAAAGAGGCCATGGACCAAGACAAATCCTCGCGAGGCCAAAGCAATGGATGACCTGGAGTTCAGACGTCGGGCTTATGCCGATCCCAACGACAAGAGTTCTGACTTTATCAGTGCCTCAACTACTAACGCCGGCAACCGGCAATTTATGGGTGAAATAAAAGACTTCAATCACAAACTGGCGCGTGCACTGCACGAGCCGGTGCCCGATACCCTGCCCGACAAACTGATGCTGTCGCACCTGTTGCGCCAGCCGGACAAGCGTGAAGGTTTCGGTTGGCGCCATCTGGCAATGGCCGCTTCCGTGACCTTTGCGCTGGGTTTCTCTACCCGCTTTATGCATTTTTCCGCCGAAGCGGAACCTCTGCCGCCCTCGATTGGCCAGGTGGCGATGAGTCATGTGCAATGGGAAATGCCTTTCACCCAATATGTGGATGAAGCAGTCAGCCTCAGCACCATCAACGCCAAATTAGAGCCTTATGGCACTCGTATCAACGACATGGCCGATGTGGGCAAGGTGTATTATGCCAACCACTGCATGTTTGCCGGGGGGCCGGCGGCGCATCTGGTGATTCAGGGAGAGCACGACAGGGTACACGTCTTTATCGTACCGGCCGACCGGGCCTTGCAGCTGGTAAACAGCTTCTCGGATGACCATTATCACGGTGAAGTCATCCCCATGACCCTCAACCGCCTGGTGGTGGTCAGCGAGCTGGAAGAAGACGTCGGCAAGATGGCCAGCAAGATCAAGGCCTCGCTGGAAAGGGCGATATAACCACAGTAAATGGGGATAAAAAGGGTCGGAGTCAATGTTCTGGAATACTGAATTCCAAACTGACTCCGACCCTTTTCTTTTTGCAAAAAATTCACATTGAATCAGACAGTTCTATGCGAAGCCTGTCGATTTATTATGCAACTCCGTCATAAGGTTACAGGAATCGGGAGTTATTCGGTTTTATGATGTAACATTTGTTTAGTTCGCCCACACGGAAGGCGAAAATGCTGTTTGGTACAACAGGAACCCACTTATGACCATAGAACTCCCTATTCTGATTACCTTTGTCGGCTATCTGCTGCTGACCATGCTTATCGGTCTGGTGGCCTACAAAGCCACCAGTTCGCTGAGCGATTATATTCTGGGTGGTCGCCGTCTGGGTCCCGGCGTGGCAGCCCTGAGCGTCGGCGCGTCGGACATGAGCGGCTGGCTGCTGCTCGGCTTGCCCGGCGCCGTTTACCTGTATGGCATCAACCAGGCCTGGATTGGCATCGGCCTGGTCATCGGAGCCTGGCTCAATTGGCTGTTCGTGGCCAAGCGGCTGCGGGTCTACACCGAACAGGCCAACGACTCCCTTACCCTGCCCGATTTTCTGGAAAATCGGCTGGCCGATAACAGCGGTCTTATCCGGGTCATTGCAGCCGTCACCATACTGCTGTTCTTTATTTTCTATACCGCCTCCGGGCTGGTGGGTGGCGCCATACTGTTCGAAAAGGTCTTTGGCCTGCCCTACCTGACCGCACTGATTATCGGTGGCAGCGTTATCGTCGCTTATACCTTTATGGGCGGCTTTCTGGCGGTATCCTGGACCGATTTTTTTCAGGGCATACTGATGCTGCTGGCGTTGATAGTGGTGCCTTGGGCGGTGATGAACGAGCTGGGCGGCATCGACCAGACCCTGACGACCCTGAGCACCATGGACGCAACCAAACTGGACTTGTTCCACGACTTTTCTCTGCTCAGCGGCATCAGCCTGTTGGCCTGGGGACTGGGCTACTTTGGTCAGCCGCATATTCTGGCCCGCTTTATGGCCATCGACTCGCCAAAATCCGTTCCTCTGTCTCGCCGTATCGCCATGAGCTGGATGCTGCTGTCGCTGATTGGCTCCCTGGGTGTGGGCCTGGCCGGTGCCGTCTATTTTGCCGGTGCCCCGCTGGATAACCCGGAAACCGTCTTCCTGGCCCTGGCCAATACGGTGTTTAACCCCTGGGTGGCCGGTTTGCTGATTGCCGCCATCATGTCGGCCATCATGAGTACCATCGATTCCCAGTTGCTGGTGTGCTCTTCCGCCATTACCGAAGACTTTTACAAGCGCTGGTTACGCCCGGCCGCCGGTGATAACGAACTGGTGTGGGTAGGCCGATTTGCGGTGTTAGGGGTGGCGGTCTGCTCCATGCTGATAGCACTCGACCCGCAATCGACCGTGCTTGGTCTGGTCAGCTATGCCTGGGCCGGTTTTGGTGCCGCCTTTGGCCCCGTGATTATTCTCTCTGTGTACTGGCCACGCCTTACCCGCAACGGTGCCCTTGCCGGTATTGTGCTGGGTGCACTGACCGTGATCGGCTGGAAGCAACTGAGTGGCGGCCTGTTCGATTTGTACGAAATTGTACCCGGCTTCCTGATTGGCGGCCTGGCATGCATCCTGATCAGCCGAATGGATACCCCGCCTGTTAAAACCGTGGTACTGGGTTTCCGACGGATGGAATCCGAGCTTTAATCTTTCATAGCAAACACAAAAGGAGCCGAAAGGCTCCTTTTTTTGTTTGCCCGGCAAAGCTGATACCAATTTGAATAAACATCTGATCATTTTTAAACCCGAGATCAGAGGCAACACAGCCACCTCCCTCGACACGCTACAGGGAATGACACTCACGATGTCCGCCAGCTGCGAACATTCACCGGATGTTCGGTCAGGCTGAAATCATTCGTCACGGCGAGACAAGCTCGCCCCCTCTAAGCTCGGACATGCCATCTGACCGCCAGGGAGGGCGGGAATGCCGGAACGGCAGGAGCATTTTTCGGCCATGGCATGTCACGGTCGGGGGAGGCTGGCTCTGCTACCTCTTCTGGAACACCGAGTTGTCTGCAGACTGCACCAACAGGCGACGCCGAAGTATCAAGGAGGACAAAGGGATCTGCTCCACCGACCATCACATGACAGGGATGTCATGTGCTGAGCGTCACATGGAGGTGCTTGAAGCGGGTCGGTGGAGCGGGCCCTTTGTTCGGGATGAAGAGCGATCGGTTGTTTAATGGGATAGGTATGACAACAAAAAAGGCCCGGTATCATATTGATACCGGGCCTTTTTTACCGCCAAACGTTAGCCGTTACTGTGCCGGTGAAAGGCCGCGCTGTTGCCAGGCCCATCCTGCCAGCACCAGCATAAAGGCCGCCAGCGCCGCCATCAGGCCCATTCCGACTGAGGCGCTGTAGCCCAGAGCCAGATAGCCAATGACGCTGACCAGGGCGATAGAGAGCGCATAAGGCAGCTGCGTGATCACATGATCGATATGGTGGCAGGAGGCACCGGTAGAAGACAGGATAGTGGTGTCAGATATTGGAGAGCAGTGATCACCGAATACCGCTCCCGCCATCACCGCCGACATCCCCGGCAGCAGCAAGGATGCATCAATGGCCATGGTCATGTCGGCGGCAATGGGCAGCATTACGCCAAACGTACCCCAGCTGGTGCCGGTGGCAAAGGCCATGACCCCGGCCAGCAGAAACAGAATAGCCGGCAACATGAACAGCGGTATGCTTTGCTGTACCAGCGACGCCAGATATTTACCGGTTTGCAGCTCGCTAATCAGGCCGGCAATGGTCCAGGCAAACAACAGGATATATATCGCCGGCAACATACCCTTGAGCCCGACCTTCAAGGTATGACCCCAGTCTGACAGCGATGCCTTGTGCTTAAACATGGCGAAGGCGCAGACCAGTAGCCCCGCTACGCCACCAAACACCAGAGATCGACCCACATTGGTGTTTTCAAGGGCAGCCAGCAGCGAAAATTCCACCTGGTTCTGTGCCAGCGCCTGAGCACCGGTCAGCAGCAAGCCCGCCACCGTTACCAGCGTCAGGGTGCCTATCGCCAGCAACAGATCGCTAACACGACCTACGGTGATACTGCTGTCGGCCACGCCGGGCGGCGTGCCTTTGGCCTTGTCAAACAGCTCACCGTTCATGGCCTGTTGTTCATGCCGTGCCATGGCGCCCAGATCCCAGCCACCCCGGATAACCAGCAACACCATCAGCAGGGTGAAAATGGCATAAAAATTCATTGCACCCATCATCAGAAAAGTACTAAACGCACTTTGTCCGGTGAGGCCGTGGCTGGCCAGAATGCCTCCCACCAGTGCAATGATATAAGCCCCCCAGGAAGAAACCGGCATCAACACACAAACAGGGGCCGCAGTCGAATCCAGTAAATAGGCAAGCTTGGCGCGCGAAATATGAAAACGATCCGTCACTGGCCGACAAATGGTACCCACCGAAAGACTGTGAAAATAATCATCGATGAAGAAGATAAATACCAGTAATCCGGTCATTACCTTGGCCTGTCGCCGGTTTTTAATACGAGACTGCGCCCACTCTGCAAACGCAAGTGTGGCACCGGTACGGCTCAGCATGCTTATAATGCAACCTAATAGCAGCAAAAACAGTAATATATTAACATTCCATTCATTGACGGCATTATCGGACCAGAACAGGCCGATAATATTTCCACCCAGATGCGTGACGGCAGTCAGCGGATTGAATTGCTGTAGCAACAGTACACCAAGGATGATTCCCAGTCCCAGAGACAACAGGACACGACGGGTGAAGATGGCCAGCACAATGGCCAGCAAGGGTGGTAGCAGAGACCAGAAGGTCTGAATAAAAGGATGTGATTCCACGGCAATACCTGATTCTGAGTTGTCAATATAACTACCAGGAGCAGGAGGCCGATATCAAGATCGTCTTCTCTTTCCCAGCAATAGCGCATCATGAATAACTATTCATGACAGTATCGGCCCTTTCGGTACCGATCCCAGCCGAGTCATCGGATAAATGACATGACTTCGGCATAACGTCCTTTTGACCAGGATAAACGGCATCACCCTGAACTGGTCTACTGATACGTTATGCACCTCTACGCAGGTAAGACGGAGGATTTTACTGCCAAAAAGATAAAAATCAACACATTTGACCAAAAAACAACAGTTCTATTTTTGATCAAACCATGTTTCAGGTTTTTATATGCTTAAAATTCAGTCTGCCACCGCTGTACTCATAGACCAACATTCAGGCCAGGTAGAGCCGCCGATACACAACCCGGATATGAAGTTTCAATAACCGAGCTGGTCTTTTTTAATCGGCAATTAAATTTCGCAAAATGCAACGACATATACGTAATTCTACTGTTGGAATGGCTTTTATAATTAATATTATTGAAATGATCTCATTAATTAACTTGCTTCATTTAAAATGAAGATGTAAATTTAATTTATTATAAAATCAAGATAGCCCAACAGGTGTATGTAATGTCAGACTTTTTGAAAACCTTGCTTAACATTCGTAGCCTTCGCGCCGCCACTCGTGAACTGACTCTGGACCAGATGGAAGAAGGCTTAGCCAAGCTGGCTTCTGTTATTGAAGAACAGCGCGAATCCAAAGCCGCCGAACAGGCCGCTGCACAAGAACGTGAGCGCAAGCTGAAGGAATATATGGATCTGCTCGCCGCCGATGGTATCGATATCAGCGAGCTGGTTGAACTGACCGAGCCCGGCAAAAAAGCCAGTGCTCCACGTAGCAAGCGCCCTGCCAAATACGAATATCAAGATGAAAACGGCGAACACAAAACCTGGACCGGCCAGGGCCGTAAACCTTCCGCTATTCAGCAAGCGCTGGAAAGCGGTGAGAAAACACTGGAAGACTTCCTTATCAAATAAGCAAGTAATGTGCTTATGATTAAAAACAGGGCCATATGGCCCTGTTTTTGTTTCTACTCCGTTAGCACCGGCAAATATACCGCCGTTAACGCCGTTCCAGTAATGAGTATAACGGCTGATCGACGCCGTTCAGCTTCAGCTCGTACACCAGTGCCAGCTCTGTCCCCAGGGTACCGGCCGGCCAGCCTTTTCGCTCCAGCCAACACAGGTAGGCCATGGGCAGGCGGAGTAAGGGCTGCCCGTGGTATTTACCGAAGGGCATCGGCTTGCGGATAATGCTCAGCAGCTCTGCCGACTGCAGTGTCATGGGAAGCCCCCATCAGAATAGGTTAGTAACTGTGTCATTAGCGCGCGCAAGAACCCGCAAACGGCGCCGAGCCTGATGGCTAGGCACCGTCTACAAAACCATAGTGTTTGTCTTTAACTTAAAACTGACAGCTTATGGCTTAAAGCTTACCGCTGGGTTTAAAGAATGATTATGGCATCAGACTGAGATTGATCTGGGTCAGTACGGCCGCCGGATCGGCCGCCTGCGTGATCGGTCGGCCAATCACCAGGTAATCACTGCCTGCACTCACCGCTTGCTCTGGCGTCATGATACGGCGCTGATCGCCTGCATCGCTGCCGGCCGGGCGAATACCCGGGGTCACCAGCTTGAAGTCGGGCCCCAGCTCAGCTTTCAGCAGGCTGGCTTCCTGAGCCGAGCAGACCACGCCGTCGAGCCCGGCGTCACGCGTCAGTCGCGCGAGGGCCAGCACATGCTCTGCCGGAGACCGCAGCACACCAACCTGAATCAGCTCTTCAGCTGTCATGCTGGTCAGTACCGTTACCGCTATCAGCAAGGGCGCCTTGTCACCGTAAGGCAGCAAGGCCTCACGGGCCGCCTGCATCATCCGTGGGCCACCGCTGGCATGTACATTCACCATCCAGACACCCAGCTCTGCAGCCGCGGCCACCGCCTTGGCGACGGTATTGGGAATATCGTGAAACTTGAGGTCGAGAAAAACATCGAATCCGGCCTGCACCAGAGAGCGTACAAAGTCAGGCCCGAACAGGGTGAACATTTCCTTGCCGACTTTCAGTCGGCAGCTGGCAGGATCGAGTTTAGCAATCAGCGCCCGCGCCTGTTGTTCATCGGCAAAATCGAGGGCAATCAGGATTTTGGGATCGAGGTTTTTTGAATCTTGCATGGGTTTACCCTTTAATTTTTATACAACGTATCGTGAGGAGAAAAGCGTAAGCCGAGAGGGGTAAAAACCACATCCGAAAATTCGGTGTCTGGCGCTTTACGCCTCACTCTTTACGCCTCCCCCCTCACCATCACTTATTCGCCATCGAGGCCACGCACCGGTTTGATGCAGCCCCACTGTTTGCAGGAAGGACATTGCCAGAATAATGTTTTAGAAGAAAAGCCGCATTGGCCACAGCGATGGCTGGGCTTGAGCCTGATTTGCTCGGACACCAGCGACTTCAACATTTCCAGACTTTCCCGTGCCCTGCCCTGCTCCGCATTGGCCGCATGATATGACATCAGCCGGTAAAAGCCTTTCATGGTCGGGTGTCGCTGCAGTTGCGACAACACCAGTTGCTCGGCACCAAGAGCACCCTGTGTTTCGCCGACCTTGTCGGCCAGCATTAGCACAGCAGTAGCACCGCTGTCTGCGGCGACCCACTGCTCCAGTCGCTGCACAAACTCCGCCTCATTGCCCAGCATCCGGTAACAATACTGCAAGTCTGCCAGTACCTCGCTGATAAAGTCCGCATCATGCTCGGTGACCTGTAGCAGGCAATGAGCCGCCTGCGACCATTGCTGCTGTTCCATATAAATAGCGGCCAGACGCATATTGGCCCGGACGCAGCCCGCATCGGCCTTCAGCGCCTTCTTGAGCTGAACGATGGCGGCTTTGGCATCTGGCTGACGCCATTGCTGCTCGGCCAGCTCGCAGTAAAAATGCCCCATGGGCACCAGGGCCTTGAGGCCCCGCCGCTTCTTGAGCCGCTCGGCAACGGTAATGGCCTGCTCCCAGTCTTTCAGCTGCTGGTAGATTTGCATCAGCTGGCTCAGAGCTTCTTCTTCATAATCCGGGTCGTTTTTCAGCTCTACCAGAATATGCTCGGCTCTGTCGAGCAAGCCCGCCGCCAGAAAGTCCCGCGCCAGCTCCAGCATCGCCAGATGACGCTGTTCCAATAACAGATTAGGACGGGCAATCAGATTCTGGTGTATGCGAATGGCGCGATCAACTTCACCCCGGGACCGAAACAGGTTACCGAGGGCAAGGTGGGTTTCAATGGTTTCACTGTCGACCTGCAGCAATTGAATAAACAGATCAACGGCCTTGTCAGGCTCGTCGGAAAGCAGAAAATTCAGCCCGGCAACGTATTGCCGGGAGAAATGATTGGATTTATTTTGAGCATCCTGCCGGACTCCCCTGCGCCCCATGTACCAGCCATAGGCAGCTGCGACCGGAAGCAGCAGAAACAGCAATTCCAGCATAGGGCTCGTTAATCCTTAATGGGCAATGCTCTGAGCTCTTCCAATTCCCTTTGTTGACGCTCGACTTTCTTGCGCAAACCACTGTTGTTCATCTTGAGACGCAGTAATATCAGACCGAACACCAGCCAGCCGATAACAAAACCGGCCACAAATACCACCGCCAGTAATGTAGAAAGGCGATAGTCGCCCTGCGCCAGCAGATAGTTAACATGAACCAGCTGATCGTTTTGCGAGCCCAGTGTCAGTCCTACTGCAAACAGAATTGCCAGGATTACCAGGCCAAAAATAATTTTCACCTTACCCTCTCAACTTCCTGATTTCGAGTATTGGCATTATCCCGTAAAAGCCGGATGCTCGCCAGTCGAGTTGCCATGAAAAGTGATATAGAACAAACTGATGTGTACTCAGGCAGGGTTAACCCGCTCGCGTAATTCTTTACCGGGTTTGAAATGCGGTACGTATTTACCGGTCAACTCCACTTTTTCGCCGGTTTTCGGGTTACGCCCCTGTCGGGGTGCCCGATAATGCAATGAAAAGCTGCCAAAGCCTCTGATTTCAATGCGGTCGCCTGTTTGCAGGGTCGATGCCATCTGTTCGAGAATTTCCTTGATGGCATTTTCCACTTCCTTGGCGGAGAGGTGGCTGTACTGCTCTGACAGTCTTTCAATGAGATCGGATTTGGTCATGATGTGTTTCTCCTGATCACCAGACAACAAAAAGGGGGCGCGAAGGCCCCCTTTTACATTTGGAAAGGCTTATTCGCCTTTGGCAGCCTTGAAGGCTTCAGCCATGGCACTCAAACCAACATCTTCAGGTTGCTGTTGGTTCAGGTTATCCAGAACTACTTTATCTTCTGCTTCGTCTTTCGCACGGATAGACAAGCTCAGAGTACGGTTCTTGCGATCTACGCCCATGAAACGCGCTTCGATTTCTTCACCCACTTTCAGTACTGTGGATGCGTCTTCGATGCGGTCGCGGGAGATGTCGGCAACACGGACATAACCTTCCACGCCTTCTTCCATCTCAACCACGGCGCCTTTGGCGTCAACGGCAGTGATGGTACCCTTAACGATAGCACCTTTCTTGTTGTCAGACAGGTACTTGTTGAAGGGGTCTTCGTCGATTTGCTTCACACCCAGGCTGATGCGTTCGCGCTCGGGATCGACCTGCAGAACAACGGCGTCAATCTCGTCGCCTTTCTTGAATTCACGAACGGCTTCTTCGCCACCGCTCCAAGAAATGTCGGACAGGTGAACCAGACCGTCGATGCCGCCGTCCAGACCGATGAAGATACCGAAGTCAGTGATTGACTTGATCTTACCGGAAACACGGTCACCCTTGTTGTGGGTTTCCGCAAACAGCTGCCAGGGGTTAGATTTGCACTGCTTCAGACCCAGAGAGATACGACGACGTTCTTCGTCGATATCCAGCACCATTACGTCTACGCTGTCGCCAACAGAAACCACTTTAGATGGGTGGATGTTCTTGTTGGTCCAGTCCATTTCAGACACGTGTACCAGGCCTTCAACGCCTTCTTCGATTTCAACGAAGCAGCCGTAGTCGGTCAGGTTGGTCACGCGGCCAGACAGACGAGTGCCTTCTGGGTAACGGTTAGCGATATCAACCCACGGATCTTCACCCAGCTGCTTCAGACCCAGAGACACACGAGTGCGCTCACGGTCGAACTTCAGCACTTTAACGTTGATTTCGTCACCCACGTTCACGATTTCGCTTGGATGCTTAACGCGCTTCCAGGCCATGTCGGTAATGTGCAGCAGGCCATCTACGCCGCCCAGGTCTACGAAAGCACCGTAGTCGGTCAGGTTCTTGACGATACCTTTAACTTCTTGACCTTCTTGCAGGTTCTCAAGCAGCTGCTCGCGCTCGGCACTGTTTTCAGTTTCGATAACGGCACGACGAGAAACAACAACGTTGTTGCGCTTCTGGTCCAGCTTGATCACTTTGAACTCAAGCTCTTTACCTTCCAGGTGCAGCGTGTCGCGTACCGGGCGTACGTCAACCAGCGAACCAGGCAGGAATGCACGGATAGTGTTCACTTCTACAGTGAAGCCACCCTTGACCTTGCCGTTGATCACACCGATAACGGTTTCTTGATCTTCGTAGGCTTTTTCCAGTTGCAGCCAGGACTCGTGGCGCTTCGCTTTTTCGCGGGAAAGCAGAGTCTCACCGAAACCGTCTTCTACCGCGTCCAGCGCTACGTCTACAACGTCGCCAACGCTGACTTCCAGCTCGCCCTGAGCATTTTTGAACTGCTCGGCAGGGACGGCGGATTCAGACTTCAGGCCTGCGTCAACCAGAACGATACCGTTCTCGATGGCTACTACAGTACCTTTAACAATGGAACCCGGACGGGTTTCCAGTTCTTTCAGAGACTCTTCAAAGAGTTGGGCAAAAGATTCAATCATGTTTAATGAATACACTTTTTAAGTTGAACATCCACAGGGCAATCCGGCACCGGTGGGGTGATTAGCATAGACCCGTCCCTTCCTTGGGGCGGGCAGGGCCAGGCCGCATCAGCGACCTCGCTTAACTTATCTTTTCTTTCGTGCTTTTTTTAACCGAAATAAAGCTTAACCGAGCTTAACCTTAGTATGACTCAGCACTTTGTCCAGTACTTGTGTAATGGATAAGTTGGTCGAGTCGATCACCAGGGCATCGGCTGCGGCTTTAAGCGGCGCTACGGCTCGATTGCGATCTCGCTCGTCACGCGTCTGAATTTCGCTTAAAAGACGGTCAAAACTAACATCAAAGCCCTTGTCTTGCAACTGAATAAGCCGCCGCTGCGCCCTTTCTTCGGCGCTGGCATCGAGGAAAATTTTGACCGGTGCATCGGGGAAAACCACGGTACCCATATCCCGACCGTCGGCAATCAGACCGGGACTGGCCCGGAAGGCGCGCTGACGCCGAAGCAGGGCTTCTCGAACCCGGGGAAAGGCAGCGACCTTGCTGGCAGCGTCTCCCATTTGTTCGGTGCGAATAGAACGGGAAACGTCTTCTCCTTCGAGGATGGTCTTGATGTGACCATCTACCACCGGAAACTGTACATCCAGGTGGGCCGCCAATGGCAACAATCCGGTTTCATCGTCCAGCGCCACATTGTGATGCCGGGCCGCCAGTGCCAGTACGCGATAGATAGCGCCGGAATCAAGCAGGTGCCATTCCAGTTTCTCGGCCAGCAACTGACAAAGGGTTCCCTTGCCGGCGCCGCCTGGGCCATCCACGGTAATGACGGGAGCTTGTTCAGTCATGGCATTCTCCAATGAATAAATTAGTCTGGGCACCTAGTGCCGCGCGGCCGGCATTATACCCGAGTTGACATATAAAGGCATAACTCACAATTCATTAACACGATAAAAATAAAGCCATCGCGCGACCTAAGCCGATATTGCGCCTATACCTGCACGCCCATCCGCTTTACAATGAGCGCCATTTTTTGTTACTTGATAATCAAAAGAGGAACGCCATGAGCAGTGTTACCCGGATGGCAAACTCAAAACTGCCGACACCCTGGGGCACCTTTACCCTGATCGGGTTTGAAGAAAAAGGCACCGGCAAGGATCATGCCGCCCTGGTGATGGGGAATATCGACGATGGACAGCCGGTACTGGGCCGCATTCACTCCGAGTGTCTGACCGGTGATGCTCTGTTCAGCCTGCGTTGCGACTGCGGCTTTCAGCTGCAGGCCGCTATGGAAAGAATAGCCAAGGAAGGGCGCGGCATACTGCTCTATGTGCGCCAGGAAGGACGAGGCATAGGCCTGCTCAACAAGATTCATGCCTATCACCTGCAGGATCAGGGCAAGGACACGGTGGAAGCCAACGTCGAGCTGGGTTTTGCCGCCGACATGCGCGACTACACCATTTGTGCCGATATGCTGCACGGCCTGGGCGTCAAGCAGATGAAGCTGATGACCAACAACCCGCGCAAGGTCAAGGCGATGGAAAACTTCGGTATCGAAGTGGTAGAGCGTATACCGCTGCAGGAAGGGCGTAATCCCTTCAACGAGCATTACCTGGACACCAAAGCCGGCAAACTGGGCCATATGCTTAAGGAATGATGCCAACATCTTCACGCGGTATCGGAGCCTCGGGTCATTGCCCGGGGCTTTTTTGTTGGTATTAAAACGTGAGGAGTGACAGATACCCCCTCACACTTCATCCCTCACGATTTATTTTCCCGCCAACATCTGAGCGTCGCTGCGCTTCAGTACCGAGTAAAGCACGCCACTGACCAGGGATCCGGCGGCAATGGCTGGCACATACCACTGCAGTTGCTGAATGGCATTGGGAATAAAAAACACGAAGATGCCGCCATGGGGGGCCAACAGTTTGGCGCCAAAGTACATGGACAGGGCCCCGGTGAGTGCGCCGCCGAGCATGCAGCAGGGGATCACCCGCAACGGGTCCCGTGCGGCGAAGGGAATGGCACCTTCGGAGATAAAGCACAATCCCAGCACGAAAGAGGCCTTGCCTGCCTCCTGCTCGCTCTTGTTGAACTTGCGCCGGGCGAGAAAGGTGGCAATACCCATGGCCAGCGCCGGCACCATGCCTGCCGCCATGGCCGCCGCCATGGGGCCGTAGGTTTGTGATGCCAGCAGCCCGACCGAAAAGGCATAGGCCGCCTTGTTGACCGGGCCGCCCATGTCGAAGCACATCATGGCGCCGAGAATGATACCGAGCAGCACCGCATTGGCCGAGCCCATGTTGTTGAGAAAGTCGGTCATGGTGGTCATCACCAACGCCACCGGCCCACCGACCACGTAAATCATCACCAGGCCGGTAAAGAGGCTGGCAAACAGCGGAATAATCAATATGGGTTTCAGCGCCATCAGGCTGGTGGGCATCGGCACTTTGTTCGCCAGATAACGAGCACTGTAGCCAGCCAGAAAACCGCCGATGATGCCGCCGATAAAACCGGCACCCAGGGTGCTGGCCAGCATGCCGCCAATCATGCCGGGAGCAATGCCCGGCCGGTCGGCAATGGAATAGGCGATATAGCCAGACAGCACCGGTATCATCAGGGCAAAGGCCGAGGCCCCGCCGATTTGCATCAGCGCCGCTGCCAGGCTGCCTTCTTCCTTGAACGCCTCGATGCCAAACACGAACGACAACGCAATAATCAGACCGCCGGCGACCACCATCGGCAACATGAACGACACCCCGGTCAGCAGATGCTGATAAGGGCCGGCCTGCTTGTCATCTTGCAGGTTATTAGTCCCGTCTGCTCCCGCCGGGTTCTTTCCCTTGTGCCGGTATAATCGGGCTTCAGCCTGGGCACTCTTCAGGGTGTGTTGCGGTTTTTTCAGCGCCGTCCCGGTACTGGTGCGATAAACTCGTTTACCGTCAAACCGGCTCAGATCCACCTCTATGTCTGCCGCCACTATCACCGCATCGGCGGCTTTGATGTCGGCGGCGGTCAGCGCGTTCTGGGCACCGACCGAGCCCTGTGTTTCCACCTTGATCTGAATCTCCATGGCGTTGGCGGCCTCGCTCAGCGCCTCGGCAGACATAAAGGTATGCGCCACTCCGGTCGGACAAGCGGTAATGGCCACCAGTTTCACCCCGGCCGCCGGTGTGCCTTCCTCCTGCATCACCGCCTGCTCCCTGCCCTGTTGCAGCCAGGACCTGGGCTCATTAAGTGCCGATTGAATATCACTTCGATACAGCGACTTGCCGATGAAGCGGGACAGATCCAGTGGTGTATCCGCCGCTACCAGCACCAGTTCGGCATCCTCGATCTGCGCCGGGGTGAAGGTCGTGACCGGCTCAAGCTGGCTGTAACATTCCACGCTCGTCTGCCAGCCCAGATCCTGTGCCGCCTGGCGCAACAAGCGGGCGGCCAGATAACTGCTGGCCATGCCGCTGGGGCAAGCGGTAATAACCAAGGTTTTCATTACACTTTGCTCGGCTCTAGTTGCGTAATTTCAATGGCATCCTGATAATCATTCAATTGCTGCTTATTGCTGATACCGACACCCACCTGAGTCACCGCCATGATCGACAGAGCGACTGCACGCCGCAGGGTAAAAGCTTCATCCCGGCCTTCCAGCAGCCCGGCACAAAGCCCGGCCACCAGACTGTCTCCGGCACCCACTGTGCTGACCACTTTTACCTTCGGTACCCGGGCCTTCCAAGCCCCTCTAGGGCTGAACCAGTGCACACCCTCGGCACCGTTTGATACCACTATATGCTGAATGCCTTGTTGCTGAAGTTCCCGGGCACAGTCGGCCAGATCAGCCTCATCACGAATGGGGCGTCCGACCAAATCGACCAGCTCGTCGATGTTGGGCTTGATCAAGGCGGGAAAGCCTTTAATACCAACGCGAAGCGTCTCGCCACTCGCATCCAGCAATACCAGTTTGCCCCGTTCGCGCCACATGTCGATCAGCCCCTCGAGCTGCTTGGGATAGACCCCGGGCGGCAGGCTGCCCGCCACCACCAGAGTGTCGAAATGACGCTCAAGCGACTCAAGTCGCGCCAGCAGTCGGTTCCAATCGCTCTTCTCCACTTGTAATCCCGGCAGATTGATATCGGTAACTCGGCCGCCCTCTTCACTGATCTTGACGTTGACTCGGGTATCACCAGCCAAACGCACGAAGTCGTCTTCAATACCATAACGTTCGAACATTGCACGAAAGGACGCGTCGTTGTTCAGACCCAGGAAACCGGTGGCCCGGGGGCGATGCCCCAGATCGGCCAGCACTCGGGCCACGTTGATGCCCTTGCCGGCGGCGCCAAGATGACCGTGATTGGCCAGGTTGACCGCCCCGGTGTTCAGTGGTTTCAGGGACACGGTCAGATCCAGTGCCGGATTAAGGGTCAGGGTTAATATGCTCATCGGGCCTCTCCTATTAGTTGTTGTATAGTTGTCGTACCGCCGGAGCATCGACTGCCTGCAAGGCCTGTTCAGCCAGCTTCCGGCAGCTACTCAGGCTCCATTCACGCACTTGTGCCTTGACCAGTGTAACCCGTTTGAGACTGACAGACAGCTCGTCCACTCCCAGCCCCAACAATAGCGGCAGCGCCACCGGATCAGAGGCCAACTCACCACAGACTCCCACCCATTTTCCTTTGGCATGGGCGGCATCCACCACCATCTTGATCAAACGCAACACCGCCGGATTGAGACCATCAGAGAGTCTGGCCAGTCCGCCGTTGCCCCTGTCCATCGCCAGGGTGTACTGGGTCAGATCGTTGGTGCCGATACTGAAAAAATCGACTTCTTCGGCAAAAACAGCGGCATTGAGGGCGACGGAAGGTACTTCCACCATGATGCCGACCTGCACATCGGTGGCCTGCACCTCAGACTGAATCTTGTCGAACAGGGCCTTGGCCCATCGCCATTCGGACCAGTCTGCCACCATGGGAAACATGATGCGCAAGGGCCTGTCGCCGGCGGCCATCAGCAAGGCGCGCAACTGGGTTTTCAGCAGTTCGGGCTTTTGCATGCAAAGCCTTATGCCGCGTACCCCGAGGAAAGGGTTGTCTTCTTTGGGTACTGGCCAATAAGGCAAGGGTTTGTCGCCACCCACATCCAGGGTTCGGGCCACCAACGGCCGACCGTCGAGGGCATCAAACGCTTGCCGATAAAAGGCCAGTTGCTCGTCCAGATCCGGCTCGCTGTGCCGGGCCATAAATACAAACTCGGTACGCAGCAGGCCCACCCCTTCGGCGCCCACTTCCATCACTTCCCTCGCCTGGCCGGTATCAGCCAGGTTGGCAGCCACGCCTATCCGGTGCCCGTCCAACGTGATGGCAGCATCGTGCCGACGCATCCAGTCCTGTTCGGCCTGCTCTCTCTCCCTTTGCTGACGGACTCGGGCCTGCTCCAGCATCGCCGCCTCGGGAGCTACCCAAAGCGTACCGTCATCACCATTGAGAATGGCTTCGGTGCCCGACGGCAGAGCCATCACGGCACCGCCCGCCGCCACCAACGCCGGAATACCCAGGGAGCGAGCCAGAATGGCGCTGTGAGACGAGGCGCCACCGCCGACGGTCACCAGCCCCAGCACCCGGCTCGGGTCCAGGTTGACCAGCTGCGAGGGGCCGATATCCTGCGCCAGCCAGAGATAAGGATGCTCGGGGGGCGGCGTCATACGGCTATGACACAAAATCGCCATCACCCGGCGACCGATATCACGAATGTCGGCAGCCCGCTCGGCCAGCAGGGCATCACTACTGGCCGCCTGCCGGTCAGCCGCGGAGTCAATTTCGCTCCACCAGGCGGCGGCGGCAGACTGCCCCTGTTTGATGCGGCAGCTCACTCCTTGTGTAAGGGACGAGTCGGCCAGCAGCTCCCGATGCATGGACATCATGTCTCGTGCCTGTGTATCACTAAGTCGTCTCAGGGTAGCGCTCAGCTCAGCACTGGCCTGCTCTATGGCAGCACTCAACTTTTGTTGTTCGGCCTGGGTATCCCCAGCCTGTTGCGGATAATCGAACCGCAGAGGGGCGTCCACGAATACCGGCCCTATGGCAATACCGGGTGAAGCGGCCACACCACGCACCAGAGTGTTGGGGTCGATGCCCTGCGGCTCGTGAATGTCGTGCTCTTCGGCCTGTGGCTCCGTCGCCTGGGCGACAAACGCCTCCCCCAGGCCCCCGTTCACCGCCTCCGTCAATGCATCCAGGGCGGCCTCGGCATCCGGGCCTTCGGCTCTGAACACCAGCTGGTGACCGGCCTTGACGCCCAGGCCTATCATCTTCATCAGACTCTTGGCCGATACCCAGTGTTCGTCACCGTCGAGGTTGCAAACCTGAATATCGGCATCGAAGTTCTTGGCGGCCTGCACCAACATAGCGCCGGGTCGGGCATGCAGGCCGTGGGTATTACGCACCACCACCGTCCTTTGATGACTGCTCAAGGAGACCGGCCCCCGCTTCAAGACGTTCAGCAGCGCCTCGGCAGAGTCCTGCCCCGCCAGCTCGGCTCCCCTGCCCGCCGCCAACCAATCGGCCACCCGGGTCAGCAGCGTCTTGTGTTCCGAGCCCCTTACCGCCAGCGCCAGTAGGCCGGATACCGGCTGCTGACGGTGAGTGATGCCGCTGGCGGTCAGCAAGGCCGCACCAGGTTTGTCGTCGGCCGGGATCTGTTTCAACCACCAGCCCTGGCCGATATACATCCCGGCGCTCTGCTGCAACGCCGACTCTTCGGTCGGGTTCAATTGCATCAGCGTTGCGGCCTGTTCGACCAGCAGTTCCAGAGTGCCGGCACGGGCCTTGACTGCCACCCTATCGGCGCTCAGTACGAATTTCGTTTCGGTTGCCGACTCGGCGTTACCCTGTAACAGTTGCAACACCTCCTGCGACTGCCGGGCGGCCTTTACCCGTTCAAACAGCCCGTCCCGAGACAAGGTTCTGGCCAATTGTTTAAGCAAATCCAAATGTTCATCGGAGCCGGCGGCGATGCCCAGCACCAGGTAGGCTCTTTCTCCACCGCCCCAGGGCACTCCATCAGGTAGATGCATGGCCTTGATGCCGGTATTTTTAATCAGGTGACGGCACTCCTGAGTACCGTGGGGAATGGCAATGCCCTGCCCCAGATAGGTGGAGTTTTGCGCTTCACGTGTCAGCATGCCGGCCCCGTAACCGGCGGCCACATGGCCATCCTGCTCCAGCCAGTCGGCCAATGCCTGTATTACGGCGGCCTTGTCGGCCAGAGGGACTCCGGTTTTTACGTCTTGTGCAGTCAGAGAAAACATGACATCACCTGCTGATGGACAAAAGATGGATACCTTGAAACAACAAGATGGTAGAACCTGGGTCGTTTTGATCACTGAATTTATACTGAATCGTTTCAGGCAGGCGAGCAAGTGTGTTCCTGTTACCCGGAAAGACATGACTCACCGAGCAAGAGTTCACAGCAATCAGGGCTGAATTTCCTGGCCATCCCATGCGAAGACCCGACCGGAATGTTCGGGGCCGAGTCCGTCGAGCACCGCCAGCAGATGGCGGGCCGTCTGTTGTGGGCTGTGCAGTTGGCCCTCGGCCAGACCGGAGCGGAAGGGTGCCGACAACTCAGTGGCCACGGTGCCTGGATGCAGCCCCACCACGCAGGCGGCGGGAAAGCGCCGTTGCCACTCGATGCTCAAGGTTTTGATCGCCATGTTGAGCGCCGCCTTGCTGATGCGATAGCTGTACCAGCCGCCGGCACGGTTGTCGCTTATGCTGCCCACCCGCGCCGACAGGGCGGCAAACTGCAGCGGCTGCTGGCGTGACAGGCGGGAAGAAAGTAACTGGGCCATGGCCAGGGTAGGCCAGGTATTAATGTGAATACTGTTGGCGAGTGCCGCCTCGGTGACTTGTTCGATGCGTTTTTCCGGCTGCTGTTCGCCCTGGTGGAGCATGCCCAGGGTGTTGATTACCCGCTCCGGAAGCGGCAGATCCCCGGTGGCCGCGGCCAGCGCTTCGATATCTGTGTTGTCCACCGCCAGCCAATCAACCCCTTCCATTCCGGAGTCGGTACGGCTGAACAGCACGACCTTATCCCCCCGCCCGAGGCATTCCCGAGCCAGGGCTCGGCCGATACCGCCACCGCCCATTATCCAGTAGTGCATCTGGTCTCTCCTTGTCGCGATCCGTGATCGGGAAGGATGACCGAGTTTAGTCGACTTTGCTTGCAGCCATGATTTCCGAGGCCCAGATTTCCAGCTCGGCGGCGTGACTGATGAACTGTTCACCTTCGGTCAGCGGCGCCCGCACCGTGATCCGCTCGCCCTGAAAGGAAAAGCTCAGTTGCCAGGCATGCAGATAGCCCCGGTCTGCCGCACTGCCACCGTAGCGGCTGTCACCCAGAATAGGGCAGCCCTGGCTTTTCAGTGCCACCCGCAGCTGGTGGGTCTTGCCGGTCTGGGGCTGCAGTAAAAAGGCGCGCAGGCCCTCGGCCAGCAGACTGCTGTGAAAACGGGTAATGGCCGGATTGTGCTGAGTGCGACACAGCTTCCAGCTGCCACCGCGCGCCTTTTCCATGTCCCCCTTGATCAGGCCCTGCTTTTTGATCGGTTTTTGATCCGACAGCGCCAGATACCATTTGCGGGTGCTGCGTTCGGCAAACTGACGGCTGAGTTCACGATTGGCGTCCGGGTTGCGGGCCAGCAGCAAGACACCGGTGGTGATCTTGTCCAGCCGATGTACCGGATAAAGAGGCTCGCCCAGGGTTTCGCTGAGCTGGCGTACCAGCCCGGGCAGACCCCCGTCCTGATGCATGCCGATGCCGGCAGCCTTGTTGATGACGAGGTAATCGCGATGTTCCAGCAGAATGTCCATGACCGGCCTCTGAGCGGATAATAAAAATGCAAAAAGCCCGCTGCGAATAAACGCAGCGGGCTTCTCTATGGTATGGCGGAGGAGCAGGGATTTGAACCCTGGATGGGCTATAAACCCATGCCGGTTTTCAAGACCGGTGCATTCAACCACTCTGCCACCCCTCCGACGGCGTGCATACTACCCAAAGCCGAGCTGTATTGTAAACTGATAAATGCCAATATTGATTCGAGTGACCATTTAATGTTCACTCTGGCGCTGATTAACGGGGCAACCCCTTGAATTCGGGAACAGAAAGCTCGACAACCGGGTCATGATATGTCCAAATGATCGGTATTATTTTTAGCCGCCCTGTTCTTCCTTAGTTCGAACACAGGTCGGACACAGCTTTTAGACACTAAAGGAGTCTGAACGATGCGATATAACGATACTCTGTCCCGTACCCAGTCGGGTGCGCTGGCCACCAACAAGGTACTGCGCAACACCTATATGCTGCTGGCCCTGACTCTGGTCATGGCCTCGTTGTCGGCCGGCGTCAGCGCCATGCTGGCCCTGCCTCGCCCGGGTCTCATCATTACCCTGGTCGGCTTTTACGGCCTGATGTACCTGACCGAGCGTAACCGCAACAGCGGTCTGGGCCTGCTGTTCATCTTCGCCTTTACCGCCTTTACCGGTTACACCATAGGGCCCATCATCAACTATTACCTGAGCACCGCTTCCGGTACCGAAACCGTGATGCTGGCGCTGGGTGGCACCGCCCTGACCTTCCTGTCGCTGTCGGCCTATGTGTTGACCACCAAGAAGGACATGTCCTTTCTCGGCGGCATGATGATGGCCGGCTTTGTGGTACTGCTGGTCGGTATCGTCGCCAATATCTTCCTGGCCCTGCCGGCGCTGAGCCTGGCCCTGAGCGCGCTCTTTATTCTGTTCTCGTCCGGAGCCATCCTGATGCAGACCAGCGCCATCATCCACGGCGGCGAGCAGAACTATATTTCCGCTACCGTGACGCTCTATGTGTCCATCTTCAACATATTCCTCAGCCTGCTGCAACTGCTGGGTCTGAGCCGGGATTAATCCTTCCCCGCTCATCGAATGCAAAAAGCCCCGCGGGGCTTTTTTGTGGCCGCAGAGTCTGTTGTTCGGCGCCGACTCGAGTATTATCGAAGGTAAGCCCTGTCACTTGAAAGCACCTTATGTCTCCCGTAACAATCTGGCTCAGGCGAGTCTTTACTGACAGCCATTTCTTCTTTGCCCTGAAAGTACTGCTGGCCATGACCAGCCTGCTGCTACCCGGCTGGTGGCTGGATCAGACCCCCGCCGCCGTTACCCTGACCCTGGGCGCCATGGCCGGTGCCCTGAGCGAGGTGGATCAGGACCCCAAAGGCCGACTACGCCATCTGCTGCTGAGTCTGCTGTGCTTTTTCGGTGCCATCACCCTGGTCAGTCTGTTGATTGACAGCCCGCTGCTGTTCGGCCCTCTGCTGGTACTCAGCACCCTTGTGCTGATCCTGATGGGTGCCTGGGGGCCAGCCGCCGGCACCCTGGGCTTTGGCACCCTGCTGGTGTCGCTCTACGCCATGCAGGGGCACGCCGACAGCCCCTCTTTCTGGTATCAGCCGCTGCTGCTGACCCTGGGGGCGGCCTGGTATGGTCTGCTATCGTGGCTGGTGCTTATTGTCTGGCCCTACAAGCAGGTGCATGAGCAACTGGCCCAGTGCTATTTTGCCCTGTCCCGTTATCTGCTGGAAAAATCCCGCTTCTTCGACAGCCCCGAAGAGCAGCACCAACATCTGCGTCATCAGCTGGCCCAGCTCAATATCCAGCTGGTCAGCGCCCTGGAAACCACCAAGCTGATGCTGAATCGCCGTATTCAGGGCCGGGGCAAACAGGAGCAGGAGCTAGGCCGTCTGCTGGCGCTCTATCTGCTGGTGCAGGAGATGCACGAACGCGCTACCTCCAGCCACTATTCCTATCAGCAGCTGAACCGGGATCTGAAACAGGTCGATCTGCTGGCCGGTTATCAGACCCTGCTGGTGGAGCTGGGAGAAGCCTGCTACCGGCTAGGCTATGCCATTCTCACTCATAATGGCTACCAGCATCGCAAGCGCATCGCCTGGGAGCTGAGCGCCCTGCAGGATCAACTGGATTACAGTCACCTCAAGCGGCACTACCCCCGCTCTCTGCTCAGTCCGATGAAGTTTCTCGGCCGCAACATGGCACACCTGCAGCAGGCTCTGTTGCGGGCCGAAACCCTGACCCGGCGCCAGCCGCTGCCCGAAGACGTGTCCGTCGAGCTGGCTCGCCCGGAGCCTGTGCCGTTCTGGCCCAAGCTCAAGGCGCTGCTGCATCCCAATTCCCTGTTGTTTCGCCACGGGGTTCGCCTGAGCCTGTGCTTTGCCCTGGGCTACAGCCTGATCGCCACCCTCGAGCTTGAACGTGGCTACTGGATACTACTGACCATCCTCTTCGTCTGTCAGCCCAGTTTCAGCGCCACTCGCAAGCGACTGGTGCAACGAACCCTGGGCACTTTGGGTGGCATTCTGGCAGGCATCCCCCTGCTGATGCTGTTTCCCTCGGTCGGTGCTCAACTGGTGATACTGCTGCTGTGCGCCTTTATCTTCTTTACCCAGGTCAAGGTCTATTACAGCTGGGCGGTGGGCTTTGTCACCCTCTTCGTGCTGCTGGCCTTCAATCTGCAAGGCGGCATAACCGAGCCGGTGTTTCTGCCCCGGTTACTCGACACCCTGGCCGGTTGCGCCCTGGCCTTTGTGGCGGTCTGGTTTATCTGGCCCGACTGGCAGCGCCGCCACCTGCCGCGGCTGATGGCCGATGCCATGGAGGCCAACGCCCATTATCTGGCGGCCATTGCCCGACAGTTCGCACAGGGCCGACATGACGAGCTCGACTACCGGCTGCCGCGCAAGCTAGCTCACCTGGCGGATAATCAGCTCGCGCTGGCCTGGCAGAATATCCGGGTAGAGCCGGTGCCCAAATACTGGCTGAACCTGTGCTTCGATATCGCCTATCGCAACCATGCCCTGCTGTCTTATCTGTCGACCCTCGGTGCCCATCGCAGGCACAGCGCGCCCTTGCAGGACGAGCAGATCCGGCAGCTGGTATCCCGACTGCTGGCCTCGGCCCAGGCATTGCGCAGCGAAGACACCTTGCCGGTCTATCCGCCGCTGTCAACCGATACAGCAGAGGCCGGCAAAACAGAATCCGATACCGATGCCAGCACTGATGATGAATGGCTGATCCTCAGCCACCAGTTACTGGGTCATATCACCCTGCTGGTGAACGATCTCTACCAGCTGGCCCGGGGTTTTCGGCAGCAGACGCCGGCGGAAGATGCACCGAGCCCGAGACTTGGGTAACATTGGCGGCCACAGAGAAAACCAAGAAGAAGATGAATGCTTATGTTCGAGTTTGAAGGGCGCACTATCGATACCGATGCCCTGGGCTATCTTAAACAGCATCAAGACTGGCAGCCGGAGATGGTGGCCATTCTGGCCGAGCAGGAAGGCATTACACTGACCCCCGAGCACCGGGAAGTCATCCTGTTTGTGCGCGACTTTTATCTCAAGTACAACACCTCGCCGGCCATGCGCGCCTTGGTCAAGGCCATGGCCAAGGAGCTGGGCGAAGAGAAAGGTAACAGCCGCTATCTGTACCGGCTGTTCCCCAAGGGCCCGGCCAAGCAGGCCACCAAGCTCGCCGGCCTGCCCAAACCGGTGAAGTGCATTTAATACCAAACAGATTAAATAGCTGATCTATTTGGTGGCACTGTAAAGGTCGGATAAATGGCCCGCTCCGCCGACACGCCATGAATACCTCCATTAGGCTCCGCCGCGCCATCTGACTGCCATGGATGGCGGGAATGCCGGAACGGCAGGAGCATTTTCCGGCCTTGGCGCGGAGGGTCGGTGGAGCAGATCCCTTCATCCTCCCTGATGCCTGGGAGCTGCCTGTTTGTGCCATCTACAGACAACTCGGTGTTCAAGAAGAGGCCTCAATATGATCAGGCCGTTTGCAGCAAGCAGCCACAAAAAAGCCCGAATCAATTCGGGCTTTTTGCTTACCGCTTGAAGCTTACGGCTTCCAGCTATCTGTTCGCTTACTCTTGTTCCGACTTGGGATACTTGGCAGCGGTTTCCTTGATCAGCGGCTGCAGTTCGCCTTGCTGGAACATTTCCATGATGATGTCGCAGCCACCGATCAGCTCACCGTCTACCCACAGCTGGGGGAAGGTCGGCCAGTTAGCATATTTCGGCATTTCGGCACGAATTTCCGGGTTCTGCAGAATATCCACGTAGGCAAAGGGTTCGCCACAGTTCATCAGCGCCTGAGAGGCCTGGGCAGAAAAACCACAGCTGGGGAATTTTGGCGACCCTTTCATGTAGAGCAGAATCGGATTTTCACTGATTTGGGTTTTGATTTTTTCAATTGTTTCCATGGGGCACCTCAGCAGACGGCTGTATGTTAAAAACATGATTTGTTAAAAACCACATTCTACTTTATCCCTCTGTGGTCACAAGAGCGGGACGCCATAAATTGGTATTGGCAATGCATTACCCCGGATCAGGCCCCTGCCCCTCGATGTTCCGGCTAAAAGTCGCCGTTTTTCAGCACTTTCAGCCCTATGGTACCCCTACAAAAGCTATTGTTGTTTAGCCGTCCGGCAAACTGCTACAATCCTTTCAGCAATTTAGCGGTTTGCGGCTATGAAATGTCGGCTGCCCCGCCATGGAAAGAAAGCAAGTCAGCAATGTCGAGACCAGCCTCAGGCTGGCACCATCAAAATGGAGAATATAATAATGGCATTTGAACTTCCCGCTCTGCCTTACGCCAAAAACGCACTGGAACCGCATATCTCTCAGGAAACCCTGGAATACCACCACGGCAAGCACCACAACTCCTATGTGGTCAACCTGAACAACCTGGTTCCCGGCACCGAGTTCGAAGGCAAATCTCTGGAAGACATCATCAAGACTTCTTCCGGTGGCATCTTCAACAACGCCGCCCAGATCTGGAACCACACCTTCTACTGGAACTGCCTGGCTCCCAACGGTGGCGGCGAGCCTACCGGCGCCCTGGCCGATGCCATCAAGGCGACCTTCGGTTCTTTCGACGCCTTCAAGGAAGAGTTCACCAAATCCTGTGTGACCAACTTCGGCTCCGGCTGGACCTGGCTGGTGAAGAAGGCCGACGGCTCCGTGGCCATCGCCAACACCTCCAACGCCGGTTGCCCGCTGACCGACGCCGCTACCCCGCTGCTAACCTGTGATGTATGGGAACACGCCTACTACATCGACTATCGCAACGTGCGTCCCGACTATGTAAAGGCCTTCTGGTCTCTGGTCAACTGGGAATTCGTGGCAGAAAACTTCGCCAAGTAAACCCTGGTTAGTTAAAAACACCCCGGCTCGCCGGGGTGTTTTTGTTGTAGAGTCTTTTTTATACAGCCCGTTTGGGTGTAAAATTCGCCCTCTTTTATTTCTACCTCTTTAAAATGAGTTAAGCCCAGTGAGTATGACTGTTCCCCGTATCGGCGTTGTGTCTCTCGGTTGGCTCAGGGTTATCTGACCAATACACTGTTAATAGATCACCAGCTCACATCTATAAGATTGATTTTTATCAGTTTTAACCCCATTTTTCTGTATCTTGACATAGGGTGGCACTCATTGTGATGATGTCGGGAAGCTGGGCTACAAAGCCCGGGATACCCGGAAGCTGTTATCCAGGAATACCCTGTTGAGGAAATGTAACGATGGGATTACCCGTTCAGAAGCGCTCCCCAGAGTGAAGGGCTTACTATCCCTGACCACCCGCTTAAGCATTATGTTTGGGCTCACCATGCTCGGCATCTGGATACTGGTCAGCGTACTGCTGCTGCATACCTTGGGTCACCATTTCGATAAGCAGGATGACACAGAGATCACCGGCAAGCTGCAACTGGCCACGAACTTCCTGTCGGCACATATCAAGTCCGGAGCACAGGACTGGTCATCCCTGAATCGTCAGCTTAATGATGCCCTGCTAGGTCACCACAGCCTCTATATTCTTATCCTGGATCCGCAAGGACAGGTGTTGGCCGATATTCACCCACCTGGCTCGTCACAGCCCGGCATGACATGGGTTAATGGCAGACGGGGGCTGACTCCGGGCAGCATTGAAAACTGGCGTGAAAACGGCACCGTTTTTCGCAGTGTAACAGAGCAGCTGGTACCGGGAAGTGCCGGGAAGCAGGCTGACCTCCCCCCTTATTTTCTTGTACGAGCCACCATAGATACCAGCTATCACCAGCATTTTATCAATGAAATAAAAAACGGGCTGTATTGGTTTACCCTGGGTATCGGCTTAATTTCACTCTTTCTCGGATGGCTGGCCTCTCGGATAGGGTTAAAGCCGTTGCGTGAATTGGCATCGGTTTCTAAAAGCGTGACCGCGAGTCAACTCGACCAGCGCTTGGCACTGGATAATGCCCCTTCAGAGCTCTACGCTCCAATCCAGGCATTCAATACCATGCTTGACCGCCTGGAGGCGTCATTCCAGCGGCTGTCAGAGTTTTCTTCTGATATTGCCCACGAGCTGCGTACACCTGTGAACAGCCTGATGATGCAAACTCAGGTGGCGCTGACCCACCCGCGAGATGCCGAGGACTATAAGGAAGTACTCTATGCCAATCTGGAAACCGCCGAGCGACTGGCAAGGATGATCGGTGAAATGCTGTTTCTTGCCAAGTCGGAGCAAGGCCAGCTGGCCATGCAGCGCGAGCCGCTTGTCCTGGCCGATGAGCTGGATGAATTGATGGAGTTTTTCGAGCCGCTCGCCAGTGAACAACTGGTACGGTTACAACGGCAGGGCAACGCCAATCTACTGGGTGACAGATCCATGCTGCAAAGGGCATTCAGCAACCTGCTTGCCAATGCCATTCGCTATACACAGGCGCAAGGCGAAGTGCGCATTGCTATCCATAGCGACAGCACGGGCATCATCGTTGAGGTCGCCAATCCGGGCCCTGCCATTCCGCCCGAACAATGGCCTCGCCTGTTCGACCGCTTTTACCGGGCAGACAGTGCCCGTCAATCGGTAACCGAGGGCACCGGACTTGGTCTGGCTATCGCCAAGGCAATTATCACCGCGCACGATGGGACTTTATCCGTACACTCCGATGAACGGGAAACCTGCTTCACGGCCCATTTTGCCCGTACCAACCCGAGCACTGCTACCGGATAGCGGCTTACTCTATGCCGTGTTGCCGCTGCTTATCGCGAATATAGGCAATGATGTCGCCGACCTCTTCGCGGGTTGCCCCGGGCACCGGCGGCATGTCGCCAAAGCGCCAGTGGTGGGCGCGCACTCCGTTGGCTGCTGCGCGGTAAAAAGCCTCGTCACCATGATGAGATGGCTCATACACCTTGTGAATAAACGGCGGCCCCTGACGGGTACCCTTCAAGTCTGCCCCATGACAGCTGGCGCAGTTCTCGTTATACGCCTGCTTGCCCCGCTGTATTTGCTCTGCCCCGACGGATAAATCGCCCGGCAAAAAATGGCTGCCAACCATGACGAGCGGTGCGAGTACCACCACGGCGACTGCCCATGGCCACCAACGAGTAGGCCTTGATGTTTTGTTCACGGCGTTGCTTGTCCTCTTGTTCAACTGGCTGAAAAGTTCGGCTGGCTGAAAAAATGGCATGAACCTCTGCCCATGCCAACCCTCTTACATCACCTGTACGCGGCCTTTCATGCCGGCTTCCATATGGCCGGGGATCAGGCAGGCAAAGTCGACGGTCCCGGCCTGATCAAAATGCCAAACCAGGCCGCCTTTCTGACCCGGTTTCAAGCTGATCATGTTGGGTTCGGCGTGTTTCATATCCGGCATCTGGCGCATCATCTCGGCATGCTGTTGCAACGACTCAAGATTGCCAATCACCAGCTCATGGGCCAGCTTGCCCGAGTTTTTGATGAAAAACCGCACGGTTTCACCGGCGTTAACCTGGATTTGTTCGGGTGAAAAACGCATGTTATCGCTCATCACCACTTCAATGGTGCGGCTGACCTCGGCCGCCTTGCCGGGCTGACCGATACCCTGCATATTTTGCTGCATGGCCGCCATGTCATGACCCTGATGGCCGCCATGTTCGCCGGCAGCCATCGCCAGACCTGGTAACAAAGACAGCATTAAAACGGACAGTGTTTTTTTCATGTGTTTTTTCCTTGGTATGTGTTTTTAGCGCAATGATGGTTTAAAACCAGAACCTGACCCCGGCAACCCAACGGGTTTGCTGCGTCGCTTCGCCTTCTTCTCGTACCTGATCGGCACTATTACCCAACGCCGTCGCCCATTCCCAGCCGACATAAGGCGCAAACTGGCGGCTTATCTCATAGCGCAGACGAGCACCGGCCACCAGCTCGAACAAACCTCGGCCCTGGCCGCGCTCGGCATCGTCCTTGCCATAGGCGGTCAATTCCGCCCTTGGTTGCAGTACCAGGCGTTGGGTCAGCAAGAGTTCATACTCCCCTTCCACGGCCAGCGCCGTTTGCCCATCATCGCCCAGATAGGCGGTAGCATCGAGTTCAAACCAGTAAGGGGCCAAACCCGCCACCCCTAAGGCCAGCCAGCTCTGATCCGGCCCGTGACCCGTGTCGTAACGCACACCCAGCTCACTGTTCCAGAAGGTCGTTAGCGCATGGCTCCATAATAGTTCGGTACTGGCTTCGGCCAGCCGACCCTGTTCAATATCGCCTTCTGCCTTCAGTACTGCTTTGTCGTAGTCATAGCCAAACCAGGCGCGGGTATCGTAAGTCAGTGCATGGCCTTCACCGTTATCCACCCGCTCCAGCCGGTCTACCAGCACGCCGTAAAAGGCGTGCTCGTCGGCCAAGCGTAACTGGCGCGGACCGGGCAAAGCATAGGGTCCTTCTTCCAGAGTAATGCCATCAGAATAGGCATGGGGATCTCGGGCATCGGCTGGGGCAGAACCACCCTGCATCTGCATGCTGCCATGATCCATACCTTCCATCTGACTATGATCCATACCCTGCGTCTGGCTATGATCCATGCCCTGCATCTGGCCGTGGTCCATGCCTTCCATCTGGCTGTTTACCGGTGCCGAGCCATGCCCGGTATGAGCATCCTGAGCCAGCGCTACTCCTGTTGGCAGCACCGTCAGGGCCAGCAGCATGCCGTTCAATCCGGATTTCATCGTCATTTTCCCTCTGTTGTTCCGGCTCATGACACCACCACTTCACGGAACATACCCGCATCCATATGGAACATAAGGTGACAGTGCCAGGCCCAGCGGCCCGGGGCGTCGGCGGTAACCAGAAAGCTGATTCGCTGAGCCGGTTGTACCTGTATGGTGTGGCGGCGCACCTGAAAACTACCGTCCGGATTTTCCAACTCGCTCCACATGCCATGCAAATGCATGGGATGGGTCATCATGGTGTCGTTATGCAGAATAATGCGTACCCGCTCGCCGTAATTCAGGTGAACCGGTGTAGAGCTGCCAAACTCGACGCCATCGAACGACCAGGTATAACGCTCCATGTTGCCGGTCAGGTGCAGCTCTATTTCCCGCTCGGCCGGCCTTGGATCCATGGGGCCGCCCGGGGTGCGCAGATCGGCCAGGGTCAGTACCCGACGGCCGTTGTTACGCAACCCGACACCCGGATCATCCAGATTGGTGCGCGGCGTATCTACCCGCATATCCACACTGGGCCCATATTCGGTACGGGCATGGCGCACCTCGCTGCTGGCCTTGGCCAGACCTCCGGCCATGGCACCGTGGTCCATCCCCGCCATGCTGCCATGATCCATTCCAGCCATGTCCATGCCCATGCCCATGACCATGCCGCTGTGATCCATTCCGGCCATTCCACCCATGGCGCCGTGATCCATGCCACCCATATCGCCCATCATATCGGACATCGTCAGCCACTGGGGCGAGTCCAGCTCGGGTACGGCGGCCCTAAGCCCCTCTCGCGTGGCCAGGGTACCACTGGCATAGCCGGTTCTGTCCATCGCCTGAGCAAACAAGGTATAAGCCTCGGCCTGGGGCTCAACCACCACATCGTAGGTCTCGCCAGGCCCAAAGCGGAATTCATCCACCGTCACCGGCTCTACATTGAGGCCATCAGCCTGGACCACCGTCATCTTGAGCCCGGGTATACGAACATCGTAAAAGCTGTTGCCGGCACCGTTGATAAAGCGCAACCGTACCCGCTCGCCTTTCTTGAACAACGCAGTCCAGTTACCGGCGGGAGTGGTACCGTTCATCAGATAAGTCAGCGTCTGGGACGACAGATCCGCCAGATCGGTCGGGCTCATCCGCATTTCATTCCACATCTGCCGTTTGTTAAGCGCCGTCATCAGGCCATCGCTGGATACATCGCGGAAGAAGTCGAATACGGTGGGTTGATTAAAGTTGTACAGATCACCCTGATTCTTGAGCTTGCCGAATACCCGCATCGGATTTTCGTCGGTCCAGTCGGAGAGCAACACCAGGTGTTCGCGGTCTGCCTCAATGCTGTCGCCTTCGGCCGGATCTATGATAAGACCACCGTACATACCGGTCAGCTCCTGCATACCCGAATGGGAGTGATACCAGTAGGTGCCGTTCTGCTCCAGCTTGTACCGATAAGTGAAGGTTTCGCCGGGGGGAATGCCGGGAAAACTGATGCCCGGTACGCCGTCCATCTGATAGGGCAAAATGATGCCGTGCCAGTGAATGGAAGTCGACTCCTTGAGCCGATTGGTAACACGAATGGTGACCTCGTCCCCTTCACGCATACGTAGCGTGGGCCCGGGAATGGAGCCGTTGATGGTGGTGGCCATGCGTGCCTTGCCGGTAAAGTTGACCGGCGTTTCATCGATCACCAGATCGAATTCGGTACCGGTCAGAACGGGAACGTCTCCGGTCAGAGTACCCGGGCTGGCGGCCTGAGCCGGTCTCAGCATGGGAGCCATGCCCAGTACCACACCGCCGGCGGCCAGTCCCTGCACAAATCGACGACGAGGTAAATCCGGCTTGTTACAAGAAGGCTTCATCATGCTACGCCCTTTTTATTAATAATTGGTTATCCAGTGTCTTCAGCTTACCGGTTGGAGACTGTCCCGCAGATGACTGCCCCATTACAAATTTGTCATCTAAGGTACGGCAGCCTGCGTTCCGTGCCTGCTGCTGGTCTCCCCGATTTTTTCTGATAGGCTATCAGCCATTCGATCGAGTACGGCAAGGCCCTCATGAAGCTTCTGATTATCGAAGATGAAATCAAGACCGGCGATTACCTGCAACGAGGCCTGAGCGAAGCCGGCTTTGTGGTTGATCTGGCACGCAATGGGACGGATGGGCAGTATCAGGCAATGAACGAGCCCTACGACCTTATCATTCTGGATGTGATGCTGCCGGACATTGATGGTTGGCAGCTCCTTCAGTCATTAAGGAACGAAGATAAGCAGATGCCTGTGCTGTTTTTAACCGCTCGCGACAGCGTGGAAGACAGGGTCAAAGGCCTGGAGCTGGGCGCAGATGACTATCTGGTCAAGCCGTTTGCCTTTTCGGAATTACTGGCCCGGGTACGCACCCTGCTCCGCAGGGGAACAACATCGACCTTGAAAGACTGCCTGCATGTCGCCGATCTGACCCTGGAGTTAACCAAGCGTAGGGCGATCCGGGCCGGTGAACGCATCACCCTGACCAATAAAGAGTTTGCCTTGCTTGAGCTGCTGGTGCGCAGGCAGGGAGAGGTGCTGCCCCGCTCCCTGATCGCGTCTCTGGTGTGGGACATGAACTTCGACAGTGATACCAATGTGATCGACGTAGCTATCCGCCGTTTACGGGCAAAAATTGATGATGATTTTGAGCCCAAGTTGATTCAAACCGTGCGTGGCATGGGATATACCCTGGACGTTCCGAATCAACCCTAGCTCCTGAACATAGACAAGGCACACAGGATATTGACGGAAAGATAGCTCACAGGCCAAGACACCGGATATGACGATGGTGTTACCTGGTTTTTCTCATTAACATCATGATCAGCCTGGTCAGGTTAACCGCAACGCTTCATTACAGATTTGTCATTATTATGTTGGCTCGCGCTCGGGTATGCTCCCCTCGCCCGCAATGGCCACCGTATCCGCTGACGTTCCCGGTACTCAGGGGCCGTCATGACAGCATGAACCAAGGGAGATGTTCGATTGTTATCCGCCATTCGTTTAAAACGACTCGCAGGCCTTGCCTTTTATCTCTGCGCCCTGATATCCGTAGCACCCCCTCTGTACGCTCATGAAGGACACGATCATGCTCCCCCGGAGCAGGCCGCCACTGCCATCACGGCCCTTCGTGCGACCGCCCACAGTGAGCTGTTTGAACTGGTGGCGGTACCGGACGGATCACAGCTCATTATTTATCTCGATCGGTGGCAGGATAATGCACCTGTCACCGGCGCAACCCTGGAGCTGGAAAGCGACAGTTGGCAGGCCGAGGCCACCGAGCTCAGTCCGGGTACCTACAGGGTTGAGGCGCCCTTTGTCATCTCCCCCGGCCAGTATGAGCTGATGTTTACCATTACCACCGACGATGACCTCGATCTACTGACCACCACCCTGGACATCAGCCCTTTACCTGTTGCCACAGCGCCTGAACACCCCATGCCGATGTTTGCTCTGATGGCCGTCGCTATCGTCATCGCCTTGCTGTTGCTGTATCTGCTGTTACGTCGTACGTACCCGTCTGCCCGGAAGTAATCACACCATGAAGATACAAATTCCGATGTTAAGTTTAGCGCTGCTGCTTTCCCCCCTGCTGGTGCAAGCCCACGGCGATGAAGATCATGGTGATACGGGTCATGCCGAGCCTGCCAGCCTCAGCGCCGTGTTCGCCGGCGATAAACCCCGGCGCCTGCCCGATGGCCGTGTGTTTCTGCCAAAAGAAACCCAGCGGCGGCTGGCATTGCGAACCCTGGTACCCGAGACGCGTCAGGTGCCCCGTACCGTGGAGCTTAATGGCCATGTGGTAATGGATCCCAATGCCAGTGGCCGGGTTCAGCCCTTGCAGGGCGGACGCCTGATGGCGGGTCCTTCCGGTCTGCCCCTCTTGGGTCAGAACGTCGCCAAGGGAGAGGTACTGGCCCAGGTTACGCCCTCGATCTCGACCTTCGATCTGGCAACCCAGGCCGCCCAAGTCGCGGACTGGGAAATTCGCCGACAACTGGCCGAGAAAGAACTGGCGCGCTTGCGAAAACTGACGACCGTGGTGGCCCGCAAAGAAATAGATGCCGCAGAAGCAGAGCTGGCAGGGCTGACCGCCCAGATAAAGGCATTAAAGCAGGGGATGGTCAAACCCGAACTGCTGGTGTCGCCCATCGACGGGGTGATCGCCTCCAGTTCGGTGGTGAACGGTCAGGTGGTGGAAAGCAAAGAGATAGTGTTTGAAATTATCGACCCCGCCCGCCTGCTGATCGAGGCCCAGGTCTATGATCCCAGGGTCGCCAACCAGATAATTTCAGCCAATATCCCCAACGACAACACCCCCTTGACGTATATCGGCAGTGGCAAGGCCTTGCGTGAAGGCGCAGTTCCCCTGCTGTTCCGAGCGGAAAATGCCCGTGACCTGGTACTCGGACAGCTGCTGAGCATAGTAGCGCAAACCGATCAGTCCCTGCGCGGCATGCCGCTTCCGGCTTCCGCCATCGTCAAGAATGCGGCCAATGAACCCGTGGTCTGGCTACATGTCGACGCCGAGTATTTTGTCGCCGAGCCGGTCCAGGTCCAGCCCCTTGATGGTGAACAGGTGGTGGTGACCGGCCTGCGGGAACAGCAGCGCGTGGTAGTACAAGGCGCCACCCTGCTTAACCAGATCCGCTGAGGGAAGATATGTTTAGTTGGATAGTCAACACCAGTTTACGCAACCGCCTGATGGTGATGGTCATAGCCTTGATACTGATGGTATACGGCGGCGTAACTGCCTGGCAGATGCCGGTGGATGTGTTTCCGGATCTGAACAAGCCGACGGTGACCATCATGACCGAAGCCGGGGGGATGGCACCAGAAGAAGTCGAGCAGCTGGTTTCTTTTCCGTTGGAAACCCGACTCAACGGCATGCCCGGCGTCACCCGGGTTCGCTCAGTATCCGGTGTGGGCCTGTCCATTGTTTATGCCGAGTTTGACTGGGGATCGGACATCTACCGCAATCGGCAGCTGGTTTCCGAGCGGCTCAATGAAATACGGGAACAGTTACCCGCCGGGGTAAGCCCCACCATGGGCCCGATTTCATCCGTGATGGGTGAAATCATGCTGATCGCTTTTCCTGCCGATGGCAGCGGGGCAAGCCCGATGCAGGTACGCGAGTATGTGGACTTTATTCTGCGTCCCCGCCTGCTCTCGATCCCGGGTATTGCCCAGGTGATACCCATCGGTGGCGAAGTGCGGCAGTTCCGGGTGGAGCCCAACACAGCTCTGATGAACCAGCTGGATATCAGCTTCTCGCAGCTGGAGCAGGCGTTGGCGGCGTTTTCCAGCAATACCAGCGGGGGCTTTCTGGAAAAAAATGCCCGTGAATACCTGATCCGCAATCTGGGACGCACCACCCGGCTGGAAGATCTCAAGAATATCGCGGTGGCGGTGCGCAACGATAACCCCATCCAGCTCAAGCAGATTGCCGAGGTCAAGTTTGCCGCTGCCACCAAGCGGGGAGATGCCGGTTTTAATGGTCACCCTGCGGTGATTGTCAGCGTGCAGAAACAGCCCAATGCCGATACGGTCAAACTCACCGACGACATCGAGCTGGCCCTGGCGGAACTGCGTCATTCCCTGCCCCCGGGCATGACACCGCCGCAGATCTCCTTCAGACAGGCAGATTTTATCGAGGCATCGATCTTCAACGTGCAGGAAGCCCTGCGCGATGGTGCCATCATGGTGGCGGTGATCCTGTTTCTGTTCCTGCTCAATGTGCGTACCACCCTGATCTCGTTGACGGCGATCCCGCTATCGATGGCGATGACAGCGCTGGTGTTCAAGTTGATGGGCTTGTCCATCAATGTCATGACCCTGGGCGGACTCGCCATCGCCATCGGTGAACTGGTCGATGATGCCCTGGTAGATGTGGAGAACGTGCTCCGCCGCCTCAAGCAACGCAAACCCCAGGGCATTGGTCGGATCATCAACACCATCGCCGCCGCCTGTAACGAGGTACGCTCCGGGGTAGTGATTGCCACCCTGGTCGTCGTGCTGGTGTTTGTGCCTCTGTTTGCCTTACCCGGCATAGAAGGTCGGCTATTTGTCCCACTGGGCATTGCCTATATCACCTCCATCCTGTCCAGCATGGTAGTGGCCCTGACGGTCACCCCCGTGATGTGCTTCTATCTGCTGCCCAGGATGAAACGCATCGCTCATGGCGACTCCTTCCTCGTGACATGGCTTAAGAAGTGGGATAAACGCCTGCTACTTGCCAGTTTTGACCATGCCCGGCCCCTGTTACTGGGTGCCTGTGGTCTGCTGTTGCTGGCCGTTGCCACCGTGCCTTTTTTTCCGCGCGCCTTCTTGCCCGCGTTCAATGAAGGCACCCTGACCATCAGTTTGCTGCTCAACCCGGGGACCTCACTGGACGAGTCCAACCGCATTGGTCGCCTGGCCGAAACGGCGATTCTGAATGTCCCCGAGGTAACAAGCGTTGGCCGCCGTACCGGCCGGGCCGAGCTGGATGAGCATGCCGAAGGAGTGCATTCCAGTGAACTGGATGTGGACTTGAAGTCGAGCGAGCGCAGTAAAGAAGCGATCATGGCGGATATTCGCGCCCAACTGGCCCCTCTTCCTGCCGTTGCCCTGCTGGGTCAGCCCATTTCACACCGGCTGGATCATCTGTTGTCCGGGGTCCGGGCCCAGATTGCCATCAAGATCTTCGGTGATGATCTGGATACCCTGCGCGGGCAGGCTGCCAGTTTGCGTGAGCAATTGCTGCAAATACCGGGGCTGACTGATCTGCAAATTGAAAAGCAGGTACTGATCCCGCAGATCAAAATTCGTCTCGATTATACCCAGGCAGCACTATACGGCATCTCCCCCGGCCAGTTGCTGTCGAGCCTGGAAACCCTCACCGAGGGAGATACGGTTACCCAGATCATCGACGGCAACAAACGCTTCAATCTGGTGGTGCGCCTCCCCGACCAGGAGCGCAGCCCCCAGGGGCTGGCCAATATGCTGATTGACTCACCCCATGGCCGGATCCCCTTGTCTCGGGTCGCCAGCATAGAGGAAGGTGACGGCCCCAATCAGATTGGCCGGGAGAACGGCCGCCGCCGTATCGTGATTGCCGCCAATACCGATGGCTCGGATCTGGCTGCGGTGGTTGCGCAGATCCGTCAGACCATAGCCGCCACGCCCTTGCCAGAGGGATACTTTATCAACCTCGAAGGCCAGTTCCAGGCCCAGGAGCAAGCGACCCGACTGATTGCTCTGCTGTCTTTGGTGTCGTTTTCCCTGATCTTCATGGTGCTCTACAGCCGTTATCGTTCATCTCGGCTGGCACTGATGATCATGGGCAATATTCCCATGGCCCTGATCGGCAGTGTGGCCGCCATGTGGCTGGCGGATATTTCGCTGTCGGTCGCCTCCCTGGTGGGCTTTATCACCCTGACCGGGATCGCGACACGTAATGGTATTCTCAAGATAAGCCACTACATCAACCTCTGTAAATTTGAAGGCGAGACCTTCAGCAAAGACATGATAGTGCGTGGCTCACTGGAGCGACTGACACCGGTGCTGATGACAGCGCTGGTTGCCGCCTTTGCGCTGTTACCGCTGTTGCTGGCGGCGGATGCCCCCGGCAAGGAAATACTGCACCCGGTCGCCGTGGTCATTTTCGGCGGACTGGTGAGCTCTACCCTGCTGGATACCCTGTTAACGCCGCTGATGTTCTGGCTGTACGGACAGGCCCCCCTGAACATGTTGCTTGAAGATAAATCCGATGATGCATTTTGATACATTCACCGAAGGAAGATTGCTGATGAAAAAACATGTTTTGCTGGCCATCAGCCTGCTGTTACCCACCTGGGTACATGCCCATGGGGATCTCACCCCGATCCATGGCGGCCTGATCACAGAAGGCAAAGCCATAACGATAGAGCTGGTCGCCCAATCCGATGTGACCATGGTCTATTTGAGCGAGCATGGCACCCCCATCGACGCATCCGCCGCCAGTGGTGAGCTGATATTGCTCAGTGGTGGCAAAAAATCACAGTTCCCGCTGGCACCCGCCGGTGACAATGCCCTTGCAGGACCAGGCATCACCCCTGAGCCAAATGCCAAGGCGGTGATCAGGGTAAACGTACCTGATGTGGGTAAAGAGCAAATCCGCTTTGCATTAAAATGAGGCAGGCAGCAGGAAAATGCATAAGGAGGCCCACCATGGGCCGCCGAGCGGCACATAATCACCACTAATTTCAGCCTTATAGTCGATAACGGAAACCATGGCGCTGGCAGAATGCTGCCTTGCTGAGACCACTGTCTCCCTGGGCTTGCAGTTGTGCTTGCCAGTACTGGCGTTTTTGCTGTGGGGGCATTGGCTGCAAGCCATCATGTGCGCTGTATCTAACTCACCTTCTGCTACTCAGCTATGGCTGGTAATGGTTCATATGCGCTTGGTGAAGACCTTGATGGTTTACTGTTCTGACCTGCCTGTTTGCGCTACAATTGCCGCCCTCCCCTGTTTACTTGGTCAAAAAACAAGCAATGATAGACAACAATGTACCCCGCATCGGGTTTGTCAGCCTCGGTTGTCCCAAGTAATTCAGACCAATACCCACTCAATGTCCTCACCATGGCGATGGTGGTACTTATTCGTATTTTTTTCCTCAACGTCATGCTCCATCATCTGCTGCATCATCATGTGCATCATGCTCATACGCTGCTCCATCATGCCCATGCGCTCTTCCATCCCCATGGGTGACATCCCTTTGCTTCCTGGGCTCATGCCTCCCTGGCTACTCATCATCTGCATCCCCTCCTGCATATCTTGCATATGAGTCTGCATCAATGCCGTGCGTTTTTCGGGGTCACTTTCCTGTCTGATCTCTGCCATTAGAGCCTGCATCTTTTCCATATGCTGATGCATGGTCTGCATCTGTTCATGATTCATCATGCCCATCATGGCATCGCCCTTGTGTCCCCTTTCCTGCGGGTGATGGCTGTCAGCAAAGACAGGGCCTGCCATCACGGCGGTGACCATCAACATCTTGACCAATGTTTTCATGATACTTTCCTTAGCAGTTTCCTGCTGTCACGGGAACTAACCGGGTAATCCGACCTGGAATTTTCGGCATAAGCCATCCGAATGGAAACCAGATCTGTTCTTTGTACCTTCTATGTTGAGTCTAGGCAGAAGAGCTGTGAACGCTTCATTACAAATTTCTCATTATTATCCTGGCTCACGCTCGGGTATGCTTCCGGCGCCAGCGATGGCCACCATATTCGAGTACGTTCCCGGTGCGCAGGGCCGTCATGACCGCATGAATGAAGGGAGATATTTCATTGTTATCCGCCTTATCCGCAATTTGTTTAAACCGCCTCTCGGGCCTGGCTCTGTTTCTCTGTGCCCTGATATCCGTAGCTGCGCCCCTGCAAGCCCATGAAGGACACGATCAAGCTCCCCCGGACCGTGCTGCGACTGCCATAACGGCTCCCCGTGCGAGTGCCCACAGCGAGCTGTTTGAGCTGGTCGCCGTCAATGGATGGAGAGCTTCAACTGAAAGTGGCGCGCACGGCCAGTTCGACTGGCCCCGCCCTAGCGTGACGACGTTCATAAGAGATTCACATCTGCTGGTCGTAGCCGCTCGTCCCTAGCCCCTTTCCACCTCGATGCTGGCAGATTATGTCTTTCCTCACGGGGCAGGCAAAGCCGCCCACAATGCTTTTTTGTTGATATGGAAACATCTTGTAAGGAACCAAATTTTCCTTATACAGCCAAAGTCACGTGATTCCTAACTGGGTCGAAAATGGTTAATCCACAGCAAAAAAGGAAAACCTCATGTCCAAGATGACCAAAGCAGTAATAATCACATCCTGTCTAATCGCGCTCACCGGAGTAAGCTATGCCGCATCGGGCTGGCTCAAAGGTAATACCGAAGAGAAAATAGAGACTCTCGTAAGTATCCAGCCTGGCCTCGGTACCGTCATGGTGGAATATGCGAATCGCTATACCAACATTTACTACGCCGCGAAAGGTGGCAACTGGGGACTGGCCGCCTACCAGCTCAAAGAGGTGCTCGAGATCCAGGAAGTTGCCGAAGTAACTCGCCCGAGCGAGGAATGTCCCTTAAGGCGTTTGAATCTGCCTATCTCGATAGGCTCGGCGAAACTATTCTGGCGGAAAATTTTGAAGCGTTCGAGAAAGCATTTAATGCTGGAATATTGGGATGCAATGGCTGTCATGCCAGCCAGGGATTTCCGTACATCAAGTACGAACTCCCGACCGCGCCACCAGCCCCTCTTTCGATGAAGCCGTAATGGGGGGGTGACGCATGAGGTCAGCCATCAAGTGACCAGCAAGGCATGCAGTGGCTCATGTCATGACCATTCGCCGCCAGCTGGACTGAGCCCTGCTGTTTTTCAGCCATTAAATTGCTACCTTGTTACATTACACTTTCTTCGTCCACAGATCGCACCAGCCCTCGGAGCTGATCTCGCCCTCGACTAGCTGGCAGCTCTTCGACTCGGAGATAAAATTCTGGCACTGACTGCATTTTTGCCCGCTCTCATTGGGCTGACTCTGATAATGAACACTGGCCTGCTGAACCTTGGTCGACGTAGACGCCTTCGGGTAGGCGCCTGTCGGTGCCATACCGGTTGCTGATTCTTCCTTTTTATCACAACCGATCAGGGTAAAGGGGATCAGCACCCCGCACCCTATTGCCAAAGCTCTGCGCAATACGGCCCTACGGGAAAGGGGGTCCGGCGCGTGGTTTCCATATGACAGCCTGTTATCACTTTCATGTTTCATCTCAACCTCCTTCGGGTCGAAAGGGCCTGTGGCGTTTCCGGTACGGCCAGCATCTCCTTGCCCATAACCTACGGACCGCAAGAGAGCTGAATAGAAGTCTAGCCAGTCATGCCGGCACCGTATGTACGATGGCGTACAGACCACCCCAAGGTTGGGTAGTAATCTAATCGCGAGGAGATGGTAGTACCGACAGGCGTCACGCAGGGCGCCCTGTTGTTACTACCTCCTCTCGGGCGCAGCTGCCAAGGGTCGCGGCACCCGGGGCTGGTGCCGGTGACGTGCTCACCAGCACCCTTGTGAGTCACCCTGCCGGGAGACATGACATTGGGAACCATTCTGTTAATCCTGCTTATTTTGCTGCTTATCGGCGCCTTTCCCAGCTGGCCCCACAGCCGTAGTTGGGGCTATGCCCCCAGCGGCCTTCTGGGGTTTGTGCTACTGGTGGTTGTGGTGCTGCTGCTGCTGGGCAGGATCTGATCAGCCGATTAAAACAGGCTGTATAAGACACAAAAATCATGCCGCTTATTGTACGGCAGGGTATCGAAATGGCCGTTGAACAGGCGTATCAATGACGAATAAGTTAAACCCTGCTCGGGGCTTGCTGACTGGAAGGAGTAACGATATGTACAACATTCGACGTGACTTTTTTGCGATCATGTTTATGACAACAGCATTTTTATCCATCGGAGTGATTAATCAGGCCACCGCCGCCAGCACTGAAAATCTGGACAAAGATTCCTGGCAGGCCCTGAAAACGCTCTATAAAACGGAGCCGGTTGCCGAACAGCTTTCTCATACGGCAAAGGCGATACTGGTTTTTCCCAATATGGTGAAGGCGGGTTTTGTGTTCGGTGGCAGCTATGGCGAAGGCACCCTGATAAAAGGGTCGTCCGTAGTCGATTATTATAACTCCGTCACCGGCTCCTGGGGACTGCAAATAGGAGCCCAGACTTATGGTTATGCCGTTTTACTGATGACGGACGAGGCTGTTCGCTATGTTGAAGATACCAATGGCTGGGAGATGGGTATAGGCCCCACCGTGGTTCTGGTGGACGAAGGTATTGCCAAAAACCTGTCTAGTTCATCACTACAACATGATGCTTATGCTTTTATTTTCAGCCAGCAAGGATTGATGGCGGGGATAAGTCTGGAGGGAACCAAGATTACCAAAATCAAACAGTAGTCGAATAAGGAGCAGGCACCATTGGTGCCTGCTCCTCCTCGCCACTGTTCTTCATTCAACCTCATCCAGAGAGTGCCGATGGTAATAACACATCGGATGCTGCTGAATAACCTGACAGGAGAACTATCATGCCTCTTATTAACCTCATTATTATATTGATCGTGGTAGGTGTTCTACTCTGGCTGGTCAACACTTATATTCCCATGGATAGGAAAATCAAGAACATTTTGAATGTTGTGGTGGTGATTGCCGTCGTCATCTGGTTACTACAGGCATTCGGCGTATTGGGTGCACTGGATGGCATTCGTGTAGGAGCGGTTATGATAATGGCACCCTTGTTACATGATCCGGCAATAGGATAGAAATACGGACAGTGATATCGGAGGCTGCATCTCGCGGTATTGGTTGTAGATCGGCTGAGCCAAAGCCTAATCAATATAAACAATCTGAAAATATACCGCTTATTGGCGTGCTGAGTGCGATGGCATACAGACGCAGCACCAGTTCACTGTCATGCTTATCATATCGTCAGAACGCAATATCGCGGAGGGCGATACACCCAGAGGTTACCATGGACAAAACCCATACCCCCAATCAGCCCGAGAAAAAAAACGCGCCTCAAGATCCCCAGCAAAAACGCAAGCTGGGAGAAAATGAACCAAAGGCAGCGACCAAGGCTGATGCTCAACAACAGCAGCAACCCCCACAAAAAGCAAAATAATAAAGTGGGATAAGGTCTTGAGCGAAAAACGCAGACCTTGATTATCACCGTTAACTTCCGCCGTTTTTACCTTTGAACGGTGGACGTCGGTGACCAGGTTCAAGAGCTTCGGGAGACGTCTTTGACGGACTCCCGCTTTGTTGTTTTCAGAATAAATTTTTGTCAGGGAAAATTGTTTTCAGAGCAATGTGGAAATGGTTTTTATTTGCCACCATGGGGGGAAGGTTGCAGCCGATCGGTTTCTTTTTTGACCACGGCGTAGCATTCACAACTCAGCTGTTCCAGTCTGACCCTGTCCAGCACTGTGATGTGCCCACGATGGTATTCGATGATACCGAGCTGTTGCAGCTTGTGGGCAGCGATGGTAACGCCTTCCCTGCGCACCCCGAGCATGTTGGCAATCAGCTCCTGGGTCATGGTCAGGCTGTTATCCGGCAGCCTATCCAGTGACAGCAGCAACCAGCGACACAGCTGCTGGTCAACCGAATGGTGGCGATTGCATACCGCCGTTTGCGCCATCTGGGTTATCAACGCCTGGGTGTAACGCAGCATCAGTAGCCGCGTATCGGCATCACGCAAGAATTCCTCCTTGAACCGAGAACTTATCAGCCGGTAGCCATTACCGGCACTCTGGACGATGGCTCGGCTCGGGGTACTGTCTCCGCCCATGAAAACGGCAATGCCGACAATACCTTCATTACCCACGACCGAAATTTCCGCCGAAGCGCCGTTTTTCATGACATAAAGCAGCGAAACGATGGCATCGGTAGGGAAATAGACATAGCGCAAGCGGCTCCCCGATTCATACAACACTTCTCCCAACGGCAGCGACATCGGTTCAAGATACGGGAACAGCCGCTGCTGCACGGCGTTAGGCAATGCCGCCAGCAGGCGGTTTTGCATAGGTGTAGAAGGGGTGGGCTTGCTCGGCATATCCGCCTCCGTGATTAGATTTATAACCATTTTAGTCAAGCAAGGGCTGGAGAGCGAAAGCACGGTTTTTACCACGGTGAAGCGCACAAGGGGCTGCGAACCGGCGCTGATGCTCAAAGCCTTCTTCGGCTTGCCATTGCGGGCATTGGAAGGCTTTATCAACTCCATTTTTCAGCTGATGGACGTGCCGCTGAAGTCAGCCTGGAAAATGTGGTTGATACCGAGGTACTGCCGACGCTGCTCAACCCGCTTCGGCGCCAGTTGCACCAGGTCTCGGCCGATGGTGCTAAGATACCAAGGAGTGCCATCAGTTACAGCTCAGAAAAGGCAGTATCGCGACGATCCCCCACCCCGAAAGAATGCCGGCTACTGGGACGAAGGGCATCCGAGGAACGAGGCCGTTGCTGCGCTGAAATCAGGTCACTTGGCCGACTGGAAAACCACGTATGGCTACCATCAGCGGTCGCTGGCGGAAACGGCGATGTCCCGATACAAACAGTTGGTGAGTCCCAAGTTGAGCTTGCGTAAATACAACGGCCAAGTCGGTGAAATCCTGGCCTGCGTTCAGGTCATGAACAAAGTCATAGGACTTGGTATGCCTGTTCGTCAGCCGATCAGTTAAGGGCGGAAAGCCCTGTAGGGACAGGCTGCCCCGGCTTTGATTTGATCAACAACGCCGGTTGAAGATGATAATCAAAAGGATAGTCGAATTATGTCCTCAAAAAATCACACAGCCAATTCTGGGACGTCCGTGCCCAGTACGACCGCCACGCAGTATACCTGCCCAATGCACCCTGAAGTGATCTCGGATGAGCCTGGTGATTGCCCAAAATGTGGAATGCATCTTGTGCCATTAGAAGAGGGGGGTAGCAAGGTGCATTCTGATCACGCCTGTCATCAGCAGCCCAGGAGTGAGGAGAAATCTTCAGATGATGATCGTAAGTACAATACGGTTCCTTCAGGGTATGAGGGAACCGTCTATACCTGTCCCATGCACCCTCAAGTCCGCCAAGCCAAACCCGGAGCCTGCCCGCTTTGTGGAATGGGATTGGAGGTTGAGTCTACAGCCATGGGTAATGAGGGCCCCAACCCGGAACTTGTGGATTTCACCCGTCGCTTCTGGGTCGCAGTGGTGCTTTCAATACCGTTGCTGATTCTGACCATGGCCCCCTTCGTTGGTATCATGGCGGTTCGCGACTTTTTTGGTGAAAGGATATCGCAGTGGATTGAGCTGGTTCTTGCGACACCGGTGATTCTCTGGTCAGGTTGGCCGTTCTTTATTCGTGGCTTTAATTCGTTTCGCACTATGAACCTGAACATGTTTAGCCTGATTAGTATGGGAATCAGTGCAGCCTATGTTTTCAGTATCGTTGCGGTACTGGCGCCGGGTATATTTCCGAACGGTTTTCGCGGAGCTGATGGTCATGTTGGTGTCTATTTCGAGGCTGCCGCCATCATTGTCACGCTGGTTCTTCTCGGCCAGGTGATGGAACTTCGGGCTCGCGAAGGCACTGGCAAGGCCATACGCGCACTGCTGGATATGGCGGCCAAAACGGCGCTATTGATCAGGCCCGATGGCACCGAGGCAGAGGTACCTCTTGAAGATATACGGGTTGGTGATCACCTGCGTGTGCGCCCTGGTGATAAAGTGCCGGTAGACGGTGTGGTTGTCGAAGGCCGGTCGTCCATCGATGAATCGATGATTTCCGGCGAGCCGTTGCCAGTGGAAAAAGCAGCAGGTGAGAAGGTCACAGGCGCCACGATTAATGGTACCGGCAGTTTCGTCATGGAGGCCACTCGGGTGGGGGCCGATACGATGCTGAGCCAAATTGTCGAAATGGTCGCCAATGCCCAGCGCAGCCGCGCTCCGATCCAGAAGTTTGCCGACATGGTGGCGGGTAGGTTTGTACCGGCCGTCATCGGGATCGCGGTGCTGTCTTTTATCGCCTGGGCGCTCTGGGGGCCTGTGCCGGCACTGTCTTATGCGCTGGTGTCTGCGGTTGCCGTGTTGATTATTGCCTGCCCGTGCGCATTGGGACTTGCAACCCCCATGTCGATCATGACCGCCACCGGTCGTGGGGCACAACTGGGAGTACTTATAAAGAACGCAGAGGCCCTGGAACGCTTCGCCAAGGTTGATACGTTGATTGTCGACAAGACCGGCACTTTGACGGAAGGAAAACCCAAGCTCGTCGCGGTGTTGCCAGAATCAGGCCATGATGAGACAGAGGTTCTGCGGCTCGCGGGCACGCTGGAAAAGGGGTCTGAACATCCTCTGGCGGAAGCGATCGTAACGGGTGCCGAAGCGCGTAATGTGACACTCGGTAAAGCCGATGATTTTGAGGCCATTACAGGAAAAGGCGTCAAAGGCGTGGTTGATGGAAAACCGGTAGCACTGGGAAATGCCAAAATGTTGGAGGAACTGGGACTGGATGGTGGCCATTTGGTTGATGTTGCCAACACCCGACGTGACGAAGGTGAAACGGTGATGTTCGTCGTATTGGACGGTACGGTAGCCGGTCTTGTTAGCGTGGCTGATCCGGTCAAAGAAACGACTCCGGCAGCGCTGCGAGCGCTCCATAAACTGGGGTTCCGGATTATTATGGCAACCGGTGATAACGAGCGAACTGCTAAGGCTGTTGCCGCCAAGTTAGGCATTGATGAAATCCGGGCGGATGTCCTGCCGGAAGACAAAGCCAGGATTATCAGTGAACTTCAAAGTCAGGGAAAAAAAGTGGCTATGGCAGGGGATGGTGTGAACGATGCGCCTGCTCTTGCTCAGGCGGATGTGGGTATTGCCATGGGGACAGGTGCAGACGTTGCCATTGAAAGCGCCGGATTTACTCTGGTTAAGGGAAATCTGGACGGGATTGTCCGAGCTAGAAAGCTGTCGGTTGCAACGATGCGTAACATCAAGCAAAACCTGTTTTTCGCATTGGTATACAACGGGGCAGGTGTTCCCATTGCTGCGGGCGTTCTCTACCCCTTTACCGGTATGTTGATAAGCCCAATGTTCGCCGCTTTTGCAATGAGTGCGTCTTCCCTCTCTGTGGTGATGAACGCCTTACGTTTGCGACACGAGAAAATCTAGTCCCGTTAGGCTGGTTTCTAAACCTGAGTTCCTGATCCAGGGGTATGATCTCACTGGGATTCAGCCGACCGCCGACACTGATACTTAAAAGCAGGTAAGCTCTACATCGCAGTACTTATAGAATCAGAGATCGTCCATCCGTCCAACCTGACGGACCAGACGCTGAAATTCGTTTTGCTCCATCGTCAATAAGGACTCCATCAGCTCTTTTGCCTCCGGGATCGCGGCTTTTCCGACCAGTGTTTGATAGAGATAAATAATTTGATCGTGAAAGTCGAATACCTCTCGGCAAATACCGTTAAAATCAAGCTTTGCATATGGCTCGTCACAGGTCCGGTGAGTTTTTATGGGATTATGAGACTGATAGTCATAAACCCATGTATCCAGAACTTTTGTGGCGGCCTGACGCTCAAACTCGTTCACAATACGTTCCATTTCAGACTCGTGGGCGGCCAGGTAGCCCAGAAGCGCTCGGGCTCTTTCTTCCTCATTATGTGTCGCACCATGGGAAAGACAGCGCGCCAGGTGGGCATGCAGGTCACGAGTCCAGTCGATCAGTTCTCCAAATGTTTTTACATCCATTTTGATTGGCCTTTGAAGTAGATGTGATGTCTGGGTGATGAGTTTGGGTCGTACCCGAGAATCTTAGTAAAACCCCAACATTCCCGGCAGTCATATCAAGGAGACCAATGCAGGACTCTCCGTCGAGCAGACCACAGCAGCCTGAAATGAAACTGATATAGGTGGGCCAAAACGAATCTAGAGTTGATAGAATCAATTTAATAGCAGTCTTGAAAAACTGCGACTCCCTGCTAGCTCTTCACCTCCCTCATTATAGTTGTGCTTTCAACAGCCAGAGCTGATATTGCCACTTTCGGTTAAACCGCGCTGTAGCCGGTTTGATGAAAGCGCGGTCAGCATGAAGATGCTCGACTACGATGTATAACGTATTTGCATCGAATGTGTGGAAGAGATTTTACCCAGGCACGGCATAGCCACCAGTGCGCATTCTCACCATGCAGGCAGCTGCTCCCCTCCCCCAGGTGCTCATCACCCTCAATCCGCACCTGATAAAGGCATCACGAGAGTGCATTGATTACGTAAGCCAGCTAGATGACATTTTTTGAGGCGGTGCACGTCACGGCAGTAAGGTAGGCTGAGGCTCGCCAAACAACAAGAGCCCCGTTTGTTGCCGCCATCCCCGTCAATGAAGAAGGTAATTAAGCCCTCAGTGAGGCCCTTGATGGTTTACTGTCCTGACCTGCCTGTTTGCGCTACAATTGCCGCCCTACCCGTCAATTTGGTTAAAAAACAAGCAATGATAGATAGCAAAGTGCCACGTATTGGGTTCGTTAGCCTGGGCTGCCCGAAAAATCTGGTCGATTCCGAGCGTATTCTGACCCAGCTACGTATCGAAGGTTATGATGTGGTGCCTTCCTACGATGATGCCGATCTGGTGATCGTCAATACTTGCGGTTTTATCGACAGCGCAGTGCAGGAATCCCTGGAAGCGGTCGGCGAGGCCCTGAGTGAAAACGGCAAGGTGATCGTCACCGGTTGTCTGGGTGCCAAGGAAGATCAAATCCGTGAAGTGCACCCCAAGGTGCTGGAAATTACCGGTCCCCATTCTTACGAGCAGGTGCTGGAGCATGTACATCGCTACGTGCCGCGTCCGGAATACAACCCCTTCGTCAATCTGGTACCCGCGCAGGGCGTCAAACTCACGCCCAAGCATTTCGCCTACCTGAAGATTTCCGAAGGCTGTAACCACAAGTGCACCTTCTGCATCATCCCCTCTATGCGCGGCGATCTGGACAGCCGTCCCATCGGCGATGTGTTGAGCGAGGCTCGCCGCCTGGTGAATGCCGGCGTGAAGGAACTGCTGGTCATTTCCCAGGATACTTCCGCCTACGGAGTAGACGTCAAGCATAAAACCGGCTTCGCCGACGGCATGCCGGTCAAGACCCACATTCAGGCATTGTGCGAAGAACTGGGCAAGATGGGCGTTTGGGTACGGTTACACTACGTCTATCCTTACCCGAGCGTGGACAACCTGATCCCGCTGATGCGCGACGGTATCATCCTGCCCTATCTGGATATTCCGCTGCAGCACGCCAGCCCGCGCATTCTTAAATTAATGAAGCGCCCCGGTGCCATAGATCGCACCCTGGAGCGTATTCGCAGCTGGCGCGAAGTTTGCCCGGAGATCACCATTCGTTCTACCTTCATTGTGGGCTTTCCCGGTGAAACCGAAGAAGACTTCCAGCTGCTGCTCGACTTTATCGAGCAGGCCGAGCTGGACCGGGTTGGCTGCTTCACCTACAGCCCGGTTGACGGTGCCCGTGCCAATGAACTGGCGGATCCGGTACCGGAAGACGTCAAGCAGGAACGATTCGAGCGCTTTATGTCGCTGCAGCAATCTATTTCTACCCGCAAGCTGGCGCAAAAAGTGGGTAAGGTAATACAGGTGCTGATCGACGAGGTGGACGAAGAAGGTGCCATCGGTCGTTCCAGCGCCGACGCGCCCGAAATCGACGGTGTAGTCTATCTGAACGGCGAAACCGGCCTCACCCCCGGCCAGATGGTACAGGTGACCATCACCCATTCAGACGAGTACGATCTCTGGGGCGAACTGCCCTGAGAGCCATTCACTTCATGCAAAAGCCCCGGCAACGGGGCTTTTTTGTGCCCGTCTTTTTATATCCGGCCCCAGGCAGTTATTAATTCACCACCTTTGTTGCTAAACAACATTTCTGTTGCTCCTGGTTTCAGCTTGCGATGATTTTTCTCGAGTTCAGTCATACTTTGGTCGAGTGAGACTCTTCACCCAATCGATTGTCATGTATAGTGGTTCCTGTTTTTTACGCCGTCCAGGGTCAGTCCTGGCCCGTCTCATCGAGCCCGGTAGTCCAGATGAATACATTAGAAAAAATTACAAAAAGTATCGAGAATTTCAGCAAGTCTGAAAGAAAAGTGGCAGAAGTGATCCTCGCCTCGCCACAAACTGCCATCCACTCCAGTATTGCAACCCTGGCCAAGCTGGCGGATGTTAGCGAGCCAACCGTCAATCGCTTTTGCCGCCGGCTCGACACCAAGGGCTTCCCGGACTTCAAATTACATCTGGCCCAGAGCCTGGCCAACGGCACTCCCTATGTAAACCGTCATGTGGAAGACGACGACGGTCCCGAGTCTTATACTGCCAAGATTTTCGAATCCAGCATGGCCTGTCTGGACTCGGCTCGTAACACCCTGGACCCACAGGCGGTCAATCGCTGCGTCGACTTGCTGACTCAGGCCAAGAAGCTGTCGTTCTTCGGACTCGGCGCCTCATCGGCCGTGGCCCACGATGCCATGAACAAGTTTTTCCGCTTCAATGTACCGGTGCTGTGTTTCGATGATGTGGTGATGATGCGCATGAGCTGTATCAACAATTCGGAAGGCGACGTGGTGGTGTTAATTTCCCATACCGGTCGCACCAAGGCACTAGTCGAAATAGCCCAGCTGGCCCGTCAGAATGACGCCATCGTCATCGGTCTCACCGCCAAAGACTCCCCCCTGGCACGAGAATGCACCATGGTATTGACGATGGAAGTGCCGGAAGACACCGACATTTATCTGCCGATGGCCTCACGTTTGGCTCAAATGGTGCTTATTGATGTACTGGCCACCGGCTTTATTTTGCGTCGTGGCAGCAAATTCCGAGAGAATCTGAGAAAAGTTAAAGAAGGGATAAAAAATTCACGCTTCGATAACCCTCATCTTTGATTTTGATCAAATAGCCGCAAAATACCGGCCATTTTTGTGACGCCGTCTACACTTTTTCATTTTCTTCAGTTATTATCGATAACAATTTCATAAACCAAGGATGCAGCATCAGACCGTGAGCAAGCCATTCAACACCAATCGAGAGTCTGTCATCACGACGTTTTCTCCGGCTATCACCCTCTCGTCTGTAGACATCCATTATTCTTATATTGCTTGCGGCCTGCCAGGTTTTAAACACCGCGCAACATTCCCCTTTTTATGTGATCTACCTCTCAATTGGAGTCTCTTATGTTAAGACGTACCAAGATAGTTACTACCCTGGGTCCGGCTACCGATCGCGACAATAACCTCGAAGAAATCATCAAGGCCGGCGCCAACGTGGTGCGTATGAACTTTTCCCACGGTACCGCCGAAGATCACTTGCAGCGTGCCAACCAGGTACGTGAAATTGCCAAAAGACTGGGCAAGCATGTGGCCATTCTGGGCGACCTGCAGGGTCCCAAGATCCGCGTTTCTACCTTTAAAGACGGCAAGATTCACCTCAATATCGGCGACAAGTTCCTGCTCGACGCCGACTTGCCCAAGGGTGCCGGCGATCAGCAGCAGGTTGGTATCGACTATAAAGACTTGCCGAGAGACGTGAAAACCGGCGACATTCTGCTTCTCGACGATGGTCGGGTGCAGCTGCGGGTTGAAGGCGTAGACGGCAACAAGGTACTGACCGAAGTGACCGTGGCCGGCCCGCTGTCCAACAACAAGGGCATCAACAAGAAAGGTGGCGGCCTTTCCGCTCCGGCCCTGACCGAAAAAGATAAAGAAGACATCATCACCGCCGCCAAAATCGGCGTCGACTATCTGGCCGTGTCTTTCCCCCGTACCGGTGAAGACATGCGCATCGCCCGTGACCTCGCCCGTGCCGCCGGCAGTAATGCCAAGATGGTTGCCAAGGTTGAACGTGCCGAAGCCGTTGCCACCGATGCCGCCATGGAAGACGTGATTCTGGCCTCCGACGTGGTCATGGTTGCCCGGGGCGACCTGGGGGTTGAAATTGGTGACTCCGAGCTGGTGGGCGTACAGAAGAAACTGATCCGTACCTCTCGTCGCCTGAATCGAGTGGTCATTACCGCCACCCAGATGATGGAGTCGATGATCACCGCACCGCTGCCGACCCGTGCCGAAGTCATGGACGTGGCCAACGCCGTGCTGGATGGCACCGATGCAGTTATGCTGTCAGCCGAAACCGCCGCCGGCGACTTCCCGGTTGAAACCGTGAAAGCCATGGCCGAAGTCTGTCTGGGCGCCGAAAAGCATCCCAGCGTCAACGTGTCCAACCACCGCATGAACTTTACCTTCACCTCGGTAGAAGAAACCGTCGCCATGTCCACCATGTATGCGGCCAACCACCTGCAGGGCGTAAAAGCCATAGTGGCACTGACTCACTCCGGCACCACGCCACTGCTGCTGTCTCGCGTTAGCTCCGGTCTGCCGATCTTCTCCCTGTCGGGTGAAGAAAAAACTCTGGCCTGGAGCAATATGTACCGCGGTGTAACGCCGGTTTACTTCAAGCACGACACCAACCTGAGTAGCACCGAAATCAGCCGTGAAGCGCTGGCTACCCTGAAAAAAGCCGGTTACGTGAACAGCGGTGATCTGGTACTGCTCACTCATGGCGATACCATGGAAGTGGTCGGCAGCACCAACACCTGCAAGATCCTGATCGTCGAATAAGCCTTCCGGTTTATTGATGAAAAAAGCCGCCCTTTTCGGGGCGGCTTTTTTTTGGCCTTGCATCAGGTCACCAGACCTCAGGCGACCTCGGATTTTTTGCGGCTGCCCGCCTCCCGGCTCAGCTCGCCGGGCTTGAAGCTGTCTACCGCAATGGCGTTGCGACGCAGTTCATCGGCGTGTTTCAGCTTCTGCACCTCGGTATCGTCGATAATGCCTTGTGCCCGGCCCTGAGCCAATAGCTCGTCAAAGGCCAGCTTGCGCGGCAGGGTGCCGGCTTTTTGTGCCCGATACAGTTTTTTCTCGACTCCCTGCACCGAGACCATAGCCAGAAAAGCGGCTTCCACCTCGCCCAGCCCCGGTTTGCCTTCGGCAGGTACATAACAAAGCGCCGTTAACCGATCGCGCACCCCCCCCGGGATCATCAGTACCTTGGCAATGGCCTGAGCATGCTTGTCCAGCGGCTTTTTATAGTGGTTACCCAGCGGGAAGATCAGCGCCCTAAGGGTGACTGCCGCCGGCCGGTTGGGGAAGTTCTGGAAGAAACCGTCCAGCGCCTCGCCAATCAGGTAGAGGTTTCGACTCAGCGCATAATGCACGAACGGCAGTTCATCGGCGGGTCGCCCGTTGTCTTCAAAATACTTGAGGGTGGCACTGCCCAGATAGAGATGACTCAGCACATCGCCCAGCCGCGCCGAAATCATCTCCTTGCGTTTAAGGTCGCCGCCCAGGATCAGCATCGACATATCCGCACAGAGCGCCAGCGCCTTGCTCATCCGCGCCAGCTGCCGGTAGTAGCGAGCCGTTTCACCGGACACAGGGGCGCCATTGAAGCGAGCGCCGGTCAGCCCCTGCCAGAGCGCGCCGAACACATTGCCGGTGGCAAAGCCGATGTGCTTGAACAGCAGCCTGTCAAACGCCTCCAGCCCCGCCTGTTCGTCCGGGTTGGCCGCCGCCTCCAGCTCGGCCAGCACATAGGGATGGCAACGGGTGGCGCCCTGGCCGAAGATCATCAGGTTGCGGGTCAGAATATTGGCCCCCTCTACCGTGATCGCTACCGGTATGCCCATATAGTTGTGGGCCAGGTAGTTCTTGGGCCCCATCTGAATGGCCTTGCCCGCGTGCACGTCCATGGCGTCATCCAGCACCTTTCTGGCCATTTCGGTCATATGATATTTGGAGATGGCGGTAACGATGGCCGGACTCTCATTCAGATCCAGCGCCCGGGTGGTCAGCCGACGGGTGGCTTCCAGCTGATAGGTCAGGCCGCCGATGCGAGCCAGCGCTTCCTGCACCCCTTCAAACTTGCCGATGGACAAACCGAACTGCTTGCGCACATAGGCATAGGCACTGGTGGTGCGCACCGACAGATGGCCGCTGGCGGTACCCAGCGCCGGCAGGGAAATTCCCCGCCCGGCCGACAGGCATTCCACCAGCATGCGCCAGCCCCGGCCCGCATACTCGGATCCGCCGATAACCCAGTCGAGGGGAATGAACACGTCCTTGCCGCGGGTCGTACCGTTCAGGAAGGCCAGCCCCATGGGGAAGTGCCGGTCGCCCAGCTCTACACCGGGATGGCTGGTCGGGATAAGCGCGCAGGTGATGCCCGGCGCCTTGTCGTCTCCCAGCAGGCCGCCGGGATCGAACAGCTTGAATGCCAGCCCCAGTACGGTGGCGCGCGGCGCCAGGGTGATATAGCGTTTGTCCCAGTTCAGGCGAATGCCCAGCACCTGCTCGCCCTGGTATTCCCCCTCACACACCACACCACTGTCGGGAATGGCACCCGCATCGGAGCCCGCCTCCGGCCCCGTAAGGGCGAAGCAAGGCACCTCTTTTCCCTTGGCCAGACCCGGCAGCCAGTGGTCCTTCTGCTCATCGGTGCCGTAATGCATCAGCAACTCGCCGGGGCCCAGCGAGTTGGGCACCATGACGGTAACGGCGGCGCTGACGCTACGCGAGGCGATGCGTGCCACTATGGTGGAGTTGGCGTAGGCGGAAAAGTCCCGGCCGCCGTAGGATTTGGGAATGATCAGCGAGAAGAAGCCTTCCTGCTTGATGTAGTCCCACACCGGCTCGGGCAGCTCCCGCTCGTCGTTGACTATCTGATGGTCATCCAGCATGGTCAGCAGGGTTTCCACCTGATTATCGAGAAAATGCTGTTCTTCATCGGTCAGAGTCGAGGGGCCATAAGCCATCAGCTTCGACCAGTCGGGCTTGCCACCGAACAGCTCACCGTCCCACCAGACCGAGCCCGCCTCCATCGCTTCGCGTTCGGTCTCCGACAACGGCGGCAGTATCTTCTTGAAGGTGGCAAAGGCCGGCCCACTGATCCACTTCTTGCGTAAACTCATGTTCCCTCTCCTCATTAACCGATATGGTCACTCAACAGGGTTTGGCGCCCACGCCACTGGCCAGATAAGGGATCACCTTACGCACCAGCCCTTCCACATCGATGTCTTCATCGAAATCGGCTTTGGCAATGTCGCGCAATGCTTCACTGGACGCCATGGTGAACACCACGGTACCCAGGGTGAAGTGCAATCGCCAGAACACATCGGCAGATGATAATTCCGGCGCCGCCTTGTGAATGGCCTGGGTAAAGTGTTCCAGCACCTCGCCATAATGATTGACGATAAACCAGCGCAAAAAGCCCTGATTATCGATATAGCCCCGGCCCAGTAGCTGCAAAAAGATTTCGGGCCCCCGACGCTTGATAACCGTCAGCTCCATCAGTGGCGCCACAAAACAATCGAATACCTGATGCAGATTAATGGCGGGCTCACTCAGCAGCTGTCGCAGCGCCGCATCGGCTCTGGGCATGAAAATAGCCAGATAGCGATCCATCACCGCCTTTATCAAGTCTTTCTTGGAGCCGAAGTGATAATTGACCGAAGCCAGATTTACGTCGGCCGCGCTGGTGATCAGCCGCAGCGAGGTATCGTTGAACCCCTGCTCGGCAAACAACACCTCGGCGGCATTGAGTATCTTCTGCTTGGTATCTTTTTTTCCTACACCTTTGCTCACAGCCCACCTCAAAAATAAAACAACTGTTTGAAATTTACGTTTCATGACCGGTGACTGTCAAGCTAAACCGCCGTGATAAGTTTTTCCCTTTTTGGCTCATTTATCGGGAACCTTCAGACACTTCTCCGCTCCAATGTAATGCCACTGCAATTAAGCACTAAGTCTTCGCCCAGCCTTGCTGGGCATTTTTTTGCCCGCTATTCCAGACATTCTTGACTTGGTAAATCCGCTTTTGCGTACAATAGGCGTCCGGCAACCAAACATGAAAACGGAGCAACATGATGACCCTGGCCAATGCCCCGACAGAAGTACAACTGGCTGTCGATTTGATTGAAATACTGGAGCTCAATGGCGTGGATCCGGCCGTTGCCCTGGCAGCGCTGGCCATCGTCAGAACAGACTGTGAACGCAAACTGGCACAGTCCGACCAGCCGGGTGAATAAGCCGATAGCTCAGGCTCTGTCTACTGACAATACACACCGGCGCCTTGGCGTCCCTTCCCGATGATGCTGGCGCATCGGCACGCCTGAGGATATGCTCTGCGCAGTGATACCTCTCGAGTTCAACATGTTCAAGACCCTGCCCGATAATCCGATTTCCCGCTGGCTGCTGATCTTTCTGCTGGTGGTAGCCGTTTACTTTTTTAATGACTTTCTGGTGCCGGTACTGGGCGCCCTGATCATCGGCTTTGCCAGCTGGCCGCTCTATCACCGGCTGCTGCGCCTGTGCGGGGGCAAGGATATGATTGCCGCCAGCCTCGCCGTGCTGCTGGTCATGTTAGTCCTGGTGGTGCCGCTGTCTTTTGCCTTTGCCTACGCCTTCGGAGAAATCAAGGGCTGGGTCGAGCTGCTTATCGATGTCAACCGGCAGGGCGCGGCCATGCCGGAATGGATAAAGGCGTTACCCGCACTGGGTAACTGGCTGACGCCCTACTGGGATCAGTATGTGGCCGAGCCCCAGGCACTCAGCGAGCTGGTGCGTCTGCTCAGCGGCGAACAACTCGGCAGCATCTATCGCTGGATACTGACGCTCGGCAGCCGGGCCTTTCATCTGTTTCTGATCTTGATCTTCATGCTGATCACCCTGTTCTTCATCTATAAAGACGGTCAGGTACTGGCCCGCCAGCTCGATAGGGTGGGCGAGTCGGTGCTGGCCGAGCACTGGGCCCGCTTTTCGCGCATGGTACCGGCCACCGTCAGCTCCACCGTCACCGGCATGGGGCTGATCGCCCTCGGCGAAGGCGTGGTACTGGGCATCGCCTATGCCGTGGCCGGCGTCCCCTCGCCGGTGGCGCTGGGCATGCTGACCGGCTTCATGGCTCTGGTGCCCGGCGGCGCCCCGCTCTCCTTTACCCTGGTGTCGCTCTATCTGGCGGGTTCCGGCAACATGGTGGCGGCGGTCGGCCTATTCCTGTGGGGAGCGATTGAACTGTTTATCGTGGACAAGACCATACGTCCCCGTCTGGTGGGTGGCCCCATCAAGCTGCCGTTTCTACCGACTTTTTTCGGTCTGATCGGCGGAGTCACCACCATGGGCATTGTCGGCCTCTTTGTCGGCCCGGTACTGATGGCGCTGCTGGTGGCCATCTGGCGGGAGTGGTTGCACAGCCTGACCCCTGACACTCAGGCATAAAAATACGGGCGCTAGGCCCGTATTGGTTTGCTGTGGGTGGTAATACCAACCCCTTTAAACGATCTGTTTGCTTGTCATATCAACCCCGAAATAGCAGTCCGGGGAGCTGTCGCGAGATACGCGATAACGCTTACTCGGATGCCGCAATCAGGCTGGCGTTGCCGCCGGCCGCCGTGGTATCGACACAGAGATGGCGCTCGATCACGAAGCGCTCGGGCGCATCCTGCCCGGTCAACAGCGGCAACAAGGCACCATCACGTTGCGCCAGGGCAACACGGTATTTCCGCAGCATCGGCTCGGTGGCCGCGCTGACCAGCGCCTCAAACCCGCCAACGGTTTCCAGGGCGACAGGCTGCAACAAACCATCCAGCCCCAGCACGGGAATACCTGTCGCGCCGTCCAGTGCCGCTTGTGCTCCCGGCGCCACCACGACCACGCCATTACCCTGCGACAGGGCAATGCCGGCCTGCTTCATTGCCGAGGCCAGATCCGGCCCCAGACACAGCACGACACCACGAGGACGGCAGGACAGCCGGTTCAGCTCCCCGGTCGGTCCCGGCATCTCTTCCGGTGCGGCATCGAGTGCCGCGGGTACGGAACCAAAGACGGGCTGCAGCCGCGCCGCACGATCTCGGGCAACGGACCAGGTCTTCACGTCCAGCTGAGTGATCGCACGCTGCAGCTGATCTGCGGTGACCGTTTCTGCCCCGGCGGCGCCCACCGTCGCTACCGCGTCGGTCTTCATGAAGCGGCGCACATACTGGGGGCCACCCGCTTTCGGACCCGTGCCCGACAGTCCCTCGCCACCAAAGGGCTGAGAGCCGACGATGGCACCAATCTGGTTGCGGTTGACGTAGATATTGCCCACCTTGACCCGGTTAACGATGCGCTCAACCCGCTTGTCGACCCGGGTATGCAGGCCGAAGGTCAGGCCAAAGCCCTGGGCGTTGATCTGGTCGACAACCTGCTCGATTTCGTTCGCCTCGAAGGTAGCCACGTGCAGTACAGGCCCGAAGATTTCCTCTTCCAGCTCATGAATGCCTTCCAGCCTGATCACCGTCGGTGCCACAAAGCGCCCCTCGGCAGGTACAGGCAACTGCTTGAGCACCCGTCCCATGGCAGCGAATTTTTTGCAATGCGCTTCGATACCCTGCTTGGCATTGTCGTCGATCACCGGGCCCACATCGGTAGACAGCAACCAGGGATCACCCACGCTCAACTCGTCCATGGCGCCGAACAGCATCTCCAGCAGGTGATCGGCGATATCCTTCTGCACATAGAGCATACGCAGGGCGGAGCAACGCTGACCGGCACTCTGGAAAGAGGAAGCCAGTACATCGCGTATCACCTGCTCCGGCAGTGCGGTGGAGTCCACTATCATGGCGTTCAGGCCGCCGGTTTCGGCCACCAGAGGGGCATCCGGCGCCATTGACTCGGCCATCACCTTGTTGATGTGCTGGGCCGTGGCGGTGGAGCCGGTAAAGCAGACGCCAGCGATACGGGGATCCGAGGTCAGCGCCGCACCGACGGTGCTGCCGCTGCCGGGCAGCAGCTGAATAGCTCCCTTGGGGATCCCGGCTTCATGCATCAGCTCGACCGCCCGGGTGGCGAGCAGTGCGGTCTGGCCGGCCGGCTTGGCGATAACGGCATTGCCTGCCGCCAGCCCCGCCAGTACCTGACCGGCAAAGATTGCCAGCGGGAAGTTCCAGGGCGAAATACAGGCAATAACACCACGCCCGGCACCAAACTCCTGATTGCGCACCGCTTCGTTCGGGTAGTAACGGGCAAAGTCGACGGCTTCGCGAATTTCGGCCACACCATCGAGCAGGCTCTTGCCCGCTTCTCGGGTCGCCAGGGCGAACAGCTCGTGGACATGCTCTTCAAACAGATCGGCCACACGGCGAATGCGGCTGGCCCGATCCTCCACCGACAAGGCGGACCAGACCTGGAAGCCCGTTTGTGCTTCGCGGATGGCGCCTTCGATATCTTCCTTCGAGGCCTGGGTAACATGACCCACCAGATCAGACGGCTTGGCCGGGTTGCGCACTTCCTGCACCTCGCCGCCCTGCACCTCGCAGGCCAGCACGGGGCCGCCGGTCCACTGATGGCTCTTGAAGCGACCACGCCCTTCTTCGATCTCGGCCACTTCTACCGGGTCGGTAATATCCCAGCCCTTGGCATTGAGGCGCTCGGCACCATACAGATCGGCCGGGCGGGCAATGATTTTGCTCGACACCGCATCTCCCATTGTAGCAACGGTATCGAAGGGGTCGCGGGCGATATCTTCGGGCTGGATGCGGGTATCGACAATCTGGTTGACGAAGGAGCTGTTGGCACCGTTCTCGAGCAGGCGTCGTACCAGATAGGCCAACAGATCCTGGTGGGCACCCACGGGCGCGTAGATACGGCAGCGCGTTCCCTGCTTGGTGAGAACGGCATCATGCAGCGATTCGCCCATGCCATGCAGACGCTGAAATTCGAAGCAGTCCCGACCCTGAGCCAGTTCCAGAATGGCCGATACCGAATGGGCATTGTGGGTCGCGAACTGGGGATAGATGCGATCGGTCATGGCCAGCAGTTTTCTGGCGCAGGAAATGTAAGACAGATCGCTGTTGACCTTGCGGGTGAAGACCGGAAAATCCTTCAGTCCCATCACCTGGGCACGTTTGATCTCCGCATCCCAGTAGGCACCTTTTACCAAGCGTACCATGATGCGTCGATCCAGCTTCTCGGACAGTGCATACAGCCAGTCAAGCACATGAGCAGCCCGCTTGCCGAATGCCTGAACCACGACACCAAAGCCGTCCCAGCCCGCCAGCGAGGGATCGGACAGCACCGCCTCGATCACGTCCAGAGACAGATCCAGGCGATCGGCTTCTTCCGCATCGATATTGAAGCCCATGTTGGCAGCCTTGGCCTGTCTGGCCAGTTCCAGAGCGCGGGGCACCAACTCGTTCATGACCCGCTCTTGCTGGCCGAATTCGTAGCGAGCGTGCAGCGCCGACAACTTGACCGAAATACCCGGGTTCTTGCGAATTTCCTGGTGTACACAGTGCGGAGCCAGGGATTTGATGGCATCGGAATAGGCGCGGTGATAGCGCAGCGCATCCCCGTCGGTACGGGCAGCCTCTCCCAGCATGTCGTAGGAGTAGGTATAGCCCCGCGACTCATAGCTTTTCGCGCGCTTGAGTGCTTCTTCGATGTTGCGACCCAGAACGAACTGGCGTCCCATCTCCTTCATGGCCTGAGCAACGGCCGTGCGCACCACGGGCTCGCCGAGACGCTTGACCATGCCACGCAGTGTGCTCGCCAACCCTTTCCGGTCGACCGGTGAGAGCAGCTTGCCGGTCACCAGCAGTGCCCAGGTGGAGCTGTTGATCAGCGAGGAGCCGGAACGGCCACGGTGTTCGGCCCAGTTGCCGGATGAAATCTTGTCTTCGATAAGCTCGTCGATGGTGCTCTTGTCCGGCACCCGCAGCAGGGCTTCGGCCATACACATCAGGGCCACACCCTCTTTGGTGGTCAGGCCGTACTGCGCCAGAAACTTTTCCATGATGGTTGGCGTGGAGTTGGCACGCACATCTTTTACCAGCTCGATCGCCCGTGCGGATATGCTGGAACGCTCACTGGGGGATACCTGCGCATTGGCTGCCAGGGCCTTGACGACGGTGGCCTCATCTGCCAGATAGTTGCTACGCATCTGTTCCCGGCTGGACGCCATCGATTGTGCTTGTTCTTTCATCCGACCTACTCCCTTGGTATATGCAGTCTTGTTGTCGCCATTCTACCCACAAACAGAGAGTCACATTTCCTATATGAAACCAGTTGGCATTACCTTGTGACTATTTTTTGATGTTAATTTCTCGTTTTTCACCACAAAAATATAAATAACAGGAAAATAGACCACGCTAGCTCTTCAGGGTCAGGTCTGCCGCACAAAAAAAATGACCCCGTCACGGCCATTCGTCGTCGGGGTCAGGAACCGGGGGGAAATGAGGCTCCGCTATGCCAGTTCGAGCAGCACACTCAGGGCTGACGGAGAAAAGCGCACAATCGGTGACTTTCGTCTTCTGTACTTCAGCCAGGGTCTGGTGCCAGCGTTGGAAACACACTACCACCGCACTGAAAAGCCAATAGTCTATTTCACCAATAAAGAAACAAATGTGGACTATTTGGGTGTATTTAAACAAAATAATAGAAATAAAGACTAAATAATGGCGGTAACAATGGCGAATTTGGATAGAGCAGATCTGCAGATCATTAAGGAACTCCAGGAAGATGCCCGGATGACACTTACCGAACTGGCCTCACGCGTCGGCCTGTCGAAGACCCCCTGTCAACTGAGGATGCGTCGACTCGAAGAACAGGGGTATATCACCGGTTATACGGCGCTGGTCGACCATGGCAAGCTGGGCCTGAATCACATCGCCTTTGTACAGGTCACCCTCAACGATACCAGCAGCAAGGCCCTTACCGCCTTTAACAAGGCCGTCCGCAAGATCGGAGAGGTCGAACAGTGTCACATGATCGCCGGTGGTTACGACTACCTGCTGAAGGTACGCACCAACGACATGGTCGCTTACCGTATGGTGCTGGGAGAAAAACTCTCCACCCTGCCGCACGTGGTGCAAACCAGTACTTTCGTGGTCATGGAAAGTGTGAAGGATATCGGCTTGTAGGCACGGCCGCTCACCGGACACCCAGGCATAAAAATACGGCCTCCAGGCCCGTATTGGTTTTCTGTCAGGCGAACAATAAAAAGCGGGAAGTCGATCTCGACTTCCCGCTTGTCATTTACCGCTTACGTTTTACGGCTTTGCTTAAAGCTCTTCTTCCAGATAGGTATAACCTTCCAGACCGGCTGACAACTCTTTCAGCATCATGGTACGGGTGGCTTCGTCCAGATCCGGCTGATTCACCAGCACTTCGTAACGGGCGTTGATCACCGTCGGATCTATGTCCACATAACGCAGCATGTCGGCCACTGTGCTGCCGGCTTTCACGTTATTGATAACCACCTTGCCCTGCTCGTCCACAGACACTTCCGCGCTGTGGGTATCGCCGAACAGATTGTGCATGTCGCCCAGAATTTCCTGATAGGCGCCCACCAGGAAAAAGCCCAGATACTGGGGCTGACCGGGAACAAACTCCGGCATCGGCAGTGTGGTTTCCACACCCTGGCCGTCGACATACTGATCGATGGCACCGTCCGAGTCACAGGTAATGTCCAGGATCACCGCGCGACGGGTCGGCGCCCGGTCCAGACCATCCAACGGTAATACCGGGAAGATTTGATCGATACCCCAGGCATCGGGCAGCGACTGGAACAGGGAGAAGTTGACGAAGCACTTGTCCGCCAGTTTCTCGTTCAGCTCGTCGATAATGGGTCTGTGCGCCCGGTTTACCGTATCCAGCCGTGACTTGATACCCAGACAGATGTTGAGGTGCATTTCCTCGGCCCAGGCTCTGTCTTCCAGCGTCATCAGACCCATGTTGTACTGCTGGTGCACATCGGCCAGCTCGGCCACGGTATCGTGGTAGATTTCGAGCAGTGGCGGATCTTCCTGGCACAGGTCTTCCCAGGTTTCCCAGATGTTCTGCAGCAGGAAGGCGGCATCGTCTGCCGGCGCTTTCGCCGCCTGGGGTTTTGCCGATTCGGTGCTGATCACATCGGCGACCAGCATGGCATGGTGCGCCGTGATGGCCCGGCCGGATTCACTGATGATCAGCGGATAAGGCAGGTCGAACTCGCGACACACATCACCAATACCCCAGACCACATTGTTTGCGTATTCGCGCAGGTTATAGTTGGCCGAGCAATAGCTCTGTGAACGGGTCCCTTCGTAATCCACGCCCAGACCACCGCCCACATCGACGATGTCGACCGGCACGCCCATACGACGCAGCTCGCCATAGAAACGGCCGCATTCACGCACGCCTTTCTGGATATCGCGAATGTTGGCAATCTGGGAACCCAGATGAAAGTGCAGCAGCTGCAGCCAGTCCAGGCAGTCCGCATCGCGCAACTGCTTGACCAAGCTCAGCACATGGGCCGCACTCAGACCAAATTTGGACTTTTCGCCACCGCTGGACTGCCATTTGCCGGCGCCCTGCGAGGCCAGTCGTGCACGCACACCGAGACGGGGGGCTACATTGAGGCGTTTGGCCTCGTCCATCACCATGGTCAGCTCGGACAGCTTTTCGATGACGATATAGACCTGATGGCCCATCTTGGTGCCCAGCAGCGCCAGACGAATATATTCCTTGTCTTTGTAACCGTTACAGACGATCACCGACTCGGTTTCGTGGCTGTGAGCCAGTACCGCCAGCAGCTCCGGCTTGGAGCCGGCTTCCAAGCCCAGACGAGGCTTGTCTTTGTAGGCCTTGGTGACCGCGTCCAGCACACCGCGCTGCTGGTTGACCTTGATCGGGTAAACGGTCAGGTAATCGCCTTCGTAACCATAATCTTCGATGGCGCCACTAAAGGCATTGAACAGGGCGTCGATACGGCTTTTGATAATATCGGGAAAACGCAGCAGCACCGGCGCGGCGTAGCCTTCGGCCTTGAGCTGCTCGACCACCTCGGACACCACTACTTTGGCCTCGGGTCGGGTTTTATCGGGGGTAACCACCACCCGTCCCTGATCATCCAGATGAAAGAAACCCGCGCCCCAGTAAGGCAGGTTGTACACTTTGAGCGCGTCGTTTGCGGACCATTCAGCCATATTCTTTGTCCCCTTTGAGTGTAAGGGTCATAGAAGATCCGGACCTGTATAAGGCCCGGTACGATAATTTTGTGACGCTCGGAGGGTATAGAGCGTTCGGCGCTTCAGCAAGTATCTCCGTGACATTAATATTAATGACCATCGGTATGGCTTGTCTTGAAAAACGGGAGCCGAGTCTACACACAGAGTCGGGCGCTGACCAGTACATGAGAGCGCTTGCGGCCACTTTATTGCGCAGCCAGTACCTCCAGCGCCGGCCCCAGCGTCTGCAGAAAATACAAACCGCTGCGCCGCCCCAGTTCATAGTCCTGATCCAGCTGTGTCCGGCTCGAGCCCAGCACCCGGCTGTGCAGCGACTGGTGCGGAAAAATCTCGATCACCCGCGTATCCTCCGGCGGCGAGCGCATGAAGTCGTGGAAGTCGTTAAAGCAGCGTTCGTGGGCCTCCACTATCTGCATCAAATCGCCCATCCGCTCACGGCCTATCCAGCCTTCCAGCTTGCGCGCCCAGTGCGGACTGAAGCGGCTGTGCTGGGGCACGGTACGGATCACCACTATGGTGCGAGCCCCCCGGCGATACGCCTCACGCACTGGAATGGCATCGGCGACGCTGCCGTCCACATAGCGCTCTCCCTGCCACTCCACCCCGGCCCGATAAAACAGCGGAATGGCGCTGGACGCCTTCAACCCCAGCATCCAGTCGCTCTCGGCCGGGTGAAAATAATGGGGTTGGTAATCCCCGGTACGGGTGCTGCAAAACAGCAGCTCGCGCCCGTTCAGTCGTTTGCGACCGGTGTCGATATCCAGCGGTAGCCCCCGGGTCAATACCTCGAAGAACCAGTCCAGATCCACCAGATCGCCACCACGGGCAAAGTGCAGCGGACGAAAAAATTCGGTACGGGTGGTGTATTCGCCGATAATCTTGCAGGCATAGCCCCGGGCATCGCACACAAAGGCGGACAAATTCTGGGCCCCGGCCGAAGTACCGATCAGGATATCGAAGGGGTCGAAGCGGGCCTCCATAAATACATCCAGCACTCCGGCGGTAAAAATTCCCCGCTGGCCGCCCCCTTCACACACCAGAGCCAGTTTGCCGTTCAGGCCCTCGACATTGGCATACAGGGGGGCGATATGGCCAAGACTGATCGGAACATGGTTGGTCATGGTGATTCCCTTCATCAAACCGTATAAATGGTACCAGAGCACCGTCATCGAGACGGAATTGGGACTCATTTGGTATTATTATTCAGGTTGCAGGCGGGTGTCCCGAACCCGACCCGATACTCAAATCATAGCTAATCCACGGCGCGCCCGGCGAACCATGGCGTTAACGGTCGCTGTGCCCCAGGTCTTTGTCCGGTGCGATATGATCCCGCAGCCGCTGCTTGATTTCCTTGGCCTCGGGAAAACCCTCGTCGGCTACCCGACACCAGATAAGGGTGCCGTCGACGATGATCTGAAACTGGCCTTTTTCGCCCGGGATCAGAGCCACCTCGCCCACCTCGTCATTGAAGGTCGACAATATTTCCTGCGCCAGCCAGGCCGAACGCAACAGCCAGCGGCACAGGGAACAGTAGCGAATTTCCACTCTCGGTTTCATGGTGTTTCCTTGTATCAGAACAAAAAGTCTCGGAATAAAAAATCTCGAAACAAAAAAAGTATCAGAACGAAAAAGGGGTCGGCGTCTATGTATCGACGCCGACCCCTTTTTATAACATGAGTATCAGTATAACGAGTCCTGAGGCCACACCAGCCAGAGGCCGAGCGCCCCCACCAGCACCGCCGAGACCACCGCCGCCAGAGCCGACCACCAGACTCCCTTATGGCGCAGCCCCTGCTCCACCAGTGGTGGCACCAGGGCCAGGGCCACCAGCCACCAGTCCATGGGAATATACTGCCAGCACAGGGTCAGCAGCAACACATAGGCGCCGGTAAGGTAGCGGTCGGACACCTTGCGCGTAAGGCCACTCAACCACAGCAGGCCGGCCAGCACCGCCAGGGATCCGGAGAGCTGGGCCAGCAGCAGGCTGCCGCCGATGGCCACGGTAATGGCGAAGGCACCACCTCCGGCGGTAAAGCCCAGCCCGACACGGCCGGTATCGCCGCGCCATTCACGCCAACCCTGCCACAGCCAGAATACCACCAGACCCAGCAACGCCTCGGGATAACGGCCCAGCAAGGGCCACAGGGCCAGCAGAAATACCCCGCTTGTCAGCAGCGGCGACAACACCCGACGCCACAGGCCCGGTAACAACTCGGACAGCGCCACCGCCCAGAGGGCAAACGGCAACCACTGGGTACCCTTGGTCGGTAACAGATACCAGCCGGATGCCCAACCGATAGTCACCCACACCGCCAACCCTGCCAGCCACCAGAATGCAGGCGGGCGCCACCAGCCGATGGCGCCCGCAAACATGGCAGGCAGCAGCGTCTGCATCAGCAGATCCACGCCCATATCAACCCCCGAATTTACTGACGAATGCCTTCGACAAACAGCTTGATCTGAATGTCGTCACCCACGCCGGGCAGGCCGTAACTCATGCCGAAGTCACTGCGCTTGATGGTCGTCTCGGCATTAAAACCGTTACGATAGCCACCCCAGGGATCTTCGCCTTCACCGATAAAGCTGACGTCGAAGGTCACCGGCTGGCTCACGCCATGCACGGTCAGGTCGCCACTCAGCTTGCCGCCCTCTTTATCACCTTCATAACCGGTGCTGGCAAAATTCAGGGTCGGATACTGGCGTACGTCGAAAAAATCGGGGCTGCGAAGGTGCTTATCCCGTTCCTTGTGGTTGGTATCGACGCTATCGGCCTCTATGGTAAAGCTGGCCTTGGCGGCAGCAGGATTGTCCGCGTCGAACTGGTAGCTGCCCTCAAGCTCGTTAAAGCGACCCATCAAGGTGCTGAAACCCATGTGGCTCACTTCAAAAACGGCGGTGGTATGGGCCGGATCCACCTTGTAATCGGCGGCCACAACCGGGCCGGCCAGTGCCAGAGAAGAAACAAGCAGGGCTATTTTTTTCGTATTCATAGGAATCTCCGTTACTGCCGAAATCAGGCGCAGATAGCGCCACATGATTAATCTGGACTAGATAGTAGGATGCCTTGCAAACGAGAACAATTATAACTTAACTAAAACATTATCAACTTTTAGTTAATAATGGCGACGCTTCGTCCCACTCAAGACAACAAACATCACAGAGGAGAATATGCCGTGGATCAATTATCCGCCATTCGAACCTTCTGCAAGGTAGTGGAGCTGCAGAGCTTTACCAAAACCGCGCAACAGCTGGAGTTGTCGGTCGCCATGGTGTCGAAGCAGGTGGGCCTGCTGGAACAGCATCTTAACGCCCGCCTGCTGATGCGTACCACCCGACGGGTCAGCGTGACCGAAGCCGGACAGCTCTATTATGTACGCTGCCATGCCATTCTGGCCGAGCTGGAGCAGGCCGACGCCATGATCTCGGATCACAGTCGCCGGCCCAGCGGCCCTATTCGCATCTCTGTGCCCATGGACTTCGGCACCCTCAAGGTGGCGCCGCTGCTGGCGGAATTTCACCGCAGTTATCCGGACATACAGCTCAATCTGGAGTACAGCGACCGTCTGGTGGCGCTGGTGGAGGAAAACTTCGATCTGGCGCTGCGCATCGGCGCCCTGCCCGACTCGTCGCTGATTGCCCGGCCACTGGCGCAGATGTCGCTGATCACCTGTGCCGCCCCCGATTACCTGGCCCGACATGGCACCCCGACCCATCCCTCGCAGCTCCCGGATCATAACTGCCTGCTCTATACCCTGAGCGAGCCGCAATGGAGCTATCAGCAGAAGGGGCATCACTATCAGGTTCGGCCCAAAGGCGCCATGCGCGCCAATACCGGTCGGGCACTGGCGCTGGCTGCCAGTCAGGGCATGGGCATCATCATGCAGCCCCGCTTTATCGTGGAGGATTATCTGGAAAAGGGGGAGCTGCTACCGCTTCTGGAAGACTTCGAACTGCCGACGGTCAGCCTGAATCTGTTGTACCCGCATCGGCATTTTCTGCCCAGCCGGGTCAAGTGCTTCGTGGAATACATGGAAGACTGCTTTAAACATTCACCCGACCATTGAGGCGGGGTGGATGTCTGTTCTCATTGCTCATCATCCTGAGGAGCAGAGGCAAGATACCGTTAAGCAGACCTTCTGCGCCAGGGAAGGCGCAGTAGAGCCCCCATGGATGGGTTTACGGCGTGTCTGCGTTCGGTATCTGGCCTGTGATCTACTTATCCGGACCGATATTTAACGAACCACGCCGCCGAGAAACTCCTGACGGGTTTCGGGCCGGCTCTTGAAAATACCGCCGAGGGAGGTGGTGGTGGTACTGCTGGTGGCATCCATCACGCCCCGGGCCTTCACACAGTAGTGGGTTGCGGTAATGCTGACCGCCACGTCATCCGACTCCAGCAGCTCCTGCAGTGCCACCAGCACCTGCTGGGTCAGTCGTTCCTGCACCTGAGGCCGACGGGCAAAAAACTGCACGATGCGGTTGATCTTCGACAGACCAATCACCTTGCTGCGCGGAATATAGGCCACGGTGGCCGTGCCGTCGATGGTCACGAAGTGGTGCTCGCAGGTACTGGTCAGGGTGATGTCCCGCACCTGCACCATTTCATCCACCTTCATCTTGTTCTCAATCAAGGTGATTTTGGGGAAGTAGCTGTAATCCAGTCCGGAGAAAATTTCTCGTACATACATCTTGGCGATGCGCTTCGGGGTTTCGGCCAGGCTGTCATCTTCAAGATCCAGACCCAGCACGTCCATCATCTCGGTCATCAACCCGGTAATACGGGACTGTTTTTCATCCAGGGTCAGAGTATTACCCTTCATCGGGGTTTCCAGCCCTTTCGCCTCAAGGGCAGAACGAACTCGAATAGCGGCATCGCTCAAAGCGGTCATGACAGGCTCCGTTGAATAAATAAAAAGCGGTAAAACAAACTGCATGGATGGTAGTGCATTTAGGGTCCGGTGTGAATGATGGATTCATCTCCTAACCTTCAGAGAAAGATGACAAAAAAAATTTAAACTGGAATAATAAACTCAACCGTCCCCATAACAGGTAACCGAACATGGCCACTCATGATTGCGACAGCCAACCCGGGCTGCGTCCTTACCTCGACGCCAAACACGACATGCTCTCTCGTCTTGAGGCAATAACAGACAGCGACATCATCTCTCTGGAACATTCGCTGAACCGGATTCTGGCCGACGATATTCACTCTCCCATCGACGTGCCCTCCTTCGCCAACTCGGCGATGGACGGCTACGCCCTGCGTGCCGCCGATGTAACGGACGATGCGGCCCTCACCCTGATCGGCACCAGCCTGGCTGGCCATCCGTTCAACGGTCGGGTCGGCCCCGGCGAATGCGTACGCATCATGACCGGCGCCGCCCTGCCCATCGGTGCCGACACAGTAGTGATGCAGGAAAACTGCCGGTCCGAACACAACGTCATCTATCCCCGGGGCCCGGTGACCGAGGGCCAGCATGTGCGCCTGCCTGCCGAGGATCTGGCCCAGGGCGAGCGGGTCTTTGCCGCCGGCACCCGCATCAACGCCCGAGTGCTGTCGGTGCTGTCGTCGCTGGGGCTGGAGCAGCTGTATGTTCGTCGCCCACTGACGGTCGCGCTGCTCTCTACCGGTGACGAGCTGAAAAGCCCGGGCGAACTGCTCGCCCCCGGCGATATTTATGACTCCAACCGCATCGGCATCGGCGCCATGCTCGAACGACTCGGCATCAGGGTCATCGATTATGGCATTATCGATGACGATCCTGCGCTTATCCGTCAGGCCTTTCTCAAGGCCGCTAATGAGGCCGACGCCCTGATCACCTCCGGTGGCGTTTCTGTGGGTGATGCGGATTACACCAAGCAGGTGCTGGAAGACGTTGGCCGCATCGGCTTCTGGAAGCTGGCGGTCAAACCCGGCAAACCCTTCGCCTTCGGTCACATCAACGACTGCCCCTTCTTCGGCCTGCCCGGCAACCCGGTGTCGGCCGCCGTCACCTTTCATCTGATGGTTCGCCCGGCTCTGGCCAAACTGGCCGGTGAAACCCTGGCACCAACCCCCACCCTGCAGGCGAAGACGCTGATGCCGTTCAAAAAAAGCCCCGGCCGCATGGACTTTCAGCGTGGCATCGTCAGCACCCAGCCCGACGGCAACCTGGGCGTCGTAGCCGCCGGCGCACAAAGCTCGGCGGTCTTCAGCGCCATGGCCGAGGCCAATTGCCTGCTGCACCTGGAGCAGGACAGAGGCAACGTGGCCGAAGGAGAAATGGTCACCCTGGAGCTGATCGACGGACTGTACTGGTAATGCTGCAGCTCAGTGATGAAGAATGGCTGCGCTACAACCGCCAGATAGTGCTGCGCCAGTTCGATATCGAGGGGCAGGAAGCCCTGAAAAATGCCGCCGTGCTGATCATCGGCGCCGGAGGCCTGGGCTGCGCCGCCGCCCAGTATCTGGCGGTAGCCGGGGTGGGCCGGATCACCCTGGTGGATCACGACCGGGTGGAGCTGTCCAACCTGCAGCGTCAGGTGCTGCATCAAGACAGCGATATCGGTCGACTCAAGGTGGACTCCGCCGCCGACAGCCTGCACGCCGCCAATCCCTATATAAAGGTGGTTACCCACGCCTGTGACGCCGACGAGGCCCTGCTCAGCCAACTGATCCCCCAACACCAGCTGGTACTCGACGGCACCGATAATCTGGAGACCCGCCAGCGGGTTAATCGTCTGTGTTTCGCCGCCAAAGTCCCCCTGGTGTCGGCGGCGGTGATCCGCATGGAAGGCCAGCTCAGCATCTTTACCTATGGCGACGACGAACCCTGTTACGGCTGTTTGAGCCGGCTGATGGGCACCGGCACCCTGAGTTGTGTGGAAGCCGGCGTCTTGGCGCCCATGGTGGGCGTGATGGGCTCCTTGCAGGCGCTGGAGGCCATCAAGCTGCTGGCCAACATGGGCCGCTCGCCCAAAGGCAAACTGCTGCTGGTCGACGGCCTCAACCTCGGCACCCGGGAGCTGACCCTGCCCAAGACACCCGACTGCCCAATATGTGGGGGGAATTCGTCACCATAGGCGGTGTGCTGTAGAGTCGTAGTTCCAGAGGTAACAGGGTCACCTCCCTCGACACGCTACAAGTACATCCATGTAAGCTCGGACATGCCATCCCTGGCATGTCACGGTCGCGGGAGGCGCTCCCTGTTACCTCCTCTTGCCACCCGAGTTGCCTTCAGACACCGCCAACAGGCGACTCAGGTGCTTGTTGGAGGACAAAGGGATCTGCTCAGCCGACCATCCGCGCCACGGATGGCGCGGCTGAGCCTACAAGGATGTATTTACGGCGAGTCGGCTGAGCTGACCCTTTGTCCGCTGATGCCGGTGGCGCTACACCCCGCGTTCGTTATTCCAGATCAGGACGTGCAGCTGGGGCAGTACCCGGGCATTGAACCAGCGGTCGGCGGTGACCTTGTCCACCAGCCAGCGCAAGCGGGAGTTGAGCGACTCGGTGTCGGTTTCCAGATCCGGCTGCTCGGGCGTGGCCGGAGACGGGTTGCAGGGCTGCAGGGTCAGCGGCAGTTGCGGGTAGCCAGCTGCCACGTCCCTCGCCCACTGGTAATCGGCCTCGTCGGCGATCACCAGTTTGAGGCTGACTTGAGTCTGATCACCGGCTGCGGCCAGGCTGGCCTCGAACCGGCTGCGGTTGAAGGCCATACCGGAAGACGGCGGCTTGGGGCTGAGCGTCAGATGATCGAGCATCGCAAACCAGTCCTGCACCTTGCTGCCCTGGGTTTCCATGGCGAAGGTGTAGCCTTGGGCATGGCCCAGCTCGAGCAGTTCGGTCAGCGGCTGCAGCGCCGGATTGCCACCGGACAGCGTCACCAGCAGAGGATGGCCACCACTCAGGCCATTCACCTCGGTCATGACTGCTTCGGCACTCATGGGTGTCCAGTCGGCCTTGAAGCGAGGCTCTACCGCATAGAGGGTGTCGCACCAGCTGCAACGAAAATCACAGCCACCGGTGCGCACAAACAGGGTCGGCACGCCTATAAGGGCCCCTTCGCCCTGTATGGTGGGGCCGAAGATTTCGCTGATGGCGATGCTCATGGCCGGTACTCCGCCCAGGTCTTGGGGGTTTCCGAGACCGATACGGCGCTCACCTCGGGCCAACGGGCGCAGGCCCAGTCGAACAGGTGGCGAGCCAACCGTTCGGCGGTGGTGCACGCGTCACCCAACACCTCGTTGAGATGACGGTGATCCAGCTGCTCGTCGATGTAGTCCTTGAACGCCTTCAGCTCCAGATAATCCCGCACGAAGCCGTACTGATCCAGGGTCTCGCTTTGCAGTTCGATCACCACTACATAGTTGTGGCCATGCAGCCGGGCACAGGGGTGCCAGTCCGGCATCTGGAGCAACTGGTGGGAGGCGGAAAAATGAAACTCTTTCTTTATGGTGTACATTTATTCACCCTCGCCACCGCTTCCCGCCAGTATTGTTCATCCCGATAAGACGTCGGATCCACCACGCCCGCCAGGGTCATGGCTTCAATACGCTCCACGCAGGTGCCGCAGCGGCCGCAGTGAAGTTCACCGCCTTCGTAGCAGGACCAGGTCTCGGCCACCGGCACGGCAAAGCGCGCCGCATCCCGGGCAATCTCGGTCTTGTCGGCATCAACATAGGGGGCGTACAGGGCTACCTCGGCCACGCCGTCCAGCGCCCGGGCCTGCATCTCGCCAAACAGGCGGATAAAGTCGGGGCGACAGTCGGGATAGATGAAGTGGTCGCCGCCGTGTACCGCCAACGCGACTGTATCGAGGTCGCGGGCGGCGGCCACGCCGAAGGCGATGGTGAGCATGATGGCGTTACGGTTGGGTACCACCGTCAGCTTCATGTTTTCTTCGCTGTAGTGGCCGTGGGGCACATCTATGTCGTCGGTCAGCGCCGAGCCGGATAGCTGACGGCCGATGTGGCCGATGTCCATCACCAGATGAGGTATACCGAGCCGCTCGGCGCAAAGGCGGGCGGCATCGATTTCTTTCTTGTGGCGCTGACCGTAATCGAAGGTCAGCAAGGCACCGAGGGATTGCTCCGCCGCCAGCCGATAGGCCAGGGTCACGGAATCGAATCCGCCGGAGCAGATCAGTAATGCTTTCATATTGTGTCCTTGTTTTGTCCGGGTAGGCTGCGACCGGGAGTAAAAGCGGGGTGCATTTTAACGCCGTGGGCGGTGAGCGCAAGTCTGGGGGAATGGGGACATGATACACAAACTACCTAATCCCAAGTCCCTAATCCCTATTCCCTGTCATAAAAAAGGGCGCCGAAGCGCCCTTTAACATTTTACCGAATAAGCTTACTTGCTCACCGAGTGCTCGGCCAGGTATAGCCAGGTGTCGATCACTGTGTCCGGGTTGAGGGAGACCGAGTCGATGCCCTGATCCACCAGCCAGGCGGCGAAGTCGGCGTGATCCGACGGACCCTGCCCGCAGATGCCCACGTACTTGCCGGCCTTGCGTGCGGCCTGAATGGCCATGGACAGCAGCGCCTTGACCGCCTCGTCGCGCTCGTCGAAGGAGCCGGCCACCAGACCCGAGTCCCGATCCAGTCCCAGGGTGAGCTGGGTCATGTCGTTGGAGCCGATGGAGAAACCGTCGAAGTAGGCCAGGAACTTGTCCGCCAACAGGGCGTTGGAGGGCAGTTCGCACATCATGATGACCTTGAGCCCGGCTTCGCCACGTTTGAGGCCGTTTTCCGCCAGAATGTCGATCACGGAAGCAGCTTCGGTCAGGGTCCGCACGAAGGGGATCATGACCTCGACGTTGGTCAGGCCCATGTCGTTGCGCACCCGCTTCATCGCCTCGCACTCCATGGCGAAACAGTCACGGAAGTCTTCGGAGATATAGCGGGAGGCGCCACGGAAACCCAGCATGGGGTTTTCTTCGTCCGGCTCATAGGCGTCACCGCCCAGCAGGTTGGCGTATTCGTTCGACTTGAAGTCGGACATCCGCACGATCACCCGCTCCGGCCAGAAGGCACAGGCCAGGGTAGAGATCCCTTCGGCCAGCTTGGCCACGAAGAATTCGCGCGGGCTCTCGTAGCCGGCGATGATCTCGTCGATCTTCAGCTTGAGCTCGGGGCTCTGGGTGTCGTAATTCAGCAGCGCCTTGGGATGCACGCCAATCATGCGGTTGATGATGAATTCCAGCCGTGCCAGACCCACGCCGGCGTTGGGCAGCTGGGCGAAATCGAAGGCCCGATCCGGGTTACCCACGTTCATCATCACCTTGACCGGCGAGACCGGCATGGAGCCGACTTCGGAGGTATTGATGTTGAACTCGAGCTGACCCTGATAGATAAAGCCGGTATCGCCCTCAGCGCAGGATACGGTCACTTCCTGACCATCCTTGATGCGCTTTGTGGCGTCACCACAACCGACCACGGCAGGAATACCCAGCTCACGGGCAATGATGGCCGCATGGCAGGTACGACCACCACGATTGGTGACGATGGCGGCGGCCCGTTTCATGATCGGTTCCCAGTCCGGGTCGGTCATGTCGGTGACCAGCACGTCGCCAGGCTTGATATCATCCATCTGATCGAGAGAAGCAATGACCTTGGCGGGGCCGGCACCAATCTTGTGACCAATGGCACGCCCTTCGACGATCACTTCACCTTGCTCGGCCAGCGCAAAACGCTCCAGCACGTTGGTGTCCTGACGGCTGCGCACGGTTTCGGGGCGAGCCTGTACTATATACAGCTGGCCGTCGATGCCGTCCTTGGCCCACTCGATGTCCATCGGGCGGCCGTAGTGTTTTTCGATGATCACCGCCTGCTTGGCCAGCTCCATCACTTCGTCGTTGGTCAGCGAGAAGCTGCGCCGCTCTTCTCTGGTGGTTTCCTTGATGTCCACCTGCTTGCCGAGCTCCAGGCCTTCGGCGTAGATCATCTTCTGCAGTTTGGAACCCAGGGTCTTGCGCACCACCGCCGGGCGGCCGGCCTTTAGGGTTGGTTTGTGCACATAGAATTCATCCGGGTTGACCGCTCCCTGTACCACCATTTCGCCCAGACCAGTGGAAGAGGTAATGAATACCACCTGATCGAAGCCGGACTCGGTGTCCAGGGTAAACATGACGCCGGAGGCGGCGATGTCGGAACGCACCATGCGCTGAATGCCGGCAGACAGCGCCACACCTCGATGGTCGTAGCCCTGGTGTACCCGGTAAGAAATGGCTCTGTCGTTAAACAAGGAGGCAAACACGTGCTTGATCGCCACCATGACCGAGTCCAGGCCACGCACGTTGAGGAAGGTTTCCTGCTGGCCGGCAAAAGAGGCATCGGGCATGTCTTCGGCGGTGGCGGAAGAGCGCACCGCAAAGGAGGCCTGATCGCCGGCCTGGCCGGTCAGCTCGGCATAGGCGCCGGCAATGGCGCTTTCCAGTTCGGGCTGGAAAGGCGTATCAATCACCCACTGGCGAATGTCACGACCGGCATCACCCAGGGCCTTGATGTTGTCCACATCCAGGGTATCCAGCAAGTCATGAATTTTTGCGTTAAGTCCACTCTGCTCCAGAAACTCGTTAAAGGCGTAGGCGGTGGTTGCGAAACCGCCGGGCACCGAGACTCCGGCGCCGGCCAACTGGCTGATCATCTCGCCCAGAGAGGCATTTTTGCCGCCTACCCGGTCTACGTCCTGCATACCGAGCTTTTCGTACCAAATCACATATTCCTTCACTGCTACGTCTCCAACAAAGATGTTTCTGGGGGTTGCGTATCTCGCTCTGCATCATGTGCTTTTTGCAGGGCCCTGATTATTTTATGGTGCGGGTGGGCCTTGGCACCGAATGATTCTACAATGGCGCCGAAAAGCGGGTAAACGTTTAACCTGCGCCAATACCTAAAAGTGAGATCTGGAGGCCCCATGCACACGGTTTTTTATGTTTCTGATGGGACGGCGATCACAGCCGAAGTGTTTGGCCATGCGGTGCTGAGCCAGTTTCCCCTGCCTTTTGAGCATTTTACCATCCCCTTTCTGGAGGATGAAGACAAGGCCCGGGCGGTAAAAGCCAAAATCAACGACAGTTTTCATCAAAGCGGCAAACTGCCTCTGGTGTTTCATACCATCGTCGATACCACCCTGCGCAACATCATCACCAGCAGCGATGCCATGTGTTACGACTTCCTGAACACCTTTGTTGCACCCATAGAGCAACAACTCGGTGTCAAGGCCGATCCCCGCGCTCACCGCACCCACAGCATGGACAACAAGAAGCATTACGATTCACGTATCGATGCGGTAAACTACGCCCTCGACAACGACGACGGCGTCACCACCAAAGAGTATGACGAGGCCGATATCATCCTCGTCGGCGTGTCTCGCTGCGGCAAGACCCCCACCTGCCTGTATCTGGCCCTGCAGTTCGGTATTCGGGTCGCCAATTACCCCTTTATCGATCAGGACATGAGCCGGCTGGCCCTGCCCCCCGCGCTCAAGGCCAACCGTCACAAGCTGTTCGGGCTCACCATCGACGCCAACCGGCTGCAGGAAATCCGCCAGCGCCGACGGGCCGACAGCCGCTACTCCGCCGCCGAACAGTGCCGATACGAGCTGAGCCAGGTGGAGCGTATGTTCCGCATGGAGGCGATTCCCTTTATCGATACCACCTATCACTCGGTAGAGGAAATTTCGGTCAAGATCCTCGAGCGCACCGGGATCCGGCGGCGCATTTATTGATTGAACACAATAAAAACATCATAAAACTGAGATCCAACCCCAGACATTGCACACAAAAACAAACAAAATGTTGATTTGATGTTTACAAAAATGTATACATTGCACCTAGAGTTTAACTCAGCACGGCGTAGAACATAACCTCGGTTATGAACGTGAACATCCGGTTGTACCCTGATTGCTGGTGATGCCTTTTTTAGTTGGCGAAACACAATCATGTGCACAGTCCGGTTTTCAACAGGGCCACCGGCGGCATAATGTCGATACCGGTGATGCGACCTGCTCCGCACACAAAAAACAAAAAAACGTGTGAGTAAGGAAGCCAAAACCTACTTGAGAAACACTCAGGACTTATTGCAATGAAACACAATCAAAGCAAGTCAGTATTCGATTACTATGGCAAGCCCTCTTTCGGCAAGGCCTTGCCGCTTTCGTTCCAGCACATACTGGCGATGATCATGGGTGCCGTGACGCCGCCGCTTATCGTGGCCGGTGTGGCCGGTGCCACCGCCCAGGAAACCATGCTGCTGGTGCAGATAGCGCTGTTTTTCTCCGGTGTGTCTACCCTGCTGCAACTCTACCCCGTCGGCCGCCTGGGTGCCGGCATGCCAACTATCTTCGGTGTGGGTTTCGCCTACGTACCCAGCCTGATTGCCATCGGCAGCGTCTACGGTATTCCCGGTATTCTGGGTGCCCAGATCGCCGGCGGCATTGCCATGATCATCGTCGGTATCTTCATCAAGCAGATACGCCACCTGTTCCCGCCCGTGGTGGCCGGTACCGTGGTGCTGGTGATTGGTTTGTCTCTGTATGACATAGCCATCAAGTACATGGCCGGCAGCGGCAACACCGCCGCCGAAGGCTTTGGCAGCGGTCAGAACTGGCTGGTGGGTCTGACCACACTGGCCGTGGTACTGTGCTGTTCACAATTTGCCAAGGGTTATTTTCGTCTGGCGGCCATTATTGTCGGCATTCTGGTGGGTTACACCATGTCGTTCTTCTTCGGCATGGTCGACTTTACCCGCCTGGCCGACGCGCCCTGGGTGATGATCCCCACCCCCTTTGCGATGGGCATCGAGTTCCATACCTCCGCCGTGATCTCCATGGTGGTGATTTGTATCGTCAACTCGGTACAGACCATCGGTGACCTGTCGGCCACCGCTATTGGCGGCATGGGTCGTGAAATGAAAGACAGCGAGTTGTCCGGCGGCCTGCTGGGTAACGGTCTGTGCACTCTGGTTGGCTCTTGCTTCGGTAGTCTGCCTACCGCCTCGTTCAGCCAGAACGTGGGCATAGTGGCCATGACCAAGGTGATTAGCCGCTACGTACTGGGTATTGCCGCCGTCTTCCTGATTCTGGCCGGTCTGCTGCCCAAGTTCGGTGCCGCCATGACCACCATCCCCTACCCGGTACTGGGTGGTGCCACCATCATAGTGTTTGGCATGATCACCATGACCGGTATCCAGCTGCTGGTAAAAGACGAACTGTCTTCCCGCAACATCACCATCGCCGCGCTGGCTGTGGCCCTGGCCATGGGTATCAATACCGTACCCGAAGCCATTGCCCAGCTACCCGACACCGCCCGCATGCTGATTGGCTCGCCGGTTATCGTGGCTGCTACCGTCGCCTTTGTACTGAACATGATTCTGCCGCAAAAGTCGCTGAAAGACGAAGCCCGCGAGCGCGAGCAGATCGAGCGGGAAATGAACGGTGGTGATGGTGGCGAAAAGTGTGATGCCAGCTTTCAGAACAAAGACATGAAGATGGAAGCCAGCAACTGAAAGGGTAAGCCTGAAGGCAAGGATGAATACCCATAACTGCTGATGTTCCTGTTAAAAGCCGGTCTGATGACCGGCTTTTTGTCTGAACTCCGGAGACGAGATTGTAGGCGCCGCTTTAGGCGCCGCTTTAGGCGCCGCTTTAGGCGCCGCTTTAGGCGCCGCTTTAGGCGCCGCTTTAGGCGCCGCTTTAGGCGCCGCTTTAGGCGCCGCTTTAGGCGCCGCTTTAGGCGCCGCTTTAGGCGCCGCTTTAGGCGCCGCTTTAGGCGCCGCTTTAGGCGCCGCTTTAGGCGCCGCTTTAGGCGCCGCTTTAGGCGCCGCTTTAGGCGCCGCTTTAGGCGCCGCTTTAGGCGCCGCTTTAGGCGGCGCAAGCCTGCAGGCAACGCATGTCTGTAAGAACTGCATATCGCCTGAAGGGCTTGTGTGGTCTGATCCGCCAGCTGAAGCGGCGGCTACAAAAACCGTAAGCCAGCCCGTCCCATAGAGTTCTGGACCGCTAGGTCTGCGTATCCCCCTTGGCCGAATAAATTCTACCCTGCGCCTGATCATTCATTACAGCCGCTCGAAGCCGGCTTATTTCAGCTTCCACACCGTCATCTCGGCCAGGGTGTGCTGAAACTTGCGCCGGGTTTCGCGGATCACGAAGGGAATGTCCTGCTGCCCCGCCAGATCGAAGCGCTCGCTCAGGGTCGCTTTCAGGCCATCCAGGGTGGTGGAATTCTCGCCGTTGATCTTGATGCCGCCCAGCCATTTGGCTTTGGGGGTATATTCTTCCAGCCAGGTGTAGGGTGAGGTCAGCACCAGGTAGCCATCGGTATTCAGCCGATCGTGTACCTGGCTCAGGAACAACTCCGGATCGTAGAGCCGGTCGATGAGGTTGCCGCAGAAGATCAGATCATAACCGGTAAAACGGGGCTTGAGGTTACATGCATCGCCCTGCACAAAATCAATCTTGTCGGCCAGCCCGGCATAGCCCAGCTCACCGAGGCTGGTTTCCTTGAATTCCACCAGCTCCCCTTCGGTGGGAATGGCAAAGCGGGTCTGGCCGCTTTCCTTGAGCTGAAAGCCCTGCTGAATGAAACGGGCAGAAAAATCGATGCCATCGACATGATCGAAGTGACGGGCCAGCTCGAAACTGGCACGCCCCACCGAGCAACCCAGATCCAGGGCCTTGCCCCGGCTCAGGCCCGGCGTCTGCGCCAGCAGCGCCTGCACGCAGGCCACCGGATAGTTGGGCACATTGAAGTAGCTGTCGCCATAGTGAAACTCCAGATACTGGACCACCAAAGCGTCGGTTTCATAGGTATTTACAGGTTCCACGGGTACCTCTGCGTGATCGGATTCAATGTATCGAAAGCCCGCATGCTGAAAGAAATGCCGGCGAAACGCATAGCGGGAATAACGGGTAGCCTCGTTGCCGGTCGAGATCCAGGAGCCCCCCTTGAACAGGTTATGGCGTCCGTCGAAGGTCGGGGTAGAAAAATCGTCATAGAGCGGGTGCACCTCGAAGCCGGGGAAGCCGTCTATCGGGGTTTCTGTCCACTGCCAGACATTGCCCATCACATCAAATAATCCCTGGTGCTCGAAGCGGTTCACCGGGCAGGGCGAGGCATGGTATTCCAGATTGATGTTGCCGGGTGCCTGTTCCCAGTCGGGCTGATCGACATCCAGCCGGTTGCGCAGCAAGGTCCATTCCGCCTCGGTCGGCAAGCGCACATAAGTGTCGCTCTGCTCCGCCTTCCAGTTGCAGAACGCCTTGGCCTCCAGGTAATTCACTTCCACCGGCCAGTTCAGCGGCAGCGGCATTTCCTGCCACAGGTTGCGCTGAACATACTCGCCGTTACGCTCATGCCAGAAGCGCGGCATCCTGGCCCCGGTGTAGTCCAGCCAGCGCTGTCCCTCCTCGGTCCAGTATCGAGGCTGTTGGTAACCACCGGCCGCCACAAAGGCCTGATATTCGCCGTTGGAGACCAGATATTTCGCCACCTTGAACGGCGGTACCGCCACGGTTTTATGGCCGTATTCGTTGTCCCAGCCGTAGGTCGCCGCCGACGCCGGCTTGCCGAGGGTCAGGGTGTCACCTTCTACCGGTAGCAAGGCGTTTTCCGGCGCCGGGCCCGACTCATTGCAGTCCGCCCACAGCGGCTTTGCATCCAGATATTGCAGCGGCAGCATGCGCATGATCACCGACGAGGTCTCGAGGTGAATGCGCTCGTGCTCTATGCCCATCAGCACTATCCAGGCCGGTGAGTCCTGGGTGATGGGCAAGGTCAGCGGCATCTCGGAGATCAGGCGGTCGACCAGCTCCCGCACCCGGGTGCGGTAGGCGCGAGTTTCGGCCACAGTGGGCCAGTCGTAATGGGCTTCGTTCAAATCGTCCCAGGACATTTCGTCCACGCCGATGGCAAACATCGACTCCAGCCGCTCGTCCAGCCGGCTGTCCCGGTATTTGCCCAGCAACAGCTTGTTGATGAAGAACACGGCGGTGTGTCCGAAGTAGAAGATCAACGGATGACGCAGCGGCTCCGGGAAAAAATAATAAGCCTCGTCGCTGTTGATGCAGTCGAACAGGCGCTCATAAAGGGTAAAGGTCTGATGAAAGTAACACTGGATTTCTTCCCGCTTCTGTTCGACCGAGGTGCCGGTCAGCAAGGGGGTTCGGGTCACCGCCTCTGCTAAAGTTTCCATGGCATATTCCCTGATTGATAACCGCTTTATTGTTGTTGGTCTGTAATGGTCAAGTAGCCTGATGCCTGCAACAGGCAGAGCCTGCACCCTGAGCATGAGACCCGCTAACGTCATCATCTCTTTCTGTTAAGCATAAACGGGATAACGCCACCACCAACAAAAAACCGGTTTCAAGCCTCCGGCCTTGTGCTATAAACATGGCCCCGATTTTTTCATCATTACAGGAAGTATCATGACTCAATTCGACAACGTTACCGTCATCAAGAAAGCCAATGTCTACGACGGCGGCAAGGTCACCAGCCGGGTGGTCAAATTCGCCGATGGCAGTCGCAAGACCCTCGGCATCATGCTGCCGGGCGAGTACACCTTCGACACCGCGGCGGCCGAGCTGATGGAAATTATCGACGGCGAGCTGGAAGTGCAGCTGCCGGGCAGCGACAGCTGGCAGACCATCAAGGGCGGCGAGTCTTTCGAAATTCCCGCCAACGCCATCTTCAAGCTAAAAATCCACAGCCTGGTGGATTACTGCTGCTCTTACTTCGAGTAAGACTTGAGCCAAGCACTCTGCCTTTCGGGGCAGGGTGTCTCCCCCCTCCCCAACCCCGCTATAGTTACCCCGTCATTCAGGGGAGAACCTTATGCGCATGTTATTGCTGTTACTGGGCTTGCTGGCCACGCCGCTGACCGCCGACGAATATCGAATTGAGACTCTGGCCGACGGGCTGCAGCACCCCTGGGGGCTGGTTGAGCTGCCCAATGGCGAGCTATTGATCGGCGAGCGCCGGGGCCGCTTGCTGCGTCTGAATGCCGATGGCAGCCGCACCCTTATCGACGGCCTGCCCGAGATTGCCAGCGGCGGCCAGGGCGGTTTGCTTGATCTGGCACTGCACCCGGACTTTGCCGACAACCTCTGGCTGTATTTCAGTTACAGCCAACCTGGCCCCGGTGGCGCCGGTACCGCCGTGGCCCGGGCCAGACTGACCGGCAACCGGTTGATTGAACAGCAGGTGATATTCGAGCAATACCCCAAAACCTCGGGCAGCGCCCATTTTGGCTCCCGCCTGGCCTTCGACCCTCAGGGCTATCTGTTCATTACCACCGGCGAACGTTACCACTCCCGAGACATGGCCCAGCAGCTCGACAATCATCTCGGCAAAATTATCCGGTTGCATGACGACGGCCAGGTGCCCAAAGACAACCCTTTCATCGACCGGCCCTATGCCCTGCCCGCCATCTGGAGTTATGGTCATCGCAACATACAGGGTGCCGCCATTCATCCTGGTAGCGGCGTGCTCTGGGCTCAGGAACATGGCCCTCGCGGTGGTGATGAAGTGAACATTATCAAGGCCGGCGCCAACTACGGCTGGCCGGTGGTGACCTTCGGTCAGGAATACAGTGGCGGCGCCATCGGTGAGGGATCTCACCATTCGGAGATGGAAGACCCACTCTGGGTCTGGGTGCCCTCTATTGCTCCCTCCGGCATGCTGTTCTATACCGGTAGCCAGTTCCCCCAGTGGCAAGACTCGCTCTTTATCGGTGCGTTGAAAGGCCGCAAGCTGGTGCGACTCACGCTGGACGGCGAGCAGGTAACACAGGAGCATCATCTGCTGAGCGAGCTGGGCAGCCGCATTCGTACCCTGGTGCAGGCTCGCGATGGCGGCATCTATGTGCTTACCGATGAAAGCAACGGCAAATTGCTCAAGCTGATGCCGCCGCTTTAGCTAAAGCGTTTTCTTCCGCTGATGGCACTACCTCAGGGCTGATTTTAGTGTGAAAATGCGTTAACCTTTAACAACTGTATTTTATTTCAATTACCTTTGTGAACAAAAAGGAATACATAATGAGTCAGAAAATCTGGAATGTGTATCTGTCCGGCGAAATCCACAGCGACTGGCGTGAGCGTATTATCGAAGGCGCCAAGGCCCAGGGCCTGGCAGTAGAGTTCAACTCGGCGGTGACCGTTCACGACGCCAGCGACATGGTGGGCGTGAACATTCTGGGCAGCGAAGAAGATAACTTCTGGCGCGACCGAAAGGCCTCCGGCATCAACAGCATTCGCACCTCTACCCACATCAAGCAGGCCGATGTGGTCGTGGTTCGCTTCGGACCCAAATACAAGCAGTGGAATGCCGCCTTTGACGCCGGTTTTGCCGTTGCCTCCGGCAAACCCATCATCACCCTGCATGATGCCGAGCACGACCACGCCCTGAAGGAAGTGGACGAAGCCGCCAAGGCCACCTGCCGCCATCCGGAACAGGTAGTGGAAATTCTGTCTTACCTGCTGTCCTGATGCTCAATCCCCCGCTCCGGCGGGGGATTTCTTTATTGCTGTGCCGGGTTCTGTCGGCTCAGACCCTTCCCGCCCGGATATTCCAGCCGCTTCTGTTTTACACTTGCCGTGATTGAAACAGAGGTACTTCCCCCATGAACAACTGGATGACCGCGCTGTTGCTGAGTCTGGCGATGCCGCTGATGGCAGCAGAACCGGTGTGGATAGATGTGAGCAGCCCCGAAGAGTACGCCCGGGAACATCTGGCAGATGCCATTCATATTCCCCATACCCGCATCGCCCAGGGCGTGACCGCCCGCTATCCGGATAAAACCACCCCACTCAAGCTGTATGACAGGGATGATCACCGGGCGCAACAGGCCTGGGAAGCTCTGCAGACACTGGGTTATCAGCAGGTGAGCGATACTGGTGGGCTGGATGAGCTCAAGACCAGAGGTTTCGCCACTCTACAGGCAGACTCGCTGCCGGAGCTAATCCAGACCGCCCCCCTCTCGCTTGAACACACCTCGTATACGGAAACACCGCCGTTACACTGACACCTACCCATGTCATGACTATTCCAGTAAACAGTCGATCTGTTTGAGTGTCATCTCAATCCGCACAAAGGGCCCACTCCGCCGTCGCCTGTGGACGTAGTCTGCAGGCAGCGCGGTGTACCAAAAGAGGCCACAGAGATTGCCTCTGGTGTCCGGATTCAAAAGGTGATCAGGCCTTGTCGATTTCGTGTTCGCGCAAGCCCACCTTGAGCACCTGGTCGCCATTTACGTCGGCCACGGTCCACACCATGTCATAACGCACGAAGTGATCCCCCACCACGGGGTGGCCGTTGCTGTGGGTCAGCATGAAAGCGCCCAGGTTCAAATCGGCTTCGCTCTCGTCCACGTCCACGCCATACATCAGCGCCACGTCGCCCATACGCGCATCCGCATCCAGAATAAAGTCACCGAAGAAGGCCCGCGCCTTGCTACGCGCCGCATCCAAATCACCGCCAAACATGTTGTTCAGGGTCTTGAGGTGATTGCTGCGACCGATCACACAAAGCACATCGTCCAGCGCCAGTCGGGTGCTGCCCGATGCCGGCAGCAGGTTGTCACCCCGAAACACCGCCGCCACCCGACAATGGGGCGGAAAGGTGAGCTGACGCACCACAACGCCGTCTATCGCCTCGCTGCTGACCGTATAGAGGAACATCTCGAAGTCGTCTTCCTGAAAAATACCCAGCATGGAGCGGCGCCGGGGCGCCGGCTCGGGCGGTACTTCCACCTTCAGCAGACGGGCCATCTGCGGCAAGGTAGAGCCCTGCACCAACAGCGAAATCAGCACCACGAAAAAGGCCACGTTAAAGATCATGGCCCCTTCCGGTATGCCCGCCATCAAGGGGAAAATCGCCAGCACTATGGGCACGGCGCCGCGCAGACCCACCCAGGAGATAAAGCCGAGTTCGCGCACATTGAAACGGAAGAAAGGCACCAGTGACACCAGCACCGCCATCGGCCGGGCAATAAAAATCAGCGCCAGTGCTATCAGGCTGGCGGGCAGCGCCATCGCCCACATGTCGGCGGGCGAAATCAGCAGCCCCAGCACCAAAAACAGCCCGATCTGGCTGAGCCAGGCCAAACCATCGAACACCGGCAAAATCGACTCCATGTGCCTCAGGCGGGCATTACCCACCACCAGACCCGCCAGATATACAGCCAGAAAACCACTGCCCGCCAGCAGCGCCGTAAGCGCAAACAACGCCAGCCCGAAGCCGGTGACCAGAATGGGATACAGGCCCGAGGCCAGCCCGATGCGTTTGATCAACTGCACCAGCAACAGGCCCCCCAGCACCCCGGCGATGGCCCCGATGCCGAACTGGGTCAACAGAAACAGCAGGGTATCGCCGGTGCCGTTCATCTCGCCGGTGATCAGGCCAATCAGAGTCAGGGTCAGAAAAATCGCCATGGGATCGTTGGTACCCGACTCGATTTCGAGCGAGGCCCCTACCCGCTGGTTAAGGTGCATGCCCCTGCCGCTAAGCAGCGAAAACACCGCCGCCGCATCGGTCGAGCCGACAATGGAGCCCAGCAGCAGACCGTGCATCCAGCTCAAGTCCAGAATATACACCGCCAGCAGCCCGGTAATACCGCTGGTGATCACCACCCCCAGGGTGGCGAGGCTGAGCGCCGGACGCAGCCCTACCCGAAAAGTCTCCATGCGGGTGCGCATGCCGCCGTCCAGCAGTATGATGGCCAATGCCAGGTTGCCGACGGCATAGGCCATCGAATAGCTTTCAAACTCGATACCGCCAGGTCCGCTTTCACCGGCAAGCATGCCGATCAGCAGAAAGATAAGCAGAATGGGAATGCCGGAACGCGCTGACAACAGGGTCGCCAGCACGCTTAAACACAGCAAAACCCCGGTCAGCAGAAAAAGATGCTCTATATTGTCCAATTAGTGAGTTCCGACAGGGTTTTTAGATGTAACTGTTATATCACAGCCGGGGGCATCCGTTGATATTGAATTTTTAGCCGTTTTTAAAAAATATATATGCAAAAAATATACATAATCTCCATTTTTCATGATGTGCGCGCCGCCTAACTGAATCTCACCCACCAAACAACATTCCCCCCGTACATCTCAAAGTGAATAAAAATTCCAAAAAAGGACTCATTTGATTAATTAAAAGGGGTTAAACAGGCCTTTCAAAGATTAAAATATCGACTGTTGTGCATATTTTACTATTAAAAACACATTATCCTGTTGCGGCCACGGCCCGCCTTCTTTAAAGTCCAGCGCTTCATTTACTTCTCAATCGACACCCGCAGGCCCTCGCCCGCCGGTGCAGATGCCGTTCAGGAAGGACACCTTGATGGAACAAACCCATATCAGCTCGCTGATCCCCATAGCGATCACCCTGCTGCTATCGCTTGGCACCCGCAACGTGGTGATTGGCCTCTTTGCCGGTGTAACCAGCGGCGTGGTGATGCTTAACGACTGGCACCATCCGCTCGACAATTTCGGCATTCTGGTCAAAGACCACCTGGTGGGCCAGCTGACCGACAGCTATAACGCCGGCGTGCTGGTGCTGCTGGTGTTTATCGGCGGCTTTGTGGCGCTGATGGAACAATCCGGCGGCGGTCAGGCCTTTGCCCGCAAGGTCACCCACTGGGTCAGCACCAAGTGCCGTGCGCAGGTGGCAGCCTGGTTGGGCGGCATCGTCATCTTCTTTTCCGATCTGGGCACGCCTCTGATCGTCGGTCCGGTATTCCGGCCGCTGTTCGATAAGCTCAAACTGTCGCGCCAGAAGCTGGCCTTCATCATCGACTCCACCGCCTCGCCGGTGGCGATTCTGGTGCCCTTTATCGGCTGGGGCGTGTACATCATGGGCCTGCTGCAAAAGGAATTTAATGCCCTTGAACTGCCGCTGACCGACTGGGAAGCCTTTATTTCGGCCATTCCGTTTCAGTTCTACGCCGTGCTGGCGGTGGCCATAGTGCCGCTGATTGCCTTCAAGAAGCTGGACTTCGGCCCCATGGCCGAGGCCGAACGCGCCGCCGAACGGGGCGAAATTTCCACCGGCCCGCAAGAGCAGCAGAGCCTGTTCAGCCACGACAACGCCCGTGCCTCTTTCGTGTGGGCGCCACTACTGGTGATGGCCGGCGTACTGGCCGCCATGCTGGGCCCCCTGGGCTTTCCGTTTGAAAAGGTATCGGGCTCGGTATTCCGCGCGGCCCTCTCTACCGCCTACTTCATGGCGGCCATGACCCTGATCATCCTGATGGCCAGCTACGGCGTGCGCCGGGTGACCGACGGCATCGCCGTGTATCTCAAGGGCATGGGCAACATGATGCAGGTGGCCATAGTGCTGATCCTGGCCTGGACCCTGAGCAGCGTGGGCAAGGATCTGGGCGCCGCCGCCTACATCGCCGAGCGGGCCCAGGCCGGCTTCCCCGCCTGGCTGGTACCGGCGGTGGCCTTCTTGCTGTCGGCAGTAATATCCTTCGCCACCGGCTCTTCCTGGGGTACCTTCGCCATCATGATGCCGCTGGTGATCCCCACCGCCGTGGCCATAGATGCGCCCCTGTATGCCTGCATCGGTGCCGTGCTCTCGGGCGGTTTGTTTGGCGATCACTGCTCGCCGATTTCGGAAACCACCATATTGTCGTCCACCGGCTCGGGCTGCGATCAGTTTGAGCACTTCCGTACTCAGCTGCCCTACGCCCTGCTGAACGGCAGCATTGCACTGGCCGGCTTTGTGGTGGCCGGCTGGGTAGAAAGCCCGCTGGTGTTGCTGGCCGCCATCGCCACCCAGCTGGTGCTGGTAGTGTTGCTGTCCCGGCTGCAAAGCCGTCGCCTGCAGGTACAGACCGCCTAATGATAAGGGGGCCGCGACATGCGGCCCCCTTTCTTCATAACTTTCTTTTATAACTGCCTTCATTAATTGCTTCATAAGATCGGATTGCCAGGCACCGATTCCCTTCCGAGATCCACCACCTATTCCACCCGACCGCCCTTCACCATCAAGGCCTTATGTTCTGATTCAAGTGAAACAGATTGTCGGGATCATATTGCCGCTTTAGCTGTACCAGCCGGTCGTAGTTGAGGCCGTAAGCCGCCTTTACCCTGTCGCCTTCTTCTTCGGTCATGAAGTTGATATAGACACCGGCAGAAGCATAAGGGGCGGACGCCTTGAAAAACTCCCGCGCCCAGGCAATGCAGGTTTTATCCTGCACTGTTTCGTCCCAGCGCGCATGCACATTGAGCACAAAGCGGGCATCCCTGTGGCCGTAGGCCATGGCGTTGGCGGCGACCCGATTGGCGGCACCGCCAATCATACCTATAAAAATTTCGCACTGCGGTCCGGGCAGACTGTGGGTAAAGTCAATCATGGTATCCAGCGCTTCGTCATTGAGCGCGGTGAAGTTATGGGACTTCCAGTAATTTCTCGCGCCCGGGGTCAGCAGGGGGTCAAACGCCTGCTGCCATTCCACATAGGGCTGTACGCCAACATGTTCGCCGTAAGGGGTACCGAAATCACGCAGCGGGGCTATCAGGCACTCGGCTTCTGCGGGGTCTCCGGCATAAAACACCGCAAGTACGGCCACTTCCTTACCGTGCACTTCCTCGGGTAAAAAGGGTAGCGGCGGCGCCTTTCGCATTACCACCCAGATGTTGAGCGCTTCCGGGGCCGTGTCCATGTAATCCCGATATTGCTGCAGCACCCGCTTGGCTTGGGCGATGGGAAAGACAATCAGGCCTGCGGTAATCTCCGGCCCCACCGGATGCAGCCGATACTCGAAGCCGGTCACAATGCCGAAGTTGCCCCCCGCTCCCCTGATGGCCCAAAACAGATCTTCGTTTTCCTGCTCACTGGCCCTTAGCTCTCGACCATCGGCGGTGACCAGATCCACCGCAAGCAGATTATCCACCGTCATGCCGTATTGTCGGGTCAGCCAGCCAAAACCGCCGCCCAGGGTCAGGCCGGCGGTTCCTGTGGTGGAGTTGATGCCCAGTGGCGTCGCCAGACCATGCTGCTGGGTAGCCTTGTCAACATCACCCAGCCTGGCCCCCGGCTCTACGTAAGCTATCTTTTTGGCCGCATCCACCAGTACCCTGGTCATGTTCGACAGGTCGATCATGATGCCGCCCTCGCAGACCGCATTACCGGCAATGTTATGGCCGGCACCACGAACGGAGACTTCCAGCCCCTGCTGGCGGGCAAAATGCAGTGCCCTGGGCACATCTGCGGCCTCGGCACACTGCACGATAACCGCAGGGTGTCTGTCTATGGTGGCATTCCATATCTTGCGCACCTCGTTATAGCCGGCATCTTCGGGCAGTACCACGCTACCCGTTACCGCCTCTTTCAGGGCGTTAATGGTATTCTGGGAAAAGCTTGTCATGATGGGGTCCTCGGAACGGGTCCCTGAATTACAGACTGAACAAAAAATCCGGCCAACGGCGACTGGCCGCTCACCCGATACCTGGCGGCAGAACGGCCGTCGCGATGGTATTTGACTCCATTAAAGTCTAGCACCGGCAGAGTTGCCGACCGGCAAGTTGACGAGGTATGGCCGCCCTGCTATGCCTAAAACACTGTGGATAAAGAGCATTCATCGTCCCGATAAATGCAGGCAGTACCCCAGTAAGGAGCAAACCATGAACAATCTGGTTCCTCTTCCTCGTATTGCGCTGGGCCTTGTGCTCGGTGCTACCTGCAGCATGACTTTTGCCGCCACCCCGGAAGAAAAAATTGCCAGCGCCATGAGCGCGGCCCCGCCCTCCATCAGTGCCACCGCCACCATACTGGACTGGCCGGCCGACATGAATGATGAGATGGCAGAGCTACGCGAGGGAAACAACGGCTGGACCTGTCTGCCGGATATGCCGGCCACCTCCGGCAAGGATCCCATGTGTCTGGACGCAGTCTGGATGGATTGGGCGCACGCCTGGATGAACAAGCTGCCACATACCAACAAGGGCATGGGTTTCGGTTATATGCTGCAGGGTGGCTCTCCCGAGAGCAATACCGATCCTTATGCCACCGAGCCCACCGACAGCAACGAGTGGATTAGCGAGCCGCTGCCGCACCTGATGATACTGGTGCCCGATGCCGCCATGCTCGAAGGTCTTCCCACCGATCACACCAATGGTGGCCCTTGGGTGATGTGGAAAGATACGCCCTATGTGCACATTATGGCGCCCATGCCGGCTTATCAGCCCTAGGCAACCGCCAGACAGCACCGGCCCCACCCATGGTGTGGGGCTGTTATAGCTTCAAATGAAAATTATGGAATATACTCAGACGCGTGATTTTGTTGTATTGCTATAGCAATGAACCAGATAAACATCAGCCAACATGAGGCCCCCATGATCATCACCTTATCCATTCAGCTCGTTTCAGGTATGTATGCGGAAGCAGACTGGGGCTGCGAACTGGAAATAGAAGAAAGCAGCTCGCTGCACGATCTGCATGACGCCATTCAGCAGGCGGTCGCTTTCGACAACGACCACATGTATTCGTTTTTTATCTCTCGCAAGGAATTCGGCTCGGAGCGCATCCATTTTGACGGCGAAGAGTTTTCGCTGGATGACCACATAGCGTCGCTGTTCCCCCTGCCCAAGGGCAAGAAGCTGTTCTACTGGTTTGATTTTGGCGACGATTGGATTTTTCAGGTGTCAAAATCACGCAAGAAACCGAGAGAGCCCCAGCCAGACCGCCAGTATCCCTTTGTAGCCGCCGAAACCGGCAGCAAGCCAGAGCAGTACAAGGGCTACGATCCCGAGGCTGAAGACGAGTGGTAGCAGGAAAGCTCTGACAGTTTTAAGCCCTGCAGAAACACTGCCCTTGTAGGCGCCAATTTATTCGGCGCGAACTTGCTGGCGATGGCGGGAATGCAGACTCAGCGCCAGTCGGACAAAGGGCCCGCCCCGCCGACACGCTGTAAATACCTCCATGTACGCTCTCCATTTCATCCCTGAAACGGAAGGTCGGCGGAGCAGATCCCTTTGCCCTCCTGTCAATATCTGTATGTCCTGTAGAAAAAACCGGATGTAGCGCACAGATAAATCATGCCACCCTACCGCTGCGCTTCCAAATTGCAACCCACCATAACTATAATGCGAAAGCCTCGTATGAGTTCGGCCGTAATAATGGCTGTTTGGCCTCAACCGCAGCCGCACACAGAGGCCCACCCGCCTGCAAGAGTGGCGGTAGCCTGCCTCTTTATTGGTCAATACAGGCACACACCGTAACCACATGCTCAAAAAAAACACAACTCATGTGCGGACAATTCAAGCATGCATGTTTTGCTCGCCAGGCTGAAAATGAACAGTGTCAATTTTACGGTTTGATCCTAATGTTTCGTCAATCATAAAGAGGACAACAAACAATCAACTGTAAAGCAGGCCCTATATTTTAATATATTTAAAAAGGAGGTTTTAACAAGATGGATGCAATTAACGCAATCGGCATTTCTATATTTACAATCGGCTTTTTGGTATTCATTTTTGGAGGAATACTTTTTTTGATTGAGTCATTCAAAGTCAGCATCACCTGGGGGGTTGCTTGCTTTTTAATAGCCCCTGTTATTCTTGTTTTTACTGTTATTTATTGGGATGTAGCGAAGAAACCATTCTTAATTCAGCTGGCAGGTTTTTGTATAATGTTTTTTGCCGTATCGTAAAGTAAACTTAAACCAAGGACAGCGCTGAGCACATTACGGCTTGTCGCCATTTTTCAATAACTCTTAAAAAACCACCAAAAATACTTACCCGTACTTCATCGTTAAGTCACTTAGCCCCTATAAAGGACTGGATGTATATTTATGAAAGGAAAAGTCTCCCAATGGAAAGATGATAAGGGCTTTGGGTTCATTCAGCCAGACGATGGATCTGAAAAGCTTTTCTTCCACATATCTGCGGTCAAAACGAATGCTCGCCGGCCTCAAATTGGCGACTGTGTGACCTTCGAGTCGACATTAGATGCCCTGCAAAGACTCAAGGCTAAGGAAGTAGTATTAGAAGGTATAGCCATAGACTCTAGAGCAACATTCAAAAAAGGCTCCATTCGCACTGTTCCACCAAAGAAAAATTTCGTTGACTACATTTCAGTTCTGGTAATTATGGTCTCTCTTGCTGCCACAGGGTTTGAGTTTTATCACTCACAAGAAATAGAAAGTTCCTGGCCTTTTGGCGTTCCCGCACTAATCGCGTTTTTCGTTTTAAATCGGCAGAAAAAACCGAAAGACAAATCGTTCCATTGCTCACGTTGTAGAGTGATAGCCGAGCATGACTCAAGAACCATCCAAGCTTGGAATAGTGGATTCACTAAAATTTACTGTAATGCTTGTCATGTTAAGTGGTTGAATGATCATGAAAAACAAAAACATACCCTAACACATAAGTATGCACCGATACAAAAGCAGAGTGGAGGTTGCCTTGGTTTATTGGCCCTCATAATCGTTATGCCGATCCTGGGTGGCATAGGTTTGTACCAGTGGTTTACATAAGCTGTCATTTAAAATCGACAATACTGGAAAGTCCAGTCTGAATGCTGCTACCAAGCTGGTGACTAACGTCAAGGGCTGCCCCCCGGATCCGTTGCATAAATTGGCAGCGATTGGCCTGCTGGTTCAGAGTGGCTATATTAAAGAATTACGTCAGTCGGTGTTTTAGATGGATAATCGTTATCGGCTGCATTGGGATCTTATGTTGTGTCTGGCGACTGACACCAAATCACTATTGAAGCCTTTTTTATATCTATTTCATGGTCTTATCACTTAAAGTTCTGTCTATGAACAAACGCAAACACTCGGAATATGCAGCTCCCGCATTTTAGTGGTCGTGTTCTTTACCCGTCAATATATCCACTTCAACAAAGTACAAGGAGGTCTTCAAGGTGAAACCGTGCTGGGAACAAGCCGCCCGAGATGGCGATGCCGAGTCACTGTCCGCCCAGCTTTCCGCCGGGGCAGACGTCAACGGGCTCGATCGATACGGACAGTCGGCCCTCATGTTGTCCTGTCTTGCAGGCTCGCTAGAAGCAGTCTCAGTGCTCGTTCGTGCAGGCGCCAACCTCGATATCACCGCAAAATACTGCCTCTCGGCTGCCATGCTCGCGGCCGTAAACGGGCACGAAGAGATAGTCCGTTTTCTCCATTCTGCCGGTGCCGATTTTTCCCTTCGGGGTTGTGGTGCACCCGGCTTTCATGAAAAAACCGTCGCGGATCTTGCCCGAGCCAGCGGGCTCGAAGATCTTGCTCGCGATCTTTCCTCGTAAACCACCTGACGCCGCAGCGCCAGGCGGCAATTATGCTTCTGGCAGGAATCACGGTAAGGTCGGTGGCCAAGACACACCTTTAAATCAACCAGGGGAATATTCATGAGCTGCATTTTCTGCGATATCGTGGCGGGCCAGGCGCCCTGCCATAAAGTATGGGAAGACGATGAACACCTGGCGTTTTTGTCGATTTTCCCCAATACCAGGGGCTTTACCGTGGTGATCCCCAAGGCCCACCACCCCAGTTACGCCTTTGAGGCGCCCGACGAAGTGCTGAGCAAGCTGGTTATCGCCACCAAGCGCGTGGCCCGGTTACTGGACCGGTCGTTTGACGACGTGGCCCGCACCGGCACGTTCTTTGAGGGCTACGGGGTAGATCACCTGCACAGCAAGCTGTTTCCCATGCACGGTACCGGCAGCAACTCGGCATTCCAGGCCATTGAGTCGGTGCGGGAGAAGTTTTTCGAGCGCTACGAGGGCTATTTGTCGTCCCACGACAGCCACAGGGCCAATGACGACGAGCTGGCCACCCTGGCGGCGCATATTCGCAGCGTGGCGGAACAACGCTAAAGGATTTTATTCCGCACCTGGCCGCGCTTTACACTTTTGTACAGCTTGCCAAAGCGGCGGATCTCGTCGAAGTGGGGTGGAATGCCCCGCTTCACCTAGTATTCCCAATAGCTTAGCTCCGTGTCGAGCATCTCCATCAGTTTTTTGGGGCAGCCTGTGCAGTTATTGCCGGTGCCGCACACAAAGGTGTCGGACTCGTAAAGAAGAAAGGTTTCCTTGGCCTGAACAATGAGCTCCCGCATGGCGGTGAGCCGGTCGGGCTTGCGAGACATGGCGCTCTCCTGCCGCAAAGCGGCGCGGTAATATAGAATCAACCCCGCCAGCATACGCTTGCTGGCTCCTCTCGCCCTGATCTGCATCAAGCACCCCAAGAGATCTTTCTTCTCAGTCAGCTTAACGCGGTTTTCTGGCCCCAGCATATGCTCTGAGTGCCGGTTAACTTGCAAACACAAAATTTCTTTGCGTTTTGTCGACATCCATCTGGATAAGAAAAAGCTTATTTAGCACAATGCTGCTTCATTAAGCCATATTCGTTCAATCAAAAGGATAAAAAGCATGTTCAGTCACATTATGCTGGGTGCCAACAACATTGAGGAATCAAAACGTTTTTACGATGCCACCATGGCCGTACTGAGCTACAAGCCCGGGGTGGTGGCTGAAACCGGCAATCGTTGCATGTATCTGAGCTCCAAGGGCGTGCTGGCCCTGACACTGCCGATCAATGGCGAGTCGGCCACCCATGGTAATGGCTCGACCATCGGTCTGAGCGTGACCAGCCCGGAGCTGGTAGATGCCTGGCATGCCGTCGGAGTTGAGAACGGTGGCATTCCCTGCGAGGATCCACCCGGAGTGCGCGTGGTCGGTGGCAACAAAATGTACCTGGCCTATCTGCGTGACCCCGCCGGCAACAAACTGTGTGCCACGCACTTTATGCCAGCAGAAGGCTAACCGCTTGACCACACAGACCAGACACCGCAGACAACTCGGTGCTTGAGAAGAGGCAGAAGAGATCGCCTCCCACGACCGTGAAATGACATGGCCGGAAAATGCTCCTGCCGTCCCTGGCGGTCAGACGGCATTTCACGAGCCCTCATGGATGAGTTGATGGCGTGTCGTGGGAGGTGACTGTGTATCAGTAATCAAATCCCGGCTGCGCTTTAATGCCGGCATCGAAGGCGTGCTTGATGGGCTGCACTTCGCTCACTGTATCGGCCAGCTCGATGATGGATCTGTGGCAACCACGGCCGGTGATGATGACATGCTGGTGTTTGGGCCGGTTTTTCAGCGCGGTCAGCACCCGATCCAGGTCCAGATAGTGATAGGCCACCATGTAGGTGATCTCGTCCAGCAGCACCAGATCGATGCTCGGGTCGGCCAGCATTTTTTCCGCCGGCTGCCAGGTCTGCTCGCAGGCGGCGATGTCCAGCTCGCGGTTCTGGGTTTCCCAGGTAAAGCCGGTGTTCATCACCACGAAGGGCACACCCACTTTTTGCAGCAGGTTGCGCTCGCCGCACTCCCAGCCGCCCTTGATGAACTGCACCACGGCCGCGCTTTTACCGTGGCCCACGGCCCGGGTGACGGTGCCGAAACCTGCGGTGCTTTTGCCCTTGCCGTTGCCGGTGATCACCATCAGTATGCCGTGCTCAAAGCTGGCCGCAGCCACTCTGGCGTCGACCGCCTCTTTCACTTTTTGCTGCCGCTGCTGGTGACGTTCGGCCTTTACCTGATCACGGTTGTTGTCGTTTGCTTCGCTCATGGGGTTCCTTATTGCATGCAGTCTTGCCAAAAACGGGATGATGAGTTTATCAGCCCATGCTTGCCATGTACCGGGTGCTAACAAGTCTGGTGCGGCACCATATCACAGCAGGCAAAAGATGTAAGCGGCTAGCCGCACCGCTGCAGGGCGGCGCCCAGGGTGCGAAAGTAACGGCCAAAGGCGGCGTTGATCCGTGCGCGCTGCCCGCCCTGAGGATAAAGCCCCAACTCGGCCTCTTTGGTGGCTTTGGTACCCTTGACCAGAAAACCGTTCTTGATGGCGGCGTCCTGCACAAAGGCCTCGAAGGCGCGGGCGCAAAGCTCTTCCGGCTGGCTGTAATAAAAGCAGTTCAGGCTCTGATCGGCAGCCGCCGAGGCCTTGAACAAAGGGCTGGGCTGCTCGCCCGAGTCGTCCAGCAAGATGGTGTTGAAGCAGTCGAACAGCAGATCGTTGAGTGGGTGACTCAGGGTAGCCGCATCATTCAGCCAGGCCCGGGAGGCAAAGGCGCCGCGGGCAGCGCCGGCTATCGCCTTGTCGGCCATGTAGTGGTCAAAGGCGTGAAACCATTCGTGGGCAATGCTGCCGGGGCCGGCGTTTTTGGCCAGCGAGAAACAGCGGGTGGCGGGATTGTAATGAGCCGACACGCCGGGCCGGCCGCCGATGCCGTATTGCAACGAGAGGGTGCCACGCAGGGAGATCAATGGCTCGGGCCCCTGCAAAATCAGCATCAGATCGCACAGAGCATCGAAAAACAGGCCGGCGGCGCGTTCCCGCTCCGGTCGGGTGACCCAGCGTCCTATTTCGATGCTGCAAAAGTCGAAACGACGCCTGATGTGCACAAAATCGATGTGTTCACCGGCGCCATGATCGGGCCCGTTACGATAAAAACGGGAGCGAAACTCGCCGTTATTCGCTCCCTTTGCCGCTCCTTCCGCCATTGTCACCATTCGCCAGATACCATACCGGCCCCTAGCTTAACCCAGGGGCCGGTATGGTAAAACCGCTCGACACGGGTTGTGCCGAGCGGTGGTGCTGTGGTGGCTGTGGTCGCGGCTGTTGTTGCAGTAGTAATTGCGGTAGTAACCGCTCAATGCAGGGTCACGGTGCCTTTCGCCCGGTGACCAGGCTAATCACGAACAGGATAATCCCCACTATAAACACCAGTTTGGCTGCCCAGGCGGCCGTGCCTGCCATGCCGCCAAATCCCAAGGCACCGGCAATCAGTGCGATAATCAGAAAGATAATGCCCCAACGAAACATAAGCAGCTCCTTACCCAGGTGGAAAAGTGATGCTGCCTGCGAGGGCTTATGTCCCCTCGTCAGGCAGCCGCTTGCTCTGCTCTGGTGACCACTCCCGGGTGGTCGCCCGGGAGTCACTACTCGTCGTTACCGAACATGATTATGGTACAAAAATCGACCTGTTACGCAGTATTTCAAGAAGTCCGGACAGCGGCACTGCTACCTGATCAAAGCCTCATCAGGAAAGATGAAAACGCCATCAGGCCGCACATAGTGACTCAAATGTATCCCTAAAAACACCGATAACAGACCCACCTGAAGCAGGTCTGTCATAAAACTGTCACCCTGTAATAAAACCGTCATAAAGGCTCGGCATAGTGGCGCCAACGTTGAAATGAGGAAACATATTAATGAGCCTTGAGTCCACCGCCATTCCCAGGCCCGCAAGCGAGAGTAACGTCCAGTCCAACTGGCTGTCCTGGCTGCTGGTTTCATTCCTGATTTATGTGCTGCTGGCCGCCGTGGGCGCCATCGGCTCCGGCTTCAAAGCCGCCGCCGGCAGCGACGCCAAAGAGCTGTTTGCCTTTGCTTCCAACCCGGGTATCGCGCTGATCGTCGGGGTGGTGGCCACCTCGCTCATTCAGAGCTCCAGCACAGTCACTTCCATTATCGTCGGCATGGTCGCCGGGGGAATGCCGATTAGCATCGCCATTCCCATGATCATGGGCGCCAATATCGGCACCTCGCTCACCAGTACCCTGGTCAGCCTTGGCCATATTCGCGATGGCGAGGAGTTCAAGCGGGCCTTTTCCGCCGCCACAGTGCATGACAGCTTCAACATTCTGGCCGTGGCCATACTGCTGCCGCTGGAACTGCTGTTCCGTCCGCTCGCCACCGCTTCCGAATATCTTGCCGGCCTGCTGGTCAGCGACGCCAGCGTCAGCATGAGTGGCATGAACTTCATGAAGGTGCTGCTTTCTCCTGCCTCCGACATACTGAAGGCCAGCGTGGCCTGGCTGCCGGGCATCTGGTCCGGTGTGGCGCTGATCCTGGTCGGCATTGGCCTTATCCTGATGGTGGTAACCCAGATTGGCAAGGTGCTGCGCACCCTGATGGTGGGTCGTGCCATGAACATACTGCATACCGCCGTGGGCCGCGGCCCCGCCTCGGGCATGGCCTCCGGCACCCTGGTCACCGTGCTGGTGCAGTCGTCCTCCACCACCACGTCACTGATTGTGCCCCTGGCCGGCACCGGCGTGTTCAGCCTGAAACAGGTCTACCCCTTCATTCTGGGCAGCAACATCGGCACCACCATCACAGCTCTGCTGGCGGCCACCGCCATCAGCGGCACCGCGGCCACTGTGGCGCTGCAAATCGCCCTGGTGCATCTGCTGTTCAATCTGCTGGCCATTGCCGTTATCTACGTGTTGCCGTTTCTGCGTCAGATACCGGTGGTCATGGCCGAGACCCTGGCCACTCTGGCACAACGCAACAAGGCGTATGTGGCCGCCTATATCGGTGGTGTCTTCTTTGCCCTGCCACTGATGGTGGTCGGCATTAGCCAGTGGCTCTGAGCGTATCTTGCTGGCAGGCCTAGTGCTGCGCCAGCAAGGGGCTGGCGTGGCTGATTGTAGATGAGTTCATCCGGGGAGTAAGACTACCGCCTTACTCATATATCATGCAGTCAGACAGTGCAGGACTGACATTGTCGGGTACCTTGATGACAAAGCCCTCTTCGCCCGGTACGGCACAGTTGCTCATGCAGCGTTCGGTGATCGAGTCTGGACGAGCATCGCATACAAAGCCGTTTACGTTAGGCATCTTGACTGCCGGTACACTCTCTCTGGTCGCCACAAAATCTTCAGGGACTATGTTATTTCTGGCCAGCAGGTAGGCCGTGAGGGAATAGACTTCATCATCGGTCAGCGACTGAGGGGCAGTAAAGGGCATGGCCCGTCGTACATAGTCGAAAACCGTTGTCGCGTAAGGCCAGTAGGTACCAATGGTTTTGGTTGGCCAACCGTCAGTGGAAGTCAGCGGGGTCGCATTTTCGGTGACGGCCAGCGCCGGAAAACTGGCGAACTCCGGGTTGAATCTGACGCCACCCGAACCACCTTCACCATGACAGCTGGCACATTTCGCCTCATAGACACCTTTGCCACTCTGCACATCGCCTTTGCCGTCAGGCAACCCTCTGCCATCGGGCAGTATATCTATGTCCCAGGCAGCATATACATCATGGTCTATGACCTCACCCAGACAATATTCCCGCTCCTGGCAGCTTTCATCATCTGACGGAACAGCGAACGCCATACCACAGAAAACAACAGTACCGACAACGGTCAATTTTTTCACCATATGTGTTTTATCAATCATCGAGTTAGCCCTTGTTGCCATTGGTCACTTTACCGTTGCTGTCTATTCGCCAGGGTTGCATTGCGTTGTTGTGATACACAAAGAACTTTCCTCGCGTCTTGAACAACTGCTCGAGATACGGCTGAACATATCCGGTTTCATCTCTGGCACGGCTGATCAGCGTGGCCGGCGACTTGTCCCAACGCCATGGCAAGGTAAAGGAGGTCAGACACTTGGCAAGCACAGGCTCGGCCAGATTGGCCGGCTGCCAGTTTTTTCCTCCATCCACTGACACATCAACCCCGCTGATCTTGCCCCTTCCCGACCAGGCTATGCCTCTGATCTCGTAATGGCCGGCTTCCGGCAGTTCATGTCCGCCAGAGGGAAAGGTGATCAGCGACTTGGCCTCCATAAACAACGAGGATTTATGGGCAATACCGTCAGGCCCGGTCAAATCGGTATACTTGGACGTTTCTTCGCGTGAAAATGCTGGTATATCAGACACTTCCAGCCGGCGCAGCCATTTGACATTGATATTCCCCTCGCAACCGGGCACCAGCAGACGAATGGGGTAGCCCTGCTCGGGTCGCAGACGTTCACCGTTCTGGGCATAAACGATCATGCAATCGTCCATCGCCCGACTGATGGGGATGGTACGCAGCATGGCGGCGCCATCGGCCCCTTCCGCCAGTATGTAACGTGCCTTGTCGGTATCTATGCCGGCCTCTCTCAACAGCGTTGACAGCATGACACCGGTCCATTGAGCGCAACTGACCAGGCCGTGAACATCCTGGGCTGTCTGACCGTGATTACCTTCCAGACTGGTATCACTGTTGCCCGAGCATTCGAGAAAGTGGAACTTGCTGACCGCGGGAAAACGGATCAGATCCTCCATGGAAAACAGAATTTCACGCTTTACCAGACCGTGAATGACCAGCCGGTGCTGTGCCGGATCTATGGTGGGCAGGCCGCCATGGTGGCGCTCGAAAAACAGGCCGTTGGGGGTAATGCTGCCATGCAGGTCCTGCAAGGGGGTCAGCGCCCAGGAGCTGGTCGACAGGGGGGGAACATAACCGGGGGGAGAAAACTCCGCTGCGCTCTCGCGGCGAATCACCGCTTTCTCGAAGGGAGACGGCAGTCCATAGGGACGAGCCGCGACCGGTTCGCCCAGACTCTTGGTCCATTTTGGAATAGGTAGAGGATCTGCCGCTTCTGCCTGCCTGAACAGCCCGGACATCACCAGTGCCGAACCACTGGCAACAATGCCAGACAGCAATCGACGTCTTGCAACATTTTCGGGTATCTGACCGGACTGCTCTTCGATATTCGCGGGTAAAGGTGATGAATTATCAATATTTTTAGTCATATGGAACTTAACCATCCCTGTTTCAGAACAACTGCAAGAATCTTGGTCAGCCGCAAACCGTCCAGAAAAAGGACAGTGTCGATGCCGACGGTTTGGCTGACTGTTGTCTTTATCATGGCAGCAGATTGACTGTTCAACAATTCATCAATTATGTTGACTGGCAAATAGAATTTGCCAGTCAAGGTTGATCTGGTCAGTATGGATGCCTTTTCTGACGACTGAATCCCAAAGCAAGCAATGATGATGACGGGACTGGACAAAAACAAATTGCCCCCCATGAAAACCCTGCAGGGCTTTGAAGCGGCTGCACGACTGCTGAGCTTTCGCCAGGCCGCCACCGAGCTGAACCTCAGCCACCAGGCGATCAGCAATCAGGTCCTGATGCTTGAAAATTCGCTGGGACAGCGCTTGTTTCTACGGGAAGGACGTCAGGTACAACTGACTACCTTTGGCAGGCGTCTGTACCCCGTGGTTCGGGAAGCCCTGGACAACCTGGTTCATTGCTGCGAGCAAATCCGCAATGAAGGACACGAGCAACCTTTGCGTATACATACTTATCTGACCCTTTCCCTGCGCTGGCTGTCGTCCCGCCTGCCTCATTTCAGACAACGCTATCCCGGCATAGACGTACAACTGTTTTCCACCATTCATGAGTTCGGCCTTGACGAAGGCAATGCCGACCTGGGACTGCTACTGCGCCCGGACTTCATACCGACACATCTGAGCTGGACGCCGTTGTCGCGATTCAATCTCTATCCCGTGTGCCATCCTGATCTTATCGATGGTGCCGTTCGTCTGCCAGACCCGTTGGCACTGCTGGAATACCCTCTGATCCGTATCAGCTCCGAGCAATGGCAGTGGCAAGACTGGTTTTCCGCGCTGGGCTATAAGAATGTACACATACCACAGCCACTGACAGTCAACAGTACTGCGGTAGCGCTGGAGATGGCGCTGAACGGTGAAGGCATCACCCTCACCTATGACCCTGTCGTCGACAAGGAGCTGACGGAACGACGTTTGATCCGTCCCGTAGCAGATTGCGTTGACTCTATCGGGCACTGGGGCTTTATATACCGTCGGGATCGGGAGCAGGACAGACAAATCAGATCCTTTATCACCTGGCTGCAGGCAGACATGGCCTGGCAAAGCAGCAATCCTGCCGTCGCCGGAGCCGAAAATTTCTCAGCTGCCGCCGGCTCTGATTCCTTCTCCCTGTAGGGCATAGTGCTGCGCCATGACCGCGCATACCATTAACTGGATCTGATGAAAGATCATCAGCGGCAGCAAGGCCGGGCCCAGCAGTGGCCCGGAAAACAGTACCTGCGCCATCGGCACACCGGTGGCCATGCTCTTCTTGGAGCCACCAAAGACGATGGTGATCCTGTCTTCCCGGCTGAAGCCGAAACGGCGACCCGCCCAGGCGGTAAGGAACAGCACCACAGCCAGCAGCAGGAAGCACACCTGTGTTAACAGGGCCGGGGTGTATTGAACTTCGCCATGTCTCCCCTGCCCCGATAGCGACAGACCCGACTCAACACCCTGAATGCCGGGCTGACGCAAGGCGCAATAAAAATTGAACCCGCCGTCAGATTTCGGTTAACAGCCGTCGTATTCTCGGTATAATCCGCGGCTCGCAGGAGAGAGAAGTCATTTATGCTTCCGCCGAAGGCGCAAACTCCCATAAACGCTCAGGCACAGGTACTGCGACCCATTTACATGCCAACTGGAGAGCGGTTGCAACCGGCAACCCACCGAAGGAGCAAGCGGCAATCTCCGCACAAACTCTCAGGTACAGCGGACAGAGGGAGGGGCAGTTATAACGCAGGATCCCCTGATGCTTATCTATATCTACCTGATTGCCATTACCGCCGAAGCCATGTCCGGGGCCCTGGCCGCCGGGCGCCGTAACATGGACCTGTTCGGCGTGAGCCTGATCGCCTTTCTCACCGCCCTCGGCGGCGGCACGGTGCGCGACATCATGCTGGGCAACTTTCCTATCAGCTGGACCCAGCATCCGCCTTATATCTATCTCACCATCGGTGCAGGGCTGACCACCATGCTGGTTGCCCGAGTCATGCATCGTCTGCACCGGCTGTTTCTGGTGCTGGACGCCATGGGCCTGATTGCCTTTACCATCATCGGTTGCAACGTCGCTCTCGGACTCGGTTATTCGTTACCGGTAGTAGTCATGTCCGGCATTACCACCGGCATTTTCGGCGGCATACTGCGCGATGTGCTGTGCAACCGTACCCCTCAAGTACTGCGCCACGAACTGTATGCCAGCGTTTCGCTGCTGGTGGCCCTGCTGTATCTGCTGCTGTGCGATCTGGGGGTCGATGAAAACATCAACATGCTGGCCTCGTTCGCGGTGGGACTGAGCATTCGGCTGGCGGCCATTCGCTGGCACTGGTCCTTGCCGGTATTCTCCTACTCGCCGGAACGCTGGCGGAGCTAGGCTGGGTGGCCCGCTCTTAACCCAGCGGCAAAGCCGTGGTGTATTTGATCTGCTCCATGGCGAAGCTGGAGGTGATGTCGGACAGGCCTTCGGTGCTGGTAATCAGCTTCTTGTAGAAATGGTCGAAGGCCGTGATGTCTGCCACTACCACCCGCAGCATGTAATCCCACTCGCCGGACATGCGATAGAATTCCACCACCTCATCGAAGGCGGTAACGGTCTCGGCAAACTGCGCCAGCCAAACGCTGTCGTGGTGCCGGGTCTTGAGCTGCACGAACACCGACAGCCCCAGTCCCAGTCTGTCTGCATCCAGCAGTGCCACCCGGCCACGAATATAACCGGCCTCTTCCAGCTTTTTCACCCGCTTCCAGCACGGGGTGGTAGACAGATTCACCGCCTCGGCCAGATCTTTCAACGGCAGCGAGGCATCCTGCTGCAGCAGGGCCAGGATCTTCCGATCGAAAATATCCACTCTTCAACACCCTTAAATAGAGAAAAATTTTCTAAAAAATAGCATCAAGATGGGAAAGATAGAAAAACTTTTACCTGAAGTAAGGGATATAATTTTTGCATGACAGAACCACTCGGTTCTCCCTGTTACCCTAGCACCGGACCCCCGACCATGAATAACTGGACCCGCACCGCCCTCAAGACCCTGTCCAGCGACCAGCTGCGCACCTCGGATACCCATCTGTACCGGCTCGATATTCCCGGCCTGCAGGGCATCGACATCTATTTGAAGGACGAAAGCACCCACCCCACCGGCAGCCTCAAACACCGGCTGGCCCGCTCGCTGTTTCTGCATGCCATCTGCAGCGGCAAGATCAACGAAGGCACCCATGTGGTAGAAGCCTCGTCGGGTAGCACCGCCGTGTCCGAGGCCTATTTTGCCAAGCTGCTGGGGCTGCCCTTTACCGCCGTGATGCCACGCCATACCACCTGTAAGAAGGTCGAGCAGGTAGTGCGTCTGGGTGGGCATTGCCACTTCGTGGATCACGCCGCCGAGGTCTACTCACAAGCGGAGCGACTGGCGCGGGAAAGCGGCGGTCACTACATGGATCAGTTCACCTTTGCCGAGCGGGCCACCGACTGGCGCGGTAACAACAACATCGCCGAGAGTATCTTCCGTCAGCTGGCCGAAGAGCCCCACCCCGTTCCCCGCGCCATCGTGATGAGCGCCGGCACCGGCGGCACCTCCGCCACCCTGGGCCGTTATGCCCGTTATCTGGGGCTGGATACCCGGCTGGTGGTGGTCGACCCCGAAAACTCGGTGTTCTACGACAGCTACCAGAGCGGCGACGCCAGTCTGGTGAGCCAGGCCGGTGGCCGTATCGAAGGCATAGGCCGCCCGCGGGTAGAGGCGTCTTTTCTGCCCGAGGTGATCGACGAGATGATCAAGGTGCCGGACGCCGCCAGCATCGCCACCATTCACTGGCTGGAGCACATTCTGGGCCGCAAGGCCGGCGGCTCGACCGGCACCAACCTGTGGGGTGTGCTACAGCTGGCCAAGCGCATGCAGGAAAAAGGCGAGCGCGGCTCCCTGGTCACCCTGATGTGCGACGGCGGCGAGCGTTATCTGGATACCTACTACAACCCGGAGTGGGTAGCGAAGAACATCGGCGATCTCACGCCTTTCAGCGAGCAATTGGCGGTGTTCGGGTAAACAAAGCTGGAAGCCGTAAGCTTTAAGCTGTAAGAAAAGAAAAAAAGCAGGAGTCCATTCTGCAGGTGGCCGTACAGCCTGTCATGGACTCTGGCCTTCGCCAGAGTGACTGATGTAGGCACGGCGCTATACTCCCCTCCGAGTCATTCCGGGCTTGCCCCGGAATCTATTCAAAAAACAACTCGGTTTCCACAAGCACAACACAGCACCAACCATCAACACCCTTACAGCTGACAGCTTACGGCTTACGGCTTGTTTTCCCTGGTCCCAGCACCAGCATGCAGGGGGTCAGCAGCAGCGTCAGCAAAGTAGCGAAGGCCAGGCCGCCGGCGATGGCGCTCGACAACTGAGTCCACCACTGGGTAGAAGGCGCACCCAGGCCCAGGCTGGGTGCCAGCAGATCCACGTTCACCCCCAGCACCATGGGCATCAGCCCCAGTACGGTGGTAATGGCGGTCAGCAGCACAGGCCGCAGACGCAGGCAACCGGTTTCCAGCGCCGCCTCGGTCGGGCTCATGCCCTCGGCGCGCAGCTGGTTGAAGGTGTCGATCAGCACTATGTTGTTGTTCACCACTATGCCCGCCAGGGCGATGATACCCATGCCCACCATGACGATGCCGAACGACTGGCCGTTCAGCAACAGGCCCATCAGCACGCCGGCGGTGGAAAACACGATGGCCGACAGTACCAGCGCGGTCTGATACAGGCTGTTGAACTGGGTCACCAGGATCAACGTCATCAGAAAAATGGCCACCCCGAAGGCGTTGATCAGAAACTGCCCCGCCTCGCGCTGATCCGCATCTTCGCCGGCCACCACCAGACCCACTCCGGGCGGCAGCGAGGTGACCCGCTCGCTCAGGGCGCTCAGCCGATCGTCCAGCCGAAAGCCCTCGGCAATGTCGGCCTTGATGGTGATGGTACGCCGACCGTCGACCCGGTGCAGGGTACCGATTTTCGGCGCCGGGGTCAGGGTCACGAAATGACTCAACGGCACCTGGCCACGCGGGGTGTTGAGGGTCAGTCGCGACAGCTGATCGAGCGAACGCCAGTGTTGCGGTAGCCGCACCCGAATGTCCACTTCGTCACTGGCGTCCTCTGGTCGGTACGTCGCCAGTTTCAGGCCATTGGTCACCAGCTGCACCGCGTTACCCACACTCAGTACATCGGCTCCCAGCCGGGCGGCGGCTTCACGGTTCACGGTCAGCCGCCATTCTATGCCGGGCAGGCTGCGGTCGTCCTCGATATCGATAAAACCACCCAGCGCTTCCATGGCCGCACGCAGGGTATCGGTGGCCGTCGCCATGCTGTGCTCGTCGCTGCCATTGATTTGCAGCTCCACCGGCTTGCCGCCGCCCGGCCCCATCTGTTGCTGCCTGAACTCCAGCACCACACCGGGAATATCCTCGGTCAGCGCCAGCATGGTGTCCTTGATGGCGCTGGCCGGCCGGCGCCGGTGCCAGTCGGTAAACTGAAACTGCAGCACCCCAATCACATCGGTGCCCATCTGGTTGTCGGTTCTGGCAAAACTGCGGGCATACAGCGCTTTTACTTCGCTCAGACTCTGCAAGCGCCCTTCCACCTCGCGCAATATGGCGTCTTTCTCATGCACCGACAAATCGCCCCGGGCGCGCACCTGCAGCTGGGCGCTGTCCGGTTCGATGGACGGAAAAAACTCCACCCCGTGGTTAAAGCGGGCGTAACCGGCGTAGATAAGCCCGATCAGCACCAGGGTGCCGATCAGGGTCAGACCGGGCCGCTTCAACAAGCGGCCCAACAGGCTCCGATATTGATTGAGCCCCGGCACCGTGACCGGCACCCGGGCGCCGGTTCTGTGTCGGCTAAGGCCGCCCATGGTGGGCAAGAAAATCAACGCCATGGCCAGGGAGGCCAGCAAGCAGATGATGACGGTGGCGGGCAGGTATTTCATGAACTCCCCCACCACCCCAGGCCAGAACAGCAAGGGCATAAACACCGCCAGGGTAGTGGCGGTCGAGGCGATCACCGGCCAGCTCATGCGATGGGCGGCGTTGATCCAGGCCTGCCTGGGCGTCTGCCCCTCGTGCAGGTGACGGTCGGCCAGCTCGCTCACCACTATGGCCCCGTCCACCAGCATGCCGGCCACCAGGATCAACGAGAACAGCACTATGATGTTCATGGTGAAGCCGATGGCCCAGATGATCAGAATACCGCTGAGAAAGGCGCCGGGAATGGTCAGCCCCACCATGATGGCCGAACGTGCGCCCATGGTGGCGAGGATCAGGATCAAGACCAGTACCACAGCGGTGAGCACGTTGTTGAGCAGATCGGAAAGCATGTCCTCAATCTGGACCGACTGATCCATGATGTAGTTGATTTCCACCCCCGGCGGCAACAGCGGGCCAGCCTCTGCCAGCAGGGTCTTGACCCGGGCGATGGTGTTGATGATGTTGGCGCCGGCCCGCTTGCTGACCTCCAGCACCAGCCCCGGCTCGCCGTTGATGCGGGCAAAACCGGCCGGATCCTTGAAGGTACGGCGCAGGGTCGCCACATCGCCGAAGGTCACCACCTGATCGCCGCTTACCTTGATGGGCAGGCCCAGCACGTCGTCCAGATCCTCAATCACCCCGGGCACCTTTATCGCCAGCCGGCCGGCGCCGGTATCCAGGCTGCCGGCGGCCACCAGCCGGTTGTTGCGCGACACCAGGTTGAACAGCTGGGCATAGTCGATGCCGTAGCTATCCAGCACCTGGGGGTCGACCAGAATTTCCAGCAAATCTTCCCGATCGCCACCGATGTCCACCTCCAGCACCTCGGGAATGCCTTCAATTTCATCTTTCAGTCGTCGGGCCGTCATCACCAGCTCGGCTTCCGTCAGAGGGCCCGACAGGGCCACCGACAGCACCGGAAACAGCGCCACGTTGATTTCGTTCACTATTGGCTCGTCGGCTTCCTGTGGCAACTTGCTGCGCGCCGAGTCGACCTTTTCCCGCACGTCCTGCAGCGCCTGTTTGGGATTGAAGCCGGCATCGAACTCCAGCATCACAGACGCATAGCCCTCGCTGGCGTTGGAGGTCATTTTCTTTACGCCCGCCAGGGTGCGCAGCTCCTGCTCCATGGGCCGTACCAGCAGCCGCTCGGCATCTTCCGGGCTGATGCCTTCCAGCCTCATGGACACATACATCATGGGGATGGTCACATCCGGGTTGGCTTCCTTGGGAATGGCCAGATAGGCGCCCACACCGCCAATCAGCAGAAACAGAAAGGCCATCAGGGTGGCGCGGCTGCGATATACCGCCGCTGCAATCAGCTCCCTCATGGCTCTGGCTCCACTTCGCGTACCCTGACGGTGCTGCCCTCGGTGACAAAGCCCGCCCCCCGGGTGATGATGCGCACCGGCTGCGGCAGGCCACTGACCCAGGCCTCGTCGGGAGTGATGCTGAGCAGGGTGACCGGCACCCGT
>NZ_MPZM01000001.1 GCF_002936955.1 Oceanisphaera arctica | reverse complement strand
GCAGGGCGCAGCCGTCGACCCAGGCCTGAGACAGGGCGTCGACTATCTGCTCGCGGCTGCCGCCCAACATCCTGGTGATGACGGCGGTAGACGCCACTCGCACCAGCAACACGTGATCCAGCCCCACCCGGTTGAAGCTGTTTTCCAGCGCCAGCACGCCCTGAATTTCGTGGGCCTTGATCATGGCGGTAAGCACATCGCGCATGGTCAGCGGCGCCTTTCCCTGCGCCACCGCCACCCGGCTCAGGTAATCGGCGATGGCGAGAATGCCACCCAGGTTGTCGGACGGATGCCCCCATTCGGCAGCCAGCCAGGTGTCGTTGAAGTCCAGCCAGCGGATAATGCAGCCGATGTTGAAGGCGGCGGTCACCGGATCCAGCTCGTGAGAAGTACCGGGCACCCGGGCACCGTGCTGCACCATGGTGCCGGGCACGGTCGGACCCAGATGCTTGGTACATTCGGGAAAACGCAGCGCCAGCAGGCCACAGCCCAGAGTATCGGCCAGGCAGTGTCGGGCGGTGTTGTAGGCCTCATCCGAGGTGAACTCGGTATCGGTCACATAATCGGCGATGGTAACCAGCAGCTGATCGGGCTCGGGCCTCTGGTTCAGATCAACATTGGTGCTCATGGTGTGCTCCTTGTTATTCGGCGGCGATAAAGGCAACACCCCCACCCCGCCTCCCCCTGGCGAAAGCCTGCCGTTATACCTGTATCCCGCAGCCAAGGGGGAGGAGCAGAACGGCGGCAATGGCAGGCGCGACGTCCGTATTTACTCCTTCCCTTTGTTCTCCTTCAAGCTCCGGCATCGCCTGTTGGTGATACCAACAGCTAACTCCGGCGTCAAAAGAGGCGGCAGGGATTGCCTCAGCCGACCGTCAAATGCCAGGGATGGCATTTGCTGAGCGTCACAGGGATGTGCTCGCAGCGCGTCGGAGGAGGCAACCCTGTTGCCTCTTTATTCCGATAGCTGATTTGTATCCAAGATGCTGATATCGGCTTACCGCTTCGCTATCGGTACCCACTTCTGGGGGGCCGGGCCCACGTATTCGGCGTTGGGGCGGATGATGCGGTTGTGCGCGCGCTGCTCCATGATGTGCGCGGTCCAGCCGGTAACCCGGCTGAGCACGAAAATTGGCGTGAACAGTTTGGTCGGAATACCCATGAAGTGATAGGCGCTGGCGTGATAGAAGTCGGCGTTGGCGAACAGCTTTTTCTCGCGCCACATCACCTCCTCTACCCGCTCGGATATCGGATACAGAACTCGATCACCCGCCGCTTCACTCAGCTTTTTGGCCCAGGGTTTGATCAGCGCATTGCGCGGATCCTTCACCGTATAAACAGCATGACCGAAGCCCATGACTTTTTCCTTGCGTTCGAGCATGCCCAGCAAGGCGGCCTCTGCCTCATCCGGACCGCTCCACTGCTCTATCATCGCCATCGCCGCCTCGTTGGCGCCGCCGTGCAGCGGCCCTCGCAGGGTGCCAATGGCCGCCGTCACCGCCGAATGCAGGTCGGTCAGGGTGGAGGCACAAACCCGGCCGGCAAAGGTAGAGGCGTTGAATTCGTGCTCCGCATAGAGCACCAGCGAACAGTTCATTACCTTCACATCCAGCTCGGGCGGGGCTTCGCCACGCAACATATGCAGGAAGTGGCCGCCGAGGCTGTCGTCATCCAGGGCGGTGTCGATGCGCACGCCGTCGTGGGCGTAGCGATACCAGTAGCAGATCATCGAAGGCAACAGTGACAGCAATCGTTCGGCCGCTTCCTGCTGTTCGCTGAACTTGTGTTCGGTTTCCAGGTTGCCAAGCACAGAGCAGCCGGTGCGCAGCACGTCCATCGGGTGGGCGGAGGCCGGTATCAGTTCAAGCACTGTGCGCAGCGCCGCCGGCAGGCCGCGATTGGCCCGCAGCCGGGTCTTGAAGGCGCCCAGCTCCCCTTTGTTGGGCAGATAGCCCTTCAGCAGCAGAAAGGCCACCTCTTCAAACTGGGCGTGGGCGGCCAGGTCGGCGATGTCATATCCGCGATAGGTAAGACCGGAGCCGGTCTTACCCACGGTGCACAGTGCAGTCTGGCCGGCGGTCTGGCCGCGCAATCCTTCGGCGTTAGTCATGCTTGCCTCCTTGTTTATTACCCACAGAGCCTTTTGTTTCAACAGACGGCTTTGTTTGAACCGAGTGTTCGAACAGGGCATCCAGCTTGGCCTCGTAATCATGATAGCCGAGCGTCTGATAAAGTTGCTCCCGGGTCTGCATCTGCGTCAGCAAATCACGCTGATGGCCCTGACTCAGGATCTGGCGATAAACGGTCTCCGCCGCCAGACTCATGGCCCGAAAGGCCGACAGCGGATACAGCACCATGGCCACCCCGGCGTCGGCCAGCTCGTTCTGACTGAACAGCGGCGTTTTGCCAAATTCGGTGATATTGGCCAGCACCGGCACTTTTACTGCCTCACAGAAGCTGCGGTATTGCTCCAGGCTTTCCATCGCCTCGGGAAAGATAAAGTCGGCACCGGCGGCCACACAGGCCTGGGCCCGCTCGACGGCGCTGTTCATGCCCTCCACCGCCAGCGCATCGGTTCGCGCCATGATGGCGAAGCGAGCGTCGGTGCGGGCATCCACCGCCGCCGTGACCCGGTCCACCATTTCATCGAGCGAGACGATGGCCTTGTTGGGCCTGTGACCGCAGCGTTTCTGGGCCACCTGATCCTCGATATGAAGACCCGCCACCCCGGCCCGCTCCATCTCCCGCACGGTACGGGCAATATTGAAAGCGCCACCGAAGCCGGTATCGGCGTCCACCAGCAGCGGCAGCTCGCAGGCCGCCGTGATGCGCCGGGCATCCTCCAGAACATCGTTCAGGCTGGTGATGCCCAGATCCGGCAGCCCGAACGAGGCATTGGCCACCCCGGCGCCGGACAAATAGAGCGCCTGGTGTCCGGCCTGCTCTGCCTGCATGGCGCTGTAGGCATTGACGGCGCCGACGATGGCCAGCGGTCGCGCCCCTTGCAGCACCTCAAATAGACTGAGCTTCATGGCTGTTTCTCCTGTTGTTGGACATGTAGTGGGGCATGTAGTTGGACATCTTGCTGGACATCTTGCTGGACATATTGCTGGATAAGAAGTTGGGCCAGCAGATGACGACGGCTGCGGGCAAGATGGCGACGCATCAACAGCTCGGCCAGTTCACCATCGCCCGGGAGCACGGCATTCAGAGTCTGGCGATGTTCGAGCTGGGCGAGTCCGGGATCGGTGTGGCGGGCAGAGAGACGGTGGCGATACCTGCGCAGCAACGGATAACGCTTATCGCATAACAGGCCGACCAGCATCTGATGATGGCTGGGCCTGAGCAGCAGATAGTGAAAGTCTTCACTCGGTACAGCCATGATTTGTCGACACTTTATTGGCTCACACGCTAAAAGTAGCAGGTGATTCGCTTAATAAATTGGGATGTGTCGACAAATAGTGGAAGGTCGATCCTGATCACGCCCCTGTTTGCATTATGAAAACAGGGGCGTGTTCAGAATCGAAAAAGGCGCGGGTTAAGCCGAACGGGAACAGAGCAGCCTGTCTTGCAACAGCAAATCCATATCCTCGACCGGCATGGGCCTGGCCAGCAGATAGCCCTGGCCCAGTTCACAGCCCAGCAATTGCAGCTGCGCCTGCTGTTCGGGGAGTTCGATGCCTTCGGCAGTGACCGTCATGTCCAGACTCTCGGCCAGCGAAATAATGGTTTTGACCAGACTGACCGCACGGGGATCCGTCGCCAGGTCGGCCACAAAGGACTTGTCGATCTTGAGCTTGTTGAGCGGCAACTGGCGCAGGTGGCTGAAGGAGGAATAGCCGGTACCAAAATCATCCAGTGCTATCTCTATGCCCAGTTCACGTAGCTCCTGCAGGATATCGAGCGAGCCGGCGGTATCCCACAGGCTGGTGTCTTCGGTAATTTCCAGCACCAGGCTAGACGCATCGAGACCGCTTTGGTGCAATACCCGGCTGACGGTACCTGCCAGTTCTCCGTCCATAAAGATATTGGGACTGATATTGACATTCACCTTCAGCCAGTCGAAACCGGCCTGGTGCCAGCTGTGCAGCTGTCGACAAGCCTGTGACAGCACCCAGTCATTCAGCCGGTGCGCCAGGCCATGACTTTCGGCCACCGCGATCAACTCGAGCGGACTGACAACACCATGCTCGGCCGAGTGCCAGCGCAGCAGCGCTTCCACCGACTCGATGGCGCCGCTGTTCAACCGAAAAATCGGTTGGTAATGCAGGGCCAGCCGATCCTGTTCAATCGCCGCCTGCAAGGACACTGCCAGTTTCTGCCGGCGTAGTCGTCGCTCGTCCATGCCCGGCTCGAACATCTGCACCATGGTCTTGCGGCTGTGTTTGGCGTAATACATGGCCGTGTCCGCATGACTCAACAACTCGGGGATGGTGGTGCCGTGCTCGGGATAGAGGCTGGTGCCGATGCAAGCCTGGGGCGACAGACAGCCGTCGGGCAGTTGCACATCACGAGACAGCGACTCCAACAATCGTTTAGCCATCAGCCCGGCATCCTCGGCCTGTTCGAGCCGCTGGATGATGACGAATTCGTCGCCGCCCAACCGGGCCACCTGGCCTTGTGTGCCTATGGTGTCACTCAACCGGACAGCAATCTCCCGCAGCAGGCTGTCCCCCACTTCATGACCCAGGCTGTCGTTGATGGACTTAAAGCTGTTCAAGTCCACCATGTGAACCGCCAGACTCTGCCGCTCCCGTCGGGCACGGTTCAGGGCCTGGCCTATCAGCTGATAGAAAAACATGCGGTTGGGCAGGCCGGTGAGCATGTCGTGATAGGCCAGGTGGCGATTGCGGCGGTTTTCCCTCACCAGAAACCACAACATCAGGCCGCCACTGAACAGCAGGCCGGCCAGATACAAGCTGGAGCGCAGACGAACATCCTGGATGATATCGAGCTGTTGCCAGACCTTGTCACCGGAAAAGCTGTCGACGTTGATTTCCCGCGCCTGCTGCCGGAAGGGCGCCAGCTCCTGTCGCAGCGCCAGTATTTCGGCTCGGTCATCTGCGCGCAGCGCATAAACCCTGTCTTCCCAGTCCTCGAGCTGCCGAGAAAAGCTGTCCAGCAGCGACATCACCCCCGGCTGCTCGCGCAGCGGGCGGTTCTCTTGTCCCTGCAGCAGAGTATCGATTCGGCTCCACAGCAGCTCGAAGCGCAGCTGGACGTAGGCTTTGTCGGCGGTATGAGCCGACAGCGCCGTCAGTGCATGGTCAAACTTGAGCAATTCCGTCTCCAGCTCGGAGCTGGACCAGCCGACGGCCTTGATGGTCGCCGACACGTAACGCACCACCTCCAGATCCCGGTTGTAGCTGTACAGAGAGCTGCCGCCGAATACCAGGACGATGACGGTGAGAGCGAGCAACTTGAAGGTCTTCACCGTTAGCGCACATCCAGGCTTTTCAGCTGCCAGACCAGCAGCTCGTGAAAACGCTTGGTGTCCAGCTGCGGGTTATCCGACAGAGGTAACATCAGCCACACAGGGCCTTTATCTCGTATTTTCATCGGCTTGCCGTCCAGATGCGTCGTCAGTAAGAGGGGGAGCTCCTTCACCGTCTTCATATTGACATCATGATGGTATTCATTCAAAGCCATAATCCGCAACTGTGAACCTTCGGCCTCGACACGCTGTAACAGATCACTCAGCAGCACTCCACGAAAATGTTGTTTCTGATCCGCCCAGGGAGTCCTAGTGTTGAACTCATGCTGCGGCAAGGCCGACAGCATCTCCATATCAAACTCGGCCTTGTTGTCGGCATTGGTCACGGCAATCTTGCCGGTCACGGTCAAGACCACCCGCCCTTGTGGTACAGGCAGAGGATCGGCGGCGTACAACAGCGAGCTCCAGGCCCCCAGCAGCAGGCCAAGAGCTAAGGTCGGCAAGGAGCGGCGGCCTCGCGCTGCGGCAATGGCTGGCTTCATGATTCGACTCCCAAAACAGACTCAATAAAGTATGTAAACATAGCAGATTTCTTGATAACAATTTTTAATATCAATGCGATGACGGCGAGTCTGACAGGATTGAAAATCGATGTCGAGCCCGAGATAAGGCTCACCCTGCAAGCCCGACCGCCCCTTGATTCCACTTGAATCCAACTTCGTTTTCCAGGATCTGCCGGGCAAGAGGAAAGCACCGCCGCCTCGACACGGAAGTTCAGATCCAAACAGATCTCAGTATTCCCTCATCGATGAAAAAAGCGCGGTGCTCATTAACGAACAAGCCCGGTCATGCCGGGCTTGTTGTACTTACAAACGGTTGAGCGTGATCCCGCTTTCGGGCAATGCCGTCAGTACCGGCCTGCGCTCTCGTACATAATCGATAAAAGCCCGGGCATCGGTGTTGCAGGCAACCCCTGCCGTTTTGCAGTTCAGTGGCTGGTTGATGTAGTGCACCTCGATGGCGCCCTGCACGTTTTTACTCAGCCGGGCCACCGGAAACCCGGTCAGCTTGCCATTGACGAACGCCAGATCCAGCCGGTCGGTGAACGCCTGTTGTGAATCAAACAGCGTATTCCAACCATCGTTGCCGGACGCATGGTAGCCGGTCAGTGCCACCTGATAGCGGGTATCCGGTTCAATTCGCTGCCACTGGCCGTTATCCAGGTATTCGATACGGTTGAGATAACCCCGCCCCCGGCTGGTTTCGTTAAAGGTATAACGCAGCCCGGCTCCGTAGGGGAACCTGCCGGTATGAGCGGCCGACGGTAAAGAAGCGTTAATGGTTTCCAGCAACAATCCCGTCACCTGGCGGCCGGTAAGCGACACCAGACTGACGGGGTTGGCGAAGGGCAACAGCTCCAGGCCGACATTGCCTTCTTTAAGCGCGCCCGGCTCCAGGCTGTTGCGCACCGAGCCGGCGGCTACCAGGGCAAAGTCGGCGCGGCGGCCGGTCACCGCCTGTACTTCCGGGGTATTGACCCAATACAGCTGGCTCGCCGCCACCAGGGGGGCCACCCGAGAGCCACTGCCTTCGACCGGCAGCCGCACATGCTTTAGCAGCAAAGGCACATGACCTACCACGTCGCCGTAGGCTTTGGTCAGCGCCGGGAGATACACTTTATCGATGTGCGCACGCAGCGCCGGGTCTTCCGCCACCATTTTGATATTGGGCTCGGCCTCGATGGCGGCTGCCACTCGCTGCTGTTGCGCCTCGTTCAACCTATGGTTATCCCCCCGACGAATATCACGGTAGAAGACGTTATCCGACAACAGGGTGTTGCCCCCCTCACAGCGGCTGACCCGTCCATCGAGGGTAAAGGTGACATTAACCTGCCCCATGGTCTGGGCAAACTGGCCGGCCTGCACCACACAGGTGGTGCCGATCCCGTCCGGATTATTGAATTGGCGGGCATAGGGTCCGCCGTCACCCCAGCCGAGGTTGCTGAAGTCACCGAGCAGACTGTGAGAATGGCCGCCGACGATCACGTCGATGCCGTTGACCTTCTGGGCCAGGCGCTGATCTCGCTCCAGCCCCAGGTGGGTCACCGCGACTATGTATTTCACGCCCTGCTCGCGCAGAGCCCTGACGGTACGCTGAGCGCTGTCGACTTCCCGCTCGAAACGCAGCATGCCGACATTAGGGGCTATGTTTGCCATGTCTTCCAGCACCAGCCCCATCACCGCCACAACAGGGCGTTTGCCTGCGTCCTCGACGCTCTCGACCCGTTTCTTTTTATTGCCGTCAAAGGCATAGAGGACATAGGGCTTGAGGTTGTCCAGGCCGTTCAGGTCCGGATCCTGGCTGGCATCCAGGTTGGCGGCCAGCACCGGAAAGTTGACGCTCTGAATAAAGGCAGACAGCCGACCGTTATCGAGATCAAGTTCATGATTACCCAGCGCCATGGCGTCCAGCTGCATGCGACTCAGCACATCGGCGTTCATCGCGCCCCGGTTGAGTTTGAAATAGCCGGTACCCTGCCAGGCGTCTCCGCCGTGTACAAACAGCAGCGGTTGATCGTCCCGTGCCGCCTGCTGGCGCAGTGCATTGACATACCCCAGCAGGCGGGGGTGCCCGCCAAGACGGGTAAACACCGCCTGATTGCCCAGCGTCACGCGTGCGTCGGTCGGGTCAAAATGCGAATGGGTGTCGTTGATATGGGCCAGGGTCAGGGTAAAAGGCTGTTCCGGCTGCTTGCTGGCACAGCCTGCCAGGGCCAGCGCCATCAGCCCGGCCAATAGGGTTTTGTTCATCTGTGAATAAGCTCCGCTGTTTATTAGGGTCTGTAAAGCTCAGTTGGTAAAGACCACCGTCTTGCCGTTATGCAGGAAGACCCGACGCTCGATATGATATTGCACCGCTCTGGCCAGGGTAATGCACTCGATATCCCGCCCCCTTGCGGTTAACTGTTCCGGATAATGGCTGTGATCCACCACCTCCACCCCCTGGGTAATAATGGGGCCCTCATCCAGATCGTTATTGATGTAGTGCGCCGTGGCCCCTACCAGCTTGACGCCTTTGTCGTAGGCCTGATGATAAGGTCGCTCGCCCCTGAAGCCGGGCAGCAAAGAGTGATGAATATTGATGGCCTTGCCGGTCAGGGCGGCGCACAGCTCAGGGCTCAGCACCTGCATGTAACGCGCCAGCACCACCAGATCGGCTTCGCATTCATTGATGACGCCAAGTACCTGCTCTTCCTGCTCGGCCCTGTTGTCGTCGCTCACCGGCAGATGATAGAAAGGAATATGATGCCAGTCGGCCAGCCGCTGCAGATCCGGGTGGTTGGAAATGATGGCCGGAATTTCGATGGCCAGCTGACCGGTGCGATAACGATAGAGCAAGTCGTTCAGGCAATGATCGAGCCGGGAGACCATGATCACCACATTGGGGCGTACTTCGGCGGCGACCAGCTCCCATTGCATCCCGAATTGTGCGGCCCTGGGCTGCAAGCCATGCCGAAAACCCGCTTCGTCAAAGGGGGCCGTCCGGGGCGGACGAAATTCCACTCGAATGAAGAAGTGCCCACTCAGCACATCGTCGAAGGTCTGCATTTCCACCACATAGCAACCCTGCTCGCACAGGTAGCGCGTTATCACGTCCACTGTGCCCAGGCTACCCGGACAGTTGGCGGTCAGATAATAGGTGTCTTTCGGCTTGGCCATTGGTGATCTCCTACCCCGGAATAAATGAAGTCTCCCCTCGGCGGGGGGCCGCTATTCTGCGGCAAACGCCTGGCTGACGCCAGTGTTCAGGTGGTCTGCGAGGGCAATGATTTTTCCATGACAAAGCGGGTAAATTGCTGGCCCGCCTTCTCTACCAGTTCTTGTTCTATCAGGCGGTATCCGCGCTGTTCAAATACGGGTCGCGACAGCAGGCTGGCATCGGTGCGCAAACAGACCACACCACGACGACCGGACTCTTGCTCTATGTCATCACACAGGCGGCCGGCCAGGCCACGCCCGGCATGGCCGGCCAGCACATACAACAGTGCCAGATGGTTATCGGGGTGCAGGGTGGCAAAGGCCACCGGTATCTGGTTGCACGCCATGACCCGGGTATAGCCGGTCTGTACCAGGGTTCTGAAGTCGGTCGAGTACAAATAGGGGAATGACGCCCATAACGACACCTGTTCATCGCTGTAGCCTCGCCGCCCCTGCTCCATCACCGCATCGTGATAGATCAACTCCAGACTACTGAGGTCGGTTTCTTTAAAATCTCTAATCAGATACATAGCAGCTCCGATAGAATATCCGTCTGACGGTCTCGTTAGCTTTCAGTAACGCTACCGGGCTTGTCCAGGCACTGCAATCGTAACTCGCGCCGTCTCGCGGCAAAGGCCAGGCCACCACCGCCAATACCGACCATAAGGCCAAAGATCCAGGCAGGCTCCGGCCCCCACAGCATGACGCCGGAACCCGACATCAACAGCACAAAGCCCATTAGCTTGGCACGGGTGGCCCGCCCGTTCACCGCCAGTGTCACCTTGCAATGCGGGCAGGCAAACCGAATATCCAACCCCTTGACCTGCCGCTCGGTGATTTGGGCGGCAGCGATGATATTTTCACAGCTCGGACACTTCACACCCTTTCCTCTATTTGAATAGCCATTCAGACTTGGCAGGGGACTGCCAGCCATCACTAGAACCATGCCCCCGTCACACTGCCGATCCCGCCAGGGCCGAACGCCGGCTCTTGAAGGGCGATGATACCAAAGGTCAGCGCCACTATCTGCCGGATAAATCTACTTTTATGGTGTTTTGCTATGGTTAGATCACGACTCTGAGCAGGAGTACGAACTTGTCGTCTTTTACAAACCGACGCGCCGCCGGCCAGGCTCTGGCCAGGCTGGTGCTGCATTATCGCGACGAGCCCGATTTGCAGGTATTGGGCCTGCCCCGCGGCGGGGTACCGGTGGCCTTTGAAGTAGCGAAGGCTCTGGGTGCGCCGCTCGATGTGCTGCTGGTGCGCAAGCTCGGCTACCCCGGTCACCCGGAGCTGGCCATGGGCGCCATCGCCTCGGGCAATATCATGATTCTCAATCCTTCCATCACCGCGATCGGCGGTATCAGGCAGCCCGAGATAGATGCCGTGATCCGGCACGAGCGGGCGGAATTGCAACGCCGGGAGCTCGCCTACCGGGGCCAGGCCGCGCCTCTTGCATTGGCCGGCGCCCATGTGCTGTTGGTGGATGATGGCCTGGCCACCGGCGCCACCATGGAAGCCGCGATACGGGCGGTCCGCAAGCAGGGAGCGGCGCATATAGGCGCGGCGGTGCCGGTCGGCTCGACCGAGGCGGCCGCACGGATTAACGCCCTGGCAGACGAGCTTACCGCCCTGATCGTGAGTGACGATTTCGGCTCGGTCGGCCAGTTCTACGATGACTTCGGCCAGACCGTCGATAGTGAGGTCTGCGAGCTGCTGGCCAAGGCCGCCGGCCGTTAATACCAATCCCAGTAATGATATGGTCATATTGAGGCCCCAGAACAGAGGCAACAGTGCCGCCTCCCTCGACACGCTACGAGTACATCCCTGTAAGCTCGGAAATGCCATCTGACCGCCAGGGAGGGCGGGAATGCCGGAACGGCAGGAGCATTTTCCGGCCCTGGCATTTCACGGTCGTGGGAGGCCATCTCTGTTGCCTCTTCTCAAGCACCGAGTTGTCTGTAGACGACGCCAACAGGCAACTCCCTGGCATCAGGGAGGATAAAGGGATCTGCTCCGCCGACCATCACATGACAGGGATATCATGTGCTGAGCGCCACAGGGAGGTGCTTGAGCGGGTCGGCGGAGCGGGCCCTTTGTCCGAGATGGGTATGAATATCAAACCGATCGATTGTTTAAGTACATGGTATCAAGCAGCGGCAAAATATCTGGGAGCTCTTTCATTTTTATGGGCTTGGGATATGCTGCCAATCACGCTGCACATAACAACGCCAACAGACGGGAAAACATGTTTACACGACACTACATCGGTGCGCTGGTGATCGGTGCCACCCTTAGCGGCTGTGCCGGTCAGGCCAGTACCGCACCACAGACCAAGGCCCTTCCTCCGCAATCGACCTCCACCCAAATAAGCCAGGCCGAGCTGGCGGATTTTGCCGCCTGGCGCAATGATTTTCGCCGCCGAGCCCTGGCCAAGGGCATCAAGCCTGCGGTGTTCGATAGCGCCTTCAAGGACGTATCACTCAGCCCGCAGGTCATCAAGCTGGACGGTGGCCAGGCCGAGTTTACCCGCCAGATCTGGGATTATCTGGACACCGCCACCTCCGCGACCCGCGTCAGCACCGGTCGCCAGAAATGGGAAAAACTCAGACCTACGCTCAAGGCCATCGAAAGTCGCTACGGTGTAGACGCCAAGGTGGTGATGTCCGTCTGGGGCATGGAAACCAACTACGGCTCCTATCGTGGCAACACCAGTACCATAGAGGGATTAGCTACCCTGGCCTTCGAAGGTCGGCGTCGCACCTTTGCCGAAGCACAGCTGATCGCGGCATTACAGATATTGCAGGCGGGTGATGTCAGCTCCGAAAAAATGCGCGGCTCCTGGGCCGGCGCCATGGGCCATACCCAGTTTATGCCTACCAGCTATCTGGAATACGCACAGGACTTTACCGGCGATGGCAAACGGGATATCTGGTCTGAAGACCCCACCGATGCCCTCGCCTCTACCGCAGCTTATCTGGCTCGCTTCGGCTGGCAGCAAGGCGCCCCCTGGGGGGTTGAGGTGTCGCTGCCAGACGGCTTTGATTATTCCACCGCCGACCAGGGCAACCTCAAACCGGTGGCCTACTGGCGCAGTCAGGGCATCACCACCGTTAACGGACAGACGCTGCCCGACCATGGCGAGGCCGCCATACTGGTGCCTGCCGGTGCCCACGGCCCGGCCTTCGCCATCTTCAGCAACTTCAAGGTGATCCGCCGCTACAACAACGCCACCTCCTACGCCATGGCGGTAGGACATCTGGGCGACAAACTGGCCGGTGGTGGTGAATTCCGCTCCCCCTGGCCCCGAGATGAACGCGCCCTGAGCCGGGCGGAAAAAGAAGAATTGCAGCGCAGGCTGACCGCCAGGGGCTTCGATACCCGAGGAACCGACGGCGTGATTGGCCCCAACACCATCAGTGCCATCCGGGCTTATCAGCAGTCGCTCAAGCAAGTGGCTGACGGCTATGCCAGCGCGACACTGCTGAAACAACTGCGTTAATTGCGTCGGCAGGGCTCATCATAGGGCCCTGCCTATTTTTTATTGTTTATATTTAACGCAACTGTATGCTTTAACAGCAATTTATTGCCGCTAAACACCCAATTATTCATAACTCATAACCAAATCGATTAACGATCAAGTCGGATCTGCTGCTAGCATCGCCCGCAATCGATATTATTTACTGTTCACGGAGTCACCATGCTGATTGTGTTATTCAATCTGGCAGTTTTTTTATTGCTGATGCTGCTGCTGGGTAAACTGTCCCGTCGCGGCCAATCCCTCTCCCGCCAGGTGCTGACCGGTCTGCTGTTCGGTGTGGCCGCCGGCTTTATCATGCAGACCCTGTATGACACCAACACCATCGCCCGCACCCTGGAATGGGTCAACGTGGTCGGCAGCGGTTATGTTCGCCTGTTGCAGATGATAGTGATACCGCTGGTACTGGTGTCCATTCTCGGCGCCGTGTCCCGGCTGCACAACGCCACCTCGCTCGGCAAGATCAGCGTGCTGACTCTGGGTGTGCTGCTGTTTACCACCGCCATCTCCGCCCTGGTAGGTGTATTTGTCACCCACACCGCCGGCCTCAATGCCGCCGATCTGGTGCAGGGCGCCCGCGAGCTGGCCCGAGCCGAACAGCTGGAAGCTCAGGTAGCCAGCGTGGCCAACCTGTCGGTACCGCAACTGCTGGTGTCCTTTATTCCGCGTAATCCCTTCGCCGACATGACTGGCGCCAGCCCCACCGCCATCATCGGTGTGGTGGTGTTCGCCGTCTTCCTGGGTCTTGCCACCCTGTCGCTGCTGAAAGACGAGCCCGAGCTGGGTCGCCGGGTTATCGGCGGCATCGAAGCGCTGCAGGCACTGGTGATGCGTCTGGTTCGTCTGGTGATGAAGCTGACCCCTTACGGTGTGATGGCGCTGATGACCAAGGTCATCGCCGGCTCCAACCTGCAGGACGTGGTCAGCCTGGGCGGCTTTTTGCTGGCTTCTTATGTGGCCATCGCCATCATGTTTGCGGTACACGGCCTGCTGCTGACCTTTGTCGGTGTGAACGCCAAGCGCTTCTTCACCAAGGTGTGGCCGGTACTGGCGTTCGCCTTTACCAGCCGTTCCAGCGCCGCCACCATACCGCTGAACGTGCAGGCCCAGACCCGCAAGCTGGGCGTGCCGGAAAGCATCGCCAACTTCTCTGCCTCTTTCGGCGCCACCATAGGCCAGAACGGCTGTGCCGGTATCTACCCGGCCATGCTGGCGGTGATGATAGCCCCCACCATGGGCATCGATGTGCTGGATCCGCTGTGGCTGGCTACTCTGGTCGGGGTCATTACCCTCGCCTCCTTCGGTGTGGCCGGTGTGGGTGGTGGCGCTACCTTCGCCGCCCTGATAGTACTGCCTATCATGGGCATGCCGGTGGCCCTGGCCGCCTTGCTTATCTCCATCGAGCCGCTGATCGACATGGCGCGCACCGCACTCAACGTCAACGGCGCCATGACCGCCGGCACCATCAGCAGCAAGCTGCTGGGCCAGACCGACGAAGCGGTATTCAACCGGGATGAAGAAACCGACACAGCAGTACCCGCCATCGGTTAAGCTCAACCTTACCCATATAAACGGCGCCTGCGGGCGCCGTTTTTGTGCCAGCTCCGTCACCTACAGGTGCAGGCACGGCCAAAAATTTGCTATCATGCGCGCCCTGTAGCGTCATGCTCTGCGAGTGTGGCCACGAATATTTGCTTGATACAGCGCACGGCCGGCGCTGGAGGAAACCATGTCTCAGTTTGTTGTTTGTGCCCTCTATAAATTCGTTACCCTCGACAACCACGAAGCGCTGCGCGAGCCGCTGCAGAGCATGATGGAGTCCGAACAGATCCGCGGCACCCTGCTGCTGGCGGCCGAGGGCATCAACGGCACCGTGGCCGGCTCCCGCGCCGCCATCGACCGGCTCAAGGTCTGGTTCGATGCCGACGCCCGTTTCAAGGGTATCGATTACAAGGAATCCCTCAGCGAAGAGCAGCCCTTCTACCGCACCAAGGTAAAACTGAAGAAGGAAATCGTGACCCTGGGTGTGGAAGGCATCGATCCCAAGCGAGTGGTGGGCACCTATGTGGCACCCAAAGACTGGAATGCTCTGATCTCGGATCCGGACGTGGTGCTGGTGGATACCCGCAACGACTATGAAGTGGATATCGGTACCTTCAAGGGTGCACTCAATCCCAATACCGAGAGCTTTCGCGAGTTTCCCGAGTACGTCAAAAACAATCTGGATGCCAACAAGCATAAAAAAGTCGCCATGTTTTGCACCGGCGGCATTCGCTGTGAAAAAAGCACTGCCTATCTCAAGGAACAGGGCTTCGACGAAGTCTACCACCTGCACGGCGGCATTCTGAAATATCTGGAAGAAGTGCCGGAGCAGGAATCCCTGTGGCAGGGCGAGTGCTTCGTGTTCGACAATCGCGTCACCGTGGATCACCAGCTACAGCCGGGTCAGTATCAGCTTTGCTCTGCCTGCCGGGCACCGCTGTCGCCAGAAGATCTGCAACATGCCCATTATCAGCATGGCGTGAGCTGCGCTCATTGTCATGATCAGCAAACGCCGGAACAACAACGCCGTTACGCCGAACGCGAGCACCAGCTGCAACTGGCCAGGGCCCGTGGCGAAGCCCATATCGGCAGCGATGCGGTAGCCAATGCCGAGCAACGCCGGGCCGAGAAGCAGGCGCGCAAGCTAGAGCAGCAACAAAAGAATAAAACAGCGTGAGGGGTGAGGGGTGAGGTGAAAAACACCAGAGCCTGAAGGTCTGGCCCGAACTCCTCACTCCTCACGCCTTACACCTCACATCTTTTGGTAACCTGATGCTCTGGATCCCCTTTACCCTGTTCGCCGCCCTGATGCAGGCCTGGCGCAATGCCTTTCAGAAACAACTGAGCCAGAGCCTTGGCGCCACCAGCGTGACCCTGGCGCGCTTTATTCTGGCCGGACCCATTGCCGCCACCTACCTGTGGCTCTTGTATCGCTGGCAGCCCCAGCAACCCCTGCCCGACTTTTCTGCGCCCTTTGCCGGTTACATAGTGGGTGCGGCGCTCAGCCAGATCCTGGCCACCACCCTGATGGTGCGGCTGTTTCAGTTGCGTAACTATGCGGTGGGAGTGGGGCTGGCCAAGAGCGAGGCCATTCTGGCGGCGGCATTGGGGGTATTCTTTTTCAGTGCGCCCCTCACCGCGCTCGGCTGGTTTGGCGTGCTGCTGGGCGGCATGGCGGTCTGGTTGCTGAGCGGCCTGCACAGAGCGGCCGGGTCGGTGTCGCCGATGACGTTGTTGCTGGGCCTCGGCAGCGGCCTGGCCTTTGCGCTAACCTCGCTGTGGGTGCGGGAAGCCAGCCTCTTGCTTGAATTATCTTTTCCCTTCTCCGCCGCCTGGGTCTTGCTGCTGGTGATCGGTCTGCAAACCCTGTTGCTGGTGGGTTGGCTGGGCTTGCGCGATCCGGCCAGCCTGCTTGGTCTGGTTCGCCGGCCCGGCCTGACCGGGTTGGTCAGCCTCACCAGTTGCCTGGGTTCCATCGGCTGGTTCAGCGCCATGAGCCTGGAAAGCGTGGCCCTGGTCAAAACCCTGGGCCAGATCGAGGTGCTGTTTACCCTGCTGATTTCAGCCTGGTACTTCAAAGACAAACTGGCCCGCCACGATCATCTCGGGCTGGGCCTTATCGTGGTTGCGGCCATCTGCGTGATGTGGGCGTAACTGACGGCGTCAATCGAAGGGATAGCGCCGAAATGCCAGCAGCTTGCGAAACCCTTCCAACACCAGTAGCCCCACCGCTATCCAGATGGCGATGTAGGTTGGCCACTCCTCGGCCGATATGCTCTCGCCCAGCACCAGCGATACCACCACCAGCAGTATCGGCTCCACATAACCGAGCAGGCCGAACAGGCTGAACGGCAGGCGGCGACTGGCCAGAATGTAGCTGACCAATGCCAGGGCGCTGATCATGCCCAGCCCCAGCACCAGCAGGGATAACAGGGGCCGCTGGCCAAAGGCGGCAAAGGGCGCATCAACCGAGAACACGAACCAGGCCGCGACGGGGATCATCAACAGCATGTCACACCAGAGGCCGCCGAGGTTGTCGGTACCCAGCCAGCGGCGCCAGACAAAATACAGCGGATAGCCAATGGCCACTACCAGGGTTTCCCAGGAAATACCGCCCGCCTGCCACAGCTCGTTGGCCACACCAATAGCGGCACAGACCACTGCCATCCACTGCAGCCGGGTCGGCCGTTCCTGATAGAGAAAACGGCCGATCAATACCAGCACCAACGGCATCATGAAGTAGCCGAGCGACACGGGCAGCCCCCGCCCGTTGATGGGCGCCCACATGAAAATCCACAGCTGCACGCCCACCAGGGCGGAGGACAAGGGCAACCCTATCCATAATACCGGGCGGCTTTTAAGCTGAGCAAACAGAGTGATCACCAGTCGCCAGTAGCCGCTATAGAGTAGAAACAGACCGACACAGGGCATGGTCAGCAACATGCGCCAACCGAACACGACTTCGCCGCTCAACGGCGTCATCAGGCTGGCGTAATAGTACAGCAGCGCAAACAACACCGACGAAAATACCGAAAGCGCAACACCCTGGGCCACTCTGATTCTCCTCTTTATTTAACTTGATGGTCAATTTTGCGGGCAGCTTAACAGTTTCGAGGTGAAATTTTGAGCTGAGTATCAAAATAAAAGAAGAAAATGTACCGGGTATTACGCTGACAAATAGCAGAGAGAACTGTTTACTCCGTAATTTATGGTGATATCCGCAGCCAACACACTTATTGACAGACTGCCAATCTGGCTACTCATCATTTGTAAGTGGTTGAACTACCTTCCCATCAGGCTGGTGATGGAACTACTACTGCTGGAAGGCATCAGGCATCGGTCGGGTCTCCGCCATCGGGTGCCTTGGGCAATTCCGTCAAGCGTGAGTCGCCCCGTCTGGCCCTGGCCGGCAGCCGATAGACCTTGTGCAACACCAGGTAGGTCAGGCCGCCCAGCACCACGCCCCAGAACGCCGAGCCCAACCCCCAGAAGCTCATGCCCGAGGCGGTTACCAGGAAGGTCACCATAGCGGCTTCCCGATGTTCCGCGTCATTGACGGCCCCTATCACATTGCTGGTGATGGCGCCGATAAGAGCCAGCCCGGCCAGTATCGCCACAAACTCTTTCGGCAGGGCGGTAAACAGCAGTATGATGCTGCCGCCAAAGCAGCCACCCAACAGATAAAACAGGCCGTTGGCCATGCCCGCCACATAACGTTTATCTGCGTTTTCATGGGCCTCCTTGCCGGTGCACAGGGCGGCGGTAATGGCGGCAATGACGATGGTGATACCGCCAAACATCGCCATCACCATGGACATGATGCCGGTGACAAGAATGATCGGTTTGGCCTTGGTGTGATAGCCCGAGCTGCGCAGAATCGCCATTCCTGGCAGAAACTGCCCGGTAATGCTCACCAGCACCAGCGGTATGGCCAGGCTCAGGGTGGTATGCCAGCTCCATTCGGGACGGATAAACACCGGCTCGGCCAGGCTGAGTTCGAGCCCGCTCAAATCAATCCCTTCCAGGCCCATGGTCAATGCCATCCCGACCAGCATCACCAGTATCATGCAATAGCGGGGACACAGGCGTTTCAGTACCAGGTAGGCGGCAATCATCATAAAGGTCAGGGCAGGCATGGACTCCACCGCCTGAAAGGCCCCCACCCCGAACTGAAACAAAATCCCCGCCATCATACCGCAGGCAATGCCCTTGGGGATCGACCTCATCAATGTATCGAAACAGCCGGTGATGCCTATAAGAAAAATAATGAATCCGGCGGTGATATAGGCCCCCACCGCCTGATTGAGACTGAGTTCGGGAAACATGCTGATCAACAACGCCGAGCCGGGCACGGACCAGGCGGTTACCACAGGTACCTTCAGCCACCAGCTCAACAGTATGCCCGACACCGCCGCACCGATCGAAATGGCCCATACCCAGGACACCATCATTTCATGGGAGACATTGGCGCTCTGGGCCACCTGAAAAAAAATAATCAACGGCCCCGAATAGGAAATCAGCACCGCCAGGAAGCCGGCAGTCACCGCCGATACCGACCAGTCCTTGAAAATCATGATGCAGCTCCGAATAGCGTCGATAAGAAAGAAGAAAAGACGGCCATTCTATTGCCAAACAGTGCGTGAATGACACACTGTGTGCGTCAAACAGCACTGTATCTGCGTCGCGCCAACTTTGTTGAACGAAAGCAACGAAAGGACACCCATTGCGTCTCATCCCGTTACTGCCGAGTTTGTTATTACTGTCCGGCTGCGTGGCCGCTCAGGGGCCCCGGCTCGAACTGGTGCCGGTGGCCGGCTTTCCGTCCCGGCTGGCGGAAACCTCCGGGCTGGCCCGCTGGCAACAGGGCTTTGTCAGCCATAACGACAGCGGGAACGATGCCGATTTGTTTGTGCTCGACGGCGAAGGAAATATCACCGCCCAGAGTGCCATCGCCGCCGGTAACCGGGACTGGGAAGACATCGCCGTACGCGGCAACACCCTCTACCTGGCGGATACCGGCAACAACGGCGGCTGGCGCCGAGATTTGCACATTCTGCCACTGACGGCAGAGGCCGAGCACTTCTCACCCCAAGCGCCCATTCCCGTCCGTTACGCCGAGCAACATAACTTTCAGCCTCCCCTATATCAGCACAACTTCGACGCCGAGGCGCTGACCTGGGTAGAGGATGAGCTGTGGCTGCTGACCAAGCGCTGGCTGGATCAGCAGACGGCCATCTACAAGGTGCGGCCGACTGCCGAGAACACCTCGCTGGTGGAGCAGCAGCGGCTGAACACCGATATGCTGGTCACCGGGGCCGATTACGATGCAAAGACCCGAACGCTGCTACTGGTCGGCTACAGCCGTAACTGGTTTAACCGCCGCGCCTGGCTATGGCTATATCCGATACGGGATGGCCGGGTCATCGAGGCCGACGGACGGCGCTGGATGCTGGGCCAGAATGGCCAGTTTGAAGGTATTGCCCTGGGTCGGGATGGCCTTGTCTATTTCACCCGTGAAGGCAGCGACATCAACCTGTTTCGCAGCCTGCTACTGCTGGAGAGTCTGCTGATCGACAAATCGCGCTGAAAAACCCCGCCCCTCGGCCTTATCAGGCCCAGTAAAAACGGGCTCATGACTGTCGGTACGGATGCGTATCGCGTCATGACGCCAGATCTCCCGGTCACAGTCGATGAGTCGGCCCTGTTGATCATAACTGCCATAAAACTGTCGTTAATCTGTAACCGATCCCACCTAGCATCGTCCTCGAACCTGACCTAGTCCAGAGGATCGAAACCGATGAAGACCCTACTGAAAACCTCGAGTCTGCTTGCCCTGGCCCTGAGTACCACCCCGGTACTGGCCACCGAACTCGGCGAGCTGGAAAGCAAGGCCCGCGCCGAAGGCAAGTTATACAGCGTCGGCATGCCCGACAGCTGGGCCAACTGGAAAGACACCTGGCAGGATCTGGGCGAGCAATACGGTATCAAGCATCAGGATACCGACATGAGCTCGGCTCAGGAAATCGCCAAGTTTGCCGCCGAGAAAGACAATGCCACCGCCGATATTGGTGATGTGGGTGCCGCCTTCGGTCCCATCGCCGTGCGTCAGGGCGTCACCCAAGCCTACAAACCCACCACCTGGGATGACATTCCCGACTGGGCCAAGGACAAAGACGGCCACTGGATGCTGGGCTACACCGGCACCATCGCCTTTATCGTCAACAACGAGCTGGTAAAAAAGGTGCCGTCTTCCTGGCAGGAATTGCTGGTCGGTGACTACCAGGTCACCGTGGGTGACGTCGGTGTCGCCGCACAAGCCAACAGTGCCGTGCTGGCCGCCGCCTTTGCCCAGGGCGGAGACGAGTCCAATATCAAACCGGCCCTGGCGCTGTTTGCCGAGCTGGCCAAACAAGGCCGTCTGTCGCCAGTGGATCCCAATATCGCCAACCTGGAAAAAGGCGAAGTGGAAATGGCGATACTGTGGGATTTCAATGCCCTCAGCTACCGGGATCAGATCGACCGCGACCGCTTCACCGTGGTGATCCCCAGTGACGGCTCGCTGATTTCCGGCTACGCCACCATCATCAACAAGTACGCCAAACACCCCAACGCCGCCAAGCTGGCCCGGGAATACATACTGAGCGATGCGGGGCAAATCAACCTGGCTCGTGGTTATGCCCGCCCCATTCGCAGCACCGTTACCCTGCCCGCCGACGTGCAGGAAAAACTGCTGCCCAATGACATGTATGCCGCGGCGCGGCCCATTGCCGATCAGAATGCCTGGGAAAAGAGCACCCGTACCCTGTCCCGCCAGTGGCAGTCTTCCGTCCTGATCCACCAGCAGAGGTAAGCATGAACAAGGTCATACTCGTCGTTATCGACGGCCTGGCCTACGAGGTTGCCCGGGATTGCCTGGGCTACCTTCAGGGCCTGAACGAAGCCGGTCGTATGACCGGCTACCAGATGCAATGCGAACTGCCGGCGGTCTCCCGCCCTCTCTATGAATGCATTCTCACCGGTACCCGGCCGGTCGACAGCGGCATACTGAACAACGACATGGTTCGCCTCAGCACCCAGCAGAGCATTTTTTCTCTGGCGCGCCAGTCGGGGTTGACCACGGCGGCGGCCGCCTATCACTGGGTCAGCGAGCTGTATAACCGGGCACCTTACGATCCGGTGCGGGATCGCCTCACCCAGGACGCGGAGCTGCCTATTCAATACGGCCTGTTCTACTCTCAGGACCATTACCCGGACTGCCATCTGCTGCAGGACGCGGAGATCCTCAGAACCCGCTTCGACCCGGACTTTCTGCTGATCCACCCGATGAATACCGACGATGCCGGTCACAAATTCGGCCTGGACTCGCGCCAGTACCGCAACAGCGCCCGCCGTTTCGATTTGCTGTTGGCCGAGTACCTGCCGCTCTGGCTGGAACAGGGCTATCAGGTGCTGATCACCAGCGATCACGGCATGAACCGAGATCAAAGCCACAGCGGTATTCTGCCGGAAGAGCGGAACATACCGCTGTTTGTGGCAGGCCACGCCTTCAGTCATGACACCCAGGCCCGTCCCCGGCAGACAGAGCTGTGCGGCACCATCGCCAGCCTGCTGGGGGCAGAACACGACAAATCGATGTGCAAAGAGTTACTGATATGAGCAAACAGCTGACAGCCAATACACTCCCAGACAGCGAGCTGGTGTCTGACCGGAGGCCAAAGGGAACAACTCGGCCGACCGTCACATGCCAGGGCCGAAAAATTGCTCCTGCCGTTCCGGCATTCCCACCATCCTTGGCGGTCAGATGGCATGTGCGAGCTTACAGGGAAGTACTTGTAGCGTGTCGGCAGAGTTGGCCCTTTGGCCTCTCTCACCAGACGAGAAGACATAGTAATGACTCTTCATCTACGTCAACCAGACCCGCCGCCTGGCGGCGCGGTCTGCCGCTGCTGTGGCTGCTGCCCTTTGCTGTGGTGTTCGGCCTGTTTCAGCTGGCACCTATTTTGTGGGTGCTGATCAACAGCTTTCAGGCCGGCGGCGACTGGAGTCTGGCCAACTTTCAGGAGATCATCGACTCGCCCTTCTACCGCCAGTCGTTCGGCAACAGCATCGATCTCGCCGTCTGGTCCAGCCTGCTGGGGCTACTGATCGCGCTGGTCGGCACCGCAGCGCTGCGCCAGGTGCCGGGCAAGGTGCAGGATGCAGTGGTGGCCTTTACCACCATGGCCAGCAACTTTTCCGGGGTACCACTGGCCTTTGCCTTTATCGTGCTGCTCGGCATGAACGGCGCCGTCACCCTGCTACTCCGTGATGCCGGTCTGATCGACGGCTTCAACCTCTACTCCCGCAGCGGTCTCATCATTCTGTATACCTACTTCCAGATTCCGCTGGCCATACTGTTGCTCTATCCGGCATTCGACGGCATTCAGAAAGACTGGAGCGAGGCCGCCGCCCTGCTCGGTGCCCGCCCCTGGCAATACTGGCTACGAGTGGTGCTGCCGGTGCTGACCCCGGCGCTGCTGGGTACCTTTATCATACTGCTGGCCAATGCCCTCGGCGCCTATGCCAGCACCTTTGCGCTGATGACCAGCAATTACAACCTGGTCACCATCCAGATCTCCGCCCTGGTCGCCGGGGACATCTTCCTCGAACCCCAGCTGGCCGCCGCCCTGTCGTTGCTGCTGATGCTGTTGCTGGTGCTGGTCACCGCCGTCAATCAATGGATCATCAGCCGGAGTCGTTATGAATAAGTCGCCCAAAGCCCCGCTGCTGGCCCGTCTGACCGTCACCGGACTGGTGTTACTGCTGGCCACTCCCATCGTCATCACCCTGGCCTATTCCCTGTCGGCCCAGTGGGGCGCCCATATTCTGCCCAGCGGTTTTACCCTGGACTGGTACCTGAGTCTCTGGTCTGACAGCCGCTTTCTGGCCGCCTTCAGCCGCTCGCTGCTGGTCTGCCTGGCCGCGTTGCTGTTCAGCCTGCTGCTGATACTGCCGACCCTGTTCGTGGTGTTCTACTATTTTCCTCGGCTGAAAGGCGTCATGAACATGGTGATACTGTTGCCGTTCGCGGTCCCGCCCGTGGTCTCTTCGGTCGGGTTGCTGCAACTCTATGCCGGCGGCCCCCTGCCTTTGGTAGGCGGCCCCTGGATTCTGATTTTCTGCTATTTCACCATCAGCCTGCCCTTCATGTACCGGGCCCTGGCCAACAATCTGGACGCCATCCGGCTTCCGGATCTGATGGACGCGGCCCACCTGTTGGGGGCCAGTACTGTTCGCGCCTTTCTGCAGCTGGTGCTGCCCAATATCAGAAACGGCCTGCTGGCCGCGCTGTTTCTCTCTTTCTCTTTCCTGTTCGGAGAATTCGTGTTCGCCAACATGCTGGTGGGCACCCGCTTCGAAACCCTGCAGGTTTATCTGTACAGTCAACGCACCAACAGTGGCCACTTTACCAGCGCCATGGTGATGTCCTATTTCCTCTTTATCGGCGTGGCGACCTGGCTCGCCCTGCGCCTGCAAAAACGGAGCGCCTGATGCATTATCTGGAAGTCGCCAACCTGACCAAGTCCTTCAACGAGACCCCGGTATTCAGTAACATCAGTTTTGATATCAGCCAGGGCGAATTCATTACCCTGCTCGGCCCCTCGGGCTGCGGCAAGTCCACCCTGCTACGCAGCCTGGCGGGGCTGATCACCCCGGATCAGGGGCAGATTCGGGTGTCGGGTGAAGATATCACCTGGCTCAAGCCGCAACAGCGTGGCATCGGCATGGTGTTTCAGAGCTATGCGCTGTTTCCCAACCTGACGGTGGCCGGCAACATCGCCTTCGGCCTGAAGATGCAACGGCTCGATGCCAATGACATCAAACGCCGGGTGGCCGAGGCGGTGGAGCTGGTAGGTCTGGAGGGCCGCGAAGGCTATTACCCCGCCAGCTTGTCTGGCGGTCAGCGCCAGCGGGTCGCCCTGGCCCGGGCGCTGGTGGTGCGGCCGCGCATCCTGCTGCTGGACGAGCCGCTGTCGGCGCTGGATGCGCCCATCCGCAAGCACCTGCGCGAGCAAATTCGCGCCATTCAGCAACAGCTGAACCTGACTACCGTGTTCGTGACTCATGATCAGGAAGAAGCGCTGACCATGTCGGATCGGGTGTTCGTGATGAACAAAGGGCAGATAGTACAGGCCGACACCGCAGAAGCCGTCTATACCCGCCCCGCCAGCGATTTTGTGGCCGGTTTCATGGGCAACTACAATCTGCTCTCTCCCGAGCAGGCACGACAGTTGCTTGGGCTAGACATTCGCGGCCGGCTGGCGGTTCGCCCCGAGTCCATTTATATTCGTGAACCCGGCCGCGACTACGGCCCCGCCATGACGGCGCCGATCACCGCCTCGGTGGCCAGCCACCAGCTGCTGGGTAATGTGATCCGCTATCGCATCCAGGCCGCCGGCTGCCTGCTGACGGTAGACAGACTGAACCGGGGCGCCGACGCCCTGCTGCCGGCCGGCAGTCCACTGGAGCTGATATTCAACAGTAACGAACTGAAGGAAGTTGCCTGATGAAACTGGCCATTTTTGATCTGGATGAAACCCTGATTGCCGGCGATTCCGCCAGCCTGTGGCTGACATTTCTGGTCAACCGCAAGCTGGCCCCGGCCGAGATACTGGAGCAGGAACGCCACCTGATGGCCGCCTATTACCAGGGCCGCATGGACATGGACGCCTATATGGCGCTAACCCTGGCGCCCATTCGCCACTGGCAGCAGCGGGATCTGGCGCCACTGGTCGACGAATTTGTCGAACAGGACATTCTGCCGCTGGTATACCCCGCCGCACTGGAGCGGCTGGCCTGGCATACGGCTCGGGGTCACGAACGGCTGATTATCTCGGCCACCGGCGAGCACCTGGTAAAGCCCATCGCCCGGGCCCTGGGAGTGGATCATGCCATCGGTATTCAGCTCGAGTGTTGCGACGGCGTATACAACGGCCGTACGCACGGTGTGTACAGCTATCAACAGGGTAAGCTGGTGCGACTACAGGAATGGCTGGAGCAGCAGGCACTACGCCCATCTCACAGCTATGGCTACAGCGATTCGCTCAATGATCTGCCGCTGCTTGAATTCGTCGACACCCCCTTCGCCGTCAATCCGGGTGACCACCTGGCCCGCCTCGCTCGGGAACGCAACTGGTCCTGTCTCGATTGGGAGCTGTAAGGCTCCCTTTGGTCAGACCCTCTTCATAGACACACCATCATCTACTTCACCTTTAAACGACGAGGCAACCGTTTGTTTTTATATATAAAACAGTCTATTTCAGCTCACAGCCCCGGTTGAGTCACACATTTCACTTTTTTACATACTATTAACAAAATGTTTTTGTCTTTGTGCTAATACTCTAAGGGGGCATCGGTGTTTTTATGCCTTGAGCGAATAAAGCTATCAGCCCGAGAAAACTCAAGAGGAAGTGACATATGACAGGCAAAGGAAAAACAGCGCTTCTGGTGACGGCGACCCTGGCCGCAGGACTGAGCCAGGCCCAGGCGGCCACGCTGGACTCGGTCAAGGAGCGGGGGATGCTGAAATGCGGAGTCAACAGCGCCCTGGCCGGTTTCTCCAACCCGGATGACAAGGGGGTATGGCAAGGCCTGGATGTAGACCTGTGTCGCGGTATTGCCGCCGCCGTCTTCAACGATCCCGGCAAGGTGCAGTTTATTCCGCTCAATGCCAAGGAACGCCTCACCGCCCTGCAGTCCGGTGAAATCGATGTGCTGTCCCGTAATACTACCTGGACATCGAGCCGGGATACCGAACTGGGCGTCAATTTCACCGGCATCAACTATTACGACGGCCAGGGTTTCCTGATCAACAAGTCTCTGGGGGTGGCCAGTGCCAAGGATCTGGACGGTGCGGCCATCTGTATTCAGTCCGGTACTACCACCGAGCTGAACGTGGCCGACTATTTCCGCAAGAACGGCATCAGCTATACCGCCGTGGTGTTCGATACCTCGGATCAGACGGTACAGGGGCTGGAAGCCGGCCGCTGTGATGTGCTGACCTCGGATTTGTCCCAACTCTATGCCCTGCGCACCAAGCTGTCCAAACCGGACGAGGCCGTGGCACTGCCGGAAGTTATCTCCAAGGAACCTTTGGGGCCCTCGGTACGTCAGGGCGACGATCAGTGGTTTAACGTGGTCAAGTGGACTCACTTTGCCATGGTCAACGCCGAAGAAATGGGCATTACCAAGGCCAATGTGGACAGCATGAAAGGCAGCGACAACCCGGATATGCGCCGCTTCCTGGGTGAGGATGCCGACTTCGGCAAGGGCATGGGCCTGCCCGCAGACTGGGCCTATCGCATCATCAAGCAGGTCGGTAACTACGGTGAGATATTCGAGGCCAACGTCGGCCAGGGCTCTGCGCTGAAAATTGACCGTGGCCTGAATGCGCTGTGGACCGAAGGCGGCCTGCAGTACGCACCGCCCATTCGCTAACGGGTATCTGCCGCCGGCGATAGCCGTTTGCGTGTGATAGCTGTTGCTGGTGGTCGTATTGTGTCAGAAAGTCGGGCTGCGCCGATGCGCGGCCCACCTTGTACTCTTATACGGGGATTGGGCTTATGTCCTCACCGGCGAATCACAAACACTCCGATGTGAAATTCTGGCGGGACCCGGCCAAACGGGCCCTGCTGTTTCAGATAATACTGCTCGCCATTGTGGCCGGCTTCATCTGGTTTATTGTCAACAATACCCTCACCAACCTGGAAACCCGCGGCATTACCACCGGTTTTGGTTTTCTCGATGATCCGGCCGGCTTTGCCATCGCCCAGTCGCTGATCCCCTACAGCGAAGTCGACACCTATGGCCGCACCTTTGTGGTGGGGCTGCTCAACACCCTGCTGGTGTCTTTTCTCGGCATCATCGGCGCCACCATACTGGGCTTTATTCTCGGGGTGGCCCGGTTGTCACCCAACTGGCTGATCGCCCGGCTGGCATCCGCCTACGTCGAGCTGTTTCGTAACATTCCGCTGCTGCTGCAGATGTTTTTCTGGTACTTCGCGGTACTACGCACCCTGCCCAGCCCGCGCGACAGCTTCAATATCGGCGACAGCGTCTTTCTCAACGTGCGTGGCCTCTATCTGCCCGAGCCGCTACCGAGTGCCGGTTTTCACTGGATCTGGGTCGCGCTGCTGCTGGCCATTGCCCTGGCCACCTGGCTTATCCGTTTCAACCATCGCCGGCAGGAAGCCACCGGCCAGCGCCTGCCCGTCGGCTGGATCTCGCTGGGGCTGATCCTCGTCCTGCCCCTGCTGACCTTTGTGATGCTCGGCGCCCCGCTGGACTGGCAATATCCCGAGCTACGCGGTTTCAACTTTCGCGATGGCATGACCATTATTCCCGAGTTTCTGGCACTGTGGCTGTCTTTGACCATTTATACCGCCGCCTTTATCGCCGAGATTGTCCGCTCGGGTATTCAGGCGGTCTCTCACGGCCAGACCGAAGCGGCCCATGCCCTCGGCATCAAGGACTCCCTGACCCTGCGTCTGGTGATCATTCCTCAGGCGATGCGGGTGATTATTCCGCCGCTGACCAGCCAGTATCTCAACCTGACCAAGAACTCGTCGCTGGCCACCGCCATCGGTTATCCGGACCTGGTCTCGGTATTCGCCGGTACCACCCTCAATCAGACCGGCCAGGCCATAGAGGTGATCGCCATCACCATGCTGGTGTACCTGACCATCAGTCTGACGGTGTCATTCTTCATGAACTGGTTCAACAGCCGCATGGCGCTGGTGGAGAGATAAGATGTTCAAAGATACCCTCACCCCACAACGAGCAGCCCCCCTGGCCAGCACCGGCCTGGTGGGCTGGTTGCGCACCAGGCTGTTTTCCAGCCCGCTCAACAGCATAGCGACACTGATTGGAGCCTATGTGCTGTATCTGTTGCTGATTCCGACCATCGACTGGGCCTTGATCAAGGCCGACTGGGTGGGCACCAGCCGCGAGGCCTGTGTTAGCGGCGGCGCCTGCTGGGTGTTTATCGGCAACCGACTGCAGCAGTTCACTTATGGGTTTTATCCCTCGGATGAGATCTGGCGCATCAATCTGACCTTTGTGCTGTTTGTGCTCCAGTTGCTGTGGCTGGCGTTACCCAGAATGCCCGCCAAGATGTGGCTGGCACCCTTTATGGTGCTGGTGTTTCCCTTTATCGCCTACCTACTGCTCTATGGAGGCTGGTTTGGCCTGGTTGAGGTACCCACTCATCGCTGGGGCGGCCTGACCTTGACCCTCATCATTGCCATTGTGGGTATTATTGCCGCCTTGCCCATCGGCACCCTGTTGGCCCTGGGCCGGCGTTCGAACATGCCGATCGTGCGCAGTCTGTCGGTGGTGTTTATCGAGTTCTGGCGCGGGGTACCGCTCATCACTGTGCTGTTCATGTCGTCGGTGATGCTGCCGCTATTCGTGCCCGAAGAGCTGTCCCTCGACAAGCTGGTCAGGGCCATGATCGGTATCGTCTTCTTTCAATCGGCCTACATGGCGGAAGTGGTGCGTGGCGGCCTGCAGGCCATTCCCAAGGGCCAGAGCGAGGCGGCCGAAGCGCTGGGCCTGAACTACGGCAAAACCATGCTACTGATCGTGCTGCCTCAGGCGCTGAAGCTGATGATACCGGGTATCGTCAATACCTTTATCGCCCTGTTCAAGGACACCAGCCTGGTGCTGATCATCGGCCTGTTCGACCTGCTGGCCATAGTGCAGGCCGGTCTGGCCGACCCCAACTGGCTGGGTTATGCCACCGAAGGTTATGTTTTTGCCGCCCTGGTGTTCTGGGTATTCTGCTTCGGCATGTCCAAATACAGTCAGTACCTGGAGCGCAAGCTGCATACCGGCCACAAGAAACGCTAGCCATCAACCGGCATTGGAGTTGAAGAATGGAAACACAAAGCAATGAAGCCATGGTGACGCTGCGTGGCGTGAACAAGTGGTACGGTGATTTTCATGTGCTGCGCGATATCGACCTGACCGTGACCAAGGGCGAGCGCATCGTGATCTGCGGCCCCTCGGGCTCCGGCAAGTCGACCCTGATCCGCTGCATCAACCGGCTGGAAGAACACCAGAAGGGCGACATCATAGTGCGGGACACCCCGCTCACCAACGACGTCAAGCATATCGAGACCATACGCCGGGAAGTGGGCATGGTGTTTCAGCACTTCAACCTGTTTCCGCACCTGACGGTGCTGGAAAACTGTACTCTGGCGCAGATATGGGTGCGCAAGACGCCGCGCAAGGAAGCGGAAGAGGTCGCCATGAAACTGCTGACCCGGGTCAAGATCCAGGATCAGGCCAAAAAATACCCGGGCCAGCTGTCCGGCGGTCAGCAACAACGGGTAGCCATCGCCCGCAGCCTGTGCATGAACCCGGAAATAATGCTGTTCGACGAACCCACCTCGGCGCTGGACCCGGAGATGATCAAAGAAGTACTGGACGTCATGATCGAGCTGGCGGAAGAAGGCATGACCATGATGTGCGTGACCCACGAAATGGGCTTTGCCCGCACCGTAGCAGACCGGGTAATTTTTATGGATGAGGGGCAGATCATCGAAGAAAACGATCCCGAGACCTTCTTCCATCATCCCGAGTCGGAGCGTACCAAGCTGTTTTTAAGCCAGATTCTGGGGCATTGAAATTGGGGACTGGGGATTCCAATCCCTCATCCCCAGTCCCCAATCACTGGTTTTTAGTCAGTGATCGCAGATGTCGCCCTTGGTGAACAGATAATCCTTCAGCTCCTTGTCCAGCACCCGGTCTCGGCGGCGTATCCACTCCAGTACCATGGCCGCATGCTCTTTCTCTTCATCCCGGTTGTGCGCCAGAATCGCCTTTAACTGGGGATCCTTGCAGGCATCGACCCGTTGGTTATACCAGTCTACCGCTTCCAGCTCTTCCATCAGCGAAGTGATTGCCCTGTGCATATCCCGGGTTTCATCGCTCAGTTCATCAATGGGTTCATGATAACCTTCGTTTGCCATGATACGACTCCTTAAGTGACGAGAGAATATGACAATATTGACTGTTACTCAGTCTGGTAGAAGGGCGGTATTTTGCAATATTTTGCAAATGGTAACGGTAGGGTTCTGGAGGATTAAAGTAAAAAGCCCCGCCGGATGGCGGGGCTGATGGGGATTAATAGGCCGCCTTGTAGATGGCGACCACTTCCTCATGGCTTGGCTGTATCGGGTTGGTCAGGCCACAGGCATCCTTCATCGCATTGCTGGCCAGGGTATCGAAGTCTTCTTCTTTTACGCCCAGACCGGCCAGACCGGAAGGAATCCCCACCTGCTCCGCCAGGGCCACGATGGCCTCGATGCAACGTTTTGCACCTTCTTCATGACTGAGCCCCTGTACGTCCTGCCCCAGAGCCGCGGCAATATCGGTCAGGCGGGCACTGGCGGCACGACTGTTGAAGCGCTGCACATGGGGCAACAGAATGGCGTTACAGACACCGTGGGGCAAGTCATAGAAACCGCCCAACTGGTGCGCCATGGCATGTACGTAGCCGAGCGAGGCGTTATTGAAGGCCATACCGGCCAGCAACTGGGCGTAAGCCATCTGGTTGCGGGCGGCCATGTCACTGCCGTCGGTCACGGCCCGGGCCAGATTTTCACCGATAAGCGTGACGGCCTTCAATGCGCAGGTATCGGTGATGGGATTGGCGGCGGTGGACACATAGGCTTCTACTGCGTGAGTCAGCGCGTCCATGCCGGTGGCGGCAGTCAGCGACTTGGGCATTTTTTTCATCAGCTCGGGGTCGTTGACCGACATGATGGGCGTGACATGCTTGTCGACGATAGCCATCTTGATGTGGGTCTTTTCATCGGTGATGATGCAGAAACGGGTAATTTCCGAGGCGGTGCCGGCAGTGGTGTTGATGGCCACCAGCGGCAGCTGCGGCTTGGCAGACTTGTCGACGCCTTCGTAGTCGCGAATGTCGCCGCCGTTGCTGGCCACCAGAGCGATGCCCTTGGCGCAGTCGTGGGGCGAACCGCCACCGAGAGAGATCACAAAGTCACAGCCTTGTTGACGTAACAGCGCCAGCCCGGCTTCCACGTTGCCGGTAGTGGGGTTGGCCTGAACCTGATCGAAGATACTGGCTTGAATATCCAGTTTGGCCAGTGTCTGCTGCAGCTGACCGGCATAACCCAGCTCGACCAATGGCTTGTCGGTCACGATCAGGGCATGACGAAAGCCAGACTGACTCAGTTCGGCCACCGCCTGCTCGACGGCGCCGGCTCCAATCACGTTGACCGGGGGCATATAAAAAGTTGCTGTGCTCATGTTGTTATTTTCCTTATTCATTAAAAGCAAAATCACCAAGCTCTGTGTCTGATCAGCGTCCTGCCATCAGTGCCATATTCATCCGAATATCAGGCCCACCACGGGGCCTGTAAACACTGTACCGGCACTGTGTTTACAGGGTATTAATCCAGATCATGGTTAGGCGCTGATCAGAAGAAACCAAGCGGATTGCTGTAATAGCTCACCAGCATGTACTTGGTCAGCTGATAGTGATCCAGCATCATCTTGTGGGTTTCACGACCAATGCCCGATTTCTTGTAACCGCCAAAGGCAGCATGAGCCCGGCAATATCCGCCAGCTGAAGCAACTGCTGGAGGTAGCCTTGGTACTAGCCGAGGGAAAGAGTATAGGTCTGGAGCATTTACCTGAGCTACCGAGGCTCGGCAGCTCAGTCCCCGTCAACACAAGGGATTTAAAATCCCTGACGGATCAGTTAATAAGAGAGAACGCTAGAAGAATGCAACGTCAGAGCCGCTGCACGGCAGTTAAACCTGAGCCGAACCACCGTCTATGCACGGCTCAAGGCCCTCAAAGGCACTTGATGCCTTTGCCGCCGGGCGGGCGGCGACAAGCTGGCAACTCAGATATCGCTTTTGGGGTATTTGGCAAACTCGCGAGAAATATCCGCATACAGTTCAACCGCCCACAGTGGCAGATTGGAGGCAAAGCCATCCAGCGGCTGGCGGCGCGGATCGTGCGGGGCAATCACCACCGAAGCCTGCTCTGTACCTACTGTGTTCACCAGGACAAAAAGCTCCTCCACCGCAATATCGCCGATGGCCAGACAACCAGTAGACTGAGCCTTGCCGTGGATGTAGATGTCACCACCCGGATTACGACGCCCTTCTTTGGCAGCCCGCATCAGATCATAGGAATTGGGATAGTCCAACCGCATCGACAGGTGAAACTGACTGTTGGGGTTAAGATGGGTAATGCGGTAAATTCCTTCGGGCACCTGCTTGTCCCCTTCCCGCAGCTTGGGCCCCGGGCCACCGCTGGCCTTGCTGATGGGATAGCTGCGAATAAAGGTAAAATCACCGTCGTTGCGCGCCCACAGCTCCAGCGCCTTTTCTTCTTTGGTGGCCAGTAACACTATATCTTTGGGTGGGTACGTCACCTCGGCACGCATGAAATAAGGTTTCATTCGTACCTCGGCCAGGTAGCCATAAGAAGCCACGACATTCTCTATGGTGCCGTGAACATTGGCGGTGACCGAGTTTGAATTCACTAAAGTAGCCAAAAGCAGGGTTGAAACAGTGAATCCAGTTAAAAGACGCATAAATGATAATAAACCAAAACTGGAATGATACTTTAATCATAGCCCGAGTCAGGGGGCCTTGTAATCCGCTACCACGAAATAATGTCGCTCAGAGGGCTGCGGTGTGCGGCTAAAAAGTTGTATTCCAACAGGCCAGGCACCACACTAAAACAAGATGGAAGCAATCGGAGATTTAGGATGAACCATCATATCGTCGCCTTGTCGGCCCTGTTGCTGACAGGCTGCACCAGCATGGAATCCCTTTATTCATATCTCGGCCAGCGTGAGCGGGTCTCCGTCCTGACACCCGGCGTGGCCGTCACCCAGACACAGCCGTCCCGGCTGGAGAGCCTGTCGTTCTTCTCCACGACCCGTTTTAGCGCCAGCCAGGCCGAACCCTGCGCCAGAGAACTGATACAGACACCCGCACAAGAGCCCGATCATATTCGCTATGTGGGAACAGACGTGCTTAACGCTCAGGGAACTATCGAGGCAGAAAAAAGAGAGCTGGGCATTCTGCCCAGTCATTATCGGATACGTTTTCAGCTGGCCGAGCTGGGCCAACTGAACGGCACTACCTACGGTTTTAGCCAGATCAGGGTGGCCAGAAAAGATGCGCTGGGCCTAGACAACCATGACTTTACCCCGATAGCGCCCGCCGGCCAGACGACCCAGCAGGTATACCAGGAACTGCAGCAGTTATATCAACAACTGGATGCCTGCATGGCGGGGTAGGCTTGTACCGCAATAATGCGGTTGCCTCTTCTTGAGCACCGAGTTGTCCTAAGACGGCGTCAACAGGCAACTCCGTAGCATAAGGGAGGATGAAGGGATGGATATAACAATCAAACAGATCGATTGTTTTGATAGATAGGTATAAGTCACCGCCCATGCCGCGACGAAGGTGAATTTTAGCCGAAAACAAGAACGTCGGGCACAAAAAAGCCGTTCGCTGTAGGAACGGCTTTTTTGTTGAGTATGGTGCCCGGAGCCGGACTTGAACCGGCACGCCCTTACGAGCGAGGGATTTTAAATCCCTTGTGTCTACCGATTTCACCATCCGGGCAGTAGATGCTTCTTGAACAAGAAGTGGAGGCGCGTTCCGGAGTCGAACCGGACTGAACGGATTTGCAATCCGCTGCATAACCGCTTTGCTAACGCGCCATAAAAGAGGTCTCTCAGATGACTTTGCATTCTAATGATGGCCGTCGCTCAGTCAACTGTAATCTGTATTTTTCGTTCCGTTCGCATATTTTTTATGCGCAGACACCTGTTTTACCGCAGGTTTTGCGTCAGACTGAACGGGTCAGGCTGCCCCAGGCAGCTTTAAGATAATCGTAAGCCGAATACAGGGTCAGGCCCGTGGCGACATACAAGAGCGCGTAGCTTCCCCAAATCATGTAAATGCTTTGCTGCCAGATAAGACCTATCAACGCCAGCATCTGAATGGTGGTTTTCCACTTGCCAATCCAGCTCACCGCTACCTGAGAGCGCTCGCCGATTTCCGCCATCCACTCGCGCAGGGCCGAGATAATGATCTCGCGCCCTATCATGATCATGGCGGGAATGGTCACCAGCGGGCTGCTGTAATCCTCGACGATAATCACCAATGCGGCCGCCACCATCACCTTGTCGGCGACGGGATCGAGAAAGGCACCAAAGGGAGTGCTCTGTTCCAGCTTACGGGCCAGAAAACCATCAAACCAGTCGGTTATGGCCGCAAAGGTAAATACCGCCGCCGCCCAAAGGTAAGCCCCTTCCACCGGCAGATAAAACAGCACTATGAATACCGGGATAAGCAGCAATCGGAAAAACGTCAGAGAATTAGGAATATTTATCATTATTTTCAGGCCATAAGATCATGCAGCTACATGGTGCATGATGCGACTCAGTGATGCAACGCATCGTGAATTTTTTCTGCCAGCGCCGGGCTTATTCCCGGCACCTTGGCCAGCTCATCCACACTGGCCCGTTTTACTTCCTGAATACCGCCCAGATATTTCAGCAGCGCCTGTCGTCGCTTGGCCCCCACGCCGGGAATGGTTTCAAGGGTGCTGGTGGTACGCGCCTTGCCCCGCTGGGCACGATGGCCGGTAATGGCAAAACGGTGGGATTCATCGCGAATATGCTGAATAAGGTGCAATGCCGGCATGTCTGCCGGCAGGTGCCGCTCGTCGTGGCTGCCGCCCATCACCAGCGTCTCCAGCCCCGCCTTGCGGGTCACGCCCTTGGCCACCCCTATCAGCAGCGGCTGACGCGGGCTGTCGGCCAGCTCCCGGGCAATTACCTCTTCGGCTCTGGCCAGTTGCCCCAGGCCGCCGTCGATAAACAGAATATCGGGCAGTTTATCGATATCCGCCTGATGAAAGCGACGGCTCAGAGCCTGCTCCATGGCAGCGTAATCGTCGCCGGGAGTAATACCGTTGATGTTGAAGCGGCGATACTCGCTCTTTTGCGGCCCTTCCTGATTGAACACCACGCAGGATGCGACGGTTTTTTCGCCCATGGTGTGGGAGATATCGAAACATTCCATGCGGGTGATCGGTGGGCAGGCCAGCACTTCTTCCAGCTGCAGCAGGCGTTGCCTCTGGGTGCTCTTGTGGGCCAGCCGGCTGGCCAGTGCAGTCTCTGCATTGGTGCGGGCCAGCTTGATAAAGCGCGCCCGCTCGGAGCGGGTACGGCTGCGCAATTTTATACGCCGGCCATAATGCTGGCTAAGGGTCTCGCTCAGCACCTCTTCATCCGGAAGGCTGTGGTCGAGCAAGATTTCGGCCGGCGCCTCCCGCCCACCGATGCCGGCCAGATAAAACTGCAGCACAAAGCTTTGCAGTATTTCTTCACCGTCGGTGTCCGGCGGCATCTTGGGGAAATAACTGCGGCTGCCCAGCACCTTGCCCTGGCGAATAAACAACACCTGCACACAGGCCTGACTGCGGGACACCGCCAGCCCGATCACATCGAGATCGTCCAGCACATTGCCGCTCACAAACTGCTGCTCCTGTACCCGGCGCAGCGCCTGCAGCTGATCCCGAAACCGGGCCGCTTCTTCAAAGCGCAGCGCCTGACTGGCCTGCTCCATGCTGTCGGCCAGATTGGTCAGCACCTGCTGGTTCTTACCCTGCAGAAACAGGCGCGCCAGTTGCAGCTGATGGGCATAGTCCTCGTCGCTGACCAGGCCGCTGACACAGGGGCCGGCGCAACGCTTGAGCTGGTACATGAGGCAGGGGCGAGAGCGGTTGGCATAGACGCTGTCTTCACACTGGCGCACCGGAAACAGCTTCTGCATCAGGTGCAGGCTTTCACGCACCGCAGCCCCGTTAGGATAAGGGCCGAAGTATTCACCCTTTTTCTTGCGCGCACCCCGGTGCAGACCGATTCGCGAATGGCGATGGTCCGTGATGATAATGTAGGGGTAGGATTTATCGTCGCGCAGCAGCACGTTGTAACGGGGAAGATGCTGCTTGATCAGGTTGTGCTCAAGAATAAGCGCTTCGGTTTCGGTATGGGTGACCGTTACCTGTACATCATGAATCTGGCGCACCAGAGATCGGGTCTTCTCGCCGCTGACATTAGTACGGAAATAGGAAGACAGCCGTTTTTTAAGGTTTTTGGCTTTACCGACATAAATAATGACCCCGGCTTCATCAAACATCAGATAAACGCCGGGGTGTTCCGTCACAACCTTTAAAAAGGCCTTGGCATCAAAGGGCTGGCTCATAAGCCGTTAAATCTTTTCTGCGTCCAACATGCCGTAACGGATAGCCAGATGGGTCAGCTCCACATCACCATTAATATCCAGCTTGCTGAACAATCGATAACGGTAACTGTTTACTGTTTTCGGGCTCAGATTAAGCTGTTCGGATATATCGGTGACCCGTTGACCCCTGGTAATCATCAACATGATCTGCAGTTCTCGTTCGGATAACTGCTTGAACGGGTTTTCTTCGTTGGAAAACTGACTCAGCGCCATGCGCTGGGCAATTTCCGGCGAAATATAACGTTGGCCACTGTGCACCAGACGTATGGCGTTAATCATTTCTTCCGGCCCGGCACCCTTGGTCAGGTAACCGCTGGCACCCGCCTGCATCACCTTGGTGGGAAACGGGTTTTCGGTATGAATGGTCAGGACGATGATTTTAACATCCGGGTTGAAACGCAATATTTTGCGGGTGGCTTCCAGGCCACCGATGCCCGGCATGTTCATGTCCATTAATACGACGTCCGGGTGCTGTTCTCGACACCATTGCACGGCGTCTTCGCCGCTTTTGGCCTCGCCCAACACCTTCATTCCCTTGACGTCTTCTAATATGCGTCGGATCCCTGTGCGCACTAACTCATGGTCATCAACCAAGAATACGTTAATCAAAAGATGCTCTCCGACTGCGTTAACATGCTTATCATATAACACTTTACCTAAGCTAGGCATCATAGCGAAGATGCCGACGAAAAGAAAACATTCGCCGTCATCTGTATTCGCCATCTTTATTATCAAATCAAATAGATATTGGCAATAAGAGGGTGCCAGACAGGTGCTGCGAGCATGAAAGGAAAAAGGCGCCGAAGCGCCTTGTATTATTGAGTGTTATCAGAAGTTGTCGTTCTGGGCCGTCAGCTGACGATACTCGATTTTGGCCGATGCCTTGAGCGCGCCGATCAGGCTCAGATATTCACGCTGCCCCTGTAGGCCACTCTGCCCCTGGCGAATTTGTGCCAGCAACTCAGAAGGCTGTTCCGGGGTGCTGACCGCGTTCAGCTTGAGCACCATCTGGTCGCCACCGGCCAGCGCCAAGCCGTGCAGGCTCGGCTCGTCTTGCGGGGCCGGCATGGCAAACAGGGCGTCCAGCACCGCCGGATCCTGCTCGCTTTCGCGGGTCACGTCCTTCAGCTCGGTCACTGCCAGCCCATTCCGTTCCAGCCAGGCTTGCTGCTCTCCGGCCGCCCAGGCCTGCTGCAATTCAACCGCAGCCTGCTCGGTCAGCTCGCGGGCCCTGGCGGCCAGCGTCTGCTCTCGAGCCAGCTCGCGCACTTCATCAAAGTCGCGTACCGCCGCCGGGCGGTAATCGGTCACGTGAATCACCAGCGCCTTGTTGCTGCCCAGTTCGATCAGTTCCGAGTTCATGCCCTGCTCACGCAAATCGGCAGAGAAAGCCTGAGTCAGCACCCGAGAATCGTTAAACGCGGCTGGCGCATCTTCGGCGGAGAAGTAATCGGTCGAGGTCACGTTCAGATCCAGTTCCTGTGCCGCCATGTCCAGCGAGTCGGGAAACTCGAAGGCCAGCTCGGCCAGACGCTGCTCCTGCTCGTAAAAGGCGTTTGCCGCCTGTTCCTGCGCCAGACGCTCGGCAATGGTATCACGCACTTCTGCCAGCGGTTTGGTCTTGCTGTCGCGTTTTTCCAGCAGAGTGATCAGGTGCAGGCCGAACTCGCTCTCGACCACGGGGGAGACCTCACCTGCCTCGGTCAGGGCAAAGGCCGCCTGATCGAAGACCGGATCCAGGGTGCCCTGCTCCATCCACTCCAGCTCGCCACCCTGGGCACCGGAGAAGACATCATCCGACTCCGCCTGGGCCAGTTCGGCAAAGGACTCTCCGGCAGCCAGACGCTCGCTGATGGCCTTTATTTCCTGCTCGGCACTATCACCCTTGTTCACCATGATATGCGCCACTTTACGCTGCTCGGGCTGGCTATAGGTGGTCAGGTTGGCCTGGTACTCGGCCTCGATGGCCTGCTCGTCGATATCGGAGGCGGTAACCGCATTGGCATCCAGCAGCAGGTAATCCACTTTCACCTGCTCGGGGCGCTGAAACTGCTGCGGCTGTTGCTGATAATAGGCTTTTACCTGGTCTTCAGTCAGCTCGACCCGAGTGCTGAATTCGGCCAGAGGCAGGCGCACCAGTTCGGCGTCCCGCTGCTGACGGTTCAGCCGGTCCAGCCAGCCTGCTTCGGCTTCCAGGCTGAAGCCTGAGCCGATCAGGGCATTCAGCAACAGCTGGCGGCTCAGATCCTGGCGTACGTTGTCGCGCAGCTGTTCGGCACTCATTCCGGTGCGAGACAGCAGTTGCAGGTAGCGTTCGTTATCGAATCGGCCGTCCTGCTGAAACTCCGGCAGGGCGCGAATGGCGTTGCGTACCTGCTCGTCGCTGGCATAGAGGCCCAGCTCCTGTACCTTCTGGTCGATCAGTCGCTGTTCAACCATTTGCTCCAGTACCGAGCGTCGGATCTGCGCAACATACTGGGGGTCGCCCAGCAGCTGGCTGAACTGGGGTCCCAGCTGATTTTCCAGCCGGGTCCGCTCGTTGCGATAGGCGTTTTCCAGTGCCTGGGCACCGATGTCGTCACCGTTCACCACGGCGGCTACTTCCGCCGTGGGCCGAGTGACATAGCTGCCTACTCCGGCCAGAGCAAAAGATAAAATAATCAATACCAGAATGACTTTGGAGACGGTGCCCTGGGCGCCCGCTCTTAATTTGTCAAAAAACATAACGTGTCGTTACTCCCGATAGACGGTGATGCCGCCTTACCCGAAAAAAAAAGCGCACCTTTTGATGCGCCTTTCGAGTCATGACCTGCCGGACCCAAAAGTCCAATAAAGGCGTCGCTTAGTTAACTGCGTCTTTCAGTGCTTTACCAGCCTTGAAGGCAGGCGTCTTGGCGGCAGCAATTTCGATGGCAGCACCGGTTTGCGGGTTACGGCCGGTACGGGCAGCACGCTCACGCACGGCAAAGGTACCAAACCCAACCAGAGACACCTGATCGCCTTCTTTCAGTGACTCGGTCACCGCCTCAACAAAGGCGTCCAGCGCACGGCCGGCAGAAGCCTTGGTGATGTCGGCGCCGTCGGCAATCTTGTCGATCAGTTGAGATTTATTCACAGTCATTCCCCTTGTCGTTTTTACGTTGGTCAGCTGACACAACCTTAACTTCGATATTGTTATTGATGGATGACAGCGCTCATGGGCTTATCAAGCGCTGCTCTGCCGGCCACCGGCGTCGTCCATGTCAGCGGCCTGCCAAATAATTTCATCCAAGGCTACTGCGAGTCAGGGCTGCTGACAAGCCTGAAACCTGAGTTAGGGCGAAAAAGCTCAGGCAGTGGCCACGGAAAAGGATTCCGGGGGCTGTTCCAGCGCCAATTCCAGCACTTCCTCTATCCAGCGTACAGGATGAATCTCGAGATCCTGTTTGACGTTGGCCGGAATTTCTTCCAGATCGCGCTCGTTTTCTTTCGGGATCAGCACCCGCTTGATGCCACCACGGCGCGCAGCCAGCAGTTTTTCTTTCAGGCCACCGATAGGTAGCACTTCGCCGCGCAGGGTGATTTCGCCGGTCATGGCCACATCGGCGCGTACCGGGTTACCGGTCAGGCTGGACACCAGCGCCGTGCACATGGCCACACCCGCACTCGGGCCGTCTTTCGGGGTCGCCCCTTCCGGCACGTGCACATGAATATCGCGCTTCTCGTGGAAGTCACTGTTAATCCGCCACTTGTCGGCACGGGAGCGCACGACTGTCATCGCTGCCTGCACCGACTCTTTCATGACGTCGCCCAGAGAGCCCGTATACGCCAGCTTGCCCTTGCCGGGCACGTTGGCCACCTCTATGGTGAGCAGTTCGCCCCCCACTTCGGTCCAGGCCAGACCGGTCACCTGACCTATCTGGTTATGTTCCTCGGCCTTGCCGTAATCAAAGCGCTGCACGCCCAGGTAATCTTTCAGATTATCCTGATTGATCACCACCTGCTTGATGTCTTTATTGAGCAGTATTTCCTTCACCGCCTTGCGGCAGAGCTTGGATATTTCCCGCTCCAGGTTACGCACCCCGGCCTCACGGCTGTAATAACGAATGATGCCGACAATCGCCGAATCTTCCACCACTATTTCGCTTTCTTTCAGACCATTACGGCTGATTTGCTTGGACAGCAGATGGTTCTTGGCAATGTTTAGTTTTTCGTCTTCGGTATAACCCGACAGCCGGATTACTTCCATCCGGTCCAGCAGCGGACCCGGAATATGCATGGAGTTGGAGGTGGCCACGAACATCACGTCCGACAGGTCATAATCCACTTCCAGATAGTGATCATTGAAGCTGTGGTTCTGCTCCGGATCCAGCACTTCCAACAGAGCAGAAGCCGGATCGCCACGCATGTCGGACGACATCTTGTCGATTTCATCGAGCAGGAACAGCGGATTGCGTACGCCCACCTTGGCCATTTTCTGGATAAGCTTGCCGGGCATGGAGCCGATATAGGTACGACGGTGACCGCGAATTTCCGCCTCGTCCCGCACGCCGCCGAGCGCCATGCGCACGTATTTACGGCCGGTGGCCTTGGCTATGGACTGGCCGAGCGAAGTCTTGCCCACGCCGGGCGGCCCTACCAGACACAGAATGGGCCCTTTGAGCTTGTTGGTCCGGCTCTGTACCGCCAGATACTCGATAATGCGTTCCTTGACCTTTTCCAGGCCATAGTGATCCGCATCCAGGGTCTCTTCCGCCTTGGCCAGATCTTTCTTCACCTTGGATTTTTTCTTCCAGGGCACGGCGACCATCCAGTCGATGTAGCCACGCACCACGGTGGCTTCCGCCGACATCGGCGACATCATCTTCAGCTTGGCCAGTTCGGCGTCGGTTTTCTGTCGCGCCTCGTCGGTCATGCCGGCGTCTTCGACTTTCTGCTGCAGCGCCTCGAATTCATCGGGCACCTCGTCCATATCGCCCAGTTCTTTCTGAATCGCCTTCATCTGCTCGTTCAGATAGTACTCGCGCTGGCTCTTTTCCATCTGCTTCTTGACGCGGGCGCGAATACGACGCTCTACCTGCAGCACGTCGATTTCCGACTCCATCATCGCCATCAGGTATTCGAGTCGCTCGCCCACCTCGGCAATTTCCAGCACCTTCTGCTTGTCTTCCAGCTTGAGCGGCATGTGGGCGGCCATGGTATCGGCCAGCCGCGCCGCATCTTCGATGGCAGACAGCGATGTCAGCACTTCGGGCGGAATTTTCTTGTTGAGTTTGATGTAACTTTCAAACTGGGTAATAGCCGAGCGGACCAGCACTTCCTGCTCGCGCTCCTCAAGGGCCGCGGTCTCCAGATACTGAGCCTCGGCCACGAAGTAACCGTCCTGCTCGCGCAGATTATCCATGCGGGCACGCTGGCCACCTTCCACCAGCACCTTGACGGTGCCGTCGGGCAGTTTCAGCAGTTGCAGTATATTGGCGATAGTACCGACCTGATAGAGGTCATCGGCCTGTGGATCGTCGGTAGCCGCCTCTTTCTGTGCGATCAGCAGTACCTTCTTGTCCTGCTCCATGGCTGCTTCAAGGCAGCGGATGGACTTTTCCCGTCCTACAAACAGCGGGATAACCATATGAGGGTATACCACCACGTCACGGAGAGGCAGAACAGGGGTTTCGATGCGTTCGGAACGCTCTAGGGTCATAGTGTCCTCTCGGCTTGAATGCAATGTGTTAGCGCTTGGGCAGTATATGGGGGCGAGATCATCAGATTCAATCACAAGACACGCAAAAACAGAAAAAGGGGCATAAAGCCCCTTTTGAACGGTCAAAAATGACGCACTCAGTCGCCAGAAGCCGCCTGAGTCTCCCCTTTCTGATAAATCAGAAGAGGAGCGGATTCACCCTTGATCACGGTTTCATCCACCACCACCTTGGCGACATCGTTCTGAGTCGGCAGATCGTACATGGTGTCGAGCAAGACCGCTTCCACAATGGAGCGCAGACCACGAGCACCGGTTTTGCGTTCCATCGCCTTGTGGGCAATGGCGCGCAGGGCGTCGTCCCGGAACTCCAGCTCCACGTCTTCCAACGCGAACAGGGCGCCATACTGCTTGGTCAGCGCGTTCTTGGGCTCGGACAGTATCTGTACCAGCGCATCTTCATCCAGCTCGGTCAGGGTGGCAACCACCGGCAGACGACCGATAAACTCGGGGATCAGGCCGTATTTGACCAGATCCTCGGGCTCGACCCGGGTAAAGATTTCACTCAGGGAAGAACGATCGTCCTTGGCTTTGACCTCGGCACCAAAACCAATGCCGGTGCCCTTGTCCATACGCTGCTCAATCACCTTGTCCAGGCCGGCAAAGGCGCCGCCACAGATAAAGAGGATCTTGGAGGTATCGACCTGCAGGAACTCCTGCTGCGGATGCTTGCGCCCGCCCTGGGGCGGTACCGATGCCACTGTGCCTTCAATCAGCTTCAGCAGGGCCTGCTGCACCCCTTCGCCCGAAACGTCACGGGTGATGGAGGGATTGTCGGACTTGCGGGAAATCTTGTCGATTTCATCGATATAGACGATGCCACGCTGAGCTTTTTCCACATCGTAGTCGCACTTCTGCAGCAGTTTCTGGATGATGTTCTCGACGTCTTCCCCCACGTAACCGGCTTCGGTCAGGGTGGTGGCGTCCGCCATGGTGAAAGGTACATCCAGCAAGCGAGCCAGGGTTTCGGCCAGCAGGGTCTTGCCGCAACCGGTCGGGCCGATCAGCAGAATGTTGGACTTGCCGAGCTCGACCCCATCGGTCGCGCCGACGTTGTGCAGCCGCTTGTAGTGGTTGTACACCGCCACTGCCAGTACTTTCTTGGCATGATCCTGACCGATGACATAGTCATCCAGGTTGGCACGGATTTCGTGCGGCGTCGGCAAGGCATTGCCTTCCCGCTTCGGCGAAATATCCTTGATCTCTTCCCGAATGATGTCTTCGCACAGCTCGACACATTCGTCACAAATGTAGACGGAAGGGCCAGCAATGAGCTTGCGTACTTCGTGTTGGCTTTTACCGCAAAAAGAACAGTACAGCAACTTGCCGCCATCCCCTTCGCCCTTGCGTTTGTCAGTCATTCACTCACCTCGTATGCGTACAGGCTGAGGAGTGCCTACTTACCTCTTGTTCAAAGAGTGTACAGCACCCCACCCCGCTTTGCTCAATCGCGCTTGAACAGCACCTCGTCGACCAGACCGTATTCTTTGGCCTGCTCGGCGGACATGAAGTTGTCGCGGTCGGTATCGCGCTCGATAATCGACAGATCCTGACCGGTGTGATCGGCCAGCAGACGATTGAGCTTTTCTTTGATATACAGAATTTCCTTGGCGTGGATCTGGATGTCCGACGCCTGGCCCTGAAAACCACCCAGCGGCTGATGGATCATCACCCGGCTGTTGGGCAGCACAAAGCGCTTACCGGCAGCACCGCCGGCCAGCAGGAAGGCCCCCATGGAACAGGCCTGGCCCATGCAAACCGTGCTGACGTTCGGCTTGATAAACTGCATGGTGTCATAAATCGACATGCCGGCCGTGACAGAGCCACCCGGAGAGTTGATATACAGATAGATATCTTTCTCAGGATTTTCAGACTCCAGAAACAGCAGCTGGGCACAGATCAGGTTGGCCATATGGTCTTCGACCTGACCGGTCAGGAAGATCACCCGCTCTTTCAACAGGCGAGAATAGATATCGTAGGAACGTTCACCCTTGGCGGTTTGCTCCACCACCATGGGGATAAGGGCAGCCAGGGGCCCGCTCGTCATCGAATCATGGATATTTGACATAAGATATTGTCCCCAAAACAAAATGGCCCAAGTGCACTCACACTGGGGCCATTATACGCAAGAGCTTGATGCCTAAGTCAAATGGTTCTTAAGCGCCAACGCCCGGCTTGTTCATCACTTCGTCAAAGTTGACCTGCTTATCAGACACCTTGGCCTGGCTCAGCACGAACTCGATAGCCTGATCTTCGATGGCCAAGTTACGCACGTTTTCCAGCAGTTCCGGGTTCTCGTTGTAGTAGGTAACCACTTCAGACGGATCTTCGTAGGCAGCAGACATGGAGGCGATGATTTCCTGCACCTTGGCGTCGTCGGCCTTGATCTCGTTAGCTTTGATCACTTCACCCAACAGCAGGCCCACGCGTACGCGACGCTCAGCCTGTTCCTGGAACAGTTCGGCCGGCAGTTGCGGGGCGTTTTTAGGATCCATGCCACCGAAACGCTGCAGCGCCTGCTTGCGCAGGGTTTCGATTTCGTTGTCGATCAGCGACTTGGGTACATCAACCGGGTTCTGCTCCAGCAGACCGTCGATAACCTGTTCTTTCACGGACGCTTTCAGGGCCTGAGCCAGTTCGCGCTCCATGTTTTTACGTACTTCGGCCTTCAGGCCGTCGACATTGCCGTCGGCGATGCCGAAGCGCTGTACGAATTCTTCGGTCAGCTCGGGCAGTTGCTGAGCTTCAACCTTGGTCACGGCAATGGCGAACTGGGCCGGCTTGCCTTTCAGGTTTTCGGCGTGGTATTCCTCGGGGAAGGTCACTTCCAGGGTGAAGTCATCACCGACTTTCTTGCCCATCAGGCCTTCTTCAAAGCCCGGGATCATGCGGCCGGAGCCCAGTACCAGTACGAAGTCTTCGGCGGCGCCGCCTTCGAACTCTTCACCGTCAACGGAGCCCACGAAGTTCATGGTCACGCGGTCGTCGGTAGCGGCTTCGCGCTCAACGGCAACCCAGTCGGCGTGCTGCTTGCGCAGGGTGTCGATCATCTTGTCCAGATCGGCATCGTTCACTTCAGCCTGAGGCTTCTCAATGCTGATGGCGTCCAGACCCTGTACGGCCACTTCCGGGTACACTTCGAAAATAGCGGTAAAGGTGAAATCTTCACCGGCTTTCAGCGCGGAAGGCTCCATGGTCGGCATGCCGGCCGGGTTCAGCTTCTCGCTGATCACCGCTTCGAAGAAGTTGCGCTGCATCAGTTCGCCAGCCACGTCGGCTTCAACGGAAGAACCGAACATCTTCTTGATAACGGTCATCGGTGCCTTGCCAGGACGGAAACCGTCGATACGGCGAGTCTTGGCCAGTTGACGCAGGCGGCTGTTCACTTCGCCTTCTACCTTGTCGGCAGGTACGGTAATGGTCAGGCGGCGCTCCAGGCCTTGAGTCGTTTCTACTGAAACTTGCATTCTTCTACCTCAATTTTCTTCAGCACCGTGGTGCTGACCCTGTGATTGATTTAAAACAGCCTGGGCTGCTTCCTTGAATCCTGGTGAAGACACTTGTCTTCGCGACAGCTTTGTTTTCGCAACAACGATGCTTTCGCGACAAACAGCGCCTTCTCGGCAAATTAGACGCGGCATTATAACGGGGCATCCCTGCAGCGTCGAGCGTCGCTACGGCTCAGGTTAAGCAATATGGGGCCGAACTCGTGCTTTTCAATAAAAACCCGTCACAAAAATAGTGTTGTCTGCGGCGCCATTAAAAAGGCATGCCACGGCATGCCTTGTTTTTGTCTGCGGTATTCGTTCGGGTTAGAACGAGACGCGACGATACTTGCGGTATTCCGCCTGCCAGAAGTTGGCTTCAATCGCCGCATCCAGTGCCGCATCGGAAATCTGCAGCGCCTGGCCCTGCAACTGGGCGGTTTTGGCGACCATTTTGGCTATCTGACGGCTCACTTCCTGAATTTCTTCCAGTGGCGGCAGCAGGGCGCCATCTCCGTTCAGAGCCATCGGAGAACAGGCGGCCAGAGCTCGACTGGCAGACATAAGCATGGCGTCGGTCACCCGCTTGGCGCCGCAGGCCAGTACGCCCAGACCGATGCCGGGGAAGATGTAGGAGTTGTTGCACTGAGCAATTTCATACAGTTTGCCCTTGTGCTCCACCGGTGCGAAGGGGCTGCCGGTGGCAACCAGCGCCTTGCCGTCGGTCCAGTTGATGATGTCTTCCGGCGTCGCTTCCACCCGGGAGGTGGGGTTGGACAGCGGGAACACGATGGGCCGCTCGCAGTGGGCGTGCATGGTCTGGATCACCTCTTTGGTGAACAGACCCGGCTGGCCGGATACGCCGATCAGGATATCGGGCTTGCCGTTCTGCATCACTTCCAGCAGCGAGATGTTCTCGCCCGCGGTCTCCCAGTCACCGATATGCGCGAGCGACTGGGCCAGAGGACGCTGGAAGTCCACCAGATTGGGCATATTATCGGTGATCAGGCCAAAGCGGTCGACCATGAATACCCGTTGTCGTGCCTTTTCATCGCTCAGGCCTTCGGCCTTCATCTGCGCCACGATTTGCTCGGCGATACCACAACCGGCGGAGCCGGAGCCGAGGAAGGCCACTTTTTTCTCGGACAGCTTGCTGCCGCTGGCCTGACAGGCTGCAATCAGGGAGCCCAGGGTCACGGCGGCTGTGCCCTGAATGTCATCGTTGAAGCAGCACAACTCGTCTTTGTAACGGTTGAGTACCGGCATGGCGTTTTTCTGCGCGAAGTCTTCGAACTGCAACAGCACGTTGGGCCAGCGACGCTTCACCGCCTCAATAAAGGCATCAACAAACTGCTCGTATTCTTCACCGGTTACCCGCGGGTTGCGCCAGCCCATGTACATGGGATCATTCAGCAGCTGCGGGTTGTTGGTGCCCGCATCCAGTACCACCGGCAGGGTGTAAGCCGGAGAAATACCGCCACAGGCGGTGTACAGGGACAGCTTGCCGATAGGAATACCCATGCCGCCGATACCCTGATCGCCCAGACCCAGGATGCGTTCGCCGTCGGTCACCACGATGACCTTGACGTTGCGCTTGGTGGCGTTCTGCAGGATATCGTCGATACGATCCCGATCCGGGTAGGAAATGAACAAACCTCGGGCGCGACGGTAGATGTTGGAAAACTCCTCACAGGCCTTACCCACAGTCGGGGTATAGATGATAGGCATCATCTTGCTCAGATTGTTTTGTACCAAACGGTAGAACAGGGTCTCGTTAGTGTCCTGAATGTTGCGCAGGTAAATATGCTTGTCGAGATCGTTTTGAAAGGAGGTGTACTGTTTATATGCCCGGGACGCTTGTTCTTCTATGGTCTCGATGTTGTGGGGCAGCAGACCTTCCAGGTTGAACGAAATACGCTCTTCCTTGGAGAAGGCTCCGCCTTTGTTCAGCAGCGGGGTTTCCAGCAGGGCCGGACCTGCATAGGGTACATAGAGGGCACGTTTTTCATGATGCTCTTGGGGCATAAGACATCTCGCTTAAGTTATAGTCCCGGAGGGGAAAGTTATGATTTGAGTAATAGGGGGCTCGCCGGCCAGTATAAGCCAAGCCCCCTTCCCAAACCACCACCTACGAATGCTTATACTGTCGATAGACTACCGATGTGCCACCACGCAATTACGCCCCTGGCTTTTGGCTCCATATAAAGCCTCATCGGCCTGGCGCAGCAAGTCGGTGGGCACACTGTCGTGGTGGCCTTCGACCACGCCGGCACTGAGGGTCACCATGACTTCACTTTCATCCAATGGATTTTCCACCGGCTGGGATTCCACCGCCAGACGCAGGGTTTCGGCCTGACGCGCTGCCTGCTCCAACCGCGTCTCGGGCAGCAACACCATGAACTCTTCGCCGCCATAACGGGAGACGATGGCGTCCTGACCGAAAATATCCATGATGGTAGTGGCCACGCTGACCAGTACCTCGTCGCCCATCAGGTGCCCATGATCGTCGTTGATGCGCTTGAATTTATCGAGGTCGAGCAGTATCAGGGTGTAGGGCTGCCCGGCACTGCTGTCGTGACGCACCGCCTCCAGCTGGCGTAAAAACAGCCGGCGATTCATCAGACGGGTCAGCGGATCCCGGGTCGACTCCCGATACAGGTCCAGCAGCATGCGCAACTGTCCGGCCTGTACCCAGATCATCGCCAGGCTGAAACACAATAACAGCCAGATGCGGTCGATCAGCTCGCCGTTGTCCAGGGTGCGGGAGTCGAGCCAGTAGTCGGTGCCCAGCACCACCAGTATCATCACTACCGCCACCCTCAGGCCGGAACGTATCGGCAACGGCAGTACCGCCAGCAAGGCCAGCAGAAAATAGGGAAAGGCCACGTAACCCACCGGAATGGGGACCCCGTCCCGGAAGCTCCACAGGCTGACAAAATTAAACAGCAGCAGAATGCCCAGCAGGGCGTATAACGACATCACCATCCAGCGCCGATCCAGTTTGCACAGATAACTGAGCGGCAGTAGCGGGGTCAGCATGACGCCGGTGATCAATCGGACCTTCCACAGCAGCTTGAAATGCGCCGGATCCAGCACCCACCAGTCGACGGCAATCCAGCCGGCGATACCGATGATAAGCAAAGCCACCAGCCAACGAAAACGAACGGCAACAACACCGATGCGGATGAGCTTAAAATCCCGGGAGTGATAGCTATCGCTCCAGTATTCCTTGAGTTCCAACCCATTCCCCTTTTTCTTTAATAGTTAGGGTCTGTTGACCTTTCGCGGTTAAATTTTGTTCGAGTTAAACGCGTTTTTATCGCGGCGAGAGGGGTGTAGCCTAGTCATTCTAAGCAATGCCCTTTCAACAAATAGAAAAACGCGTTTAGCCGAACCCGCAGGGCAGCGCTTGTGGGGTCTTGCTACTGCGTTATCGCTTATTTATGTAGAGTGACTACATGGCATAAGCGATGCCTTGTATCAAGACCCCACAAACTGCTGCAAAAATCATCGCGAAAGGTCAACAGACCCTAAACTGCAAACTGAATAAAGCGCCCGAGAATGCCAGTTAAGATAGTGCCGATAACAGCATCGCGGCGGCGACAGGAATCGCAAAAAGCGCCAACAGTACCCAAAGCTCGCACCGGGCGCCAGTGTATATTGCCGATGGGTAAAAATCATTGAACTGGCTGAGGTTTGTTGTTTCCGGGTGGCCTGTTGCAGGGGCCGGGCTTAAGTGACAGAATTCTGCCCATTGCTATTCACGCCCACGCATTTACAGGATTCCATCTTGACCATCAGACTCTACGGCATCAAAAACTGCGATACCGTCAAGAAAGCCCGCAAGTGGCTGGACCAACAGGGTATCGATTACCGTTTCGTCGACCACAGAGCCGACGGCCTGGATCCGGCCGAGCTGCAACACTGGCTGGAGCGGCTCGGCTGGGAGCAATTGCTCAACAAGAGAGGCACCACTTATCGTGCCCTGCCGGACGCCGACAAGGCCGGACTTGGCCCGGACACCGCCGCCGCCCTGCTGCAGGCGCATCCGGCGATGATCAAACGACCGCTGCTGGTACTGGACGACGAGCTACATCTGGGCTTCAAACCCGAACTGTATTCCCGCTTATTTAATAAGTAGCTAATAAGTAATCAATAAATAATCAATAAATAATCAAGGATTAGAATGACTGACTCTGCCGTGCTAGCCCTCACCCGGGACCTGATCAACCGCCCCTCCGTGACCCCCGAAGACGAAGGCTGCCAGGAGCTGATGGGCGCCCGCCTCAAAGCCCTCGGCTTTGAACTGGAAACCATGGTGTTTGAAGACACCACCAACCTGTGGGCCCGCCGGGGTAGCGAAGGGCCGCTGTTCTGCTTTGCCGGTCATACCGACGTGGTGCCGCCCGGCCCGCTCGACCAGTGGCACACCCCGCCCTTCGAAGCCACCGACATCGACGGTTACCTGCACGGCCGGGGTGCGGCCGACATGAAGGGTTCACTGGCCGCCATGATCGTCGCCACCGAACGTTTTATCGCCCAGCACCCTGATCACAAGGGCTCCATCGCCTTTCTGATCACCAGCGATGAAGAAGGCCCCTTCATCAACGGCACCACCCGGGTGATTGACACCCTGGAAGCCCGTAACGAAAAAATCACCTGGTGCCTGGTGGGCGAACCCTCCTCCACCCATGAAGTGGGTGACGTGGTCAAGAACGGCCGCCGCGGCTCCCTCACCGGCGATCTTGTGGTCAAGGGCATTCAGGGTCATGTGGCCTACCCGCATCTGGCCGACAATCCGGTGCATAAGGCGGCCCCGGCCCTGACCGAGCTGGCCAATACGGTATGGGACAACGGCAACGAATTCTTCCCGCCCACCAGCTTCCAGATTGCCAACCTGCACGCCGGCACCGGCGCCTCCAATGTGATCCCGGGCGAGTTCAAGGTGCAGTTCAACTTCCGCTTCAGCACCGAGCTGAACGAAGACACCATCAAGGCCCGGGTGCACAGCATGCTTGACGCCCACGGCCTGAACTACCACATCGACTGGCTGCTCAACGGTAAACCCTTCCTCACCGACAAGGGTGACCTGGTGCAGGCGACCGTGGAAGCAATTCAAGCGGTCAAACACCAGGAGCCGGCGCTGCTGACCACAGGTGGCACCTCGGACGGCCGCTTCATCGCCCAGACCGGCGCTCAGGTTGTCGAACTCGGTCCGGTCAATGCCACCATTCACAAGCTCAACGAATGTGTGAAAATTGCCGATCTGGAACTACTCACCGATATGTATGAAGGCATTCTGGACCGTCTGCTGGCATGAACCCACTCTGCCTGCTTGGCCTGAGCGATTCACATCTGGTGGCGCTGAACGAGCCGGGGCACCGGCTGCAGTCCGAGGCCAGAGACGCCTTTATGACCATGCAGGCGGCGGCGACCGAGGCCGGTTTTCAACTGATGCCGGCCTCGAGCTTTCGCAGCTTCGAGCGCCAGCTTGCCATCTGGAACGGCAAATTCGAGGGCAGCCGGCCACTGCTGGATGCCGACAGCCAACCGCTGCAGACGCTGGCGTTGAGCGAGCCCGAACGCATCACCGCCATATTGCACTGGAGCGCCCTGCCCGGCACCAGCCGCCATCACTGGGGCACGGATCTGGACGTTTACGACCCGACCCTGCTGCCCCCGGGGAAAAAGCTGCAGCTTGAGCCCTGGGAGTATGAGCCGGGCGGTTATTTTTATCCGCTCAGCCAGTGGTTGGCCGCCAACATGGCGCGCTTCGGCTTTTACCTGCCCTTTGCGCAGGACGGCGGCGGCGTGGCGATAGAACCCTGGCACCTGAGTTACCGGCCGCTGGCCACAGATTGCGCCAGCCAGCTGACCCCCTCATTGGTGGCCGAGGCCTTGCGGTTGCAGCCAGTGGCGGGAAAAAAGCATATCCTTAAACTGTTGGACGAGATTTTCGCCCGTTATATCACCACCACCGAGGATTAAGCCATGAGCACCTGGTTCTGGATTGCCCTGCCGTTATTGTTTGTCGTCGGCCTCTTTGTCGGCGCGCTCAAGGACACCAAGCAGATTGAAAAATTCGTCAAGAAAAACCGCGACAAGATGCACCTGAAAGACTGGGATACCGAAGAACGTAAAAGGGACGACTGGGGCGTGCCCCCCGGCGACTACCATGCCGACGACAAAGATAATAAGGACAAAGAAACGAAAGACTAGGGATTGGGGACTGGGGACTGGGGATTAGCAGCCAGTTCCCAACCACCAATCCCTGTTCCCTAATCACCAATCCCTGCTCCCCCTAGAACAACCCGAGCTGCTGTCCGATCAATGCGTCGAAACTCAGGCCCGCGAAGGGCAGTATGGCGTCGGCCACCGGCTTGAGCTGGCGGTCGACATAATGCTGATAATCGATGGCCGAACCAAGGTACTCCAGCGGCTCGGGCCCGTTCACTGTGATCAGATAACGGATCACTCCTTTCTGCTGATAACGTAACGGCACGCCTCGCCGGGCGTTGTGCTCGTCCGCCAGTCGTGCCGCTCGCACCTGCGGTGGCTGCGACTTCACATACTGGGCCAGCGGCCGGCGCAAACGCTTGCGATACACCAAGTCCTCATCCCGCTCTCCGGCCAGGGTCTGCGCCAGGGTCTGTCGAATAAAGTCGCTCGGGTCCAGGTCGTCGAATACCAGCCGGTACAGCTCGGTCTGAAATTGCTGCGCCAGCGGCGTCCAGTCGGAGCGCACCGTTTCCAGCCCCTTGAACACCAGCTCGCCGACGCCGTTGCTGATGCTCAGACCCGCGTAACGCTTCTTGGATCCCTGCTCCTGACCACGAATCGTGGGCATCAGAAAACGGGCGAAATAACGTTCGAACTGCAACTCGAGACAACTTACCAACTGCAGCTGTGTCGCCAGTTGCTGTTGCCACTGCTCGGTCATCCGGGTGGCCAGGCGCTGCCCCTCGAGACTGGCAGTATCTTCATCGTGATGGCCAGTCAGCAGCACAAACACCGAATCGGTGTCGCCGTAGATCACCTCGTGGCCTTCGGCCTCTATCCAGCGGGCGGTCTGCTGCATGATCTCGTGGCCGCGTAGGGTAATGGAGGACGCCAACCGGGTATCGTAGAAGCGACAACCGCCGGAGCCGAGTACCCCATAGAAGGAGTTCATCAGTATCTTGATCGCCTGGGAACGTGGGCCGTCTCGCTCGCGCTTGGCCTGATCCCGTTCCTGCCACAGTCGCTCGATGATGGCCGGCAGAAAATGCCGCTGGCGAGAAAACAGAGCTCCGCGAAAGCCAGGAATGGCCCCCTCTTCCTTCAACCCCAGCACCAGCCCCAGCGGGTCTATCTTGAAGGTGCGGATAATGGCGGGATACAGACTCTTGAAGTCCAGCACCAGCACATGACGATAGAGGCCGGGCTTTGAGTCCATTACGTAGCCACCGGGGCTGGCCAGGCCGCCACCGGCGGGCAGGTTGGGTGCCACAAAACCGGCCCGGTGCAGGTGCGGCAGATAGACTTGGGTAAAGGCCGCCACCGAGCCGCCGACCCGATCCAGCTCCAGCCCGGTAAGCTGGCTGCGCAGCCGCAGAAAGTCGAGCAGCCGGGTGTGCTCAAAAATGTCCCACACCAGCCGGCAGTCTTCCAGGTTATAGGCGGCCAACTTAGGCTTGTTGTGGCGAAAATCCCGGGTGATGGTCGCCAATCGATGTTCGACGTCTTCGGTCTGCTTGCCCCGCCCCAGCAACTGACGGGACACCGACTCCAGGCTGAAGCTGTCGAACTGGTAACAGGCGGTCTTGAGTGCCTCGATACCGTCTATCGCCACCCGTCCGGGCAAGGTCAGAAACACCTGACCGGTGTGCGCCGACTCCCGCAGAAAGGCCGCCTCGCCACCCCGCCCCAGCTTGAGCCGCAGGCCGTGCAGCGCCGCCCGCTGCAACAGCAGCCGAAAATCGAAACCGACCAGATTCCAGCCGATGATGATATCCGGATCATGGCGGTTCAGCTCCTGCTCCAGGGCTTTCAGCAGCGCCGGCTCATCCACCACCCAGCGAATATCGGTGTCCGCCGGCTCCGGCTTACCTATCATCAGCACCCTCGCCAGCTCATCACCATAGAGACCGATGGAATAGAGCTCGCCTCGGGCCGAGCATTCGATGTCGAGCGACAGCACCCGAAACCGGGGGCTCCAGTCGCCGGGCTTGAGCCGTACGCCACTGAACTGCCGATAACCGGAGGCGGGTCTCGACTGCCCAACGAAGTCGACCGAGCCTCGGATAAAGCGGCTAAGCAGAAAGCGTTCGTGCAGGCGCAAGTCATCTTCAAACACGCCGATGCCGTCGCGGCGCAAGCACTCCGCCGCCACTCGATGATCGGCAATGGTCGCAAAATAGAGCACCGCCACCGGCTGATACTCCAGGGTCTGCAAACCGGGCTCGGCCCATTGATAACCGATGCCGACCCCCGCAAGACTCTGCGCCACCGCATCCCGCCGTTCGGTCGGCACCATCAATAGCGGCCGTTCGCCGGACAGCAGCAAGCGCACCGGGCCCTGTGCGGTACAGAGCCAGTAGATAATTTCGGTGCTGCCGGCCCGGTCACGGCTGTGACGGGTCAGGATAAAACCCTGTTCGATGTCGCTCATAGCGGCATTATAAAGGAGTAATAGAGGACATTGTGTTTACTCGGTGTAACTCGGTCAAAGGGCCCGCTCCGCCGACCCCGCTCAAGCAGAGGCAACAGAGAACGGCTCCCACGACCATGAAATGCCAGGGACGGCATTTCCGAGCCCCCATGGATGGTTTATGGCGTGTCGAGGGAGGCGACTGTTTTGCCTCTGTATTACTTCAGTGTCGAATATGAAAAAGCCCCGTCAATACGGGGCCTGTCATATTGGGCACAGTCGGTAGGGCTTAGCGGATCAGGTCGGTACGCTGAAAGGCATCGCCCAGAGTGCGCGCCAGCTGGCTCAGAATGTCGGCGGACACAGGTACCTTGTTCTTGTCGCTCAGGGTAATGCTGCTCTGCTCACCCAGGTCGCCGAGCTGAATGCGATATTGCTGCTCGGGAATATTCAGCGCCGGCAGCCCCAGATCGCGCCACTTGCCCTTGCTCAGGCCGTCGAACTCCACGTCCACATAACCCAGCGCCTGCTGGCGGTTGGTCAGTTTGAAGCCGAGCTGTGGCAACAGGGTGACCAGCCGCTTCCAGCTACGGTCGTAGCCTTCGTCGGTCAGCAAGCGGCCCTGATCCTGATCCAGGGTCAACTTGATGGGGCTGCGGTCGAGCAAATTCTGCTTCTTGGTCAGCTCACGCTGATAAGACAGCGAGAAGGCATTCAGCATGGCCGCTTCTGCCCGCTGTCGATCCTGTGCCAGCAGGGTCTCGCCGCCCTCGGCGCTGACCTGCACGGCTACCGCGCGGCGAACCGCATCCGGCACCAGCTGCCAGCTGAATTGCTGTTTTTCGCTACCGATAGCCCGGCCATTGCTACGCCAGCCCTGAGCAGACTGACTGAACTCGGCTTTTTGCCCCTTGAAGAAAGCTTCCAGTGCCTGTCTCAGTTCTTGCTCCAGCGGCTGATCCAGCCGCTGCTGATAAAACCAGAGGCCGCTGCCGCTGTCCATGACTTCGGTACCGCGCACCAGCGGCAGTACCTGGGTGGGCGGACGAACATCCACCGCCTTGCCGGTAACACCACCGATGACCCCTTCGGTAGGAGCCGGGATCACGTATTCGTTATTGAAGTCCGGTGCTTCCAGCCCGGCCGGGATCAGCAATGGGGTGGTTCTCAGCTTGGCATCTTCGTAGTCAAACCCCCGATTCGCCTGCGCACGGGTCTCGGGATTGCTGCAGCCGGCCAGCACACTCATGGCCAGCAGGCTTATTACTAGTTTTTTTGAATTCAAAGGTTTATCCACGCCCTGTTAACTCCGCTTTAAGTAACGCTTCCCTCACCTGTTCCCGCCCCGAAGCGTCGAGGGGGATCAAGGGTAAACGCGGCATTGAGGTATCGATGAGCCCGAGTTCGGCACAGGCCCACTTCACCGGTATGGGATTGGTATCACAAAACAAATGCTGATGCAGTGGCAACAGGCGCCGGTTGATCACGTCGGCCTGGGACCAGTCGCCGGCCAGCGCCGCCCGGAACAAATCGGCCATGTCGGCCGCCGCCGCGTTGGCGGTTACCGATATAACGCCATGGCCACCCAGACGAACAAAGTCGAGCGCCAGATGATCGTCGCCGCTGAACAAAAGAAAATCTTCACCACAACTGCGCTTGAGTTCGCTTACCCGGTCGAGGCGTCCGCTGGCATCCTTGATGCCGATGATGGCATCCAACTCCGCCAGCCGTCCTGCGGTTTCCGGCAACAGATCGCAACCGGTCCGTCCGGGCACATTGTAGAGGATCTGTGGCAGGTCGCAGGCATCGGTAATGGCGGTGTAATGGGCCAGCAGGCCAGCCTGAGAGGGTTTGTTATAGTAGGGCGTGACCGACAGGCCGGCCGCGACGCCCATCTCTGCCATCGCCTGACTCAGACGAATGGCCTGGCGGGTGTTGTTGGAGCCACAGCCGCCGATCACCGGAATACGACCGTCCGCATATTCCATCACCCGCCGCACGACCTCAAGGTGTTCGTCGGTGCTCAGGGTGGGCGACTCGCCGGTGGTGCCCATGGCGGCAATCGCCGCCGTGCCGCTGGCCACATGATAATCGACCAGCCGCTTCAGGCTGCCGTTATCAACCTCGCCCGCCGCCGTCATCGGCGTAATCAGTGCCACTATGCTACCGCTGAACATAGTAAATTCCGTTAAGTATCAAGTCCGGCTATGGTAGTGGCGCCCCCTTCGGAATACAAGAGAGGCACTGGAGCCCCTTGCAATTTGTGCTAACATGGCGCCCCTCTTCCCAGACCTTTCGGATAGCCAGATGACGCATCATCTTGTGGTCACCGCCATCGGTGAAAACAGAGCCGGCATCGTGAACGAAGTGGCACGCCAGGTCACCGATTGCGGCTGCAACATCGTCGACAGCCGCCTCGGCATCTTCGGCAATGAGTTCACCTTTATCCTGTTGCTGTCTGGCAGCTGGAACCAGATAACCCGGCTCGAGACCACACTGCCGCTGTTCGGCCAGAATCAGGCGCTGATCACCATGATGAAACGCACCCAGGTGCTGAGCCAGCCGAGTTATGCCCTGAGCGCCGACGTAGAGCTGGTGGTAGCCGACCGGCCCGGCATCGTCAATCGCTGCACCCAGTTTTTCAGCGACTGCGGCTGGGATATTCAGGCCATGCAGAGCCAGACCCTGGCCGGCGTCGAGTCCGGCAAGTTTCAGGCGCATTTTCAGCTTAATCTGCCTGAGCAGCTGACCGACGGTGAAGCCGAAGACGCCGTCGACCGCTTATGTCGCGAGCTGGAATGCGAGCGACACAGCCTTCGTCTTAAACGCAAATAATCTCAAGGAGTCCGTCGATGACCTATTTACCCGCAGGAAGCCCAGCCCCCTCTTTTACCCTGCACGATCAAAACGACAAACCGGTCAGCCTGGCCGACTTCAGCGGCAAGAAAGTATTGGTGTACTTTTATCCCAAGGCGATGACACCGGGTTGCAAGGTACAGGCCTGCGGCCTGCGCGACAGCCAGACCGAACTTGCCGAACGCAATGTGGTGGTGCTGGGCATCAGCCCGGATCCGGTGGCCCGGCTGAAGAAGTTTGAAGAAAAAGACGAGCTGAACTTCACCCTGTTGTCTGACGATGACCACGCCGTGGCCGACGCCTTCGGGGTCTGGGGGCTGAAGAAGTTCATGGGCAAGGAATACGACGGCATTCACCGCATCAGCTTTCTGATCGACGAAACCGGCACAGTGGCCAAGGTATTCGACAAGTTCAAGACCAAGGATCACCATCAGGTAGTGATGGATTACCTGAACGGGTAATTCTTGCCCCACAAGCACTCGCCCAAAGGGCCAGCTCCGTCGACTCGCTGTAGATACATCCATGTACGCTCTCCGTTTCATCCCTGAAACGAAAGGTCGACGGAGCAGATCCCTTTGGCCTCCCTGAAGCACCTATGTCGCCAGCCTGCGACGCAAACAGAAAACGTTAGAGCTGAAGGTGGGAAAAGGGATCTGCTCCACTGGCCATGACATGCCAGGGATGGCATGTCCTGAGCGAACAGGGATGTGAAAGCGAGCCAGTGGAGTAGACCCTTTGCCCGATGTACTCGCCTCATTCAACCCTGTTACCTCTTTAAATACAGGTCAAACAGTCTATTTCAAGACTGCTTGTTGAAGCGTCCTACCAGCCAGAAGCCGGCGACCATGGCGGCGATGAAGAGCCCTGCCTGCCATTGCAGACTGGCGCCCAGCCCCAATGCGGGCCCAGGGCAGATGCCCGCCAGTCCCCAGCCGATACCAAACAGCAATGCCCCCACGATCAGTTGTTTATCGATGAGCGGCGCCGGTATCTTGGGCAGCTTGGTACCCAGGGCACAATGGCTGCGACCTTGCCGGCGCCAGAGCCAGTAACCCGGCGCAAACACCGCCAGGGCACCGCCCATCACCAGCGCCAGGCTCGGGTCCCAGTCGCCGAACAGGTTGAGAAACCCCTGTACCTTGGCCGGGTCGACCATGCCGGAGACAACCAGCCCCAGCCCGAACAGGGAACCCGATATCAGTGCAATCAGTATCAGCATGGTTACACTCCCACTCCAAACAAGGTCACGGTCATGATGCCAGCCGCCATGAATATCAGGGTCGCCACCACAGAGCGCCATGACAGGCGGCCCATGCCGCAGATGCCGTGCCCGCTGGTGCAGCCGTTGCCGAGACGGCTACCGATGCCCACCAGCAAGCCAGCCAGCACCAGCCGGGGCGCGGAAAAGCGTTCCAGTGAAGGAGCACTAACCCAATCAAAGCCGAACAGGATAAAGGGCATCAGTATCAGCCCGACCACGAAGGCGATGCGCCAGCCCCTGTCGGGCTGCGAGCCGATACCGGCGACGATGCCGCTGATACCGGCAATGCGGCCGCCGGCCAGCAGTAACAGCAGGGCACCGGTACCGATCAACATTCCTCCGAACAAGGCCGTCCAGGGGGTGAAGTTCACTATGGTCATCACACTACTCCATTTGAATTAGAATTTTCTAATGGTAGCGAAGAACTTTAAATTAGCAATATCTTACTTAAAGGTTATCTTGAATCCGTTCCCCTTTATTTACAATGCGCTTTATAGCCGTCAAGAATTCGGCGTGCAGCTACTTATATCGACAAAGGACCGCAGACAGACCCATGCCGGAAGCCGAGTTGCTGCGCTGGCTGGCAGATCAATAACGGCAGGCCCGATAAGGGCCTGCCGTTATGATTGTCGTCATCTTGTGCAGGACAGGGTGACTCCGGCGGCTGTTACTTCAATACCGCCTTGATGGCCGCATCGGCGCAGGCCTGATCCAGATGGCCACCTGGGGCGCCGCCAATCCCGATACCGCCCACCAGCTGATCGCCTACGCGTATCGGCAGACCGCCACCCAGGATCAGCATGTCCGGGTGCATTTCTCGCAATCCGAACAATGCCGGCTTGTCGGCGATGTTATTCGCCAGATCGGCGGTCACCACGCCCATGGAGGCAGAGGTAAAGGCTTTCTTGCGGGCGCTTTCTATCGTGTGCGGGCCGGCCAGTTCATCACGAGCCAGGGCCTTGAGCACACCGGAGCGGTCCACCACCGCCACGGTCACGTGATAACCGTCTTTGGCGCAATGTTTGAGGCCTTCGGCCACCAGCTGCTGAGCCGTGTCTGTGCTGAGCACGGAGGTGTTCACGGTTTGTGCCTGAGCACCCAGGCTGGCCAGGGCCAGTAACGCCAGGTATTTTTTCATGGTTTGTCTCTCCGGGGTAAATGTCCAACTCACTATAGCCATTACCATTTTCCGCTGCATTGCCGTTACATTACAAAATGGAAAGGGGGCAGGCAGGCCCCCGTGTCACTGTTACAATATCGGCTCATCAATGAATGACGAGAATCGCCAATGGAACTGCTGCTGGTGGAAGACGACCCCAAGATTGCCGACTTCATCCATCGCGGACTCGGCGAACAAGGCTACCGGGTACGGCATTATATCCGGGCGGAAGAAGCGGCGCTGGCGGCCCGGGAACGGGAACCCGTGCTCGCCATCGTCGACATCATGCTGCCCGGCCAGGACGGCCTCAGTCTGGTGCAACAATGGCGCGGCCAGGGCATGGACTTTCCCATCCTGATGCTGAGCGCCCGCCGTTCGGTGGATGATCGGGTGCAGGGATTGCGCCTGGGGGGAGACGACTACCTGACCAAACCCTTCGCCTTCAGCGAGCTACTGGCCCGGGTCGAGGTGCTGCTGCGCCGCAGCAGCAGGCTCCCTCATCCACCGGATCGCCCCCTGCAACTGGCCGATCTGAGCCTGGACCCTCTGGGCAAACAGGCCAGGCGCGCCGGTCAAAAGCTTCAGTTGCAACCACGGGAATACGTCTTGCTGGAATTGTTGCTGCGCCATCAGGGCCGGGTGCTTTCACGCACCCAGATCCTGGAGCAGGTATGGGACTATCGTTTCGATCCCCAGACCAACGTCGTCGATGTGCTGATCTGCCGATTGCGCAACAAGCTCGACAAGGATCACCCGCAAAAACTGCTGCATACCCTGCGAGGAATAGGCTATGTCCTGCGTATCGACTGAACCCCGTTTCGCCACCGGCTGGACTCTCACCCTCTGGTATCTGCTGCTGATGACTCTGGTTACCGGCGGCCTGTTGCTGGCCGGGGATCACCTGCTGGGCAAGCGCCTGCTGGAAAAAGACCGGCAACTGGTGAGCACCCTGCAGGACAATTATCACCGAGTCGGCCAGGACGCCGGCCCCGATAAACTGCTGCATGTATTGCACCGTGATCGGGAGTTTCTGCAACTCAGCCACTATCGTCTGCGCTTCGACGCCCCCGACGGTCGCCCGCTGTTCGTGGCAGGCAACCCCCTGCCCGGGCAGACGGCGGGCCTGCTGGACGATGGCAGCTGGAGCCAGACCATGGCCATCGGCGACCACCGCTTGCACATTGCCCTTGAAGCCGGGCCACGGCAGCAGGATCTGGCTCGCTACCGGCTCACCATGCTGCAACTGATGCTGCCCATGCTGCTGTTCAGCCTGCTGCTGGTAGCCTGGCTGACCCACAGCACCCTGCGCCCCATTCAGGCCCTGATCCTGCGTGTGGCCAGCCTGCAACGAGACGGGCTGGAACAACCGGTGCCGCTTACCGCCTCTCCGCGCAGCGAGCTGGGCCAGCTGACCCTGCTGTTCAACCAGCAGATGAGCCGGATACACCGGCTGGTCTGCGGCCTGCGTCACGCCCTGGACAGCGCTGCCCACGACTTGCGCACCCCGCTCACCCGCCAGCGGCTCAGCCTGGAGCAGGCCCTGTCGAGCGACGATGCCACTCAGTGGCGGGAAAGCCTGCTCGACTGCGCCGAGGAAAACCAGCGCATGGAAGCCCTGCTCGGCTATCTGCTGGCCATTACCGCCGCCGAGCAGGGGCTGGATCCGGCCCATGAAAGCGATTGTGAACTGGGGGAAATCCTGCGGGAAATGGTCGATCTCTACGACATGGTCGCCGAAGACAAGGGCGTGCAACTGACCACCGACATCGCCGGCGACCTCCGGTTGCGGGGCGATGCCCAAGCCCTGCGCCAGGCCTTCGCCAACCTGCTCGACAACGCACTCAAATACACCCCGGCAGGGGGCAATATCCGGCTGCAAGCACACCGGCAAGGCGCCGATATTCGGGTGCGGATTACCGACTCGGGCATCGGTATCGACCCGGCCGACCTGCCCCATGTGTTCGAGCGGCTGTACCGGGCCGACAGCAGCCGGCAGAGCCCCGGCCATGGTTTGGGGCTGACGCTGGTCAAGGCAATACTCGACAACCACAGTGCCCGCATCACCGTCGATTCGGATCAGGGCGGCACCCGTATCGAGTGTCGTTTTCCGGGCAGTTGATACTGCCCCATGAACATTCGCTTTTTGTGATTGCCATACCAACCCCGGACAAAGGACCTGCTTCTTCGACCCGATCAAGCACCTCCTTGTGACGCTCAGCACATGACATCCCTGTCATGTGATGGTCGATGAAGCAGATCCCTTTGTCCTCCTTGAGGTTCCGGCGTGGCCTGTTGGCGCCGTCTGCGGGATACTCGGTGTTCACGATAGGTCAATATGATCAGATGCTTAACGGAATTGGTATTACCTCGAAAAGCATCGAGTGATAGAATGCAAACATCTCAACAGCAGCAGGATAAATAATGAAATTTTTCATCTTGGCGGTCGTCATTCTGGTCGTGGGCTTTTACATCATCAGAAATTCGAATCATAAAAAGGCGGCGGTTGAAAACATCGCGGCAGGAAACGAATTTTTAGCCCAGAACAAAACCAATGATAATGTGCAGGAAACTGCCTCCGGTTTGCAGTATCAAATACTGACCAAAGGCGAAGGCGATGTTCATCCCAGCGCCAAGTCAACGGTTACCGTGCATTATCATGGCACTCTGTTGGACGGCACCGTATTTGATAGCTCGGTAGAGCGTAAAGAGCCCATCAGTTTCCCGTTAAATCGAGTGATAAGAGGATGGACCGAGGGTGTGCAACTGATGGTGGTGGGTGACAAATTCAAGTTTTTCATCCCATCCAAACTGGCCTACGGCAACAGCCCGGCCGGAACCATAAAGCCGGGATCCTTACTGATTTTTGAAGTGGAACTTCTGGAAATCGAATAACTTCAATCGCGCCCTCTTCTGCGTGCTACTGACACAATGATAAAGTGCGTATTACACCTCGATTTTGTTAGATCGAGGTGTTTACTAAAACAGGGAAGCATAAGTATATACTGCTATAGCTTATTAGCTTTGGCCATTAAATTCTTACATAACGCCAAGTCTTTAGCCTCATTGATTTAGCCCAGCTTTTAGCTGTGGCTTTATCTCCAGCCATTGGCACTTCCCTAAGATCCAATTGATCAATAATTTTGTAGTTTGACTCATTTACTTCCTCACTCATATCAAATGAGTACCACCTGACAACTTGTTCTGTTGTTGCTAAAACGTACGCCATTATTAAAGCCTGTTAAAATAATCCGAACTGTATTGCCACAAAATTAAAGTGTCTACTGTTCGTGGGTAACTCGATTGACTAACGCCCGGCTCACCGAGCAAATTTTTGGTGGCGGCTTTTGTGCGGTTCTTTGCACAATAAGGTGGCAGCGAAATTTGTCCGGCGCAGCCATTTGTTATGTTTTCCTGGCATGCCCCTCATATACAGGAAGCGCCAGATCTAAAAAGCTGTTGACCGATTCGACAATGTTTTTTGTGCTTTCAGAAAACATATCGAGATGCTTTATTATTACAACAACTGTGTTTTGCTCTATTACTTCATCAGATAGTCCGATACTTTCAATTTCGCCATTCAAAATGAATTTAGCCTTCCGTGCTGTGTCTACCCACTCTAATTCCTGATTGGAATATCTGTCATGATGGACAACTCCATTCCTTTCGAGCCGATATACTTCGCAAGCTTTATTGATTTTCTTCAATGCGTTCTTCAGGCCAAGCTTCTCAACTTTTCGATTGGTAGTGATCGATACATGACTAACGGATTCTTTAGCCATTTGAATATCACATAAATAGTTTGTGAAGATCAACGCGCGATCATAAACCGAACGGCTTCTAATCAAGTAGTTCTCAATGTGAAACTCGATATACTCTGCTATCTCATGCTCGCTTGGACTAAGGCGATAAGATTGCCTTATGCATTCTTCTGCTATTTCTAACTTCTTCAATGAGGTTTTTATAGCCTTGCACGTAGTCCAGCAATCCACGTGATACTGCTCGACTTCCGACTCTTCAGAGTCATTTTTATGAGTTTCTAGGTCGCTTAAAAACGACTCAAATATTTGATGCGTCAAACAGCTCTCCTGAAAACATCACATTTTTAATACTATGCATGCACATATACGCTCATGCTCATATTGATCCTTGTTAATGCTCGGTACCAACGGACACACTAGCTGCAACCCATTGATTATTAATATCTTTTAAAACACTACCGAGCACATATAAGCACGAGGCTGCAGCAAGGCAGGTACTTTGGCCGAGCCATAAAAATAATCGGTATAAAACATCAGGTTTAAGGCCGTGACTTCCTGCTTATTCATTAACATGTCGCATGAACTTCAAATGAGACCATTTTGGACGGAGTGACGGTGAAGTGCAATTAAAAGCCATGAAAAAAACCGCCATAAGCGGCGGCCTCTGCCATCAGGCCATTCCAGAGCATCAAGGAGGACAAAGGGATCTGCTCCGCCGCCCCTCCGCGCCAAGGATGGCGCGACGGAGCCTCCAGGGCGGGATTTACGGCGAGTCGGCGGATCGGGCCCTTTGTTCGGCGTTTACGCCGAGATGAAAGAGATCCTTTGTTTAGTGGAAAGTGCTAACTGGCGACTCCGGTGCTATGAAGAGGCAAGCGGGATAGCCTCAGCCGACCATCACATGACAGGACGTCATGTGCTGAGCGTCGCAGGGATGCGGTTTAGCGTGTCGGAAGAGGCTACCCGGTTGCCTCTGAGCCGAGCAACAGAGCTTATGTTCTGCTGCGCACAACCGGCCGGCTGAAGCGGCCTCTACAAAAGACGGTGCCGTTCCCCTCCCTTTCAGGCACAAAAAAACCGGCCGCAGCCGGTTTTTTCATTAAGGAGTAACGCGCGGGCTTTTAGGCCAGCTTACTTGCCTAACAGGGCGTTCGCCTTTTCTACCACGTTGTCGACGGTGAAGCCGAACAGCTTGAACAAGTCACCGGCCGGGGCCGACTCACCAAAGGTATGCATACCGATGATGTCGCCGCCAAAGCCCACATACTTGTACCAGTAGTCGGCAATACCGGCTTCTACTGCCAGACGCTTGGTCACGGCGGCGGGCAGCACGCTTTCTTTATACTCGGCAGACTGGGCATCGAACACATCGGTACAAGGCAGAGACACCACTCGTACCTGCTTGCCTTCACCGCTCAACTGCTCGTAGGCAGCCACGGCCAGCTCGATTTCGGAGCCGGTGGCGATGATGATGAGCTCAGGCGTGCCGGCGCAGTCTTTCAGCACATAGCCACCCTTGGCCACGTCGGCCAGCTGGGCGTCGGTACGATCGATCTGACCCAGGTTCTGACGGGAGAAAATCAGCGCGGTCGGACCGTCCTGACGTTCGATAGCTGCTTTCCAGGCCACGGCAGACTCGACCTGATCGCAGGGGCGCCAGGTGCTCATGTTCGGGGTCAGACGCAGAGAAGCAATCTGTTCTACCGGCTGGTGAGTCGGGCCGTCTTCGCCCAGACCGATAGAGTCGTGGGTATAAACGAAGATGGAGCGTTGCTTCATCAGCGCCGCCATGCGCAGGGCATTACGGGCATATTCCACAAACATCAGGAAGGTGCCGCCGTAAGGCACAAAGCCGCCGTGCAGGGCGATACCGTTCATGATGGCGCTCATACCAAACTCGCGTACACCGTAGTGCAGGTAGTTACCGCTGGCGTCTTCGGCACTGATGGGCTGAGAGCCCTTGTGGATGGTCAGGTTGCTGGGTGCCAGATCGGCGCTGCCGCCGAGCAGTTCGGGCAACACAGCACCGAAGGCGTCCAGCGCATTCTGAGAGGCCTTGCGGGTGGCAATCTTGGCCGGGTTGGCCTGCAGCGTCTTGATGAAATCGGCGCTCTGGGCGGCCCAGTCGGCCGGCAGCTCACCGTTAACGCGGCGCTTGAACTCGACAGCCAGTTCCGGATGAGCTGCGGCATAGGCGGCGAATTGCTCGTTCCAGGCGGCTTCGGCGGCGGTACCCTTTTCCTTGGCATTCCAGTCGGCATAGATGTCGTCGGGGATTTCGAAGGGAGCATGAGTCCAGCCCAGCTGTTCACGGGTGGCGGCGATTTCCGCCTCGCCCAGAGGGGCACCGTGACAGTCGTGGGTGCCGCCCTTGTTGGGCGAGCCGAAACCGATCACGGTCTTGCAGCAGATCATGGTCGGACGAGCGGTATCGGCGCGGGCGGCGTCGATCGCAGCGGTCAGGGCGGCGCTGTCGTGGCCGTCTACGTCGGCGATGACCTGCCAGCCGTAGGCTTCAAAGCGCTTGGGGGTATCGTCGCTGAACCAACCGTCGACGTGACCGTCGATGGAGATGCCGTTGTCATCCCAGAAGGCAATCAGCTTGCCCAGACCCAGAGTACCGGCCAGGGAGCAGGCTTCGTGGGAGATGCCTTCCATCAGGCAGCCGTCACCCAGGAAGGTGTAAGTATGGTGGTCTACTACTTCATGACCGGGACGGTTGAACTGGGCGGCCAGAGATTTTTCGGCGATGGCCATGCCCACGGCATTGGTGATGCCCTGACCCAGGGGGCCTGTGGTGGTTTCGATACCCGGCGCATAACCGTACTCGGGGTGACCCGGAGTCTTGGAGTGCAGCTGGCGGAACTGTTTGAGATCGTCGATGGACAGCTCGTAGCCGGTCAGGTGCAGCAGGGAATACAGCAGCATGGAGCCGTGGCCGTTGGACAGAATAAAGCGGTCGCGGTCGGCCCAGTTGGGGTTGCTGGGGTTGTGCTTGAGGTAATCGCGCCACAACACCTCGGCGATATCCGCCATGCCCATGGGGGCGCCGGGGTGACCGGAATTGGCTTTCTGTACCGCATCCATACTGAGTGCGCGCACGGCATTGGCCAGCACTTGACGAGAAGGCATCGACATCTCCTGAGAATATTGACTAGAAAAAAGGGGTGAAGAAAACGGCGGTATTGTCCCAAAGACTGCCAGAGGGCGCAAATCTAATCTCCCCAGGTCAAACGGATAGGTCAAACGGGGTGGGCAAACGAGGCGGCCAGACGACTTTTTACTGGCAATCGGTGCGGCGGCTCTCTAGAATAGCCATCCAGATGTTAATACCGCCATCCTCGGCCGGTCATTACACCCCAGATTAATTCAAGTTAGGAAAGTATCATGGCCAGACTGTTTACCTCCGAGTCCGTATCCGAAGGTCATCCGGACAAAATTGCCGATCAGATCTCCGATGCGGTGCTGGACGCCATCATCGAGCAGGATCCCAAGGCGCGCGTGGCCTGCGAAAGCTTCGTCAAGACCGGCATGGTCATCGTGGGCGGTGAAATCTCCACCAGCGCCTGGGTTGACATCGAAGAGCTGGTACGCCGTACCGTGCGTGACATCGGCTACACCAGCTCCGAAATGGGCTTCGACGGCGAAAGCTGCGCCGTGCTCAACGCCATCGGTAAACAGTCTCCGGATATCGCCATGGGCGTGGATCGGAAAGATGAAGACCCCTACGCTCAGGGCGCCGGCGATCAAGGCCTGATGTTCGGTTATGCGTCCAACGAAACCGACGTGCTGATGCCCGCTCCGGTCACTTACGCTCATCGTCTGGTCAAGCGCCAGGCCCATGTGCGCAAGGCCCGTGAGCTGCCCTGGCTGCGTCCGGACGCCAAGTCTCAGGTGACCTTCGTCTACGACGACAACGGCAAGCCGGTAGGCATCGACACCGTGGTTCTGTCTACCCAGCACGGCCCGGATATCGATCAGGCTACCCTGCGCGAAGCCGTGATGGAGATGATCATCAAGCCGGTGCTGCCGGCCGAGTGGCTGACCAAGAACACCAAGTACCACATAAACCCGACCGGCCAGTTCATTATCGGTGGCCCCATGGGTGACTGCGGTCTGACCGGACGCAAGATCATCGTCGACACCTACGGCGGCATGGCCCGTCACGGTGGTGGTGCCTTCTCGGGCAAGGATCCGTCAAAGGTGGATCGCTCCGCCGCCTATGCCGCCCGTTACGTGGCCAAGAACATCGTTGCCGCCGGCCTGGCCGACCGCTGTGAAATTCAGGTCTCCTACGCCATCGGTGTGGCCGAGCCGACGTCCATCAGCGTGGAAACCTTCGGCACCGGCAAGGTGGCAGAAGAGCTGATCGATGCCCTGGTGCGCGAACACTTCGATCTGCGCCCTTACGGCCTGATCCAGATGCTGGACCTGAACCGTCCCATCTATCAGTCCACCGCCGCCTACGGCCACTTCGGTCGGGACGAGTTCCCCTGGGAAGCGACCGACAAGGCCGAATTGCTGCGTGACGCCGCCGGTCTGAAGTAAGTGATAAAGGGGAAGCGCAGGCTTCCCCTTTTTATATGCTGAATGTCAGTTCGTCATGCGAGGCAGCAGTGCGGTTGCGCTCCGCCGACACGCTTCAAGCCCCTCCCTGGGACGCTCGGCAAATGTCATCCATGACATTTGACGGTCGGCTACGGCAATCCCCACTGCTGCTTCGTGAAACTGGAGAGTTGCCTGTCAAAAGCTAACAGGCACCTCGTTGCTTGACAAGGAAGGCAAAGGGTGTCTGCTTCGCCGCGCCCTCTGCGCCATGGATGGCGCAGCGGAGCCCCCAGGGAGGGGTTCACGGCGTGCCGGAGAAGCAGTGCGCTTTGCCTGACGAAAACGCACGATACAGCAAACGGCAACACCTGTGACCAAGAGACAGGCTGACAGCTTTACAAACATGAAACCTGACGAAATCCTTTACCAGCGCGTTCACGACAGAGTCACCGAATGCCTGGTGCTGGCCGCTCGCCACACCGGCCGGAACTTTGACCCGCCCCGGGTGTGCTTCAACCAGCGCGGTCGCATCGCCGGCTCGGCCTGGCTCGAACGCTGGGAGCTACGCTTCAACCCGGTATTGCTGGCCGATAACGAGGCCGAATTCATGGCCGAGATCATCCCTCATGAAGTAGCTCATCTGGTGGCGTTCGCCTGTTTCGGCAAGGTCAAACCGCACGGTCGGGAATGGCAGAGCATCATGCTGTCGGTGTTCGGGCTCGAGCCCCGCACCCGCCACCGGCTAAACACCGCCAGGGTCGCGCCCACTTATCCGTACCACTGTGACTGTCGTGAGCATCGGTTAAGCCTGCGCCGTCACAACAACATTCAACGCGGTAAACAGCGCTATCAATGCCTGCATTGTAATAAACTGTTGTCGTTATCCACCGCAGATACAAAAAGGAAAGTCCCATGATCAAGATTGGTGAGAAATTACCCGAACAGAGCTTTACCTTTATCACCGACGCCGGCAAGAGCAGTGCCGACAGCGCCGCACTCTTTGGCGGCAAGAAGGTGGTGATCTTCGCCGTACCCGGCGCCTTTACCCCGACCTGCTCCCAGGCCCACCTGCCCGGTTTTGTGGTGCTGGCCGACCAGTTCAGGGCCAGTGGCGTGAGTCTGTACTGCCTGTCGGTCAACGATGCCTTCGTGATGCGCGCCTGGCAGCAGGCCCAGAATGCCGGGGCCGTTACCATGCTGGCCGACGGTAACGGTTCTTTCACCCAGGCGCTGGGCCTTGCCAAAGACACCGGTGATTTCGGCGGCCTGCGCGCCCAGCGTTTTGCGCTGGTAGCAGAAAATGGCGTCGTCACCGCCCTGCAGGTAGAAGCGCCGGGCAAGTTCGAAGTCTCTTCCGCCGAGGCCATGCTGGCCCTGGTGTAACGGCATAAAGTAACGGCTTCTGGGATGGGGAAGATCTCCATCCCGGATCTCGGCTTTCTGCTAACGGCTTCTAGGTCCCCATCCTACCTCGGGCCCTTTCCCCGCCCCCGCAGCGGGTGGTAAACTGCGCCATTACAAAACCATAAAAAATAACGAGTCGTGCGCTATTTCATTTTACTTTTGGGCTTCAGCTCCTGGCTGGCTTATGGCGAAGCCTTGTCCTTTCGTCAGGCCAAAAAAGTGGCCCCCGGTATTTATAACGATTACCCGGTGAGCTTTTACTGCGGTTGCCCCATCGGTGCCCAGGGCAAGAAACTGGTACCGGATCTGGAACGCTGTGGCTACCAGGTGCGCAAACAGCAGAAACGGGCCAGCCGCATCGAGTGGGAACACGTGGTCCCGGCCTGGGAATTCGGCCATCAACGCCAGTGCTGGCAGAACGGGGGCCGCAAGAACTGTACCCGCAGCGATGCCCAGTTCAAGCAGATGGAAGGCGATTTGCACAACCTGGTGCCGGCGGTGGGCGAGGTCAACGGCGACCGCTCCAATTACCGCTTTTCCGAATGGAACGGTAGGCCAAACCAGTATGGTCGCTGTCAGGTGCTGGTCGACTTCAAGGGCCGCAAAGTCCAGCCCCCCGAGGCCAGCCGGGGCGCCATCGCCCGCACCTATCTGTATATGCAGCAACAATACCGGCTGAAGATCGCCTCGCAGCAGCTGAAACTGTTTGAAGCCTGGAACCGGCAATATCCGGCAAGCCAATGGGAATGCAAGCGTGATCAACGTATCAGCGCCATTCAGGGCAACAGCAACCCCTTTGTAAAGGAACAATGCAAACATTATGCGTATACCCCGAATCCATGAGCCCGCACCCCTGTCCTGCGGACTTGAACTGGCGCTGTCGAGCGACGGTGCCAACCATGTCGGCCGGGTGCTGAGAATGCAGCCCGGCCAGCAGCTGGTGCTGTTCAACGGCCAGGGAGGCGAGTATCAGGCCGAGATCCTGCAAGCCGACAAGAAATCGGTTCTGGTTCGCGTCGGCGACTTCGAGGCCGCCGACTGCGAATCGCCGCTGCACTTTCATCTGGGCCAGGTGATCAGCCGCGGCGACAAGATGGAATTCACCATCCAGAAGTCGGTCGAGCTCGGTGTCAACGTGATCACCCCGTTGTTTTCCAGCCGCTGCGGCGTCAAGCTGTCCGGTGAGCGACTGGAGAAAAAGCTGCAGCAATGGCAGAGCATCGCCATCGCCGCCTGCGAACAGTGTGGCCGCAATCGTATGCCCGACATTCGCCCAGCCATGGCCCTGGAACAGTGGCTGGCGGAAGAAACCGAAGATCTCAGGCTCAACCTGCATCCCAGAGCCGAATACAGCGTCAACACCTTGCCGCCACCCAACGCCGGCGTCAGGCTGCTGGTGGGGCCCGAGGGAGGCCTGTCCGATGACGAAATCATCCAGGCCCGTGAGCGCGGCTTTATTGATATACTGCTCGGTCCCCGGGTACTGAGAACCGAAACCGCGGCCCTGACCGCCATCACCGCCCTGCAATGCCGATTTGGAGATCTTGCATGACCATTAAACTGGGAATAGTGATGGACCCCATCCAGTCCATCAACATCAAGAAAGACACCAGCTTCGCCATGCTGCTGGAAGCTCAGCACCGCGGCTATGAGCTGTGGTATATGGAGATGAGCGATCTCAGCCTGCGCGACGGGGAAGCCTTCGGCCACATGGCCCGGCTGACCGTAAAGGAAGACGCCAACCAGTGGTTCACCCTGGAAGAAGCCGAACGCCTGCCATTGAGCTCGCTCGACGTGATCCTGATGCGCAAGGATCCGCCTTTCGATACCGAATATATCTACGCCACTTACCTGCTGGAGCGGGCCGAAGGCGAAGGCACCCTGATCGTCAACAAACCCCAGAGCCTGCGGGACGCCAACGAAAAGCTCTATACCGCCTGGTTCTCCGAGTTTACCCCCACCACCCTGGTCAGCCGCAAGGGCAGTGATATCCGCGCCTTTCACCAGGAGCACAAGGACATCATCATCAAGCCGCTCGACGGCATGGGTGGCGCCTCGATTTTTCGGGTGAAACAGGATGATCCCAACCTCGGCGTCATCATCGAAACCCTGACCGAGCACGGCAGCCGCTATTGCATGGTGCAGGCTTATATTCCCGCTATCACGGAAGGCGACAAGCGCGTGCTGGTCATCGATGGTGAGCCTGTGCCCTATTGCCTGGCCCGCATTCCCCAGGGCGGTGAAACCCGAGGCAACCTGGCGGCCGGTGGCCGTGGTGAAGCTCGCCCCCTCAGCGACAGCGATCGCCGCATCGCCGAGGCTCTGGGCCCGATACTCAAGGAAAAGGGACTGATCTTCGTGGGGCTGGATATTATCGGTGATAAGCTGACCGAGGTGAATGTGACCAGCCCAACCTGTGTGCGGGAAATCGAGGCCGCCTTTCCGGTCAACATCTCCGGCATGCTGATGGACGCCATCGAAAAACGTCTATCCTGACAGTAACGCCCTGACTAGTATCCCCGCCTGCCTTGCGCCGGCGGGGCCATTTCCGACCCAAGACGAGATGACATGGACTCACTGCAACATCATTTTCTTATTGCCATGCCCAGCCTCAAAGATCCCTTCTTCGCCGGCTCCGTAACCTATATTTGCGAGCACAACGACGAAGGCGCCATGGGGCTGGTGATCAACATTCCTATCGATATGCCGTTGCATGAGCTGTTGCATCAGCTGGAGATGACACCCGATGACAAGCCCGAGCTGGACAAGCCGGTGCTCCAGGGTGGCCCTGTGGCCGCAGACCGGGGCTTTGTACTGCACAGCCCGGTGGAAGGATTCAGTTCGAGCCAGTTACTGACCGATAACCTGATGATTACCACCTCTCCTGACGTGTTGGAAACCCTGGGCACAGCACAGGCGCCCGAGCACTACCTGGTGACCCTGGGTTATGCGGGCTGGACACCGGGACAGCTGGAGCAGGAGCTGACAGAAAACAGCTGGCTGACCATTCCCGCCGACACGGCGCTCATCTTCGATACTCCCCTCGCCCAGCGCTGGCATCAGGCCATCGCCCGGTTAGGCATCGACGCCCGTCATCTCTCGTCTCAGGTGGGGCACGCATGAGCCTGACCTTACTGGGCTTCGATTACGGCATGAAGAGCATCGGCGTGGCGGTAGGCCAGCAGATCACCATCTCGGCTCGCCCCCTGCTGGCACTGAAGGCAAACGAAGGTGTGCCCAACTGGGATCAGATAGCGGCGTTGCTGAAAGAATGGCAACCGGCGCTGTTGGTGGTCGGGCTGCCACTCAATATGGACGGCACCGAGCAGGATATCAGCCGCCGCGCCCGCAAGTTCGCCAACCGGCTGCACGGTCGCTTCGGTATCAAGGTGGAGCTGCAGGACGAACGCCTGACTACCACCGATGCCCGCGCCCGACTGTTCGAGGCCGGCGGCTATAAGGCGCTGGGAAAAGACGCGGTGGATGCGGTCTCGGCCCAGCTGATCCTGGAGTCCTGGATGGAAAACAATTACTCGTGAGGCGTGAGGCGTGAGGCGTGAGGCGTGAGGCCTCTATCCCCTCACTTTTCACCGTATAAAACACAAAAAACCCGCCGAAGCGGGTTTTTTTAGGTCTTGAATTACCGAAGGGTAATTACAGAACCTGAATCTGTGAAGCCTGAGGACCCTTGGCACCTTCAGTAGCGGTGTAGGATACTGCCTGGCCTTCAGCCAGAGTTTTAAAGCCACTACCAACGATTTCGGAGAAGTGGGCAAACAGATCTTTGCTGCCGTCAGCCGGAGTGATGAAACCAAAACCTTTTGCTTCGTTAAACCATTTTACGGTACCGTTAGCCATTTTTTCTTACCTTTATTTAAGTGATGAGCTCATGCTCTTAAAATGCAACAAATATCAAATAAGGGAAGCTTGGTGACTACTGTAGTGCCGTAAGGAACGAACAAAGTACAAAGGCCGCGCTAACTTGAAACTCTTGCTGACATGCACTCTACGGAAGTAAGGGGGTGGCGTCAAACATTATCGTGAATATTTTTGTATGTTATTTAACCAATAAAAAAGGCGCCTTTCGGCGCCTTGTTTTCTAATCGCGATAGCGCTTATTCGCCCTTGGCGATACGGGCATGCATTTCCTGCACCGATATCACAGAGGCGGTGGCATCGTGATCCATGGCCATACAAGTGGCGATACCGCCATTCAGGGTGGTGGTATACGCCAGCTTTTGCGCCAGGGCACCACGGCGTAATTGACGTGAGTCTTCAATGGCCTGGCGCCCTTCGGCGGTGTTCACTATGTAGCTGTACTCATTGTTCTTGATACGATCCAGAATATGAGGACGGCCTTCATGTACCTTGTTCACCAGGCGCGGATAGATATTGGCTTCACCCAATACGACTGCAGTGCCGTGAGTGGCATCCAGCTCGAAACCGGCAGCCAGCAAGGCTTTTGCCAGCTCTACCACGCGCTTCTTGTCGCTCTCGCGTACCGACAGCAGGGCACGGCCTCCTTTCGGCACGGCCTTGCCTGCGCCCAGGTGCGCTTTACCGAAGGCTTCGGCAAAAGTTTCACCTACACCCATGACTTCACCGGTCGAGCGCATTTCCGGGCCCAACAGCGGATCCACTCCCGGGAACTTATTAAACGGCAGTACTACTTCTTTCACAGAAAAATAAGGCGGAATGACTTCTTTGGTAACACCCAGCTCAACCAGTGTCTTGCCCGCCATAACACGAGCGGCAACCTTGGCCAGCGGAATACCGGTGGCCTTGGAAACAAACGGCACGGTACGAGCGGCGCGCGGATTTACCTCAATCAGGTAAATGTCGCTGCCTTTGACCGCAAACTGAATGTTCATCAAGCCAACCACACCCAGCTCCAGAGCCAACTTGCGCACTTGCTCGCGCATCTCGTCCTGTACTGCCTGGCTCAGGGTATAAGCCGGCAGTGAACAACCCGAATCACCGGAGTGCACACCGGCTTGCTCTATGTGCTCCATAATGCCGCCGATGACTACGTCTTTACCATCACAAATGGCATCCACGTCCACTTCTACCGCGTCATCCAGGAAACGGTCGAGCAGTACCGGCGACTCGTTAGAAACCGTCACCGCTTCATTGAAGTAACGACGCAAGTCTTGCTCGTCATAGACGATTTCCATCGCCCGGCCGCCCAACACATAAGACGGACGCACCACCAGCGGATAACCGATGCGCTCGGCAACCACGACCGCCTGCTCCATGGCAGTCACGGTGCCATTTTCCGGCTGCTTCAGACCCAAACGCTCAATCGCTTGCTGAAAACGCTCACGATCTTCGGCTCGGTCGATGGCATCCGGGCTGGTACCAATAATAGGTACGCCGGCGGCTTCCAATGCGCGCGCCAATTTCAACGGAGTCTGGCCGCCGTACTGTACTATCACACCCTTGGGCTTTTCGATGCGCACAATTTCCAGCACATCTTCCAGCGTTACCGGTTCAAAGTAGAGACGGTCGGAGGTGTCGTAGTCGGTAGAAACCGTTTCCGGGTTACAGTTGACCATGATGGTCTCGAAGCCGTCTTCGCGCAGCGCCAGCGAAGCATGCACACAGCAGTAATCGAACTCGATACCCTGGCCGATACGGTTGGGGCCACCGCCCAGTATCATGATCTTGTCTTTATCAGACGGATTGGCTTCACACTCATCATCATAAGACGAATACATGTAAGCGGTATCGGTCGAGAATTCGGCGGCACAGGTGTCCACCCGCTTGTAAACCGGGAAAATTTCAAAGCGATGACGCAGCTTGCGCACTTCATCTTCAGAAAGACCCAGCAACTTGCCCAGACGGATGTCGGCAAAGCCCTTGCGCTTGAGGCTGCGCAGCAGCTCAGGCGTCAGGTCGGTAATAGTCAGGCCCTGAACCTGCCCTTCCAGCTTGATCAAGTCTTCCAACTGCACCAGGAACCAGGGGTCTACGTTGGTCAGTTTAAAGATTTCATCCATGCTCATACCGGCACGGAAGGCATCGCCTATGTACCAGATACGCTCAGGGCCCGGCTCTTGCAACTCGTGACGAATGCGCGCCATGCTGTCCGCATCGTTCAAGTCGATAATGGGATCCAGACCGTGCTGACCTGTTTCCAGGCTGCGCAGTGCTTTTTGCAGCGATTCCTGGAAGTTACGGCCAATGGACATGACTTCGCCCACCGACTTCATCTGAGTGGTCAGACGGTCGTTGGCGCCGGCAAACTTCTCGAAGTTGAAGCGCGGGATCTTGGTAACAACATAATCGATGGCCGGTTCAAACGATGCCGGGGTCAGACCGCCGGTGATATCGTTCTGCAGCTCGTCCAGGGTGTAACCGATGGCCAGCTTGGCCGCAACCTTGGCGATGGGGAAACCGGTCGCCTTGGAAGCCAGGGCAGAAGAACGAGACACCCGAGGGTTCATCTCGATGATCACCATGCGTCCTGTCTTGGGGTCGATACCGAACTGCACGTTGGAGCCGCCGGTTTCCACGCCGATTTCGCGCAATACCGCCAGAGAGGCGTTACGCATCAGCTGGTATTCTTTGTCGGTCAGGGTCTGAGCCGGCGCCACCGTGATGGAGTCACCGGTGTGCACGCCCATGGCATCGAAGTTTTCGATGGCACAGACGATGATGCAGTTATCGTTACGATCCCGCACCACTTCCATCTCGTATTCTTTCCAGCCGATCAGGGATTCGTCGATCAGCAGCTCGTTGGTCGGCGACAGGTCCAGACCACGGGTACAGATTTCTTCAAATTCTTCCCGGTTATAGGCGATGCCGCCGCCGGAACCACCCATGGTGAAGGAAGGACGAATAATACAAGGGAAGCCGACTTCTGCTTGTACTTTATAAGCCTCTTCCATGGTGCGGGCGATGCCGGCACGAGGACAGGCCAGACCGATGCTCTTCATCGCCTTGTCGAAACGGCTGCGATCTTCAGCCTTGTCGATGGCATCGGCGGTGGCGCCGATCATCTCGACACCAAACTCTGCCAGTACGCCGTGCTTTTCCAGCTCGAGGGCACAGTTCAGTGCGGTCTGACCACCCATGGTGGGCAAAATCGCGTCTGGACGCTCTTTTTTGATGATCTCGCGCACCACTTCCCAGTGGATCGGCTCGATATAGGTGGCGTCGGCCATCTCCGGATCGGTCATGATGGTGGCCGGGTTGGAGTTCACCAGAATGACCCGATAACCTTCTTCACGCAGGGCCTTGCAGGCCTGGGCGCCGGAGTAGTCGAATTCACAGGCCTGACCGATTACAATCGGGCCTGCGCCCAGGATCAGAATGCTCTGTATGTCTGTACGTTTTGGCATGACTCTTCCCTACTCCTTTACGCGCGGTACTGCTTAATCAAATCGATAAAGTGGTCGAACAGGTCGGCGGCTTCATGCGGACCCGGGCTTGCCTCGGGATGCCCCTGGAAGCTGAACGCCGGCTTGTCGGTGCGGTGAATACCCTGCAAGGAACCGTCGAACAGTGACTTGTGGGTGACCCGTACGTTGGCTGGCAGTGTCGCCTCGTCCACCGCAAAACCATGGTTCTGGCTGGTGATCATCACCACGCCTTTCTCCAGATCTTTTACCGGGTGGTTGGCACCATGATGACCAAACTTCATCTTGACGGTGTTGGCGCCGCTGGCCAGGCCCAGTAACTGGTGACCCAGGCAAATGCCGAACACCGGAATATCGGTTTCCAGGAAGCTTTTGATGGCACTGATGGCGTAGTCGCAAGGCTCGGGGTCACCGGGGCCGTTGGACAGGAAGATACCGTCCGGATTCAGCGCCAGTACCTCGGCAGCAGAGGTCTGGGCCGGTACAACTGTCAGGCGACAGCCGCGGTCCACCAGCATGCGCAGTATGTTGCGCTTTACGCCGTAGTCGTAGGCCACCACATGATAGGGCTGCTCATTGTCGGCCGGCTGGCTGTGGCCTTCGCCCAGCGTCCAGCTGCCTTCATTCCAGGCATAAGCTTCACGGGTGGTGACTTCTTTTGCCAGATCCATGCCTTTCAGACCAGGGAACGCCTTGGCTTCTGCCAGGGCTACCGCCTCGTCCAGATTCGCACCGGCGATGATACAACCGGCCTGAGCACCTTTTTCGCGCAGGATGCGGGTCAGCTTGCGAGTATCGATATCGGCAATACCCACTATGTTATGGGCTTTGAGGTAGTCAGACAGGGAGCGCTGGTTGCGGAAGTTAGAGGCGACAATGGGAAGATCACGAATGATCAGGCCCTGGGCATGCACCCGGTCGGACTCTTCATCTTCAGCATTAGTGCCGGTATTGCCTATATGAGGATAAGTAAGCGTAACGATTTGACGGGAATAAGACGGGTCGGTGAGGATTTCCTGGTATCCCGTCATCGACGTATTGAATACCACTTCACCGACGGAACAACCGTCGGCACCGATGGCTGTACCGCGAAAGACAGAACCGTCTTCCAATACGAGCAGCGCTGAGTGAGTCAAGACAACCTCCAAGTTAATTCTTATAAATCAACAATTTACCTGGCTGTCCCGAGGTGCAGACAAAAAAAATATTACTGCATCTCGGCTAATACTGGGCAAATTCTGCGTATTTTATATAAAAGTGGCGTTTTCGACAAACTTTTTCGTTAAAAACCTTTCATGCCGCCAGTGAACAGCAAAAACCGAAATAAAAACCGGCAAAAAATGCATAAAAAACAAAGTGAAAGTAGAAAAAGCGTAAAAATGCTCGATTGAAATTAAAGATGAACAAAAAGATATAAAAAAGAAAAAAGAAAAAATAATCACTTAATAATCAAGGTGATATGAATAAATAAAAGCAATAAACCCGACTTTAAATCCCGCTGTTTTGGGACAATACGTGCAGTTAAAGCCGGATTCATTGCATCATCACATTACTTCAGGTTCAATACGTGCTGCATGTCGTACAGACCGGGCTGTTGGTTGGCAATCCAGGCGGCGGCCCGCACGGCACCATTGGCGAAGGTCAGACGATTGGACGCCTTGTGGGTAATTTCGACCCGCTCGCCGATGTCCACGAACATGGCGGTATGCTCACCGACGATATCGCCGGCACGCACGGTGGCAAAGCCGATGGTGTTGCGATCCCGTTCTCCGGTAATGCCTTCACGACCATAAACGGCGCATTCTTTCAGATCCCGGCCCAGGGTGTCGGCAATCACCTCCCCCATGCTCAGTGCAGTACCGGACGGTGCATCCACCTTGTGCCGATGGTGCGCTTCGATAATTTCGATATCGGTGTAATCGCCCATTACCTTGGCGGCCTGCTCCAGCAACTTGAACACCAGATTGACGCCGACGCTGTAGTTGGAGGCCATCACCATGGCGGTATCGGCGGCGGCGGCGTGGATCTCGGCCTTTTGGGCCTCATCGAAACCTGTGGTGCCGATCACTAACCGCTTGCCATGCTGTCGAGCCAGAGCAATATTGGCCAGGGTCGCTTCCGGGCGAGTGAAGTCGATGATCACATCCACCTGCTCAATCACCGCCGCCAAGTTGTCGGTAACCTGCAACCCCAGGCGTCCCACATTGGCCAGCTCACCCACATCGACACCCAGTACCGTAGAGCCGGCGTGCTCGATAGCGGCGGTCAGGGTGACGCCCTCGGTATGGGTCACGGATTCAACCAATACCTTGCCCATGCGTCCGTTACAACCAGCCACGGCGATGCGAACCGGATTTGTCATGCTGTTCTTCCTTTCTTCATGCTAAGCCAAGGGTAAACCGGAAGTTTGCCAGATAAGGGCAGCCTTTAAAACGAAAAACCCTGAGGAGTAAGGCGTGGGTAATCATGACCCATTCACGCCTTACTCCTCACCTCTTTCAAGGGCATAAAAAAACCGGCGGCTGCCGGTTTTTTCAGAATCAGGCGATTTCGAGCAGTTCAACCTCGAATACCAGAGTCGCGCACGGCGGAATGGAGCCGGCACCCTGTTCGCCATAGGCCAGGTCGTGGGGCACATACAGCTTCCACTTGGAGCCAGCCGGCATCAGCTGCAGCGCTTCAACCCAGCCTTTGATCACGCCGTTCACCGGGAACTGAGCCGGCTCGCCACGCATGACAGAGCTGTCGAACACAGAGCCGTCGATAAAAGTACCGTGGTAATGCACGCTAACGGTATCGGTCGCGGCGGGCTTGGCGCCGTCACCCTGGGTCAGCACTTCATACTGCAAGCCAGATTCGGTCTGCTGTACTTCGGCGCGCTCACCATTGGCGGCGAAGAAAGCGGCTTCCGCTTCTTTGGCTTCGGAGGACTGGGCAGCCTGCTGCTCTTGCATGCGCTGGGTGATCACCTGAAAGGCACCGTTGATGTCTTCGCGAGAAACGACGAAGTCCACGCCGGCAAGGGCGTCGGCCAGACCCTGCTGTACGGCAGACACTTCCAGACCTTCGAACGACTGCTGGCTCAGCTGGTCACCGATTTGACGACCAACACCGTAGCTGGCCTTTTGCTCTACTGTCTCATATGACGACATGACATTCCCTTCGTTTGGGTACAAAAAAGGCATGCTAACAAAATAAGTCGGTCAGCTAAATGGCAAGGCCGCACGCCTGGCCAATAATGCAGCACCCCGTACCCCGCCGCTACCGCCAAACACAGGCGCTCGCACCGGCGCCGGTGTGACCCCGGTCATCAGATATTCTGGCATTCGATGTTCAACCTCCCGGTATAACCAGGCATGCTCGCTAAGCCCGCCGCCCAGCACCACCACATCCGGGTCCAGCTGCGTCATCAAGGTCCCCAGCCCCGCCGCCAGAATATCCAGATAAAGAGACAGACAGTCACTGGCCGCTTGTTCCCCCCGCTGCCAGGCATTGATGATGGCGGGGCCCGACAGTGACTCACCGCCGACATGCCGATAAAGCCGGCTTAGCCCGGTGCCGGAGACATAGGTCTCCAGACAGCCGCGCAGACCGCAACCACAGGGAAACAGGGGCAGCCCCGGATAACGCTCAAGCAGAATGGCGTTGATCCCTCCATGACCGAATTCGGCACTGCCGCCGCAGCCACTGTTCACCAGCTGCCCTCTGTGCAACAAGGCGCCACCCACCCCGGTGCCCAGGGTCAGCGCCAGGGCCAGCTCGGCCCCCGCCGCCGCCCCCTGATGATATTCCGACAGCAGAAAACAGTGGGCGTCATTGTCGGCGTACACCGGTCTTTTCAGCCTCTGCTGTAAATCGCCTTTCAGATCATGGCCATGGATCGCCGGCACATTGGGCGCCAACATCAGGCCATGGCTGTCCAGCACACCGGGAAAGCCGATGCCGACGCTGCCGGTCGTCTGCCAGCGACTATCCGCCGCGTTCACCAGCTCGCCCAGCAACAGAATAAGGGAAGAGTACGTGGTCGGCGGCGTCTGGTGCACCGAGCGTTCCCGCTCAACGCCCAGCAAATCAAACACGGCGAAGGCTATCTTGCTGCCGCCGATATCAACACCGTAAAACATCGAGAAACCTCTGAAGAAAACAGCGGTGATTATGTCTATGGACATGACATCCGCCAATAGCTACCGCGAAGTAGTTGCTGACATCGCGGTATGGGGGCTTTAAATACGGAGGCCTAACACAAAGACAAGGGCACTCCCTTGTCTTCTACTATTATTCGGCAGTCTGCTCAGGGCTCACCTGTCCGACACTTTCGATGGTCTTGTCAGACAACAACCAGAGGGTGAATTTGTGCAGTTCAGGGTGCTGTGCCAGAGCAACCAGAAAAGCACCGCCCACTTCGCGATATCCCAACTCGTAGTTTTTCAACGTGGTGGGAGGGACCTGAATCAGCTCTGCAAACCTTGGGCGGCTGAGACCCATCGCCTCACGGATTTGCCGGATCTTTTTTCCGACCAAGCTGGTATCTGGGTTCATAACCTTGCTACTCCTATCGAAGAATTCCGATAACCACTGGTATCGCTGTCTTATTAGTTTAACACCGGTAAAGAGACTCGTTATGCTCTGGTCCTGTTTTACCGAAAAAAATTCCAAATTAGACTCAGATAGCACTAAATCACGCTATATAATTCCAATTCCCCCGCAAACTGCGGCATCGCATTGCAAAAGCCCGTGCAAACTGCGTCAACAGAGTGTAACCGCTGCGACAAATTTAGCCTTTCCGACCAGTCGCCTGCTTGTGGGCCTCAATGAAAACCGTTAGTCTGCTACTTGTGCGGATATACAGATACAGGATGACTTTGTTCCATATGGTTCTCCCTCTGGACAATAATAATACAAAAAGGACTTTCCGCACTTCACCGCCTTCAGTGTGCGGTGATACACCCATTTCGGCCTGTGCCGAAAGCTCATAAAATGAGGAAGACAATTATGAAAAAGACAGTGGCTCCTTCTCTGATTGCAATGGCTCTCGCAGCTGCCGGTATCTCTGCCAACGTTCAGGCCAATGACTGGTACCTGGGTGCCGGTGCCGGTTACGCCCAATATGAAGATATCGACAGAAACAACAGCAACCTCGACAAAGATGCTGAAGCCGTCAGCATGTTCGGTGGTTACAACTTCAACCAGTACTTCGGTGCCGAGCTGGGCTTCAACTACTTTGGCGAAGATGCAGACACCAAGGCTCTGAACCTGTCTGCCATCGGTCGTCTTCCTCTGAGTGAGCGCGTCTCTCTATTCGGTGAGCTGGGTGCTCTGGGCTGGGATACCGATACCGGCGCCGGTGACGAAGGTGTTTCTCCGCTGGCTGGCCTGGGTCTGACCTATCGTGCTTCCGATCTGGTCGACGTACAGGCTCGCTATCGTCGTGTCGAAGACATGGGTGACCTGGGCAACAACGGTTTCGAAACCGACGTAAACAACTTCATGCTGGAACTGGTACTGCACCCGAACCGCGGTGTGGCTACTCCACCTCCTGTGGCCCCGGTTGCTCCTCAGCCGGCTCCCGAAGTGACCTATGAAACCCGTACCGTCACTGCCGATGGCTCCATCTACTTCGCCTTCGACAAGTCCGACTTGTCTTCCGACTCTCGTGCCACTCTGGACGAAGTAGCACGCTTCGCCCAGCAGAACCCGGATCACCAGGTTGAACTGGCCGGTTATGCCGACCGTCTGGGTAGCGCCGAATACAACCGCAAGTTGTCCGAGCGTCGTGCTCTGGCCGCCAAAGACTACCTGGTTCAGCGTGGCGTTGCCGCCCAGAACATCCAGACTGCCTGGTACGGTAGTGAACTGGCCGAAGGCGTGACCGAAGCCGAGCGTCAGCGCGACCGTCGTGTAGATGCCAAGGCTCAGGCCACCATTCAGGTTGAAATCATCGAGTAACATCGTCTCGATTTCTGATGTTAAAAACGGCTCCCCGGAGCCGTTTTTTATTTTTACCTTACGGCGGTCATGGCATACTGTTTTTCTTTTTATCCCGGACTCCCCTCTCCATGCGTTGCCATTGTCACAGCCAGCAGCCCTTCGAATACTGCTGCAATCCCTACCTGCAGGGTGTTTCTCCGGCGCCGACGCCTCTGACCCTGATGCGTTCCCGCTACACTGCCTTTGTGCTGGGTCTCGGCGATTATCTGCTGCAAAGCTGGCATCCCGAGACCCGGGGAGTGCTGACCGTTGATGAGCTGGCACAAACCGGACGCGACACCGACTGGCTTGATCTGACCATCGTCTTTGCCCGCGGCATGCCCGTCGATGAAGAGGGCGCGGTGGAATTCAAGGTCCGATACAGAGAAAACAACCGAGTGGTGACGCTGCACGAGCGCTCCCGTTTTGTGCAAGAACAGGGCCGCTGGATGTACCATTCCGGCCAGCTCAACCCGCCCAAAATCGGTGCCAATCAGTCCTGCCCCTGCGACAGCGGAAAAAAATACAAACAGTGCTGTGCCAAACTCTGAAATCCCTTCACTTAACTAGCTGACAGACCCCTTATAATGGAACGAAAAATACTGCTGACTCATTGTCCCGATGCCAAGGGACTGATTTCGAAGATCACCAACATCTGTTACAAGCACCAGCTCAACATCATGCGCAATGACGAATTTGTGGACTACGATAACGGTCATTTCTTCATGCGCACCGAGCTGGAAGGCTATTTCAACGATCACACCCTGCTCGCCGATCTGGACGGCGCCCTGCCCGCCGGCAGCCAGCGCCGACTGGTGCCCGCCGGCAACAAGCGCGTGGTCATACTGGTCACCAAGGAAGCCCACTGCCTGGGGGACATTCTGATGAAGCGCTTCGCCGGTGCCATGAATATCGACATCGCCGCCGTTGTAGGCAACTACGACACCCTGGCCGGACTGACCGAGAAGTTCGACATTCCCTATCACACTGTGTCACACGAGGGCATGAACCGGGCCGAGCACGAGCTGCAGCTGGCGGACATTATCGACCGCTATCAGCCCGATTATGTGGTGCTGGCCAAGTACATGCGTATTCTCAGCCCCGAATTCGTGGCCCGCTATCGCCAGCGATTGATCAATATCCATCACTCCTTTCTGCCCGCCTTCGTCGGTGCCAGCCCCTATCGGCAAGCTTACGAACGCGGCGTGAAGATGATCGGCGCCACCGCCCATTTCGTGACCGACGATCTGGACGAGGGCCCCATCATCGAGCAGGACGTGACCCACGTTAACCACACCTTCACCGCCCAGGACATGGCCAAGGCCGGACGTGACGTGGAAAAATCGGTGCTGAGCCGGGCGCTCAATCTGGTGCTGGAAGAAAAGGTCTTCGTCTATGGCAACAAGACGGTGGCGTTCAAGTAACGGCGGGGACTGGGGACTGGGGACTGGGGACTGGGCAGGGTACAACACCAATCCCTGATCCCAAGTCCCCAATCCCGCCGGCGTCAGTCGTGTTTATGGCTTTTCTCAAAGGCCGCTTTCTGTTCTGGCGTCGCTTCCTGCTGGTATTTCACCTTCCACTCGTCGTAAGGCATGCCGTACACCCGTTCCCGGGCCTGGTCGTAATTCATCTCCAGCCCCTGCTCTTCGGCCGCGGCCAGATACCACTTGCTCAGGCAGTTGCGACAGAAGCCGGTCAGATTCATCAGATCGATATTCTGCACATCCTTACGCTTGTCCAGGTGGGCCAGCAGGGTACGAAAGGCGGCGGCTTCCAGTTCGATCTGGGTTTGCTTGTCCATGTTGTCTTCTCCATTGGGGTCGGTTGATGCCATTATAACGATATCGCTCTCAACAACACAGGCATGCCCATGAAACGCAGTCACTTCTTCGCCCATATGGCCCGCATGAAACTGATTCAGCGCTGGCCGCTGATGCGCAGCATAGAGCAGGAAAACGTCGCCGAGCACAGCCTGCAGGTGGCCATGGTGGCCCATGCGCTGGCAGTGATCAGAAACACCTGTTTCAACGGCACTCTGGATCCGGCCCAGGCGGCCATGCATGCGCTGTTTCACGATGCGAGCGAAGTACTGACCGGTGACCTGCCCACGCCGGTCAAATACTTCAACGAAGACATAGCCCGAGCCTACAAGGATATAGAACGCAACGCCGAGCAAAGCCTGCTCAAGATGCTGCCCCCCGAGCTGCAGGCAACCTATGCTCCCCTGCTCTGCGGACACAAGCAGGACGAGTACAGCCATCTGGTGAAGTCGGCAGACATTCTCTGTGCCTACCTGAAGTGCGAAGAAGAACTCAGCGCCGGTAACCGGGAGTTTGCCCAGGCCAAGCAGCGGCTCACCGACATGCTGGAAGCGCGCATGAACGACGAAATTCGCTATTTTCTCGAGGTGTTCGTGCCCAGCTTTTCCCTGTCGCTGGACGAAATCTCCAGCCCGGAGTTTTAACTCGCTCGTGAGGAGTAATACCAAACAGGTTAAATAACTGATCTATTTGGTTGCTCTGCAAAGGTCGGACAAAGGGCCCGCTCCACCGACTCGCTCAAGCACCTCCTTGTGACGCTCAGCACATGACGTCCCTGTCATGTGATGGACGGTGGAGCAGATCCCTTTGCCCTCTTGATGCTCCGGCGTCGCCTGTTAGCACTCAGAAGAGGCAACAGAGAACGGCTCCCACGACCGTGAAATGCCAGGGACGGCATTTCCGAGCCCCCAGGGGGCGAGCTTGCCTCGCCGTGACGAACGGTTGCAGTCTGACCGAACATCCGGTGAATGTTCGCAGTAGGCTGCAACGGTGAGTGTCATTGACCAGTGGCGTGTCGAGGGAGGCGGCTGTGTTGCCTCTGGTCTGGGGCCTCAATATGACCAGATCATTACTGGGATTGGTATAAGGGGTAAGGGGAAGACAGATCGCCTCCCCCCTCACCATCTTTACGCTCTATCCACAGGGTGACCTCGCCGACCTTGAAGCCCCACTTGGTCATTTCGGCACGGTTGAGCACCCGGTTTTCATCGAGCAGATACATCCAGTCATTGAAGTCGATATTCCAGACCTTGCCGTCGACCGGCACCGCCAGGGTATAACGCCAGTTCAGAGCAAAACCCCGGGTCTGGCCGGTCGCCGGTACCACCACATCGTCGGCGGTGCCGCTGTAGTGGCCATCGGCGCTTTTTTTTATGTACCAGACTCGCCGCTGCTGCTCGCCGTCATCATAGATGAAATCTTCTTCCAACGTGCCCTTGTTACCGTCCCAACGGCCAGTCATGTCGACCGTAAAGCGGCGCAGCACCCGGCCGGATCTGTCCTGCACCATGCCGTAGGCCACCAGCTCGCCGTCGAAGAAGCGATCCAGCTCAAAGGCCGGTTGGGTATCCGCATAATCCTGGATATCGCTGCTGCACGACATCAACAGCAGGCTCACGCAAAGAGAAAGACTCAATAACAGAATGCGCATCTCAGTTTCCTTTCAGTTGTCGGGTCAGACTCGGCTCCCTGCTGTTGGGCGACAGCCAAATCGCCAGAAAAGCGGGCCCAAAGGCGGGGTCGGATACCTCCCCCAGTAATTTCCAGTTGAAGTAAAAGCGGCTAATCCCCCCCTCTTCTACCCTCAGTACCAGCTCATCACCTTTGCTGACAGACGGCCAGATAGCACTGAGTTCTCTCCGCCATTGAGGCTTCCAGTCGATACCGAGACGCTGCCACTCGGTCACGGTGGCGTCGAGCAAGTCCTCCTTGCCGATATCCCGCTGATAACGCAATGCCAGCGCCTGAGGGAAGCCGTTGGCTCTATATTGACCGTCGGCACTGTAGAAACGAGCCTGATACAGATCCCAGAACAACCAGCGCATGCTGCCCTGACCGATCTGATTCAGATCGGACGTTGGGGTCGCCCACAATGGTAATGGCATGATCAACAGCCAGAGTATCCACAGGACTTTTTTCATCATGCATCCCTCCGCAAACGCCGATCCAGCCGAATCAGCATGGGTAACAACACCGACCACAATATGGCCAGGATCAGCACGCTCGGCCAGAATCCCAGCGGCAGACTCACCGCCCCAAGTTGCCAGCCGGCCAGATAGGATCCGGTGCCGGCCAGCGCGCCGGTTATCATCAACAGCCAGGTCGACACTCGGCGCAACCAGCGCAGGCTATGCCCCAGGGTCAGCACAAAACCGACCCACAGCAACCCCAGCCACAGCGGCCAGTGGTCGAAAACGAAAACCCCCGTCACGGTCAAGATCAGATCGACCGCCATCCCCAGCAGCGCCAGCCATAGTACCCGGATATCGGCCCGGCGATTGGGAGTAAAGATGAAGTGCAGCCCTAGAAGAAGGGCCGTCAGCAGGCTCCAGGTATTTTGTCCCGCCACCGCCAGCAGCCAGAAACCTTCGAAGGCTAGCAGTTGAGTCCATTGCCATTTAGACATCTGCGCGCTCCCGGTTTTGCCGCCTCAAAATGCACCAGACCTATGGTGCCCTCGCGAAAACCACCCTCGCAGTAGGCGAAGTAAAAGGCCCACAGCCGATGAAAATCCTGACTGTAGCCCAGGTGTTTTAACGCCGGCTCCAGCTGATGAAAACGCTCGGCCCAGATCTTCAGGGTCTCGGCATAATGCTGGCCGTAATCCTGCAGTCGGGTCAGGGTCATGTCGGTCTGCTCTTTCAGGTGCCGGCACATTTCGCTGACCGACGGCAGGCAGCCACCGGGAAAGATATAACGCTGAATAAAGTCCACGCCCTTGCGATAGGGTTCATAACGCTGATCGGTCATGGTAATGGCCTGGATCAGCAGCTTGCCTTCGGGCTTGAGCAAGCGATTAAGAGACTCGAAGTAGGTTGGCAGATATTCATGTCCTACCGCCTCAATCATCTCCACCGACACCAGCTTGTCGTATTGCCCCTCGAGATCACGATAATCTTTCAGCAGCAGTGCCACCCGCTCGCCCAGTCCTTCCTGCTCGACCCGTTCACGGGCATGCTTGAGCTGTTCGGCAGACAATGTTGTGGTGGTCACCCGGCAACCGTAATGACGGGCGGCAAAACAGGCCAGCCCGCCCCAGCCGGTGCCGATTTCCAGCAGGTGGTCATCGGGCTTAAGCTCGAGCCGGTCGCAAATCAGCCGCAGTTTGTGTTCCTGTGCCGTTTCCAGGCTGGCATCCCTGGTAGGAAACACCGCCGAGGAATACTGCATCAGGGGATCCAGAAACAGCCGGTACATGTCATTGCCCAGATCGTAGTGGGCGGCGATATTGGCCCTGCTGCCGTTCAGGGAGTTGCGATTGAAACGATGTTTAAGCCTGTGCCAGGGAGTGCTCAACCAGCCCAGCCGTCGCTCCAGCCGGTCGAGCACCGGAATATTGCGGGCAAACAATTGCACCACCGCGGTCAGATCCGGGCTGTGCCAGCAACCATCTACCCAGGCTTCGGCCGCCCCTATACTGCCGCCAAACATCAATCGCCGATAGGCGCCGGGATCGAGCACCCGAACCCGGGCCTGCAATTGCGCCTCCCGGTCACCAAATTGAAAGGTTTCCTGGCCTTCCTCTATGGTAAGCCCCGCGTCTTTCAGCCCGGCCAGCAGGGAAAATGCCAGACGGCGCGTCCAGCGTTCCAGCAGCCTGGGCTCCGACCTGTTGAACGTCGTGTCCATCTTGGCTTCCTTCAAGAATGTGAGTGGTAGGGAATGCGTTTCAAAAACAGCCGTATCGCCTGCCAGTAGATGCCACGCACTATGGTCAGGGTCATCATCGGCCATTGCAGCAAGGCCGCTTTCAACACGGTCCGGTCAAAGGGATGCCGTTGCAGGCTCAAAGTGGCATCAAACAGCAGCGCCGGATCCCGGTTTTCGATGTGTACCAGCGCACGCTGTGCCGGTGGGGTGATCCGCCAGTGGTACTGCATCTTCATGCCCATGAAGGGAGAAACATGGAACGCTTTATCCGTCGGGGTGGCCTGTTCAAGGTCCACTAAATAACAATGACGCTCATTCCACGGGGTGTTATGTACCTCCATCAGCGCATAACGGGCCTGCTCACCCTGGTAACAAAAAAACACATTAATCGGGCTGAAATACAAGCCAAAGCAGCGTACCTGTCCCAGCATCAACACCCGATCCAGCTCGCCGGTATCGCCACCCAACCGCTCGACTTCCTCCAGCACCGCCGTTTTCAACGGCAGGGCCGGATCACCCAGATAGTCCCGGCGGCGAAAACTCAAGGGAGCAAAGCGCTCGCAGGCGAATAATCGACTGCGGGCGGCCAGCTGTTCCAGCTCGTCCAGATCCAGCGCCAGCATATAGAGGCCGTAGCTGAAGCTATGCTCGCGGGGAGCATAGCGACGGTGGCGAACCTGACCTCGATAGATGGCGCTGTGCGACGTCATAGGGTCACCCCGAAGCGGGCACAGACATAGAGCGCACTCCTGACACCATCTTCATGAAAGCCGTTGTACCAGTAGGCACCACAGAAGTGGGTATGCTGCCGGCCGCAAATCTCTACGCGGCGGCTTTGTGCTCTGATGGCGTCGCGGTTATACACCGGATGGGCGTAGGTGAAACGACGCAGTATCTTGGCCGGATCGATGGCATGGCTGCGATTAAGGGTGACACAGAACGTCTCTTGCGCGTCCAGCCCCTGCAGTATGTTCATGTTGTAGGTGACCGCCGGCAGCGCGTCTTCGGCCCCGTCCAGCCAGTAGTTCCAGCTGGCCCAGGCCCGGGGCTCGCGCGGCAGCAAACGGGTGTCGGTATGCAACACCACCTCGTTATCGCGATACGCCAGCCCGCCCAGCACCTGCCGCTCGGCCTCGGAGGCATCAGCCAGCAATCTCAACGTCTGATCCGAATGGCAGGCAAAAATCACCTCGTCAAAGGATTCGACGCCACTGGCGGTTTCGATGCCCACCCCGGTCGGGTGACGATGAACAGACAGCACCGGCGTATTGAGCCGAATATCCCTGAGCGGGGCCGTCAGCGCCGGTATATAGCTGCGCGAGCCACCTTGCACCACATACCACTGGGGTCTGTCCACCAGGTTGAGCAGGCCGTGATGATTGAAAAAACGCAGAAAGAAGGCCAGCGGAACATCCCGGCTATCGGCCAGCGACGAGGACCAGATAGCCGCCACCATCGGCAGTATGTAGTGTCCGCTGAAGAAGTCGGAGAAGCCGTAGCGGTCCAGAAAACTGCCCAGGGTCTCGGTGTCGTTCAACCCACCGGCCTTGAGGATCTTTTTGCACAAGAGGTTGAAGCGCACTATTTCGGCCAGAAAACAGTAGAAGCGCGGCCGCAGCAGGTTGACCCGCTGGGCAAACATGGAGCCCAGAGTATGGCCGTTATACTCCAGTCCGGTCCGGGCCTGACGCACGCTGAAGCTCATCTCGGTGGCCCGGGCCTTGATGCCGATACGGGCCAGCAGCCGCTGAAAATTCGGGTAGGTTCTGTCGTTGAACACGATGAAGCCGGTATCTACCGCGTGGGTTTGTCCGCCCAGGTTCACATCAACGGTAGCGGTATGGCCACCGAGATAATCGTTGGCCTCTAAAAGGCTGACTTCGTGCTGCTCGCTCAGCAGCCAGGCGCTGGTCAGGCCGGAGATACCACTGCCAATCACGGCAATTCTGCTCATTTGTCACTCCTTGCCGTGCGCCGTGCCAACGCAGCCCAGAGTCGGTGTGGCAACCAGGAAAGCAGGCGCAATACCATGATAAAGCCAAAGGGAAAATTGATCTCGGACTTGCCTTTAGCGAGCCCCTTGCGAATAGCCGCACTGGCCTGCTCTGGTGACACCCGGCCGGGCATGGGAAAGTCGTTTTTGCGGGTCAGCGGTGTGTCGACGAAACCGGGCCGGATCAGGCTGACTTCGATATGATGCGGCGCCAGATCAATCCCTAAGGTGCGGGTCAGATAATCCAGCCCAGCCTTGGAGGCGCCATAGGCCTCGGCGCGGGTCAGCGGCAGAAAGGTCACCGAAGAACTGACCACCGCCACTCGGCCGCCCTGTTTTATCTGCGGTATCATTGCCGCCAGGCAGTTGGCGGTGCCGATCAGGTTGGCATTGACCACTCGGGCGAATAACTCGGCATCAAACTGGCTGGCATCGTCGATATATTCGCAATTGCCCGCGTTGAGGATCACCAGATCCAGGGGCGACAGCTCGCTCACCGCCTGCTGCATCGGCTCGGGCTGCAGCATATCGAACACGCACAGTTCACAGTCGATTCCTTCCAGCGCCTGCTCCAGCTTTTCCCGGTTGCGGCCACAGGCCACCAGCTGCCAGCCATCGCGGTGATAATCCCGGGCCAATTGCAGCCCGATGCCCGAGTTGGTTCCGGTAATCAATACCCGTTTCATTGGTCAAGCCTCCGTTTCAATGCCCGGATAACGCCACCCAGCAGCGGTAACTGCTCATACAGCATGGCGCCCATATCGAAATAGTCTGTGTGCTCATACACCAGCTCGGCGAAACGCAGGTGGCTGACGCCGGGAACCTGTACTTCTTTTCCGCCATTCAGGCGCGGATGGCAAAAAACCATCTGCCAGCGTACAAAGGCTTCATCGCCCTGCTCCATCACCTGTTCGATGTCAAAGCGACAGCTCGTTACCCGGGTAAAAAGCCCCTCGAAGTACGACAGCAGTGCCGCTATGCCCTGAATATGATGGGCCGGATCGCTGAAGCTGATGTCGGGAGCATAGATGTCGCGCAGCACCTGCAGGTTCGTCGCCGACAGCCTCTGATACTCGCGACAAAACACCGCCAACGCCGGGCTCATACCGCCTCCCGGTCTTTGAGGGCATCGAACATGGCGATGGCATGAAGCCGAGCGCGCTTATGATCCACTATGGGTTTGGGATAGCCATGACCCGGAACATGATTATCCAGCCAGTCGTGAGGAGCATGGATCACCCTGGTCGGCACCTCGGCCAGCTCCGGCAGCCAGCGACGAATGAAGTCGCCATCCGCATCGAAACGCTCCCCCTGGGTAGTGGGGTTGAATACCCGAAAATAGGGCGCCGCATCGGCGCCGGTGCCGGCGGCCCATTGCCAGCCGCCGTTGTTGGCCGCCAGCTCGCCATCGATCAGGCGCGACATGAACCAGGCTTCGCCCCGGCGCCAGTCGATATGCAGATCCTTGGTCAGAAAGCTGGCCACTATCATCCGCAGCCGATTATGCATCCAGCCGGTCTGCTTCAGGCAGCGCATGGCCGCATCCACGATAGGATAGCCGGTCTGCCCCTCCCGCCAGGCCCGGAATCCTTCGTCGTCCTGGCTCCACTGCAATGCCTCGGTTTCCGGCTTGAAAGCCCGTTCCATCGACAACCGCGGAAAGGCCACCAGCAGATGGCGATAGAATTCCCGCCAGATGAGCTCATTGAGCCAGACAAAGCCCGGCTCGCCCCGGCTGAACGGCAGTTGTTCCAGCTCGGCCTCGATGGCCGCCAGACACTGATTGGGAGACAGAATGCCAAGCGCCAGATAAGGCGACAGGCTGCTGGTGCCGTCCTCGGCCGGAAAATCCCGCAGCTCCCCATAATCCCGCAGCGACAACCGGCAGAATTGCGTCAGTCGTTGGGCGGCGGCTGCCTCTCCCGCCGACCAGGCCTCACTCGACACTCGTTCGCCACTCAGACTCAGGGGCTCGCAAGACAGCGGCTCTCCCAGCGCCTCCGGCACCGGTAACAACCGGTAACCGCTGGCGCGCAGGCTGGCCAGCCAGCTTTTGGCGAAGGGGGTAAACACCTTGTACATGTCGCCGCTACGGGTGGTCAGGCTGCCGTGATCGACAACGCAGTCACCGTTATATACCCGACAGGGGACGAGCAGTGTCTGCTGCACCGCCTTGTCACGCCTGCGTTCGTCGATGCCGAGTTCCCGGTTGGCATAAAGCGCATCGAATGTGTGTGTTGTCAGCCATGACGCCAGCACCGCGGGTACCTCGGCAAAGGTGTCGACTGTCAGCACCGTCAGCGGTATGCCCAGCTGCGCCAGCTGTTCGTTCAGCACCTGAAGATTCCGGGACATAAAGTCACGCTGTATGGAGGAATTTCCATGGCAACGCCACTGGCCCGGGCAGTCGATATACACCGCCTCCACCTCGGCACCGTCGGCGGCGGCTTCATACAGGGCGGGATTATCCGCCACCCGCAAATCAGTTCTGAACCAGACTAAATGACGCATCATGATTCCTCGCAATCTCGCTGACCGTGACGGCAAAGGGCCTGTTCAGCCAGCCTTGCTGCCGATAGAGGGTGCCCAGTTCACCGGTAAAAAAGCAGTGCTGCGGAAAGACAGAGTCCATGTCGTTGAACCAGCTCTGACTCAGGCCCGGCCCCAGTATCACCACCAGGGCGTCAAATTTGAGCCTTCCCTCCGCCAGCGGTAACGTCAGCGGGTCAAGCACCCCCAGATCCAGGCTGCGGCACTCCAGTCCCTGCAATTCAAACTGGGTCAACACCGCCTGTTGATCTCTCACCTGGCCCACTCTGGCTACCGCTATCACAGGCCCGGTTTTGATGGTCAACAGCTGATGCAACAGCCGCTTCAGCAAGGCCAGGGCACTTTGTTCTATAAGTTGCGCATCGGGCCGCTGCAGACGCGCCAGCGCCAGCAGCCAGGGCTCTACTACCCGGCGTAACACCAGCTCGGCCGGATAGAGACTGGTCAGCTCCAGCAGTTCGGCTTCCAAACGGCCAAGATTGAGTTGCTGCGCGGCCGTCATCAGTCGTTCCCGCGCCTGCTCCCAGTTGGAGCCACTGGCCACTGGGGTGGGCTCGGCCAACAGGCCTTTTACCTGACCGATACTGACCCCCTGATCCACCCAATGCAGTATCTGGCGGATCAGCGCGATATCATCGTCGGAGTACAAACGGTGACCTTTCTCGGTACGGGCCGGCTTCAACAGCCCGTACCGACGCTGCCAGGCGCGCAGGGTGACTGGGTTGATACCGGTCAGTCGGGAAACGTCCCGAATCGGGTACAGCGGTTCAGATGCCATAGCGCAGTCGCAATGCCTCCGGATGAGGATTCAGATACACCTGCTGGTGCAGATAGTCGTTGGGGTACTCAGCCAAGTAATGGCGCAGCAGGGTAATGGGCGCCAGCAAGGGCAATATGCCTTCCCGGTATTGGTGAATAGTGCGGGCCAGCTCCTGGCGCTGGCGGGAACTGAGCTCCTGCTTGAAATAGCCCTGCAGATGTTGCAGCACATTGGTGTGGCTGGTGCGGCTGACGTTATTGCTCAGTGCCTGCATCATGCCTTCGATATAGGCATTCGCCTTGTGCTCGAGATCGACGGACAAGTCGGACAGCAGCTTGCCAAGACGCTGATAGCTGTCGCGATGATGCGCCATCAGCAGATATTTATAACGACTGTGGAATGCGATGAGCCGGGCGGCGGTTATCCCCTCGTGGCGCAGGCACTGCCAGTCATGCAGGGCAAAAACCCGGGTCACGAAGTTTTCCCGCAGCGCCGCATCGTTGAGCCGACCGTCTTCTTCCAGCGGCAGTAAAGGCTGTGCCCGCATCAGCTCGGCGGCATAGATTCCGGTACCTTCCTTGGCATTGCCCTTACCACTGTCATGGTAAACCCGCACCCGTTCCATACCGCAGCTGGGCGATTTGGCACAGAGGATATAGCCACTGAGCCCATCAAACTGCGCCGCCATCTTCTGGCCGTAATCGCGCAAGGCAGCGGTGACGTCTTCGCCCTTCGCCGTCTGCGCCAGTATCTCGCCGCCCTGATTGATCAGCCGAATGCTGGGTCGGGGTGTGCCCAAACCGATGGCTATCTCCGGACACAGGGGCACAAACTCCACGAAGCCGGCCAGCTCTTCGGTACAGAAATCGGAACGCTTGTGGCCACCGTCAAAACGTACCGGTTGTCCGGTCAGGCAACCGCTGATGCCGACACGTATCACCTTGGGATCAAACTTGTACATGCTTCTTCCTCTTGTACAACTATGTATTACAAGATAGACCTGGTTGTACAACAAGATCAAGCTTGTACAAGAAAAATTTCAAAGGGATTGGGGATTGCACGGTGCAACCGTTATGGACTCCGGGTCAAGCCCGGAGTGACGAATGATGCCGTCATTCCGGCCCACGAGCCGGAATCCATTTTACAGACGGGGCATCTTCTTCTGGCACAACACATCAGCAACAGGCTCCGCCACATACGGCTAACAGCTGACCGCTTAAAGCTTCATACGGGCTTAGTTCAGTTTCTGGCGGGTGATCTCGGCTTCATCGCGGAACTGGCGGCGCAGCTCCGACTTGCTCTTCATCACCAGCTCACCCCCCTTGCCGATGGTCATGTGCTCGGGATTGTCGTTGTGCATCGCCTGCCAGAGCATCACCGCCTGCATGCTGCTTTCCTTCTGCTCGGGGGTCAGCACAGAGCCGTCCGGCCACTTGCCGAGTTCGACCGCAGTCCTCAGCTTCTGATAAACCTCTTCGGGCATATTTTTGATCGCTTGCTGAAAAGATGACATAACACTTTCTCCTCTGGGCGGTATGGATATTATCGCCACGAAAACAAAAGGGGCAGCCCATGGCCGCCCCTTCCAACTGCTACGGCATTATTTGCCTGTATCGTTGCCTGTATCAATCTGTATCCGCCCTCAGGCGGGCAGGTCCATCAGCTCGATACCGGCCATTTTCTGCATCACGCGCACAACCTGACAGCTGTAACCGAACTCGTTGTCATACCAGACATAGAGTACGGCCCGGTCGCCTTCGGCGATGGTGGCCAGGGAGTCGACGATACCGGAGAAACGAGAGCCAACCATATCGGTGGACACCAGCTCGCTGCTGGTGCTGAAATCAATCTGGTTGTGCAACGGTGAGTCCAGTGACACCTTGAGCAGATACTCGTTCAGCTCGTCGGCGGTAGTGGGCTTGTCCAGATTCAGGTTGATCACCGCCATGGAGACGTTCGGCGTTGGAACCCGAATGGCGTTGCCGGTGAGCTTGCCTTTGAGCTCCGGCAGCGCCTTGGCCACGGCAGAGGCGGCGCCGGTGCTGGTCAGCACCATGTTCAGTGCGGCACTGCGGCCACGACGATCGCCCTTGTGAAAGTTATCGATCAGGTTCTGGTCGTTGGTGTAGGAGTGCACGGTCTCCACGTGACCATTCTTCACACCGTAGGCGTCGTTCACCGCCTTCAGCACCGGGGTAATGGCGTTGGTGGTACAGGAGGCCGCCGACATGATACGGTCTTCCGGCAGAATCATGTTGTCGTTGACACCGAATACGATGTTCTTGATGTCGCCCTTGCCCGGCGCGGTCAGCAGCACCTTGGCGGCGCCCTTGGCCTTGAGGTGCAGGCCCAGGCCGGCTTCATCGCGCCAGATACCGGTGTTATCAACGATCAACGCATCGTCGATACCGTACTGGGTATAATCGATTTCTTCCGGGCTGTTGGCGTAAATCACCTGGATATAGGTGCCGTTGGCGATAATGGCGTGGTTTTCGGCGTCGACTTCGATGGAGCCGTTGAAAGGGCCATGCACGGAATCACGACGCAGCAGGCTGGCGCGTTTTTCCAGATCGTCAACCGAGCCACGTACCACTATGCCACGCAGACGCAGACCGTGATTGCCACCGGAGCGCTCGATCAGCAAACGCGCCAGCAGTCGACCGATACGACCGAAGCCGTACAACACCACATCGGTCGGCTTGTTGTCATGATCGGTGTTCAGGGCAGAGGCCAGCTCACTGCGCAGAAAATCGGCCAGGCCGGATTCGTCCTGGTGATCTTGCCAGTAACTGACGGCCAGTTTACCCAGGTCGATGCTGGCCGGAGCCAGATCCAGCTCGCTCAGTGCCTTCAGCACCGGGTAGCTCTGGCTGACCAACAGGGCCTTCCCTTCGTGGCGACTTACCACACGATGAGCCTTGATAATCTCAATGGTAGAGGCATTCAGCAGGGGACGCGCATGGACGCAAATTTCCACCCCCTGGTTGCGATACAGTTTGCCGATCAGGGGCTGCATGGACTCTGCCAGCTCCTGGCTTTGCTGCCAGGCGGAAAGGTAACTCTCGTGGGTCATCAACCGAATCCTTTTATTTCAGGTAACTGTCATTAGTATTGAAGCGGGCAAAAACCATGCCGCATCAGCTCTATTTAAGTACGCCCATTTTAGTGGATAGGGGGTATGATTACCAGACTAAGGACAGGCCGCCAGGCATTCAAATGAATACTAAATCTGCTTTTTTGATACTCACGGCACCGCTCTTTTTGGCAGCTTGTGAGCAAGATCGCATCCAAACCATCTGAGAAACAACACCACAATTCTGTACCGATCTTCATGAAGACAGCTGGAACCGCAGACTCTAAGCTCCGATTATCCTTATCTGCTGCTCTGACACTGGCAACACAGGGGAGACAGGCAGACCAAAGCCCGCTTCATCGCACTTGCCGACAAACCGGAGATGCAGCAACCCAATTTGCAGAAGGCCCTGGCGGAATTGCTCATTATTCGTGACAGCACCGCTGCGATGCAGGCTCTGCACCGTGCACTGAGTCTTTATGAGCCCGAAGTCACCATAGATACCGATTATCGCCAACCTGCTGACACTTTATACTCGTGAGCGGCGTTACAGAGACGTCTGGATCTGGAGCCGAGTGCTGAGCAGCCTGGGTCACTCGGCCCTGTTGAATATGGAACGCATCGACACCTATACCCGCTTCGACAATACTCAGCAACGGCAGATGCAGCAAGAGGTCGACACCATCAGCTGAAAACCGGGTCTTATCGTCGCAGCTGACTGCATCCACCCGACTCTCCGTTAAAGATGACTGATGGCAATACGCCAACGGTCATCCTGACTTTAAGCTGTTGCCTTGACTTAAAGATAGAAAAATAACTACAAAAAGAAATAAAATTTCAGAAATACGTAATTAGTTACAGTAAAACACCAGTTACTCATTGACGATTCATTGTTTTTTGGTAACTTTACAACCATAAAGTTTTAACCTCATCACTTTTAATCTTCTAAATATCAGGTGTATTTATGACAATCAAGGTAGCTATCAATGGTTTCGGACGTATCGGTCGACTGATGTTTCGCGCCGCCTGTGGGCGCGACGACATGCAGGTCGTTGCCATCAACGATCTGCAAGACGTGGACTATATGGCCTATATGCTCAAATACGACTCTACCCACGGTCGTTTCCAGGGCAAGGTGGCGGTAGAAGGTGGCCAGCTTATCGTCAACGGCAACGCCATTCGGATCACCGCCGAGCGCGATCCCGCCGCCCTGAACTGGGCCGGGGTAGACGTAGTGGCCGAAGCCACTGGCATCTTCATGACCGATGAACAAGCCCGCCAGCATATTCGGGCCGGCGCCAAAAAGGTGGTGATGACGGGACCTTCAAAAGACAATACCCCCATGTTCGTGATGGGCGTCAACCATCTGCGTTATGCCGGCGAAGATATCGTCTCCAACGCCTCCTGCACCACCAACTGCCTGGCGCCGCTGGCGAAGGTGATCAACGACAACTTCGGTATCGTCGAAGGCTTGATGACCACGGTACACGCCACCACAGCCACCCAGAAAACCGTTGACGGCCCGTCGCAAAAGGACTGGCGCGGCGGCCGGGGCGCAGGTCAGAACATCATCCCCTCCTCTACCGGCGCCGCCAAGGCGGTCGGCAAGGTGATTCCGGAACTCAACGGCAAGCTCACCGGCATGGCCTTCCGGGTGCCTACCCCCAACGTCTCGGTGGTGGACCTGACCGTGCGCCTGGAAAAAGCGGCCAGCTACGAAGATATCTGCGCCACCATCAAGGCGGCGGCCGAGGGCGAGCTGAAAGGCATTCTGGGCTACACCGAAGATGCTGTCGTCTCGACCGACTTTCTCGGCGAAACCTGTACCAGTGTATTCGATGCCTCCGCCGGCATCGCCCTCAACGACAACTTCGTCAAGCTGGTGTCCTGGTACGACAACGAAATCGGCTACTCCCACAAGGTGCTGGATCTGATCGCCCATATATCCAGATAACAATCGACAGCAACATTCGGCAGCAGTAGCTGTTACCACAAACAACCGGGCCTGGGCCCGGTTGTTTGTCTTTGCTCGAAACTGGTGGCCTGGTGGAGTAAAATATCGTCTTCCGGCCGCCATCAGATGGTGGCCCTCTGACCTGACATCAGACGAGATCCCATGTTGACCACCGAATCGTTCAAACCCGAATTACTCTCCCCCGCCGGTACCCTCAAGAATATGCGCTACGCCTTCGCCTATGGCGCCGATGCGGTTTACGCCGGCCAGCCACGCTATTCGCTGCGGGTACGCAACAACGAATTCAATCACGAAAATCTCAAGATTGGCATCGACGAGGCCCATGCCATGGGCAAGAAGTTCTATGTGGTGGTCAACATACAGCCCCACAACGCCAAGCTGAAAACCTTTCTGCGCGACATGAAGCCGGTAGTGGAGATGGGTCCGGATGCGCTGATCATGTCCGATCCCGGTCTTATCATGCTGGTACGCGAGCACTTTCCCAACATGCCCATTCATCTGTCGGTGCAGGCCAATGCGGTCAATTGGGCCTCGGTCAAATTCTGGCAGGACTACGGCATAGAACGGGTGATACTGTCACGCGAGTTGTCGCTGGAAGAGATCGAGGAGATTCACGCCAACTGCCCCACCGTCGAGCTGGAAGTGTTCGTACACGGCGCCCTGTGCATGGCCTATTCCGGCCGCTGCCTGCTCTCTGGCTACATCAACAAGCGCGATCCCAACCAGGGCACCTGTACTAACGCCTGTCGCTGGGAATACAAGGTGCACGACGCCAAGGAAGACGACGCCGGCCAGATAGTGCACAAGCAGGAGCCCATCCTGGTGCAACCGGTAGAGCTGGTGCAACAGGTCGAGCCCACCCTGGGTGCCGGTGCCCCTTATGATCAGCCGGTACTGCTGGAAGAAAGCAATCGCCCCGGCGAGTACATGGCCGCCTATGAAGACGAGCACGGCACCTACATCATGAATTCCAAGGATCTGCGCGCGGTACAGTATGTGGAGCGATTGACTCAAATGGGCGTGCACTCGCTGAAGATTGAAGGCCGCACCAAGTCGTTCTATTACGTAGCCCGCACCGCTCAGGTGTATCGCAAGGCCATAGACGATGCGGTGGCCGGACGCCCCTTCGACGCCTCCTTGATGAATACCCTGGAAAACCTGGCCCACCGCGGTTACACCGAAGGCTTTCTCAAGCGTCACGCCCACAGCGACTATCAGAATTACGACACCGGCTACTCGGTCTCCACCAGTCAGCAGTTCGTGGGCGAAATCACTGCCCGCAACGGCGACTGGGTAGAAGTGGCGGTGAAGAACAAGTTTCTGGTCGGCAATCGTCTGGAGCTGATGACGCCCAAAGGTAACCTGACCTTCACCCTGGAACAGCTGAAAAACCGCAAGGGTGAAGCCATCGAGGTCGCACCCGGCAGCGGTCATGTGGTCTGTCTGCCTCTTCCCGAGTCGGTGGACGCCGACTTCGGCATACTGCTGCGCCACCTGGACGCTCAGCAGGACAGCCGCCAGCCTCTTGCAAAGCCGCTGACTGCCTGATACCAAACAGAGTAAATAACTGATCTAGTTGGTTGCTCTGCAAAGGTCGGACAAAGGGCCCGCTCCGCCGACACGCCGTGAATACCTCCATGTAGGCTCCGCCGCGCCATCCTTGGCGCGGAGGGTCGGCGGAGCAGATCCCTTTATCCTCCCTGATGCCAGGGAGTTGCCTGTTGACATCGTCTACAGACAACTCGGTGCTTGAGAAGAGGCAACAGAGATCGACTACCACGACCGTGAAATGCCATGGACGGCATTTCCCGAGCCCTCAGGGATGAGTTTATGGCGTGTCGTGGAGGCGGCTGTGTTGCCTCTGAGCTCGGGTTTGATAAATGATCGGATGTTTATTCAAATTGGTATGATACCAATCCCATTTAATCTCTAATCAAATTTTGGGTCGGAGTTTCAGAGGCAACGCCGGTGCATCACTGAGGGCAAAGGGATCTGCTCCACCGACCATCACATGCCATGGCCAAAAACAAAAAAGCCGGGAATCATCCCGGCTTTTTCTATTTATCCATTAGCCTGTCAGGCCATGGCTGAAGTTACTCGGCCTTGTCGGCCGGTGCTGCTTCAGTTTGAGCTACTTCGGTCGGTGCCGTTTCAACCTTGGCTTCTTCAACCTTGGTTTCTTCGGCAGCGGGAGCTTCGGCTACTGCCGGCTCTTTCGCTTCCTTGATGGACAGACGAATACGGCCCTGACGATCCACTTCCAGTACCTTGACCTTGACCATGTCACCCACGGTCAGGTGATCGGACACATTCTTGACCCGCTCTTCGGTGATCTGGGAGATATGCACCAGACCATCCTTGCCGGGCAGAATGTTGACGAAGGCACCGAAGTCGGCCAGGCGTACAACCTGACCTTCGTAGATGGTGCCGGCTTCCACTTCGGCTGTCAGCTGCTCGATGCGACGAATCGCAAGCTTGGCGGCTTCGCCGTCGACGGCGGCAATCTTGACGGTACCGTCGTCATCCAGCTCTATGGTGGTGCCGGTTTCTTCGGTCAGCGCACGAATGGTGGCGCCACCTTTACCGATGACATCACGGATCTTCTCCGGGTTGATCTTGATGATATGGATACGCGGAGCGAAATCGGAGATATCGGCACGCGGTGCCTGCATCGCTTCATCCATTACTTTCAAGATGTGCAGACGGGCGTTGCGCGCCTGCTTCAGCGCCACTTCCATGATTTCTTTGGTGATGCCTTCGATCTTGATGTCCATCTGCAGGGCGGTAATGCCCTGAGTGGTACCGGCCACTTTAAAGTCCATGTCGCCCAGATGATCTTCGTCACCCAGGATGTCGGACAGCACCACAAAGCCGGCGTCTTCTTTAACCAGACCCATGGCGATACCGGCCACGGAAGCCTTGATCGGCACACCCGCGTCCATCAGCGCCAGTGACGTACCGCACACGGAAGCCATGGAGGAAGAACCATTCGATTCGGTAATTTCAGATACCACACGCACCGTGTACGGGAAGACATCAGCACTCGGCATCACGGCAGCAACGCCGCGCTTGGCCAGACGGCCGTGACCGATTTCCCGACGCTTGGGGCTGCCGACCATGCCGGTTTCGCCCACACAGTAGGGAGGGAAGTTGTAGTGCAGCATGAAGCGGTTGGTACGGGCGCCGGTCAGCTCGTCGATCAGCTGAGCGTCACGCTCTGTGCCCAGGGTAGCGGCAACCAGGGCCTGGGTTTCACCACGGGTGAACAGGGCGGAACCATGGGTACGGGGCAGCAGACCAGTAGCCACGTTCAGGGCACGGATCATGTCCGGTTCGCGACCATCGATACGGGGCTCACCGCGTACTACGCGACCACGTACAATCTGCTTCTCCAGCTTGCCCAGCTGTTCCTGTACTTCCTTGATGCCCTGCTCGGGATTAGCGGACAGTACCGCCGTCAGTGCCTTGGCCTTGATGGCACCGATGGCGTCACGACGAGCGCTCTTGTCGGTGATGCGATAGGCTTCGCCCAGTTCGGTGGTAGCCAGTTCGGCAACCTGAGCTTTCAGGCTTTCGTTCTCGGCCTTCGGCTGCCAGTCCCAGGGCTGGGTGCCCACTTCGGCGGCAAATTCATTGATTGCCTGAACGGCGGTGTTCAGCTGCTCGTGACCGTAAACAACGGCGCCCAGCATCACTTCTTCGGGCAGAATGTTGGCTTCAGACTCCACCATCAGTACCGCATTGGCGGTACCGGCAACCACCAGATCCAGCTCGCTGTTTTCCAGCTCGCTGATGCTCGGGTTCAGTACGTATTCGCCATTCATGTAACCGACGCGGGCGGCACCGATAGGGCCGGCAAACGGAATACCGGAAATGGCCAGGGCCGCGGAGGTACCCAGCATGGCAATGATATCGGGCGCGATATCGGGGTTAACCGATACGACGGTCGCAATCACCTGTACTTCGTTTTTGAATCCATCGGGAAACAACGGACGGATCGGACGGTCAATCAGTCGCGAGGTCAGTGTTTCACCTTCCGTCGGACGGCCTTCGCGCTTGAAGAAGCTGCCCGGGATACGGCCGGCAGCGTAGGTCCGCTCCTGGTAGTTAACGGTCAGCGGGAAGAAGTCTTTGCTTTCATCGGCTTCGCGCTTGCCAACGACGGTCACCAGAACGGCGGTATCATCGATGCTGGCCATGACGGCACCATTGGCCTGACGCGCCATTACGCCGGTTTCGAGGGTGACGGTATGCTGGCCGTACTGGAAGGTTTTCACGATAGGATTCACGTTGTAGATTCCTTAATATGTTTGGTCTTTTAATTTACCGCCACAGTATACTTGATTCCCGTTTAAAGGACAGAAACGCAAGGGAAAAACAAGTGGGGAACACGTGAGAAGTGAGGCGAAAAGAGTGCTGGGTATAAACCGAATTCACAGGCTTTATGCAAGTGAGGGGTGAGGCGAAAAACACCTAACTCACAGGCAGTGTATTTTGCTCCTCACGCCTTACCCCTAACCTTAAAAATCAGGCAACAAAAAAGGGGCCGAAGCCCCTTTTTCTTGAACCGGATGGTCGATTAACGACGCAGACCCAGTTTGGCGATCAGTGCACTATAACGCGCAACGTCTTTACGCTTCAGGTAGTCCAGCAGGCTACGACGCTGGGATACCATGCGCAGCAGACCACGACGGCTGTGGTGATCGTGGATGTGCTGCTTGAAGTGACCTTGCAGGTGGTTGATCTGGGCGCTCAGCAGGGCAACCTGAACTTCAGGTGAACCGGTGTCGCCTTCAGCACGTGCATGGTCAGCAACGATCTGGGCTTTGGTTTCAGCATTTAGTGACATCTTTTGTACTCCAAAGAGATGAATGTTTTTTCCAGCCGATCACTAATTCAGCCGGAAAGCGAGCTGCGCATTCTACCAGTTAAGCCGATGTTGGCAACCAGAAAATGTCAGTAACATAAACGGCCCTGACTAGAGCCGTTTATGTTGGGAAGCTAAGGCGTTTCAGCGAACCAGGCGCTTGGGGGCGACTTTACCGTCGTCGTCGATTTCACCGACACCGATAAACTGGTGTTCATCACCCATGGTCATGCGTACCAAACCCTCGAGCGGCGCGCCGGAGACCTGCACCGCCTGCCCCTGGTTGATATAACCGGCCACCAGCTCGGACATATTCACTTCCGGCAGGGTGGAAACGGCGGTGTCCATCGGCAACAACAGCGGATCCAGCTCCAGGCGAGGCGCTATATCCTGCGTCCGGCAGTTTTCGAGAATACACTCCAACTGCTCAAGAGTCAGCATACGTTCGGTCGGGTAACCCGCTACCGCCAGCCGGCGCAGCACAGTCACGTGCGCCCCGCAGCCCAGCACTTCGCCCAGATCATCGACGATGGTCCGGATATAGGTGCCCTTGCTGCAATGCACTTCCAGCTCGACTTCATCCCCTTCAAAGCGAATGAGTGTCAGCTCATAGACGGTGATGGGGCGGGATTCCCGCGGTACTTCTATGCCTTCACGGGCATACTGGTACAGGGGCTTGCCCTGATACTTGAGCGCGGAATACATGGACGGGATCTGCTGGCTCTGGCCACGAAAGCGGTCCAGTGCTTCGATCAAGTCACCCGGGGCCACGTTGACCGGCCGGGTCTCGACCACTTCGCCATCCGCATCACTGGTATCGGTACGCTCGCCCAGCTTGGCAACCACCCGATAGCGCTTGTCCGCTTCCAGCAAAAACTGGGAAAACTTGGTCGCCTCGCCCAGGCAGATCGGCAACATGCCGGTGGCCAGCGGATCGAGCGCACCGGTATGACCCGCCTTGGCGGCGGCATAAATACGCTTGACCTGTTGCAGGGCATCGTTGGAGGTAATGCCGGCAGGCTTGTCCAACAACAGAATGCCGTCTACTTCACGACCACGAAATCGACGCTGACGCCCCATAATTAATCCTTCTTCTCTTGATCTTGATCCTGGTCTTGATCTTCTTCATTGCGACCGCTTTCTTGCATACGGCGATTGTCTTCGGCAATGGTACTGGATACCAAAGTAGAAATACGTACACCTTCCACCAGACTCTGGTCGTAAGCAAACCGCAATTCGGGAGTCACCCGCAAGCGCATGGCTTTACCCACCAGGCTGCGAATAAAGCCGCTGGCATCTTTCAATACCTTCATGCCCTGCTCGATTTTTTCCGGATCATTTTCCAGAAAGGTAACGAACACCTTGGCGTAGTTCAGATCTCGAGACAACTCGACACCGGATACCGTCACCAACTTGAGGCGCTCATCTTTGATTTCCCGCTGCAGGATCATCGCAATTTCTTTTTGCAATTCCTGTCCTACCCGGCGGGATCGGCTGAATTCTCTGGCCATAATTCTCTTTCCAAGACAAAGGGGGCCAAAGGCCCCCATTTATATATCAGTGTTGAAACCGGGGTTCCTGGTACAAGCCGCCCTTACAGGGTGCGCTGTACTTCCACGATTTGGAAGACTTCTATCTGGTCGCCCACTCGTACATCATTGTAGTTCTTCACGGCGATACCACATTCCATGCCGTTACGCACTTCCTGCACATCGTCTTTGAAGCGACGCAGAGATTCCAGCTCGCCTTCGTAAATGACCACGTTCTCGCGCAATACCCGGATCGGGTTGCTGCGCTTGACGTTACCTTCGGTGACCATACAACCGGCCACGGCGCCAAACTTGGGTGAACGGAAGACGTCACGTACCTGAGCCAGACCGATGATTTCCTGCTTGAACTCGGGAGCCAGCATACCGGTCATGGCCTGCTTCACTTCGTCCAGCAGCTCATAGATCACGCTGTAGTAACGCAGATCAATCTCTTCCGACTCAATCATCTTGCGGGCAGAAGCATCGGCACGCACGTTGAAGCCGAGGATGATGGCGTTGGACGCCGCCGCCAGGCTGGCGTCGGTTTCGGTGATTCCACCCACACCGGAGCCGATGATCTTGACCTTCACTTCGTCGGTAGACAGCTTCTGCAACGACTCGGAAATCGCCTCGATGGAGCCCTGAACGTCTGCCTTCAGTACCAGGTTGACTTCGGCTACTTCGCCTTCGGTCATGTTGGCGAACATGTTCTCCAACTTGGCTTTCTGCTGACGCGCCAGTTTCACTTCGCGGAACTTGCCCTGACGATAGAGTGCCACTTCACGGGCCTTCTTCTCGTCACGTACCACAGTGGCTTCATCACCGGCTGCCGGCACGCCGGACAGACCCAGGATTTCGACCGGAATGGACGGGCCGGCGGTCTTGATTTCGCGACCCAGCTCGTCTCTCATTGCACGCACTCGGCCATATTCCAGACCACAGAGCACGATATCGCCCTGGTTCAGAGTACCTTCCTGTACCAGTACGGTGGCAATCGGACCACGACCCTTGTCGAGGCGGGATTCGATGACCACACCGGACGCCATGCCGTCATATACCGCATTCAGCTCCAGTACTTCCGCCTGCAGCAGGATGGCTTCAAGCAGCTCGTCGATACCCTGACCGGTTTTGGCCGAGATAAAGACGAACATGTTTTCGCCGCCCCAGTCTTCCGACATGACGCCGTGCTGAGACAACTCGCTCTTGACCCGGTCGATATCCGCTTCCGGCTTGTCCATCTTGTTAACCGCAACGATCAGCGGTACACCGGCAGCCTTGGCATGCTGGATGGCCTCAACGGTCTGCGGCATAACGCCATCATCCGCCGCCACCACCAGAATAACAATATCGGTAGCGCTGGCACCACGAGCACGCATGGAGGTAAAGGCCGCGTGACCCGGAGTATCCAGGAAGGTGATCATGCCGTTCTCGGTTTCGACGTGATAGGCACCGATATGCTGGGTAATACCACCGGCTTCGCCGGAGGCTACTTTGGCCCGACGGATATAATCCAGAGTCGAGGTCTTACCGTGGTCGACGTGACCCATGATGGTCACAACCGGGGCTCGGGTCTGACGTTCGGCATCGGTATCCCGGTCCGACAGTACCTTCTGCTCCAGCTCGTTTTCACGACGCAGAACCACCTTGTGGCCCATCTCTTCCGCCACCAGCTGGGCGGTTTCCTGATCGATCACCTGGTTGATGGTCACCATGGCGCCCATCTTCATCATGGTCTTGATGACGGCAGCACCCTTGACGGCCATCTTGTTGGCCAGTTCGGCCACGCTGATGGTCTCACCGATTTCGACGTCGCGGTTAACCGCTTGGGCCGGCTTCTGGAAGCCATGCTTCATCGAGTTGGGCATCATCACCTTGGCCCGCTTGCCTTTTCTCAGGCGTTCATTGCGGCTTTCGCGATTTTCGCGATCTTCCTTGGTTTTGCCACCCTTGCGCTTCTTACCACCGGTGCTGCGACGAGCTTTCTGCTCTTCGGTCTTGTCGGCTTCGTCTTCGGCGGCCTTGGCATGCTCGTTGGTCATGACATGGTAATCCGCATCTTCCGGCTTCTTCGCTGCGGCTTCTTCTGCCCAGCGTTTTTCATTTTCTTCTGCCAGCTTGCGTACTTCTTCGGCCTTTTTCTGGGCGTCCAGCTCGGCCTTGCGCAAGGCTTCTTGCTCACGCTGTTGTTTCAATTTTTCTGCTTCGCTTTTCGCCATATCGTCCGCCTTTTTCTGCTCTTTGCTTCGGGGCTTGGTTGCCCCCTGCTCTGTGGTGTTCTGAGCTTGCAGCTGAGCCTGGCGGGCTTTTTCTTCCGCATCACGCTTGGCTTGTTCTTGCGCCTCACGCTTGGCCTTGTCTTCGGCTTCGCGTTTGGCTTGCTCTTCGGCCTCACGCTGGGCCTGTGCTTCCAGACGCGCCTGCTCTTCTGCTTCCTGTTGACGCTGCTGCTCTTCAGCCGTGTCACGTCTTACGTAGGTGCGCGTCTTGCGCACCTCAACCTGTACGGCTTTGCTCTTGCCGCCGACAACCGGCACGCTCAGGGTGCTGATGGTCTTGCGCTGCAGCGTCATCCGCTTGGGTTCTTTATCGTCAGCGCCATGCTGTTTCTTTAAAAACGTCAGCAAGGCGGCCTTTTCGGTTTCCGATACGGTGTCGGCGGTGGATTTCTCCATGCCGGCTTCGCGAAACTGCTGGACAAGACGGTCAACCGATGTGTCGATGTCGCTGGCGAGCTGCGTTAATGTAACTTCTGCCATTCATTTACCTCCGCTGATCTTATTCTTCGTTCTGGTCTCCGAACCAGCAGATATTTCGGGCTGCCATGATAAGCTCCCCTGCCAGGGTTTCATTCAGACCTTCAATTCCTTCAAGGTCGTCAATGCCCTGTTCTGCCAATTCTTCCAGATCCGCAACACCACGGGCGGCAAGCAAATATGCCAGCTCCCGGGTCATGGAGGGTAGTGCGAGCAGATCTTCTGCCGGCTCCACCCCTTCGAATGATTCTTCCTGCGCCAGGGCCCGAGTAGTCAGGGCATCCTTGGCTCGATTACGCAGCACCTCCACCGTCTCTTCATCCAGGCCTTCGACGCTCAACAGCTCGCTGACCGGCACATAGGCAATTTCTTCCAGGGAAGAAAAGCCTTCTTCCATCAGCAAGGCGGCGAAATCTTCGTCGATGTCCAGGTCCTGGACAAACAGATTCATGATCTTGTCGCTTTCTACCTGATGCTTGCTCTGTAGATCTTCCACCGTCATCACGTTCAGTTCCCAGCCAGTCAGCTGAGCTGCCAGGCGAACGTTCTGACCGTTACGGCCGATGGCCTGGGCCAGGTTGCCGGATTCCACGGCGATGTCCATGGAATGGGTATCTTCATCGACGATGATAGAGGCCACGTCCGCCGGCGCCATGGCGTTGATCACAAACTGGGCAGGATTGTCGTCCCACAGCACGATATCGACCCGCTCACCACTGAGCTCGCCGGATACGGCTTGAACCCGGGCGCCACGCATGCCGACACAGGCCCCGATGGGGTCGATGCGGCGGTCGTTGGTCTTGACCGCAAGCTTGGCACGGCTGCCCGGATCCCGGGCTGCAGCCATTATTTCGATGATTTCTTCACCGATTTCCGGCACTTCAATGCGGAACAGTTCTTTCAGAAAGTCCGGATGGCTGCGGCTGACAAACAGCTGGGCGCCACGGGCTTCCGGGCGAATCGCATACAGCAGACCGCGAATACGGTCACCGGAGCGGAACGATTCCCGCGGCAGCAGGTCTTCACGGAAGATCACCGCTTCGGCGTTACTGCCCAGATCCAGAATAACGTTATCGCGAGTGGCCTTCTTGACCACACCGGTAATGATTTCACCTTCCTGATCCTGGAACTGCTCAACCACCTGCATGCGCTCGGCTTCACGTACTTTCTGTACGATAACCTGCTTGGCAGTCTGGGTGGTGATGCGGTCGAAGGTAACCGAGTCGATCTCGTCTTCCACATAATCGCCAATCTGGATGTCAGGCTCGTCGATCTGTGCCGCTTCCAGGGTGATTTCGCCGTAAGGGTTGGTCAGGGATTCCTGATCCAACACTACCTGCCAGCGACGGAAAGTTTCGAAATTACCGCTTTTACGATCGATTTCGACCCGTACCGCGATATCACCTTCATATTTTTTCTTGGTGGCCGTAGCCAGGGCGGTTTCCAGTGCCTCGAAAATCTTTTCGCGAGGCACGGCCTTTTCGTTAGAAACGGCATCAACAACCAGCAATATTTCTTTATTCATGTCCGACTGCCTCGTTAGTCAAAGTTCGGAACCAGATGCGCTTTTTGGATATTGGCGAAGGCGATGGGGAATTCGGTTCCCGCCACCTCCAGCCTGATCATGGTGTCGTCTACCGACACCAGAAGCCCGGTCAGTTTACGATGATTGTTCACCGCCATACGCAGGGACAATTCTACCTGCTGGCCGATAAGGGCCTGATAATGAGCCGGCTTGAACAGGGGGCGAGCCATACCCGGAGAAGACACCTCCAGATCATATTCGGTAGAAATGGGATCTTCCACATCGAGCACGGCACTGACCTGCCGACTGACTTCGGCACAATCGGTTACTTCAATACCGTTTTCATGGTCGATGTACAAACGTAAGGTCGAATGCCGGCCGGCGCGTACAAACTCGAGCCCCAGCAATTCAAAGCCCAGAGCCTCTACGGGCTCTGACAGCATCTCGGTCAATCGTTGTTCCAATGTAGCCAAAGCTACCCCTCCGAAAACAAAAAAAGGGCTCGCAGCCCAGTGAATGTGCACCGATGATACCGGTGCTGAAGTGCAGATAACAAAAAGCCCCGATCTTCAAATCGGGGCTATTCACCTGGACCCTGACTGTCGCCTCGCAGCGACCATTTACCGCACTTACTATTAAATAATATGCGATAAACGTGAGGATTGGTTGCGGGGGCCGGATTTGAACCGACGACCTTCGGGTTATGAGCCCGACGAGCTACCAGACTGCTCCACCCCGCGTCCGAACCGTGCGAGAGTATAGTTAATTTGAGATTAAATCTCAACTTAACTATGATTTGGTGCCGAGAGCGGGACTTGAACCCGCACGCCTATACAGGCACTACCCCCTCAAGATAGCGTGTCTACCAATTCCACCACCTCGGCAAAAACTTTATTCGGGTACGTCGCTGCTGTTAATGGCAGGAACATCACCCGGGATGACGCTTTCTTCTACCTGAGGTACAGAAAGATCTTCCCATTCACTTCCCTGCTTGGTGTTGTTACTGGAAAGATTACCCAGTACCAGACTCACCACAAAGAAGCCTGCTGCCAGTAGCGTAGTCGCCTTAGTCAGGAAATTACCAGACCCACCGGAGCCAAAAACCGTGTTCGACGCACCCGCTCCGAAGGAAGCACCCATATCGGCGCCTTTACCTTGCTGAATCAGCACCAGACCAATCAAAGTCAGTGCGATAAGCAGATACACCACTAAAAGAATTTCGTACATCAGCTTTACCTTTGCTTGACGTCTGAGCCCCGCATCAGACTGCTGTCCGGAGCGGGGCTAATACTAGCTAGACCCTTGACGGGATACAAGCGCAATTTTAAAAAATAGATTCAAGTGAATAAAAAGACGGCAAAACGATGATTGCACAACCGTTTTTGAAGCTTTAAGCCGTAAGCTGTCCGCTTCCAGCTTACCGCTCCGGCGAAGTCGGTATGGCATCGGCAATATGCTGAGCCAGACGCCGTACCTGTTCTTGCTCGGCACCTTCCACCATCACCCGGATTAGCGGTTCGGTGCCGGACTTGCGCAGCAATACCCGCCCCGCGCCGGCGAGCTCTTCTTCCGCCACGGCCACCCGACGCTGAACTTCGCTGTCGGCCAGCGGATCGGTACCGGCCTGAAAGCGCACGTTAACCAGCACCTGAGGATAGAGCTCCAGCTCCCGACCCAGTTCATGCAGGCTGCGCCCTTCATCGACCATGGCACGGAGTACCTGCAGCGCCGCGACGATGCCATCACCGGTGCTGTTGTGATCCAGGCTGATGATATGGCCCGAGTTTTCACCACCCAGTTTCCAACCCTCTTGCTTGAGCTGCTCCATCACATAACGGTCGCCGACCTTGGCTCGCACGAAGGCAATATCCTGCTGCGCCAACGCCAGCTCCAGTGCCATGTTGCTCATCAGGGTGCCGACCACGCCACCATTCAGAGTACCCCGGCGGCGAGCGTCCCGTGCCATGATGTACAGCAGCTGATCACCGTCGAGCAAGGCGCCGGTATGATCCACCATCGCCAGTCGGTCGCCGTCACCGTCAAAGGCAATGCCCAGATCGGCGCTATGCTCCTGCACGGCGGCAATCAAGGCCGCTGGCGCGGTCGAGCCGACCTTGTCGTTAATGTTGACCCCGTTCGGCTGCACCCCGGTGCGGATCACCTTGGCACCCAGCTCTTCAAATACCGCCGGGGCAATGTGATAGGTGGCACCATGCGCGCAATCGAGCACTATGGTCAGGCCGTCCAAATGCATCTCGGAGGGAAAGGTGCTCTTGCAGAATTCGATGTAACGACCGGCCGCGTCATTGATACGGCTGGCCTTGCCAAGCAGCTCGGAAGGCACGCAGTCCATCGGCTGATCCAGCATGGCCTCGATCGCCAGCTCCACTTCATCCGGCAGCTTGGTGCCATCATGAGAGAAGAACTTGATGCCGTTATCGTAATAGGGATTGTGGGAAGCGCTGATCACGATACCGGCCTCGGCACGAAAAGTGCGGGTCAGATAGGCGATGGCCGGGGTCGGCATGGGACCAAGCAGTGCCGCCTGTATACCGGCGGCAGACAGGCCAGCCTCCAGCGCCGACTCCAGCATGTAGCCGGAGATGCGCGTGTCTTTGCCAATCAGCACCTTTTTGGTGCCGGTACGAGACAGCACCTTGCCGGCGGCCCAGCCCAGCTTCATCACAAATTCCGGGGTGATGGGATAGTCCCCTACTCGTCCGCGGATGCCGTCGGTACCAAAATATTTTCTGCTCATTATATTATCCCTGATATTGTGCGGCCTGCTGCCATACCCGCATGGCATCGGCCATTTCTTTTACATCATGTACCCGTAATATCTGCGCGCCCTGACTCAGCGCAAACAAATGCGCCGCCAGGCCACCGGCAAGACGTTGATCGACTTCACGGTCCAGCAACTGCCCCAGCATCGACTTTCGCGACATGCCGACCAGCAAGGGCAGGCCCAAAGCATGCAATTGGCCTACCTTGCCCAGCAATTCATAGTTGTGTTCGAGCCGCTTGCCGAAACCGTAACCGGGATCCAGACAGATGCGCTCGCGGGGAATGCCCGCGTCATCGCAGGCCTGCAGTCGTTGGCGCAGAAAGTCCGCCACCTCGAGGGTGACATCCTGATAATCCGGTGCCTGCTGCATGGTTCTGGGCTGACCCTGCATATGCATCAGACAGATGGCGGCGCCACTGTCGGCCGCCACCTGAAGAGCACCCGGTTCGCGCAGGGCAAAGATGTCGTTAATCAGATCCGCGCCGGCCTTGACCGACTCCCGCATCACCACCGCCTTGCTGGTATCGATGGATATCCAGCAATCCAGCTCCTTGCGCAGCAGCTCCAGCACCGGTATGACCCGATCCAGTTCCTGCTGCTCGGCCACCGCATCGGCCCCCGGTCGTGTCGACTCGCCACCTACGTCAATCAGAGTCGCGCCGTCTTCCACCATCTGCAGGGCATGGTGCAAGGCGGCGTCTCTGTCCACAAAGTGGCCGCCGTCCGAAAAGGAGTCGGGTGTCAGGTTGAGAATCCCCATGATTCGGGGCGAGGATAAATCCAGGCTTCTGGATTCGCTTGATAACAGCATAACGACAGGTTCCCACAAAATAAAAAGCCCCGGACAGCGATGTCCGGGGCTTAATTTATCATAAATTATCAGTTGCTGGTGGCATCACCGGGCTTATTCAGATCCGGTGCAGCAGACTTGGCCTCCTCGGCTTGTTCTGCATCCTTGTCACCAGTGCTGGCAGCAGGACCTTGCGGCTTATCGTCAGACTCTTCTTTCCAGTCTGCCGGTGCCCGCACGTCGCGGCGTGCCATCAAATCGTCGATTTGCTTGGCATCGATGGTTTCGTACTTCATCAACGCATCTTTCATGGCGTGCAGAATATCGATGTTGTCCATCAGTATCTGTTTGGCACGCTCAAAATTACGATGAATGACGTCTTTCACCTCGGCATCGATGGCATTGGCGGTTTCATCGGACATGTGCTTGACCTTGGCGGCGGTACGACCGAGGAAGACTTCGCCTTCTTCATCCGCATACAGCAAGGGGCCCAGTTTTTCCGACAACCCCCACTGGGTCACCATCTTGTGAGCAATGTCAGTCGCCCGCTCGATATCGTTTGAAGCACCAGTGGTGACCTTGTCGAAACCGTAGATGATTTCTTCCGCCAGACGACCGCCGTACAGGCTGGAAATCATTGATTCCAGATGCTGCTTGCTGTAGCTGTAGCGGTCCTGCTCGGGTAGATACATAGTCACACCCAGAGCACGGCCACGAGGAATAATCGACACCTTGTACACAGGATCGTGCTCGGGCACCATGCGACCGACGATGGCGTGACCCGCCTCGTGATAGGCAGTCATCGCTTTTTCGGACTCGGACATCACCATGGAGCGGCGCTCGGAGCCCATCATGATCTTGTCCTTCGCCTTTTCAAACTCTTCCATCGACACCAGTCGACGGGCGGAGCGAGCGGCAAACAAGGCTGCTTCGTTGACCAGGTTGGCCAGGTCGGCACCACTGAAACCGGGCGTACCACGGGCAATGACGCTGGCATTGACATCGTCACCCAGCGGCACACGGCGCATGTGCACCTTGAGGATCTGCTCACGACCACGCACATCGGGCAGGCCCACCACCACCTGACGGTCGAAACGGCCAGGACGCAGCAATGCCGGATCCAGTACGTCGGGTCTGTTGGTGGCGGCGATGACGATAACGCCTTCATTACCTTCAAAACCGTCCATCTCTACCAGCATCTGGTTCAGGGTCTGTTCACGTTCGTCGTGACCGCCACCCAGACCAGCACCACGCTGGCGACCAACCGCATCGATTTCATCGATAAAGATGATACAGGGGGCAGACTTCTTCGCCTGCTCGAACATGTCACGAACCCGTGACGCACCCACACCGACAAACATTTCCACGAAATCGGAACCGGAAATGGTAAAGAAAGGCACCTTGGCTTCACCGGCAATGGCCTTGGCCAGCAGGGTTTTACCGGTACCGGGTGGGCCTACCAGCAGAATACCGGTAGGAATACGTCCGCCCAGCTTCTGGAAACGGCTGGGATCACGCAGGTAATCCACCAGCTCTTTCACGTCTTCCTTGGCTTCATCACAACCGGCCACATCGGCGAAGGTCGTTTTGATCTGATCTTCGCTCATCAGACGAGCCTTGCTCTTGCCGAAGCTCATGGCACCCTTGCCACCACCGCCGCCTTGCATCTGACGCATGAAGAACACCCAGACGCCAATCAACAGCAGCATGGGGAACCAGGAGATGAAGATAGACGTCAGCAGGCTTGGCTCTTCAGGCTTTTCACCCACGACCCGCACGTTGTTGTTCAGCAGATCATTCAGCAGCTGAGGATCCTGCGCAGGCAGAATAGTTGTGAAACGATCACCACTGCGCTTTACGCCATTGATGGTATTGCCATCCATGCGCACTTCACGAATTTGCCCTTGGGCTACTTCCTGTACAAAGGTGGTATAGTCCGTCTGGCGTCCACTCGGCTCACTCGGGCTAAAGCTCTGGAATACCGACATTAACACCACGGCTATGACCAACCACAGGATCAAATTTTTCGCCATGTCACTCAAATTACTAACCTCACCGGCTGACAGTTTATGACTTCGACAGAGTACTACAGTTTAAAACCTGTAGCTACAATGTAGACTTCTCGCGAGCGGGGTCGCGACGAATCGGGTTTTCTTACCTTTACCGAACTGAAAGACCGGCGAACTTCCAACAGAAATTCATCGAAGCCGGTCCCTTGGAACACTTTTACAACAAAGCTGCCTTTGGGTGTCAGCACCTGACGGCACATGTCCAGGGCAAGCTCCACCAGATACATGGATCTGGGCTGGTCAACCTCGGGCGTACCGCTCATGTTGGGCGCCATGTCCGACAGCAATACATCGACCTTGTCTTCCCCTACCCGTTCCAGCAGGGCATTCAGTACTTCCTCATCTCGAAAGTCACCTTGCAGGAAGTCGACCCCGGCAATGGGATCCATGGCCAGCAAATCGCAGGCAATTACCTTGCCCTTCAAGCCCACCTGCTCGACCGAATACTGGCTCCAACCTCCGGGGGCAGCCCCCAGATCCACGACCGTCATGCCATGTTTGAGCAGACGATCGCGCCCCTGCAATTCTTCCAGTTTAAATACGGCACGCGAGCGCAGGCCTTTTTTTTGCGCCTGTTGTACATATTTGTCGTCAAAATGCTCTTTGAGCCAGCGCGTCGAGCTGGCCGAGCGTTTTTTCTTGGTCATTAAATTATCGCTCTGCTATTACCATTGAAGCTTAGATGGGGGTACAATAGCCCCCTTTCAACCTATTAACTGAAGCATTTTGCAATGACCCTGACTAATAAGCAAAGACAATACCTCAAAGGCATGGCCCACAGCCTGAAGCCGGTGGTATTGCTTGGCCAGCATGGCCTGACTGAAGGCGTACTGGCCGAGATCGATTTGGCCCTGAATTTCCACGAACTGATCAAGGTCAAGGTTGCCGCCGAAGACAGGGAAGTCAAAACGCTGATCATGGACGCTATCGTCCGTGAAACTGCCGCGGTAAAAGTACAAAGCATCGGCCACATCCTGACTCTGTATCGTGCCAGCGAAGAGAAAAAAATCAGCCTGCCCAGAGCCTGAGCCGTCTGCAAGGGTTGGGCTCGCAGCCCTGCCCTTTTGCTTTTCCTGCTCCCCTCCCGATATTTCCCCCTGTTTTTCTTGTTCTGTCGTCAAGAGCGCTATGATTCAGCATATGCTCCCGATGTGTGATTGTCATGCCCAGCCACCGCTTTCTGACCGACGAAGAACTTATGCTGCTACACGAGATCTGTCGTCAGGGCGTCGTTGGCGGCGGAAATAAGGAATCTGTCCACCAATGGGATGCGCTTGTTGCCACGTCGCCCGCAGTTCTGGTTAACCGCAGTACAGTTTGAACTGTCCATGGCCGATTGCCGGACCTTGTCGGATTTTGTATTCAGAGGTTTTCTGGAGCAGATGAGCAAAAGGCAGGAGACATAGCCCCTGCCTTTGTCCTGGCCGCTGTGGCCGGAAGTCGTTATCGCAGTACTGTCTGTTACAGGTACTGGACCTTGAGCACTTCGTACTCGACTTCTCCGGCCGGTGTTTTAACCACAGCCACATCGTCCACTTCCTTGCCGATCAGGGCGCGGGCAATGGGAGAGTTAACCGATATCATGTTGGCCTTGATGTCCGACTCATCATCACCCACGATGCGATAGGTAATTTCTTTCTCGTCATCCACCTTGAACAGGTCAACGGTTGAGCCGAAAATCACCTTGCCGGTATTCGGCAGCTTGGTGATATCGATTACCTGGGCATTGGACAACTTGGCCTCAATCTCCTGGATACGCCCCTCACAGAATCCCTGCTGTTCACGCGCGGCGTGATACTCGGCATTTTCCTTCAGATCGCCGTGTTCACGGGCATCGGCAATGGATGCGATTATTTGCGGACGCAGCACAGACTTCAGGTGATCCAGTTCTTCACGCAGTTTCTGTGCACCGCGGATGGTCATCGGTGTTTGCTTCATAGTGGAAACCCGGTTCCTTTCAGACAATAAAACAACAAAAGCCCTGCCGGAAACCGGCACAGGGCTCGTATCATAAATTCCGTTTCAGCCGCCAGGCTGTCATTTAAGACAGCCAGACTAATACAGTCGGCTTAGCGGGTCAAATCATCGAAGAAGCGTTTCACCCCTTCGAAAAAGCCTTCGGTCTTGGGTCTGTGTTTCTTGGCCGCCAGGCCGCCACAAGACTCTTCCAGCTGACGTAACAGCTCTTTTTGCTCTTCGGTCAGGCTGACCGGGGTCTCGATATACACCTTGCACACCAGGTCGCCCATCTGACCGCTACGGGCAGAACGCACGCCCTTGCCCTTCAGGCGGAACAGACGACCAGTCTGGGTTTCAGCCGGTATCTTGAGCTTGACCCGACCATCCAGCGTCGGCACTTCCACCTCTCCGCCCAGGGCGGCGGCGGTAAAGCCGATCGGCACCTCGCAAAAGAGATTATTACCGTCGCGCACAAATATTTCATGGTCGCGCACGTGCATCTGCACGTACAGATCACCTGCCGGCGCGCCGGATTCACCGGCCTCGCCTTCACCAGACAAACGAATGCGGTCACCGGTGTCGACGCCCGCCGGGATCTTGACCGACAGCGTCTTGGTTTTCTGATAACGGCCTTCACCGTGACACTTGTGGCACGGATCGCTGATGATCTTGCCCTTGCCCCGGCACTGGGGACAAGGCTGCTGCACGGTAAAGAAACCCTGGCGCATCTGCACCTGTCCATGACCGTGGCAGGTCGGACAGGTCTTGGCCTGGGTGCCGGCTTTGGCACCGCTGCCGTCACAGACGTCACAACCTACCAGAGTCGGTACCTTGATCTCTTTGGTCACGCCCCGCACGGCTTCTTCCAGTGTCAGCTCCATGTTGTAGCGCAAATCTGCGCCACGGGCCGCACGCTGTTGACGACGCTGACCGCCACCGAAGATATCGCCGAACACGTCGCCAAAAATATCACCGAAGTCGGCACCGCCGCCACCAAAGCCGTGACCGCCTTGCTGGCCGTTAACGCCATCGTGACCAAACTGATCATAAGCGGCACGCTTCTGGGCGTCGGTCAGCACTTCGTAAGCCTCGGTGGCTTCCTTGAACTTGTCGCCGGCATCGGCATCCACCTTGTTGCGGTCGGGATGATATTTCATCGCCATCCGCTTGTAGGCTTTCTTTATCTCGCGCTCTTCGGCTTCCTTGGAAACCCCGAGCACTTCATAATAATCTCGTTTCGACATAGGCTGATTGCTTACCTGAGTCCTGTTCACACAAAGGCGGGCGTTGGAATCCCAACGCCCGCCACTGGCAGCGTTAATACGCTGGGTCTAGCTTATTTTTTGTCGTCTTTGACTTCTTCGAACTCGGCGTCGACTACATCGTCATCGGCCTTGCCGGAAGCAGAAGCACCCTGCGGTTGTTCACCCGCGTCGGACGCATCGGCCTGAGCCTTGGCCTGGGCCGCTTCCATCAGCTTCTGAGACGCTTCCATCAGCGCCTGCTGCTTGGCTTCGATCTCGGCCTTGTCTTCACCGCGAACGGCAGCTTCCAGCGCAGTCAAGGCAGACTCGATGGCGCTCTTGTCGTCGGCGGCCAGGGCTTCACCGGCTTCTTCCAGCTGCTTGCGCGTGGCATGCACCAGACCATCGGCCTGGTTACGAGCCTGTACCAGTTCTTCGAACTTCTTGTCGTCGGCGGCGTTGGCTTCGGCGGCACGAACCATTGCGTCGATCTCTTCCTCAGTCAGACCGGAAGAGGCCTGAATGGTGATCTTCTGCTCTTTGCCTGTGTCTTTGTCTTTGGCAGACACGTGCAGGATGCCGTCGGCATCGATATCGAAGGTTACTTCGACCTGCGGCAGGCCGCGCGGGGCCGGACGAATACCTTCCAGGTTGAACTGACCCAGAGACTTGTTGTCGCCGGAGCGCTTGCGCTCACCCTGCAGTACATGAATGGTCACGGCAGATTGATTGTCGTCGGCGGTGGAGAACACCTGGGACTTCTTGGTCGGAATCGTGGTGTTCTTCTCGATCAGCGCCGTCATCACGCCGCCCATGGTTTCGATACCCAGCGACAGCGGGGTTACGTCCAGCAGCAGTACGTCTTTCTTGTCACCGGACAGCACGGCACCCTGGATGGCGGCACCCACGGCCACGGCTTCATCCGGGTTCACATCTTTACGCGGCTCCTGACCGAAGAACTCGCTGACGGTCTTCTGCACCAGAGGCATACGAGTCTGACCGCCCACCAGGATGACATCGTCGATATCGGACACGGACAGGCCAGAGTCTTTAAGCGCGATACGTACCGGCTCCAGTGACTTCTTGACCATATCTTCCACCAGCGATTCCAGCTTGGCACGGGTCAGCTTGATGTTCAGGTGCTTGGGACCGGTGGCATCGGCGGTGATATAAGGCAGGTTCACCTCGGTCTGCTGGGCGGAAGACAGCTCGCACTTGGCTTTTTCGGCCGCTTCTTTCAGACGCTGCAGCGCCAGCATGTCGTTACGCAGATCGAAGTTCTGCTCGCGCTTGAACTCTTCAACCAGGTAGGTGATCAGACGGTTATCGAAGTCTTCGCCACCCAGGTGGGTGTCACCGTTGGTCGCCAGTACTTCGAAGGTTTTTTCGCCATCCATGTCATCGATTTCGATGATGGAGATATCGAAGGTACCACCGCCCAGATCGTATACCGCAACCTTGCGGTCACCCTGCGCCTTGTTCACGCCGTAGGCGAAGGCAGCAGCGGTCGGTTCGTTGATGATGCGCTTCACGTCCAGACCGGCGATACGGCCTGCGTCTTTGGTTGCCTGGCGCTGAGCATCGTTGAAGTAGGCCGGAACGGTAATAACCGCTTCAGTCACCGCTTCACCCAGATAGTCTTCGGCGGTTTTCTTCATCTTCTTCAGCACTTCGGCTGAAATCTGCGGCGGAGCCATTTTCTTGTCTTTGGCTTGAACCCAGGCATCACCGTTGTCGGAGTTGATGATTTTGAACGGCATGATCTTGATATCACGCTGAACTTCTTCATCTTCGAAGCGACGGCCAATAAGACGCTTGATGGCAAACAGGGTGTTGTGCGGATTCGTCACCGCCTGACGCTTGGCGGGCTGGCCAACCAGAGTCTCACCGTCATCGGTATAGGCGATGATGGAGGGAGTAGTACGAGTACCCTCGGCGTTTTCTATAACCCGCGGGGTATCCCCGTCCAGGATAGCAACACAAGAGTTGGTGGTACCCAGATCAATGCCGATGATTCTACCCATAAAATCCTCTCTCAATATCTTGAATTCAATCGTAAGCGTTTCGTGTTTTGCTTTAGAGCCTATATGTGGTTGCTACCAACGGCTTTCAAGACACACATCACATTTTTTTAGGCAAAAGCCGATATTTCGGCTCTAATCAAGCCTGAGTATCGATGGCAGGCCCCTTGGCCACCATGACCATGGCGGGGCGCAGCACCCGGCCGTTCAACTCATAGCCTTTCATCATCACAGCCAGCACAGAGTTGGGGGCCACCTCGGCACTTTCCACCATGCTCATGGCCTGATGCTTGTTCGGATCGAAGGGAGCACCCTGGGGGTCGATAGGCAGCACGCCAAATTTTTCCACCGTGCCCAGCAAGGATTTCAGGGTCAGCTCCACGCCTTCATAGACCGCCTGGAAACCATCACTTTCTTTATCGGTGTGCTCCAGTGCGCGTTCCAGGCTGTCGATCACCGGCAGCAGTTCGCCGGCAAATTTTTCCAGCGCGAACTTCTGTGCTTTTTCTACGTCCTGTGCCGCACGGCGGCGCAGGTTTTCCATCTCGGCCAGGGCACGCAAGGCATTGTCTTTCTCGGCCTGGGCACTGGCGGTGGCGTCAGCCAGCTGTTGCTCCAGCCCGGCGACATAAGCTGCATCCGGTTGGGTCGGCTCGGCGTCGGCGCCTGCTTCGGTGTCTACCGTCAGCGGTTCCTGCTCGGCGGCTTGCTCCGCGTCAACCTGATGTTGTTTTTTGCTCATGTTGTCTCCCGTATATGTTTACCAGCTTGCAGCCTATATGGGGGCTCTGGATCAGAATTCAAGAGAATATTTTGACGATAGCCGCAACGTCGGTAGCACACCGCCACCGGGTTATTTAGAATGGGGTCATTAATCGGTCAGGGAGTAAATGACCGAATTGCCTATTCAGTCAGGTCAATCTATCAATGGAAACCGAATTCAATACCATCGCCCTGATCGGCAAGCCCGATCACGAAGGCGCCAACCAGACACTGGTGGCGCTGTATAATTATATTGTCGGCCTGGGTCTCAAGGTAGTGATAGAGCGCCGGGTGGGCGAACAACTTCGCCTGGACCAGGCTGAGCTGCTGGAGATGGTCGAACTCGGTGAGCGGGCCGATCTGGCCATAGTGGTGGGCGGCGACGGCAACATGCTGGGGGCGGCCCGGGTGCTGGCCCGCTTCGATGTGGCCGTAGTCGGCGTGAACCGGGGCAACCTGGGCTTTTTGACCGATTTGTCTCCGGACAGTTTCGAACAGCCACTCGAACGCCTGCTGGCCGGCGACTACCAGGCCGAACAGCGCTTTCTGCTTGAAACCCAGGTGCATCGCCACGGCCAGCTCAAGGCCAGCAATACCGCCATGAACGAAGCGGTACTGCACCCGGGCAAAATCGCCCACATGATCGAATTCGAGGTCTATATCAACGGGCACTTCATGTACAGTCAGCGCGCCGATGGCATGATAGTGGCCACTCCCACCGGCTCCACCGCCTATTCGCTGTCTGCCGGCGGCCCCATCGTGACCCCCAATCTCAATGCCATTACCCTGGTGCCGATGTTTCCTCATACCCTGAGTTGCCGCCCCATCGTCATCGATGCCGACTCTCAGGTTAAGCTGGTGCTGTCACCCAACAACAAGACCGAGCAAATGCTGATCAGCTGCGACGGTCATGTCTCGCTGGCGGTACAACCCGGTGACGAAATCCATATCAACAAGAGTCCCTACAAGCTGAAACTGCTACATCCTCGTGGCCATAATTACTTTGAAGTGCTGCGTAGCAAACTCGGCTGGGGCAGCAAGCTGTTCTGAACCCGTGAGGGGTGAGGTGCATTCAAACTGTGCCTCAGCCTTCCTCCGCCTTTGCTCCTCATGCTTCCCCCTTACATTGTCTCGAACCCTTGCCACTGTACAAAACAACAGTATACTGTATCTCTATACAGCATCGTTTTGTGCAGGGGTTCCACCATGTTGCTTCAGCTCACCATCAGCAATTTCGCCATCGTTTCCTTTCTGGAACTGGACTTGCGTCCGGGCATGACCAGCATTACCGGTGAAACCGGCGCCGGTAAATCTATCGCCATCGATGCCCTCGCCCTGGCCCTGGGTGACAGGGCCGATGCCGACTCGGTACGCCCCGGTGCCGACAAGGCCGATATTAGCGCCCGTTTTCGTATCGATAAACTGCCCCGGGTCAAAGCCTGGCTGAGCGAACAGGAGCTGGATGAGCAGGGCGAATGCATTCTGCGCCGTACTCTGAGCCGCGAAGGGCGGTCCCGCGGCTATATCAACGGCACCCCGGTTCCCCTGTCTCAACTCAAGGCCCTGGGTGCCTTGCTTATCAACATTCATGGTCAGCATGCCCATCAGGCATTGCAAAAATCCGACTATCAGCGTGGCCTGCTGGATGCCTATGCCGGCCATCATCAGCTGATACAACAGGTCAGCAAGCAATATCAACAATGGCGCCAGCTCAGCAACGAACGCAAGCAACTGCAAAACGAGCAGGCCCAGTGGCAGGCCCAGCGCCAATTGCTGGAATACCAAGTGGCAGAGCTCGACGAGCTGGCCCTGGCCGAGGATGAATTCCCGACTCTGGAAGCCGAGCACAAACGCCTGGCCAACGGGGCCGAGCTGCTCAACGACTGCCAGCTGGCGTTGAACGTGCTGGCCGATGGTGAAGAAACCAACGCGCTGCAGCTGCTGCGCCAGGGGCTGAAAGTCGTTGCCGAGCTGACTCAGATGGACAACCGGCTCGGCCCGGTACAGGAAATGATAGAAAGCAGCCTGATCCAGCTGGAAGAAGGCCACGGCGAGCTGAGCCGTTACCTGGACCGGCTGGAACTGGATCCGGAACGGCTGCATGAGGTGGAAGCCCGGCTCGGCAAGGTGATGGAGCTGGCACGCAAGCATCACGTACAGCCGGTTGCACTGCATGAATTTCATCAGGAGATAAAAACCCGGCTGGCGGAGATGGATCATAACGACAGCCGCCTGCAAGAACTGGATGATGAAGTCGAACAGACCAAAGAACAATTTCTGCAGGCGGCCGAACGGCTCAGTCAGAGCCGACAGCGCTATGCCCAGTCATTGAATCAGCAGATCACCCAAAGCCTGCATCAACTGAGCATGGATCATGGCCGCTTTGAAATTACCGTGACCGCAGATAACGGTGCCGGTTATTCCCCGCTGGGTATCGACCGGGTCGAATTTCTGGTCAGCACCAACCCGGGCCAGCCCATGAGTCCGCTGGCCAAGGTGGCCTCGGGTGGCGAACTGTCGCGTATCAGTCTGGCCATTCAGGTGATCACCGCCCAGAAGGTCGAGACCCCTACCCTTATCTTCGACGAGGTGGACGTGGGTGTCAGCGGCCCGACTGCGGCTGTGGTCGGCAAGCTACTGCGTCAGCTGGGCGACTCCACCCAGGTACTGGTGATCACCCACCTGCCCCAGGTGGCCGGCAATGGCCACCAGCATTATTTCGTCAGCAAAGACAGCGCCGACAACGATACCCAGACTCGTATGCAGGAATTGGATGAGCACAGCCGGCTGCAGGAACTGGCCCGCCTGCTGGGCGGCGACAAAATCACCGCCAACACCCTGGCCAACGCCCGAGAGCTGCTGGTTGATTAAACGTGTGGGGGGTAGCTTGTAGCTTGTAGCTTGTAGCTTGTAGCTTGTAGCTTGTAGCTTGTAGCTTGTAGCTTGTAGCTTGTAAATTATAAGCCCGGTTTTAACCGGGTTACTTGAACTTTAAACGGTCCTAAACCAGACGGCGAGCGGCACCGATGACGATATCTATCGCCTGCTGCTCGGCCTGCTGCATGGTGACGTCGTCTGGAGTTTCCTGCTGGGTACGGTTGACGATCACCCCGGCGACACAACCCGCCTTCAGCCCCTGGCTGGAACACATGGTAAAGAGGGTAGCCGACTCCATTTCGTAGTTCAGCACCCCCATGCCCTGCCATTCTTTCATGCTGCCCTGAAACTTGCGCAACATACGGGCCGAATGAGTATCGTAACGCTCCTGGCCGGGGTAAAAAGTATCCGACGAGGCGGTGATCCCGACATGGGGCGTAATACCCAGATCCCGAGCCGCATCGACCAGTGCACAGGTGCAGTCAAAATCGGCGACCGCCGGAAACTCCATGGGGGCGAAGTGGCTGCTGGCGCCATCCAGCCGGACCGAACCCTGGGTTACTATCATGTCGCCAACATTGATATGTTTCTGAATTGCTCCCGTGGTCCCGATACGCAAGAAGGTCCTCACTCCCAGCTGAGCCAGTTCTTCCACCGCGATCGAAGTCGAAGGACCACCGATGCCGGTAGAACAGACCACCACCGGCTTGCCGTCCAGCTCTCCCAACCATGACGTGAACTCCCGTTTGCTGGCCAGGTGCCGGGCATTCGCCAGCTGGCTGGCGATACGCTCTACCCGTTCCGGATCCCCCGGAATAATGGCAAGCGTTGCGCCGTGCAGATCCTCATCGGTTATCCCTAAGTGAAAAACGTGCTTTGCCATTGGCTTACTCCCGAAAGAAAACGTTAAAAACGAAGATGATAGGACAGTGGTTGCCGGATGACCATCGCTGGCAGCACTGAACCTATGGCCTGTTGGAGGGTCAGACTCCCGTCGTCGGAATCTTGAGATGGTGTCGGCTTTTACAAGCCCATCGTCAGCAGCTATCATGCCCAACAAGGCACACAGGATATAATGCAGCCATGCAACTCAAAACCTTGATTTTACCCTTGTTGTTCACTATTCCTCTGGCCGGTTGTGGCCTGGTGTACAAGGTCGACATTCCCCAGGGCAACTACATTGAAGCCAAGCAGGTTGCCCAGCTGCGCCAGGGCATGAGCCAGGAACAGGTCCGCTTTCTGCTGGGCAATCCCATGAGCCTCGACGGTTTCAACCATGACCGCTGGGTATATCTTTATTACCTGAAGCCGGGTCGGGGTAAAGTGGAACAGAAACAACTGATCCTGGACTTTACCAATGATGCGCTGATCTCGGTCACTGGCGACTATCCGGCTCCCGCTGCCTTCGAGCAGGGTCTGTAACAGACCCGATGGCCATGTTGTTCACACCGCATGGCCTGTTACTTTTTGGCTCTCTTGGGATCGGGACGACCACCGGTGACCTTGTCCGCTCGTCCCTCTTCCTTGGCTTGCTCGGCGCGGCGCCGCCGAATTTCCTTGGGGTCGGCCAATAAAGGACGATAGATTTCGATTCTGTCGCCATCAAGCAAAGGTTGATCCAGCTTAACCTGCCGCCCGAATACCCCGACCATATTGCTATCAAGGTCAATTTCGGGATATTGCTGCAGAATACCGCATTGCTCTATTACCTGTCTGACGCTATCCCCCGCCGATACTTTCATGCTCAGCACCGTCTGTTGCTGTGGCAGCGCATACACTATTTCAACCCGAATAAGATTCACGGCCGTATACCTCTCTTGCCCGCTCGCTGAATGAATGCACCATGGCATTGGCCAGTTCTTTGAATACACCGCCAAAAGCCATTTCCACCAAACGGGAGGTAAACTCGAAATGCAGCTTCAGCTCGACTTTGCAGGCATCCACATCGAGCGGGGTGAAGGTCCATCCGCCGTTGAGCGTCTTGAAGGGGCCATCCACCAGCTCTACGCTGATATGCCGATGAGGTTGTAGTTCATTGCGCGTGGTAAAAGTCTTGCGGATCCCTACCTTGGCCACGTCCAACGCCGCCGTGATGGACGTGGCCGACTCGGACACAATACGACTGGCCACACATCCGGGCAAAAACTGCGGGTACGAGTCTATATCGTTTACCAATTCATACATCTGTTGTGCGCTGAACATCACCAACGCACTGCGGGTAATACTGGGCATAACCTCTCCTGGCAACAGAACGGCCTGATTTTAACATTAATCCAAGCTGGGCTCACCGTTACTATCGTACGAAAAACAAGCAGTTGCCGTATCGGCAATTCCAAACTTCCGACTGGGCCCGTATAATGGCGTCACTATGACAAAAAACAAAGCCAAGAAAAAAGTCGGTTCCAGCACCATCGCCCTCAACAAGAAGGCGAGACACGAATACTTTGTAGAAGAAAAATACGAAGTCGGGCTGGAACTGCAAGGATGGGAAGTAAAATCGATGCGTGCCGGCAAGGTAGACATCGGTGACGCTTACGTATTCATGAGAAACGGTGAAGCCTTTTTATTTGCTGCCACCGTTGTGCCACTCAACGTAGCCTCCACTCATGTGGTATGCGACCCACACCGCTCTCGCAAGCTGCTGATGAAGCGGCGCGAGCTAGATCGCCTGTCTGGCCTGCTTGACCGCGAAGGTTATACCTTGGTGCCCTTGGCGCTTTACTGGTCTAAGTCCTGGGTTAAGGCCGAGATCGGTCTGGTGAAAGGTAAAAAGCACCACGACAAACGCCAGGACGTGAAGGAACGCGACTGGAAGCGAGAAAAAGATCGGATGATGAAGCATAAGAATCGTTAACACTTGTGATTTGGCAGCAATTGCCATACCATAAGCGTACTTGGGGCTGATTCTGGATTCGACGAGATTCTCGAACTCCTAGGTGCATGCCGAGGTGCGATAGGCCTCGTTAAAAAATCGCAAAAAAATAGTCGCAAACGACGAAAACTACGCACTAGCAGCTTAATAACCTGTTAGAGCCCTTCTACCCTAGCTTGTCTGTGACTTAGGGAATTGGAAGGTCATCTTTCACAGAATCGCGTGGACGCCGTGCCTAACGGTTGAAGCGTTAAAACTAATTTAGGCTAGTCATTCTGTGGCGTGTCTGTCCGCAGCAGGTGGCGAATTCAATGACTGACTAAGCATGTAGTACCGACGATGTAGGTTTTTCGGACGCGGGTTCAAATCCCGCCAGCTCCACCAATCGATTGGAAAGGCCCCGCAAGGGGCCTTTTTATTGGGTAATCAACAGGTTAGTAAACCTTAGAAAAGCCTGAAATACTGAAAGAAATTCCTTAATTGTCACCCCTGTGCAACGGCAGAAGCACTTATCCTCACCCTATACTTAAATAAAACCATTGCAGTATAATTACAGTGCTAGATAGCAGCTATCCACTGCTCTGCTACACTGGGTTTCATTTGGTTACTATTGGGATATGGATATGGCAAGGAAGCGCCGTCAGTCCGCCGCAGAGGATATGATCGATATCGCGTCAAAACTGCCCTATTGGGTCAGCCTCAGTCTGGCACTCGTCAGCTACCTGATTCTTCACCATTATGCCGACCGCCCATTTCAGTTAGAAAAAGCACCAGGCTCCACTGTGCCTGCCAATCTGACTGAATTAATGCTCCATCCTCTGCTCTCGGCAATGCAGTACCTGATCCCTATGATCTTCGTCTTTGGCGCTGCCATCTCGGCTTTCAAGGCGTTTAGAGGGCGTAAACTGGCTCAAAAGTATGTTGCCACTTCCATTCAGAATCCCAGAACCGGAGCAGCAGCCAAGCCAACCGATGATATGAGCTGGCAGCAGTTTGAACTGCTGGTGGGACAAGCGTTCCGGCAGCAGGGTTATCGAGTCATAGATGGTGGTGAGGAAGGTGCAGACGGTGGTGTCGATGTTCATCTGAAAAAAGATGGTCTGACTTTCTTCGTGCAGTGCAAGCACTGGAAGGCGAAGAGCGTGGGTGTGTCCGTGGTTCGGGAACTATATGGCGTTATCGCTGGCGCTGGAGTAGAAGGAGGCTTTGTCGTCACCTCCGGGAATTTTACGGAAGAGGCCGAAGCGTTTGCCAGAGATAAACGCATCAGCCTGCTCGATGGCAAGGCACTGGATAATATGCTGCTTCACGCGAAGATGTCTCTGGCCGAAGACGCACTGAGAGCCTCCCAGCACACCGCAACAGCCGCGAAAGTTCCGCCAGCCACTACTACACCTACAGTAAGCTGCCCCAACTGTTCATCCTCCATGGTGAAACGCAAGGCCCGTCGAGGAGCCAATACAGGTCAGGAGTTCTGGGGCTGCTCGCAGTTTCCCAAATGCCGAGGAATACGCTCAATATAGAGGCACCACTGCATAAGCTATAGCCCCAGAAGCATCCGACGCCTATACGGATTCACGCAAGGTGGCATTACGTAAAAAGTTTCTCTAGAATATTTTTAAATAAAAACATCACCGTGTTCGGCTGCTTACTTACAGGCTTTTTCGTTCTAATACCCCTTACTTCCCTTCCGAAACTCAATCTCCGTAGCCTGATTCTGGCTCTGGCAGTGTTCAGTGTCCTGATCACCCTGGGCAACAGTTTTTATGCCACCTACAAGGTTCAGCGGGACCTGCTGATCAACAATACCCTCGAATCCAATCGGGACTATGCGGCCAAACTGGCCGAAATGACGGACGTATTCCTCAAGACCACTCAGGGCCAGCTTGCCTACAGCGCAAGTTTGCTCGGTTCGCAGATGGATGATAAAACCGCCTTGCTGAGCGAAGTCCGCCGCCTGCAGCAACAACCCGACACCTTCAACTCGGTGGGGGTCGTCGATGCAAAAGCGGTGATTATCGCTACTTCACCAGAGACACTTTCGGTTAAAGGCATGACACTGTCCGCTCCCGGTGCCCGACAATCCATTGAAGCCAAGAAGCCGCTGATCACCGACCCTTTTGTCTCGCCTGGCGGCAACTATCTTGTCAGCCTATCGCATCCTATTTTTTCCGACGATAGCCGGTATCTCGGCTACATCTCCGGCACCATCTACCTGCAGCAGGACAATATACTGGGTACCATCCTCGGCAGGCTTTATTACCATCTCGCTCGGCATATCTCACTGGCCCGGCTCTCCGGTTGTGATCAACGAGGCGCTAAAGCAGGCCGACAGGGCGCTTTATCTGGCCAAACAACAGGGCCGAAACCGCTCAATAGTGGCAGAGCAGGCCTGAACAGACCCCGCTCGCCGTTAATTCATAGAATGACAGGAATACGCCCGCTCAAAACGTCACCTATAATCGCCTACACTAGGGTCTGTTGACCTTTCGAGGTTAAATTTTGTTCGAGTTAAACGCGTTTTTATCGCGACGAGAGGGGTGTAGCCTAGTCATTCCAAGCAAAGCCCTCTCAACAAAGAGAAAAACGCGTTTAGCCGAACCCGCAGGGCAGCGCTTGTGGGGGCTTGCTACTGCGTTATCGCTTATTTATGTAGAGTGACTACATGCATAAGCGCTGCCTTGTATCAAGACCCCACAAACTACTGCAAAAATCATCTCGAAAGGTCAACAGACCCTAAGGCTGATTATTCTGCTAGCGGATAATTCATGGCGCTGCCATTACTGCAACTCGGCAGTCGTACAAAGTATGCTCCTGTGCTACCCGACTTAAAACAGAGCACACTGTTACTGCAGGAGGAGAGCCCCTTTGGTTCAACCCGCCAGCGTATCCGGCACCGTGCCCCTGATGCCCCGAGAGCAAGGCTGTGCCACTAGCTGGATATGCCTGCGCGGCCTGATGCGAGAACAACGCCACTGGGGAGCCTTTCCCGCGCTATTCCGGCAGCAGTTTCCACAAGACACGCTGATACTGGCGGATCTTCCCGGTTTCGGTACCGAGTATGCCAGCGGCAGTCCTGCAACCATCAAAGGCATCACCGAACGTCTGCGGCGACGATGGCAATCGTCATTACTGCAGCAACCTGTCTATCTGTTGACGCTGTCACTGGGTGGTATGGTAGCCATTGACTGGGCCAGCCGTTATCCACAGCAAATCGCCGGTATCGTGTTGATGAACAGCAGTCTAAGCAACTTCAGTCCTTTCTATCGTCGGCTTTCTCCTGCCGCCTACCTGCCCCTGTTGAAGTTGCTGTTGTGGCCACGTGACCCATGGCATCAGGAGGCTGCTATTCTTTCGCTCACCAGCCATCTTCATCCAGACGATCCCGAATTGCTGGCACACTGGGTACATTATGCCCGCCAGTATCCGGCCCGCCGGCTCGATATATTGCGCCAGTTACTGGCCGCACTGAGCTATCGCGCACCGAAACTTCCTCCTCCCGTACCCATAATGATGCTCGGCGGGCTACAAGACCGGCTGGTCAGCCCCTCTTGCAGTGAGTCCATCGCCACTCACTGGCTGCTACCCTTGCACTGCCACGCGCTGGCCGGTCACGATCTGACCCTGGATGCGGGTGACTGGGTCTGCGAGCAAATAGCAGCCTGGCTGAATGAAGCCTTACCTTCAACCGCTGGCTGAATGTTGATCTGGGCTGCAAACCTGTGGTTAATACGTAGACAAACTTGACGGCAGTGGGTCTCTGGCCAATAACTAGTTAGAGGAAAACACGGGCATAACCCGTTTTGACTCTTTGTTCGGCCACCTGGCAGGAGCCACCTGGCGCTGGAGATGTTTGAGGGGATCACGCTATGATTTTAAACCATATATGGGGTCTTTATGCACACCCCAAAGAAGAATGGCATACCATAGACCACCACCACGAGAGCCTGAGCTATAGCCTGGTACACCTGATGTTTATCGCGCTGATACCGACAATATCGGCCTATGTATCCGCAACCATGATTGGCTGGAACTTCGGATCCAGCACCAGCAGCACCATAATGCTGACCACCGAGAGTGCCCTTGTGATGTCGGTCGGTATGTACTTCACCCTGATCGGCGGTGTCTTTGCTCTCTCTTACCTGACGTTCTGGATGGCCAAAACCTTCGGTGCCAATCCGAGTTTTACCCAAAGCATGGAACTTGCCGCCTATACCGCCACCCCTCTGTTCATGACCGGATTGGCCCTGTTTTATCCCGAGCCTATCTTTCTGATGATGGTAGGGCTGGCGGGGCTGAGCTATTCGGTCTATCTGCTGTATTCCGGCGTACCCATCATCATGCATATTCCCGAAGAACGCGGTTTTATCTACGCCAGCTCGGTGGTGACCTGTGGCCTGGTGTTGCTGGTTTGTATCATGGTCGGCTCCGTTATCGTCTGGAGCTTCGGCTTCGGGCCCATTTACACACACTGAATCATGTTGTCGCAGCATTGAAAAAGGGGTCCGCAGACCCCTTTTTTTTGCTTTATTGTCCGGTCGTTATTACTACTGGCCTTCGTTATAGATTTCCAGATGACTGCTGTCGATGCTGTCATTCTGCTTGCTATTGTCGTTACGCAACGCATTCAGTTCATCCAGATATTCCTGGTTCACGTCCTGAGTAACGTATTCACCGGTAAACACCGAGGTCTCGAAGCGACGCAGCTCCGGGTTGAAGTGACGCACCGCATCTTCCAGATCTTCCAGTTCCTGGTAGATAAGGCCGTCGGCACCAATCAGCTGACAGATTTCTTCTACTTCCCGGCCGTAGGCAATCAGCTCGTTCACGGAAGGCATGTCAATGCCATAGACGTTGGGGAAGCGAATTTCGGGGGCTGCGGAAGCAAAATATACCTTCTTGGCACCCGCATCCCGCGCCATCTGAATAATCTGCTCGGAGGTGGTGCCGCGTACGATAGAATCATCTACCAGCAGTACATTCTTGCCGGCAAATTCCGACGGAATGGCATTGAGCTTGCGGCGCACCGATTGCCGACGCTGCTGCTGGCCGGGCATGATGAAGGTACGGCCGATATAGCGGTTCTTCACAAAACCCTGGCGATAAGGCAGTTTCAGGTTGTGGGCAATTTCCAGCGCTATGTCACAGGACGTTTCGGGAATCGGGATCACCACGTCGATATCCAGGTCTTCCCACTCCCGGGCGATTTTGGCACCCAGCTTCTGACCCATGCGTACCCGGGCACCATAGACAGAGACCTTGTCGATAAAGGAATCGGGGCGCGCAAAATACACATATTCAAAGATACAGGAGTGGTACTGCGGCTCGGCGGCACATTGCTGGCTGAACAGCTCACCCTGTTTGGTGATATATACAGCTTCACCCGGAGCCACATCACGGATCAGACTGAAGCCCACCGCATCCAGCGCCACGCTTTCGGACGCCACCATGTATTCGGTGCTGCCGTCTTCGGCTTCACGCTTGCCCAGTACCAACGGACGAATACCGTTGGGATCCCGGAATGCCACCATGCCATGGCCGATAATGACCGCCACGGCAGCGTAGGCACCACGCACCTGTTCATGCACCTTGCTCACGGCAGCAAACACATGGCCCGGCTCGAGGTGCAGGGTTTGCGTCTGCTGATCCAGCTCGTGCGCCAGCACGTTCAGCAGCACTTCGGAGTCGGAAGTGGTATTGATATGGCGACGGGCTACCCGGAACTGTTCTTCTTTCAGCTCCCGGGCATTAGTCAGGTTGCCGTTGTGGGCCAGAGCAATACCGAACGGTGAGTTCACGTAAAAAGGCTGCGCCTGGGCCACGCTGCTGCTGCCGGCGGTGGGATAGCGTACATGGCCAATCCCCACATTCCCGTTCAGGCGTTCCATATGACGCTCTTCAAACACGTCCCGTACCAGACCATTGGCCTTGCGCTGGCGTAAGGTATCCCCCGAAATGGTAACGATACCGGCCGCATCCTGACCTCTGTGTTGCAGTACCGTCAGGCCGTCATACAGCGCCTGATTTACCGGGGTCGTACCTTGAATACCGACAATCCCACACATGTCCTAATTTCCTCAATTCATTATGGCTTGGGGGGTAAAAAGCTGGATGAATTCTGCACCAGGCTGAAAAACCACTGGATCACGATACCAAACTCCGGGATCAACCGGGATTCGCGCCACCACAGACTCTGCGAGAAGGCGGTCATGGTATCGATGAATAACAGCAGGGCCGCTACGATAAGCACGCCCCGCACAGCCCCGAAACAGACGCCCAGTACCCGGTCGGTACCAGAAAGTCCGGTTTTGGTCACCAGCTCACCGATAACGTAATTAATCAGTGCGCCCAGAATCAGGGTTAATACAAACAGGATGGCAATGGCTGCGCCGTTGCGGAATAAGGGATCGGAGATATCGAGATGAATGGCCAGATCGGCGTAGAAACGACTGGCAACGAAGAAAGCGGCCAACCAGGTAGCGAGTGACATCGCCTCTTTCACAAATCCCCTGACCAGACTGATGAGTGCAGAGAGGCCGATAATGCCGAGAATTACGTAGTCTATCCAAACCATCATGTATTGCCGGTACCTCTTGAATGCCGCGCATTCTACCAAAGGAGTGCGGTAAAAGGCGAAGAAAAAGCGGATAAATTTCATTCAATATAAAACTAACTTCTGTCTGAATACCCCGTAAACAAACAAGCCGGGGCATAGCCCCGGCTTGTTTGGCTCAGGTCACCAGACTCAACCGATGAACTTCAGACCGCCCATGTAGGGCTGCAGGATCTCGGGCACCGCGATGCGGCCGTCTGCCTGCTGGTAGTTTTCCAGTACCGCCACCAGGGTGCGACCCACTGCCAGGCCGGAGCCGTTGAGGGTGTGCAGCAGCTGAGGCTTGCCGTCTGCACCACGTACCCGCGCCTGCATCCGACGGGCCTGGAAGTCGCCGCAGTTGGACACAGAGGAAATTTCCCGGTAGGTGTTCTGGGCCGGAAGCCACACTTCCAGATCGTAGGTCTTGGCGGCGCCAAAGCCCATGTCGCCGGTGCACAGTGCCATCACCCGATAGGGCAGATTCAGGCCCTGCAGTACTTTTTCGGCGTGGCCGACCATCTCTTCCAGGGTATCCCAGGAGTGATCCGGGTGAACCAGCTGCACCATTTCCACCTTGTCGAACTGATGCATACGCACCAGACCACGGGTATCCCGACCATAAGAACCCGCTTCGGAGCGGAAGCAGGGAGTATGGGCGGTGAATTTCAGCGGCAGCTCTTTGGCATCGAAGATCTCGTCACGGCCGATGTTGGTCAGCGGCACCTCCGAGGTGGGGATCAGCGAGAAACGACGCGTCTTGCCGGCTTCGTCCCCTTCGCCTTCGATAGCGGTATGGAACAGATCGGCAGAAAACTTGGGCAGCTGACCGGTGCCATACAGGCTGTCGCTGTTCACCAGATAAGGCACATAGCATTCGATGTAACCGTGCTCATTGGTGTGCAGATCCAGCATATATTGCGCCAGGGCCCGGTGCATGCGGGCAATCTGGCCCTGCATGATCACGAAGCGGGAGCCGGAAATCTTGACCGCACCCTTGAAGTCCAGACCGGCCAGGGCTTCGCCCAGCGCCACGTGATCGCGCGGTTCAAAATCGAAAGAGGTGGGCTCACCCCAGACGCGAACCTGCTGATTGTCGTCTTCGTTTTTACCGACCGGTACCGACTCGTCGGGCAGGTTGGGGATGGCGGAACAGAAGGCTTCAATCTCGTTCAGTAACTGGTCCAGATCGACCTTGCAACCGTCCAGCTCGTCGTTAATGGCCGTCACCGCCGCCTTCAGCGGGGCTATGTCTTCACCGCTGCGTGCCGCCTGGCCGATGGCCTTGGAGCGGGCATTGCGCTCGGCCTGCAGTTCCTGAGTACGGGATTGCAGAGACTTCCGCTTTTCTTCGAGGCTGTTGAACAAGGCAGTATCGAGTGTAAAACCACGGCTTGCCAGCCGCGCCGCCGTATCGGCGATATCGCCGCGCAGGTATTTGGAGTCCAGCATGAGTTACCTTATTTGATGCTTGTACTGCGTGTCACACGCAGGGTCGGAAGTCACTAAATCGACATCAAGTTTATCAGCTTAGCGGGCCGGGAGCCAACTAGCCACCGGCCTGCTCGTCCAGGCTTTTCAGGTAATCGAGCTTGGCCCCGACCTTCAGCTCGAAGCCCCGCTCGCTGGGCTGATAATAGCGCCGCTCAGCCAGGGCTTCCGGCATATAAGTTTCACCGGCAGCATAGGCACCCGGCTCGTTGTGGGCATAACGATATTCGGCGCCGTGGCCCAGCTCTTTCATCAGCTTGGTGGGTGCGTTGCGCAGGTGTACCGGCACCTCATAATCGGGCAGCTCACGGGCATCCTTCAGCGCCGCCTTCCAGGCGGTATAAAGGGCGTTGCTCTTGGGCGCGCAGGCCAGATAAACGATGGCCTGCGCGATGGCACGCTCCCCTTCCGCCGGGCCGACCCGGGTAAAGCAATCCCAGGCGGCCAGTGCCACGTCCATCGCCTTGGGGTCGGCCAGGCCCACGTCTTCCGAGGCAATGGCCAGCAGGCGACGGGCGATATAGAGCGGATCGCAGCCGGCACTGATCATGCGTGCATACCAATACAGGCCGGCGTCCGGGTTGGAGCCGCGAATCGACTTGTGTATCGCCGAGATCAGGTCGTAATAGAGATCGCCCTGATTATCGAACCGGGCCAGTCGCTCACCGGTCACTTCCGCCAGCAACGTCTTGTCGATGCGGCGAACCCCATCATGCTGCTCGGCCATGTCCGACAGCAGCTCCAGGTAATTCAGGGCCTTGCGACCGTCGCCGTCCACCAGTTCGGCCAGTGCCCGCTGCACGCCGTCGACCAGTGCAATGCCCTGCCCGACCAGCCCGCGTTCGTCGGTCAGCGCCTGGGCAATCATCTGCTCTATCTCCGCCGACTCCAGCCGCTTGAGCAGATAGACACGGGCCCGGGACAGCAATGCGTTGTTCAGCTCGAAGGAAGGGTTTTCGGTGGTGGCGCCGATAAAGGTAACGGTGCCATCCTCGATATGGGGCAGAAAGGCATCCTGCTGGGATTTGTTGAAGCGGTGTACTTCGTCCACAAACAGTATGGTGCGCCGACCGGCCAGCTTGTGCTCCCGCGCCCGCTCGATGGCGGCGCGGATCTCCTTGACCCCGGAGGTGACCGCCGATACCCGTTCTACCTGGGCATCACAATAATGGGCAATCAACTCGGCCAGGGTGGTCTTACCGGTGCCCGGAGGCCCCCACAGGATCATGGAATGACAGTGCCCGGCTTCCAGCGCCCGGCGCAGTGGCTTGCCCGGCCCCAGAATGTGCGCCTGGCCCAGGTATTGTTCCAGCCGTTGGGGTCGCATCCGCGCCGCCAGCGGGCGAAAGTCGTCCTGTTCGAAGTCCAGGCTCAGGGTGCTCATGTCATTTCATCCCCATAAAAACAAAGCCGTAAGCTTTAAGCGCTAAGCTGTCCGAATATTTCGCGAGTGCCGTTTCTCATGCGATTCTGCATCCGCGATGGTTTAGCCCCCTCCCCTTAGCCGCTTACTTGTCAGAATAACAGCGGGGAGCAACGCAAGGGGAGGGTTGGGGAGGGGTTACTGCCCCCCCCCAGCCTCCCCCTGGCCAAAATCCGCAGCGATGCCTGCTTCCCCGCTGCCAAGGGTGAGGAGCCGTTCGGTGTCAATGTGTCAACGCGGCGCCGTGTTTGCGCGATAACTACGATTCACTCAGCGTTGGTCGTCGACCATCACCCCGGCCGGGGGGGTAAAGGTAAAGGTATCGGCACCGGTGGCGGGCTTGGTATTCACCTGCTTCAGGGTAAATTCGCTGCGCTGACCGCCGGACTCGATTACCGTGAACCGCTTGATACGGTTGTTGCGGTCGAAGCTCAGGCTGAACTGACTGATCAGCTCACCCGGATCCTTGCTGGTCACCACATAATCGGCGCCCTTGCGGGCCACATCGTATTGCTGCCAGCGCCGCCCGTCACCGCCGGCAATCAGAAGAAAGGGTGTGTTCTGTATCGCCTGCTCCAGCGGCGCTATACTGACCTGCTCCACGAAGGGGTCGTACACCCAGACATCATTGCCGTTGGACACAATCAGACTCTCGTCCGGCGATACCGTATGCCAGCGAAAACGGTCGGGCCGGGCCAGCTGCATGGTGCCCTCGGCACTTTGCATCGGCGCACCCTGCTCATCGAATACCTGCTGGCTGAACCTGGCAGAAAATCGGTCGAAGGATGCCAGCTTCTGCTGCAGTTCGGCGCGCGCATCGGCCAGAGCCACGGCACTCACCGACCACAGCAGTATTCCTAAAGTTGCCAGTTTTTTCATGGTTACTCCCTGGCTGGCGGAGGTGCCAGCACTTCACGTTGACCGTTGCCGCCTGCGGAACTGACGATACCCTGGTATTCCATCTGTTCGATCATGCGGGCGGCCCTGTTGTAGCCTATTTTTAACTTACGCTGCACGCTGGAGGTAGAGCCACGACGACTCTCTACGACAAAAGCCACCGCTTCGTCGAACAGCGGGTCCAGCTCTTCATCGCCCCCTTCCGGCGCCTCGCCGGGCAGCAGGCCATCGGCGCCCACGTCGCCGCTTAGAATATCCTCGATATAGTTGGGCTCGCCCCGCTCTTTCCAGGCCGCCACCACCCGGTGCACTTCATGGTCATCCACAAAGGCGCCATGTACCCGGGTCGGGTTGCTGTCTCCAGCAGGCAGATAAAGCATGTCGCCCATGCCCAGCAGCGATTCGGCCCCCTGCTGGTCGAGAATGGTACGCGAGTCTATTTTGCTCGATACTTGGAACGACATCCGGGTCGGGATATTAGCCTTGATAAGGCCGGTGATCACATCCACCGAGGGCCGCTGGGTGGCCAGAATCAAATGAATACCAGCCGCCCGCGCCTTCTGGGCGATACGGGCAATCAGCTCTTCCACCTTCTTGCCGACGATCATCATCATGTCGGCAAATTCGTCGATCACCACCACAATATGGGGCAGTTTTTCCAGCGCCGGCGGATAGGTGTCCATCGACTGAGTCGGTTCCCACAAGGGATCCCGCAGCGGCTCGCCGGCATCTATCGCATCCTGCACCTTGGTATTGAAGCCCTTGAGGTTACGCACCCCCATGGCGGACATCAGTTTGTAGCGTCGTTCCATCTCGCCCACACACCAGCGCAGGGCATTGGCGGCTTCTTTCATGTCGGTGACCACTTCGGTCAACAGGTGCGGTATACCTTCGTAGACCGACAATTCCAGCATCTTGGGATCGATCATGATGAAGCGCACCTCGTCCGGCGTGGCCTTGTACAGCATCGACAAGATCATGACGTTGACCCCCACCGACTTACCGGAGCCGGTAGTACCGGCTACCAGCACATGGGGCATCTTGGCCAGATTGACGATCACCGGCTCGCCGGCGATATCCTGCCCCAGCACCAGGGTCAACGGATGCTCGTTGCGGGCGAAGGCTTCGCTGTCCATCACCTCGCGCAGATAGACGGTTTCGCGCCGGGTGTTGGGCAACTCCAGTCCCACGTAGGGCTTGCCGGGGATCACTTCCACCACTCGCACACTGATGGCGGACAGAGAGCGGGCCAGATCACGCGCCAGGTTGGTGATTTTGCTGACCTTGACCCCGGGGGCCAGATCCAGCTCGAAGCGGGTGATCACCGGGCCCGGATAGACTCCGACCACGTTGGCTTGCACGTTGTAATCCGCCAGCTTGGCTTCCACCAGCCGGGCAATGCGGTCGAGTTCCGCCTCGCTGACCGTATGTTGCCGGGGTTTGGGCAGATCAAGCAGTTCGACCGAGGGCAAGGGAGACAAGTCTCTGCGCTTCGAGGCCACCGGGACCGGTGCCGGCGTTCGTGGCGCCGGTACGGGGGCGGCCGGGGCTTCGCCCTCACTCAACCAGGGCAAATCCAGTTCCTCATCATCGTCATCATCCAGGGTCCAGCCGTTCGCCTCGGCGATCGTGCTCATGGCCATGTCGGGCGCGGAGGTCTCCCCCATCACCGGTTCTTTGCGTACCGGCGGGGTTTTCTTCTGTATCGGTGCCCGTTTTTCTGGCTTGGCGGTAACCGGAGCCAACAGGGGATCGTCCTGCTCGGCTTCCCACTCCGGCTCCAGATCCGCGTCTGACTCCAACTGACCACCGAGCCGATCCTTGAACCGGCGCCAGCCCACGAACCCCGCTTCGGACGGGATCGACTCAACCTCGGTCTCGGGTGCTGGGGGGGGCGGCATTTCACCGATCCCCTGACGGCGACGTCCGATGCCGCTCTGCCAGTCGACCAGTCGTTGCGGTATCTGACTGAACCAATGGGGAGTATTCAGCACAGCCGCGCCCAGACGCTCCACGATCAACAACCAGGACCAGCCGCTGAAGAAGGTGACACCGGTAGCAAAACCGCACAGCAGCACCAGGGTGGTGCCAAGGGAGCCAAACATCGAGTTCAGGGCCGACGCCAAAATATCGCCGATGAGGCCGCCGGAAGAAAAGTAATAAATATTGCCCACGTTCATGCTGGCCAGCGCCAGCAGGCTGAGTAACAACATCAGAAAACCGATAATGCGCAGGCTCAGGGTCAGATAACAGATATCGCTCAATGCCCTCGGCCGCCACAAGGTGACCCAGCCGATCAGCACCATGAAAAATGGCACCAGATACGCCGAGAAGCCGAAGGCGAACAGCAGTATGTCTGCCAGCCAGGCTCCCGCAGGCCCGGCGGCATTACGAATGTCTCCGCCCCATGCGGTTTGCGACCAGCCCGGATCCGAGGCATGGTAAGAAACCAGCGATAACATCATGAAGATCGCCAGCAAGATAATGGTGATCAATCCGGCCTCAAACAGACGCTGTAAACCAGACATGGGAGTAAACAGCTTTTTCTCCGCCAAACGCCCGCTCCTCGTTCTTATATGTTGTGTCACGCAATAGAAATAAATGCTGCGACAGGGAAAGTCGTCAGCCATCAAACGACAAACGAGCGGCCGGGGCCGCTCGCAGAGTCAGGTTCATCTCGGTCCCCGCCCGGCATAAAAATACCAGAGCCGGGCAGATTAGCACAGCTTATCGGGTATTTATCACCAGACGGTTGCTCTGCTTCACTTCTTCCATCACCACATAGGTGCGGGTGTCGTTCACCCCAGGCAGCCGCAGCAGGGTTTCGCCCAACAACTTGCGATAGGCAGACATGTCCGCCACCCGTGTCTTGAGCAGGTAGTCGAAATCACCGGACACCAGATGGCATTCCTGAATTTCTTCGAGCTTCTGCACCGCGTCGTTGAATTCGTCAAACACGTCCGGTGTGCCGCGGTTAAGAGTAATTTCGACAAAAACCAGCAGCGACGCATCCAGAAACTGTGGGTTGAGAATGGCAGTATAACCTTCGATATAACCCTGACGTTCCAGACGTCGTACCCGCTCGAGGCACGGCGTGGGGCTTAACCCTACGCGCTTGGACAGCTCTACGTTGGAAATACGGCCGTCTTGCTGCAGCTCATTGAGTATGTTGCGATCGATACGGTCGAGCTCTTTGGCCGGCCTGCTGTTCAAATCCAACACTTCATCCATCCTTTGACTCATTTTCGATACATTCCACTATGAACATTAAACCTATATGGCATAAAACCATACATCCATGCAATAGACCTTTAGCAAGAAGCACATTTTTCGACCGGGTGCCGATACTACGGCAGAGTCCAGCCTTGCATCCTTCAGGCTAAAAACTAAATAAAAAAACACAAAAAACGATTATATATACAATCGAGCTATTCAGTAGCTTAACATGTCAAATAGCAAACAGATAGCACATACGTTTGATATTCATATGAAATAACCATCATTGCCAAATTTTTATGCCTGCGGCTGGCTATTTTAACTATCAAGACACTAGTCCTGATTATTTTCGCCACAAAACAGGTTAAGTATCCGCCAACCACCACCACTACCGATTCTGCGCCTGTTAATTGACATAAAAAACCTATTTTATGTTGATTTACTCCCCTAACCAAGTTTCACTATGAAAAGGGCTATATTGCATAACTATTCGTTATAACCTTTCGTTTCCATAGTAATCCTCTCAAACGAAACCTTTCAGCATCATGCCGGTGGCGACAATCGCCTTGTTACGCTTTATTCCCTCAAGCCTATCCCCTACAATCGAGGCCACTTTTTATCTGCCTATTTGCCAAGGTTGGAGAGACAAATGAGCCAAGCCAAACACGCCAAACTGCTTATTCTGGGTTCTGGCCCTGCAGGGTATACCGCCGCCGTTTATGCGGCCCGCGCCAACCTTAATCCGGTACTGGTAACCGGTATTCAGCAAGGTGGTCAGCTGACCACCACCACAGAAGTGGAAAACTGGCCGGGTGACGCCGAAGGACTGACCGGTCCGGCGTTGATGGATCGCATGAAAGAACACGCCGAACGCTTTGAAACCGAGATCCTGTTTGACCATGTCAACAGCGTGGATCTGCAGCAGCGTCCGTTTCGGCTGAAAGGCGACGACGGCGAATACAGCTGTGATGCCCTGGTGATCGCCACCGGCGCCTCTGCCAAATACCTGGGCCTGCCTTCCGAAGATGCCTATCAGGGCCGCGGCGTGTCGGCCTGCGCCACCTGCGACGGTTTTTTCTATCGCAACCAGAAAGTCGCCGTGGTCGGTGGGGGCAATACCGCAGTGGAAGAAGCGCTGTATCTGTCCAACATCGCCGCCGAGGTACATCTGGTACACAGACGCGAGCAGTTCCGCTCCGAAAAAATCCTGATCGACCGGCTGATGGACAAGGTGGAGAACGGCAACATCACCCTGCATGTCAACCGTACCCTGGACGAAGTGCTGGGCGACGAAATGGGCGTGACCGGTGTTCGTCTGAGAGACACCCAGACCGATGAAACCGAACAGCTGGAGCTGGCCGGCGTTTTCATCGCCATCGGCCATCAACCAAACACCCAGATCTTCGAAGGCCAGCTGGAGATGGAAAACGGCTACCTCAAGGTGCAGTCCGGCCTGCATGGTAACGCCACCCAGACCAGCATCGAAGGCGTGTTCGCCGCCGGTGATGTCATGGATCACGTTTATCGTCAGGCCATTACCTCCGCCGGCACCGGCTGCATGGCGGCATTGGATGCCGAACGCTACCTCGACGGTCTGAAGTAAAACATCCAGCCATAAGCGATAAGCAAAAACGGCGCTGTTGATACAGCGCCGTTTTTATTGCTATCGGTAGCACCAACGGAAAGTAAAGCCAGCTTATCCGACTGCAGTCAGTGGTGCCTTGGCTACCTTCTCCACCGCCTCTTGCAGTGTGGAGTAAAAGGCCATCTCACCGGGAACAGGTTTTACCCCGGCTCTGGCCAGGGTCTTGAGCGGCTGATATTGCAGATCCGCCACTACTACTTCAATCTGTCGCTGTCGGCATTGATCCACGAAGCGGTTCAGGGCCGCCAGTCCGCCGGCATCCAGAATAGAAACCGCATCCATATACAGAATGATGCCCCCTTGTTGCCGACATAACCCCGCCAGTTCGCCGAACACCCGGTCGGCGGCGGCAAAAAACAAGGGGCCGTTGATTTTGAATACCGACCAGCCCTCCGGCAGCTCTGCACCCAGCAGTCGCCGATGGCCGGAAATATCCGTTACCCGGGTCATCTCGGCAATATCGCGCACGAACAGCACCGCCGCCACCAGCATGCCGACGGTAATCGCCAGCACCATGTCGAACAGTATGGTGAGCGAAAAACAGGTCAGAAACACCAGCACGTCACCCATAGGTGCGGTTTTCAGCAGCCGGACCGCCTTGTGGGCCTCACTCATGTTCCAGGCCACCACCATCAGCAGGGCGGCCATGGCCGGCATTGGCAGGTAGGCAAGCATGGGTGCCAGCAGCACCAACCCGGCCAGTACCACCAGCGCATGCACCATGCCCGCCACCGGCGACTCGGCCCCGGCCTTGAAGTTGGCGGCCGAGCGGGCAATAGCGGCAGTCGCAGTAATACCACCGAAAAACGGCGCCATTATGTTACCGATGCCCTGCCCCAGCAGCTCGCTGTTGGCGCTGTGGCGCCTGCCGGTCATGCCATCCAGCACCACGGCACACAGCAGCGACTCTATGGCTCCCAGCATGGCGATGGCGAAGGCCGCCGGCAGCAGATCACGCAACAAGTCCCAGTTCAGCGTCAACGCAGTACCATCTGGCCCCGGCTGTAGCCAGGGCCAGACCCACTGCGGCCACACAGAGGGAATACCTTGGCCAATACTGCCGTCTGGTAACAGGTAGCTGAACTGGCTGCTGATGGTGGCGATGTCCATGCCCTGCCGGTTCAGCAACAAGGTGATGAGACTGGCCAGGATCACCGCCGGCAAATGCGCCGGCACCCCGATTTTCAGCCGGGGCCAGAGTAGCATGATGGCCAGGGTGAGCAGCGCAATGGCCAGGCTGGGCCAGTGCATGTGAGGAAAGGCCGTCACCAGCGCCGTCACCTTGCCCACATAGTGCTCGGGCAGGCTGTTCAGCTCCAACCCGAGAAAATCCTTCAGTTGCAGGGTGGCAATCACTACCCCTATGCCGCCGGTAAACCCAAGGATGACCGGCTCGGGAATATACTCGATCAAGCGGCCCAGTCGCACTAGCGCCATGCCTACCAGGATCACCCCCGACATGACGGTCGCCAGCAGCAGACCACCCAGACCATATTGCTGGGCGATGGGATAGAGAATCACCACAAAGGCGGCTGTGGGCCCGGAAATGCTGAGCCGGGAGCCACCGGTCAGGGCGATGACAAAACCAGCGATGATGGCGGTATAGAGCCCATACTGAGGGGCCACCCCGCTGGCAATGGCCAGCGCCATGGCCAGGGGAATGGCAATAATCCCCACCGTGATCCCGGCCAGTACATCCTTAAGCAAGCGCCGACTATCGTACCGTTCCTGCAGGCAGCTTTCGCGAAGGGCATGGCCGATACGCAACGAAAACAGGTGGGCCCGATGCGGCATGCTTCTCTCCCGATGACAGATAATATTGGTATTATTCAATCGATTATATGCTCATCAATTAATCATTCAATGGTAATATGATTAACATGTTTTAGTGACTATCGGAGTCGTTATGGAACAAAGAACCGCTCGCCTGACCCTGCTGATCGATCCCAGAAAAAAGGCCCTGTTCGAACAACTTTGCGCCCAGGAAGACGTGACCCCGTCCCAGAAGGTACGCCAGTTTATTCGCGACTATATCGAGCAACAGACCGGCAGGGACTGGCTCGATGTGAGTCAGGACTGACGAAGGCGCCCCATGCTGACCCTACTCGACAAGAGGCTCTGGTTTCCGGATCCCACACTGGCGTTAACCGAACCCGATGGCCTGCTGGCCGTGGGCGGCGACTTGAGCCCGGAACGGCTCTTGCTGGCCTACCACATGGGCATATTCCCCTGGTTCGATCAAAGCCAGCCCCTGCTGTGGTGGTCGCCTGACCCTCGTGCCGTACTGGAACCAGATGCCCTGTATGTCAGTCGCAGCCTGGCCAAACTGGCTCGTCGTGGACTATATCGGCTGACCATCAACATCGCCTTCGAACAGGTCATCCGCGCTTGCCGCCAGCTGCGTGAAACCCGGGAAGGCACCTGGATCACCCCCGGCATAGAGCAGGCCTATTGTCGACTGCATCAACAAGGCCACGCCCACTCGGTCGAGGTCTGGCAGGGGGAACAGCTGGTGGCCGGGCTCTATGGCATCGGCCTTGGCAAGTTGTTTTGTGGCGAGTCGATGTTTCATCGGGTCGACAACGGCTCCAAGCTCGCCATGCTCGGCCTGTGCCGGCATCTGCACCGTCATGGCGGCGAACTGATAGACTGCCAGTTACCCAACCCGCATCTGATGAGTCTGGGGGTCACAAGTTGGCCACGCTCGCGTTTTTTACATAAACTCAAAGAGCTGCAACAGCAGTCGCTAGCACAAGGGTGCTGGCAACCGGATGAGCTGACGTTATGAGGGAAGTGAATCTCAAGGTGGGGCTGACGCCCAAACACCCCTGCAGTTACCTGCCCGAACGGCTGGAACAGCTGCTGGTTTTGCTCGACAAGGAATTGTTGTGCCTGGAAGGGTACGAACAATTGCTCAGTGCGGGCTTTCGTCGCAGCGGCTCGGACATTTATCGACCGCACTGCCAGCTATGTCGCGCCTGCGAGTCACTGCGCATCGACGTCGCCCATTTCACCCCTAGCCGCAGCCAGAAGCGCATCATCCGGCAGAACCGGGATCTGAGCATCAGCCTGAGTGAGCAGGAAAAGCCGGAGTATTTTCGGCTGTATCAGCGTTATATCAACGAACGGCACCAGGATGGCGCCATGTATCCCGCCAGCCGCCAGCAGTATGACGGTTTTCTGCTGTGCGACTGGTTACCGCCGGTATTTATGGAGTTCTGGCTGGATCAACAGCTGGTGGCGGTGGCGGTAACCGACCTGCTAGGTCAGGCGCTAAGCGCCATGTACACCTTTTACGACCCCGACCTGGAGCACAGATCTCTGGGGACTTTCGCTATTCTGAGCCAACTGGAACTGGCGGCCAGATTGAACAAGAGCTGGGTTTATCTGGGTTACCAGGTGGATGGTTGTAAAAAAATGAATTATAAACAACACTTCCGCCCACATCAGCGACTCGTAGCCGGACACTGGCAGGCGATGAAAGACTGAGCGGAAACTTTACACTCGAGGCGAAATCCGGCATGATCGATGCCGTTTTTATTGCCTGCGTTAACAAGAGGACTCAATGGCTAAAGAAGACAGTATTGAAATGCAAGGGACCATTCTGGACACCCTGCCGAACACCATGTTTCGCGTTGAGCTGGAAAATGGCCACGTGGTCACCGCTCATATCTCCGGCAAGATGCGCAAGAACTACATCCGTATCCTTACCGGTGACAAGGTCACTGTTCAACTGACTCCTTACGATCTGTCAAAAGGACGCATCGTCTTCCGCGCTCGCTAATCCGTTCGCCAGTCACTCCGAATGTTACATGGCGGCGTCAGCCCCCAATAGCTGTACCTTTGGGTGGTTTTTCGCGCCCCTGTTCCGTCAGGCATGCACCTCTTGGATAATAAAATGCCCGGCACCATCATGGTGCCGGGCATTGTAGTGCTGATTATGGTGCTATGCCCTGAGGCCTGAACTCAATGGGCCAGAGAGGCTTCCGACTGATAGTCAAAATGCAGTTTGTCGTCCTCTAGAGTGACTTTGACCGAGCCGCCACCGACCAGTTCGCCGAACAGCAACTCGTTGGCCAGCGGCTTTTTCAGTTTTTCCTGAATCACCCGCCCCATGGGCCGTGCGCCCATCGACTTGTCGTAGCCTTTCTCTGCCAACCAGTGACGCGCCTGCTCGCTGACCTCCATCGATACCCCTTTGGCATCCAGCTGTGCCTGCAGTTCAACGATAAACTTGTCCACCACCCGGTGAATCACTTCCATATTCAGGTGGTTGAACCAGATGATATGGTCGAGCCGGTTACGAAATTCCGGTGCAAAAGTCCGGTTGATTTCGGTCATGGCGTCATGGCTGTGATCCTGCTGCTGGAAGCCGATAGACTTGCGTATCGTCTCCTGCACCCCGGCATTAGTGGTCATCACCAGTATCACGTTACGGAAGTCCGCCTTGCGGCCGTTGTTATCGGTCAGGGTACCATTGTCCATTACCTGCAACAGCAGATTGAACACGTCCTGGTGCGCCTTCTCGATTTCATCGAGCAGCACCACCGCATGAGGATGCTTGATCACCGCATCGGTAAGCAAACCACCCTGATCGTATCCCACATAGCCCGGCGGGGCCCCTATGAGGCGTGACACCGTATGGGACTCCATGTACTCGGACATGTCGAAGCGAACCAGCTCGATACCGAGCACCCGCGCCAGCTGCTGGGTCACCTCGGTCTTGCCCACCCCGGTCGGGCCGGCAAACAGGAAGGAGCCGATGGGCCGCTTCTCGTTGCCAAGGCCGGAACGACTAAGCCGGATGGAGTCGGTCAGCACCTCTATCGCCTTGTCCTGACCGAAGACCACCATCTTGAGCTTGGGCTCCAGATTCTTCAGTGCCTCCTTGTCGGAGCTGGACACCGATTTCTCGGGAATACGGGCAATCTTGGCCACGATGGCCTCGATGTCGCCCACCCCTATGGTCTTCTTGCGCTTGGAGGGGGGCATCATGCGGATTTGCGCGCCCGCCTCGTCGATGACGTCGATTGCCTTGTCAGGCAGATGACGGTCGTTGATGTATTTGGCAGACAGCTCGGCCGCCGCCCGAATAGCCTTGCTGGTGTAGCGCACATCGTGATGTGACTCGTAGCGGCTCTTCAGCCCCAGCAGTATCTTGGTGGTGTCTTCCACCGAAGGCTCCAGAATGTCGATTTTCTGGAAACGCCGTGCCAGGGCCCGGTCTTTTTCGAAAATCTGGCTGTATTCCTGATAGGTGGTGGATCCCACACAGCGGATTTGACCGCTCGACAACATAGGTTTCAGCAGGTTGGCCGCATCCAGCTGGCCACCCGAGGCGGCGCCGGCACCAATGATGGTGTGAATTTCATCGATAAACAGGATGGCGCCTTTCTGCTTCTCGAACTGTTTGAGCAACGCCTTGAAGCGCTTCTCGAAATCACCGCGATACTTGGTACCCGCCAGCAGCGAGCCCATATCCAGCGAATAGATGGTGCTGTCAGCGATAATCTCCGGCACATCCTGATGCACGATGCGATAAGCCAAGCCTTCGGCGATGGCCGTTTTACCAACCCCGGCCTCCCCTACCAGCAACGGGTTGTTCTTGCGCCGACGACACAATACCTGGATGGCACGATTGACCTCATGATCCCGGCCGATCAGTGGATCGATACGGCCTTCCTTCACCCATTGGTTGAGGTTGATGATAAAGCCTTCGGTCTGGCTGCTTGCCGCCTCGTCGGTGTTTTCTTCCAACTGGGCGGGTGGCGCCTCTTCCTGCTGGCCGTCTTTGCGCACGCCATGAGACAGGAAGTTGACCACGTCCAGCCGGCCGATCTGGATCTTTTTCAGCAGGTAGGCGGCCTGCGATTCCTGCTCACTGAAAATGGCGACCAGTACATTGGCACCGGTTACCTCGGCGTTACCGGAAGATTGAACATGAAATACCGCCCGCTGCAGCACACGCTGAAAGCCGAGGGTGGGTTGCGTTTCTATTTCATCGTCCCCCGCCGGTATCAGCGGCGTGGTCTGCTCGATAAACAGGTGGGTTTCACGGCGTAGCTGTTCGAGGTCTGCGCCACAGGCCGTCAGGGCCTCTTTGGCAGACGGGTTGTCCAACAGCGCGAGTAACAGGTGCTCCACCGTCATAAACTCGTGGCGAGCACGGCGCGCTTCGTTGAAAGCGTCGTTCAATGTGCTCTCAAGGTCTTTGTTCAACATAGGCACCTCCCCTAAAAAACTGCGGTGTCCCGTTGCGGCGGGTACTTACTCATTCCTGCTCCATGGTGCACAACAGCGGATGTTCATGCATACGGGCAAACTTGTTCACTTGCGCTACCTTGGTTTCTGCAATCTCTGCGGTAAACAGGCCACAGACTCCTTTCCCCTGATAATGAACCGCCATCATCACCTGCGTGGCCTTATCCACATCCATTACAAAGAATTTTTGCAGTACCTCCACCACAAACTCCATGGGGGTGTAATCGTCATTGTTCAGGATGACCTTGTACATAGGAGGGGGCTGCAGCGCAGTTTCTTCCACCTCTTTTAACTGATCACCATCTGCCTGCTGTGTTCTCCTGCCCATATATTTACTCTAAATCACTGTTCCGGATCTCGCTACAGCAGTCGGCTCCGGATTTGGTGCCGCTGCCTGGCGTCGCTTTCAAGCCAGGGACTGACTCTTTTTGTCAGGATATCAGGAACGCTTTAGCTAGTCTTTCCTTCACACTACCGCTTACATCGACGCTGTCAACCGTCTTTCTGTGGCGGAATGCGATAACAAACAAACGCTTGACTCGCCCAGATGATTGGCTAGAGTGATTGATTGGTGACCATTGAATCAAGTGTCGTATGGCGCTTGCATTTCGGGTCGCCGCATCCGGCGGGGTTCACCTGTCGTAAAAATTGGCAGCTGCCAGTTACTCAATGTTGTTTTGGATGTTTGAGCAAAAGGATGCAGATGTATGACGACCGGTACGGTGAAGTGGTTTAATAATGCTAAGGGATTTGGCTTTATCTGCCCACAGGAAGGCGGTGATGATGTGTTCGCACATTTTTCCACCATCCAGATGGACGGATACAGAACCCTGAAAGCGGGCCAGTTGGTACAGTACAAGATACAAGAAGGACCCAAAGGTAACCATGCGATAAGTATAGTACCTGCGGCAGATAATAATTAAGCACGGATACACGATATCCATACATAAAGGCGCTTCGGCGCCTTTATTGTATCTGCCACACCGGCAGCAGCCGACGGTGTGGCATCGAGGCGAACAAAGGGATCTCCTTTCCCGCCGGAGCCGACTTTGCTAACGTAGTCGTACTTCCGACTGCAAGGATATCGCCGCCTCATGGACGCCAGCCTGCTCGCTCCGGCCCTGCTCGACCCCACAGAACTGACCCTGCCCAAGTGCAAGGAAATACTGGCTCGCCTGCAAGACTGGCTGGAACAACGCTTCAACGCCGGCGACGATATCATGGAGCTGGTGGTCACCCGCTCCCAGCACATGGACCAACTGCTGACCGGGCTGTGGCAGCGCCATGGGCTGGATAAGGATCAGCAACTGGCGCTGGTGGCGGTCGGCGGTTACGGCCGGGGCGAGCTGCATCCCTATTCGGATATCGACTTGCTGATATTGAGCAATGGCACGCCGGAGCCGGCCCTGAACGACCGTATCGGCAGCTTTGTCACCCTGCTGTGGGATCTGCGCCTGGAAGTAGGCCACAGCGTGCGTTCGGTGGCGGAATGCATCCGCCAGGGAAAAAAAGATATCACCATCGCCACCAACCTGATCGAAGCCCGGCTGATCACGGGCTGCTACGACACCTTTGCCGCCCTTACCCAGGCCACCCAACCCGATAAATTCTGGCCCAGCCAGGCCTTTTTCGAGGCCAAGCGAGAGGAGCAGGAAAGTCGCCACCGCCAGTTTCAGGACACCAGCTACAAGCTGGAGCCGGACATAAAGAGCAGCCCCGGCGGCCTTCGCGATATCCAGACCATCAGCTGGGTCGCCCGTCGCCACTTCGGTGCCGCCACCCTGAGTGAAATGGTCAGCCACGGCTTTCTGACCCGGGCCGAGTACCGTGAGCTGCTCGACTGTCAGAACTTCTTGTGGAAGCTGCGTTTTGCCCTGCACATGGCCATTCACCGCCCCGATAACCGCTTGCTGTTCGACCGCCAGCGGGCGGTGGCCACTGCACTGGGCTTTGCCGGCGAAGGTAACGAGCCGATAGAGCAGATGATGAAGCGCTTCTATCAGACGGTGCGGCGGGTAGCCGAGCTTAACGAAATGCTGCTGCAGCTGTTCGATGAGGCCATTCTTGGCCATATTGCCATGGACGTGAAGATGCTCACCCCCGAGTTTCGCCTGCGCGGCCGCCTGATCGACGTCATCAATCCCGAGCTGTTCAGAGCAGAACCTGCCGCCATCTTGCGGCTCTTCTACCAGATTGCCGCTCATCCCCAGATCACTGGCATTTATTCCACCACGCTGCGCCAGTTGCGGGATGCCCGCCGCCGCCTGCCCGTTTTTCTGTGCGAACGGGCCGACTGCCGACGGCTGTTCATGATGCTGATGCGCCATCCCCGTGCCTGTGGCCTGGCGCTGACCCTGATGCACCGCTACGGCATTCTCGCCGCCTATTTTCCCCAGTGGAGCAAAATCGTCGGTCAGATGCAGTTCGACATGTTTCACGCTTACCCGGTCGACGAACACACGCACCGGCTGCTCAAAAACATCTACCGGTTCCGCAAACCCGCCGCCAAACGCAGTCATCCATTGTGTTTTGAAATCTGCGGCCGCTTGCGCAAGCCCGAGCTGCTCAACCTCGCCGCGCTGTTTCACGATATCGCCAAGGGCCGGGGCGGCGATCACTCCGAGCTTGGGGCGGAAGACGCGCTGGCGTTTTGCCTGCAGCACGATCTCGACAAATCCGACGCCCGCCTCGTATCCTGGCTGGTGCGCCATCACCTCTTGATGTCGGTCACCGCCCAACGCCGTGACATCTACGATCCGGATGTGATCAGCGAATTCGCCGGCCTGGTCAGAGACGAGCTGCGTCTGGACTTTCTCTATAGTCTGACGGTGGCCGATATCTGTGCCACCAACGATCACCTGTGGAACGACTGGAAAGGCACCCTGTTGCGAGAGCTCTACTTCGCCACCCAGAAGGCGCTGCGCCGGGGCCTGGAAAATCCGCCGGATCTGCGCCTGCGCATCCGAGAGAATCAGCGCCAAGCCCGCCAGATCCTGGAACAGCTGGATACCCCCGTCGAGCAGATAAAGCCCCTGTGGGCCCGCTTTACCGCCGATTACTTTCTGCGCCATACACCGGAGCAAATCGCCTGGCACAGCCGCCATATTCTGGCCCACTGTGACAGCCGGCGGCCACTGGTACAAATCAGCCAGCAGCCGGGCCGGGGCGGCAGCGAACTGTTTATCTACAACCCCGACTCCCCAAACCTGTTCGGTCGGGTGGCGGCGGCGCTGGATCAGAAAAACCTCAACATCCACGATGCCCAGATCATGACCTCGAAAGACGGCTATGCCCTGGATACCTTTATCGTGCTCGAACCCGACGGCCAGCCGGTAAGTGGTGACCGGCTCAGCGATCTGTGCCACAGCCTGGGCGAGGTGCTGCTGATCCAAACGCCGCCCATGGTGCGCATTCGCCCGCCTTCGCGGCGGCACAGGGAATTTACCGTCACGACCCAGGTGAACTTTCTACAGCCCCAACGGCTGACCAAGCGCACCCTGATGGAGCTGGTGGCGCTAGATACCCCCGGCCTGCTGGCCCGCATTGGCTCCGTATTCAGTCGGTTGGGGCTGAACCTGCACGCCGCCAAGATCACCACCATAGGCGAACGGGTAGAAGATTTTTTTAGCCTCACCAACAGCGAAGATCGGCCATTAAACGAACAAGAACAGATATTGTTACGAGAAAAAGTGATCGAGGAGCTCAACCAGGGCGGCAAAATATGATAAAAGATGCACCAGAATTGAATCAAGAAACAGGGAAGTCGTTTTAGATGTCTGCACTGCAAGCCATTCTCGAAGCCGCTTTCGAGCGTCGCGACACCATTCGCCACTGAACTGTTCAACACACAGCAAGGCTCGGCCTGCAACTGATTAACACCCGGTTGGCCGCTATGCGCGCGCCGGCCGATTACGAATTCAAACCAAATTAACGGAGTTACCAAGATGGCAAACTTTGCTTTCGGTCTGGGTGTGGGCACCAAGTCCGCCAAAGGTGAATGGCTGGAGGTTTACTACAACCTGCCGCTGCACAACGCTGATGACACACTGGTTAACGCAGTTGCTGCGAAGACCGGTTACGAAGGCGGCAACGCTGTAATCGAAATCAGCGCCGCACAGCTGAACGATCTGGAAGCGGCTTTCCTGTCTGTCGGCGCCGAAGCTCAGGCCGAAATCGTTACGGCTCTGGAAGGCACCAGCCAGCCACTGGTTGTGACCATTCTGGACACCGACGCCGCACCTGCCAGCACCGCCGAGGTTTACCTGAAGCTGGCACTGCTGTCCCACCGACTGGTCAAGCCACACGGTCTGGACTTGTCCGGCATGTTCGGCCTGCTGCCAAACGTGGCCTGGACCTCCGAAGGCGCTATCGCGGTAGACGAACTGGCCAAACGCCAGCTGGCAGCGCGCGCCCAGGGTCGCACCATCAGCGTTAACTCTGTCGACAAGTTCCCGAAAATGACCGACTACGTGGTACCGGCTGGCGTGCGTATCGGTGATGCATCCCGCATCCGTCTGGGTGCGCACGTGGGCGAAGGCACCACCGTCATGCACGAAGGTTTCATCAACTTCAATGCCGGTACTCTGGGCGTCAGCATGGTTGAAGGGCGCATCTCTGCCGGTGTTGTGGTCGGCAACGGTTCCGACCTGGGTGGTGGTTGCTCCACCATGGGTACCCTGTCCGGTGGCGGCAACATCGTCATCTCCGTTGGCGAAGGCAGCCTGCTGGGCGCAAACGCCGGTCTGGGCATCCCGCTGGGCGACCGCTGCACCATCGAATCCGGTCTGTACATCACCGCCGGCGCAAAGGTGACCGTTCTGGATGATAAGAACCAGGAAGTGCAGACGGTTAAAGCCGCCGATCTGGCAGGCAAATCCGACCTACTGTTCCGTCGTAACTCCCAGACCGGCCGCATCGAGGTGAAAACCAACAAGTCTGCCGTCGAGCTGAACGCCGAGCTGCACAAGCACAACTAAGTCTGTGTCCATCTGATGGCGGCATCAGAACGCAACAAAGCCCTCGCATGCGAGGGCTTTTTGTTTAACTTATGGCCAAAAGACACCGCCCTTGCCGCTTTTCTGCTATGATGCGGCCCCGCCTTAGGGTCTGTTGGCCTTAGTGCGCCCCTATTTATCTGATATCAAGAGTTTCCCCGTGACCAACACCGAATTTTCCACCCTGTCCCTGGACCAGTCCCTGATCGCTAACCTGACCAGCCTGGAATACACCCGGATGACCCCTATTCAGGCCCAGAGCCTGCCGCTGATGCTGGAAGGCAAAGACGTGATCGCCCAGGCCAGTACCGGCAGCGGTAAAACCGTCGCCTTTGGCCTGGCGCTGCTGGCTCGTCTCGACGTCAACCGAATGGGCGTGCAGACCATGGTGCTCTGCCCTACCCGCGAGCTGGCCGATCAGGTCGCCCGCGAGCTGCGTCGTCTGGCCCGGGCCATGGCCAACGTCAAGCTGGTCGCGCTCTGCGGTGGCTCTCCGACTGCGGCACAAACCGCCTCGCTCGAATTCGGAGCGCACATAGTAGTAGGCACCCCGGGCCGTATACTCAAGCACCTGGAACAGGGCAGCCTGGTGCTGGACTCGCTCAATACCCTGGTACTGGACGAAGCGGATCGCATGCTGGACATGGGCTTTGTCGACGACATCGAGCGGGTGGTTGCCTTCGCCCCCAAGCAACGCCAGACCCTGCTGTTTTCGGCGACCTATCCCGAGGGCATCGCCGAACTGAGCCAGGGCCTGCAACAGCAGCCCGTGCGGGTATCGGTAGCCGATGAACTGCGGGCAGACACCATAGTCCAGCTGCTGTTCGAAGTGGTGCCCAACTTACGCAAGCAGGCATTGGCTACTCTACTCGCCCACTATGCGCCGCGCTCGGCGGTGGTGTTCTGCAATACCAAACGCGCCTGTCAGGAAGTGGCCGAGCACCTGACCACCCTGGGCTTTTCCGCCCTGGCGCTGAACGGTGATCTGGAACAACGAGAGCGGGATCAGGTGTTGATCCGCTTCGCCAACGGCAGCGCCAATATTCTGGTGGCCACCGATGTGGCGGCCCGCGGCCTGGATATCAAGGAGCTGGCTGCGGTGATCAACTACGACATCACCCAGGATCCGGAAGTGCATGTGCACCGTGTCGGCCGCACCGGTCGTGCCGGCCAGCAGGGCCTGGCACTGAGCCTCTACAGCCCGCAGGAAGCCTACCGGGTAAACATGATTGAACAATATCAGCAGGCTCCTATCGTGCAGGGGTCGCTGGCCGATCTGAACGGCAACACGGCGCCGCTGCAGCCGGAGATGGTGACTCTGAATATTGCCGGCGGCCGCAAAAGCAAGATTCGCGCCGGCGATATTCTGGGCGCCCTCACCGGTGAAGCCGGCATTGCCGGTGCTCAGGTGGGCAAGATTGATATCTCGGAAATGCAGTCTTATGTGGCGGTACACAGAGATGTGGCCAGGCAGGCGCTGAAGCACCTGCAGCAGGGTAAAATCAAGGGCCGTACCGTCAGGGCTCGCATGGTAGGCTAAGTCGATTCAATCCAACCCGATTGCTCTTTTGGGTGATCGGGTTGGATTTTTGCTGTGCGATATCGGCACAGGAGCGATAGCAGGACTCAATTACCTTGCTGGCGCTCGTTGTAATGGTGATGGATATAATCAATCTTCGCCATGAACTGCTCCTTCAGCGTGTCACTGGCGTAATCGAAACGATAACTCTGGTGGAAATTCAACTGCAAGGTAACCCCACTGCCAGACAATACGACGCTATAACCGTCAAAATCGCTGCTCGCCACTACTCCATCCAGAATATGCCCATCTTCATGGGGTTCACCAAAGCGCTGAATCTTGTCAAAGACCTCCAGCACGATTTTATTATTCAATTCGTTCTGCATCGTTAGCTCCTTCCGTACCCATTCTGTCCCGTTTACAACGGCCATACCCACAGTAACATGGGGATACTAATCACTACCACCAACAGCTCCAATGGCAGCCCCAGACGCCAGTAGTCGCCGAAACGAAAGCCCCCCGGCCCCAGGATCAGTGTGTTGTTCTGATGCCCAATCGGCGTCAGAAAGGCGCAGGAACCACCAATAGCCACCGCCATCAGGAAGGGATCCATGCTCACTCCCAGCTGAGCTGCGGTACCGATGGCGATAGGGCACATGACCGCCGCCGTCGCCGCGTTATTCATCAAATCCGACAGAGTCATGGTCACCACCAGGATCAACACCAGAGCGACAATGGCATGCCCCTGGGCCACTCCGTTCAACAACAGATTGGCGATCAGCTTGGCAGTACCGGTGGACTCCATCGCCTCAGCTACCGGGATCAGGGCGCCCAGTAGCACCACCACTGGCCAGTCAACGGCGGTATAAACCGAGCGGGGCGGCACGGTGCGCAGCACCATGGACGCTAGCACACCGGCGGCAAACGCCACTGCAGCCGGCAGCAGTCCGAAGGCGGCGGCGGCGACCGAGGCCGCCATGATGCCGGTGGCCATCAGCGCCTTGCGTTTATCGGGAATACGCAAGTCACGCTCGGCCAGGGGCACGCAGCCGGTGTTGGAGGCAAACTCGGCGATCGCCTCGGGCCCACCCTGCATCATCAGCAAGTCGCCGGCTCTGAAGGCCTGGGCCCGCAGTCGCTTGACCGAACGCTGTCCCTGGCGTGATACCGCCAGCAGGTTGACGCCGTAGCGGGTGCGCAGCTGAATGCCTCTTGCCGTGCGCCCCAGCAGCTCGGAGCTCGGCAGTATCACCAGCTCCATCAGCACCACTTCATCTGATGCATCTGATCCGCTTCCCTCGGCGTTGTCTTGTGCATCGGCCTTGGCAGCAACAGGGGTGACCGGGGCCTCGTTGCTGCCGTTTTCTTTGGTTTTCTCTTTTTCTTTCTCTTTTTCTTTCTCTTTTTCTTCTCGGGTCGCCTTGGCTTCTTCCAGTTTAAGACCCAGGCTGGAGAGGGCATGAGACAGGGTTTCCGCTTCCGCCTCCAGCATTAGAATATCGCCGGCCCGGGCCCGCCGGCGCGGACTGGGCGGCGCCATCCGCACTTCGTTGCGTACCAGTCCCAGCACCTGAGCATCCGCCTCCACCAATGCCTGCTCTATTTCTCTCAGGGTCATGCCTTCGGCCTTGCAGCCGTCCGGCACGCGCGCCTCTGTGATATAGGCGCCGGAATCGAAGCCCTCGACTCCAGACTGCTTACGTTCCGGCACGATACGCCAACCGATCAGGGCCACAAAACCCACCCCCAGCGCCGCCACCGCCAGACCGACCGGGGTGTAATCGAACATGCCGAACACGCCCTCACCGCTGGCCTGACGAAAGCCGGAGACAATCAGGTTGGGCGGTGTACCAATCAGGGTGGTCATGCCGCCCAGTATGGTACCGAAGGCCAACGGCATCAGTACCTTGCCGGGCGGCAATTGCTGGCGTCGGGCCATCTGAATTGCCACTGGCATCAGCAGCGCCAGGGCGCCGACGTTATTCATGAAGGCCGACAGTATGGCACCAAGCCCGGTGAGGGCGGCAATGGACAGAGTAGGTCCGGCCTGGGATGGCAGCAGCAGCCGGGTCAGCACGTCGACGGCGCCGGAGCTCTGCAAACCTTTGCTCAGCACCAGCACGCAGGCCACTGTGATCACCGCCGGATGACTCAGCCCGTCGAAGGCGGCGTCGGCGGGCACCAGGCCGGTCAGAACACAGGCTAGCAGAGCGCCCGCCGCCACCATATCGTGACGCCAGCGGCCCCACAGAAACATCAGTACGGTGGCAATCAGAATAGCAACGATGGTGATCTGTGATGGCGTCATACTATTTTCGGCTCCTGATCATAGCGGGAGTAGCTATCTGGAAGTGTGTACTGTAGCCCTGTCAGAATCACGCATTATCTTTATCCATCAACGCGGCCGCTCAGCCTCAGGAGTGTAGCAGTATTTTTATTGGCCTCGGCAACAAATAATTTATAATTGATTGAATTTAAAGGTTTAACCTCTAATCCAGGCGCCGAATACCGTGGTTAACAACGGTGGTCTTTATCGCCCGGTCAGGCTAAGATCGGTTTTTTTGCGAATACGGTAATTCTCATGATCAAGCTTGGCGATAATAACACCCTGCCCCTGTTGCGACTGGACGATAAAGGCGGCTGGCTGGATGCCGGAGAATACGGCGAGGCCTTCATGCCCCGTCGCCAGTTACCTGCCGGTTGTCAGCCCGGTGATGAGATAACGGTATTTATCTATCTGGACTCGGATCAGGAGCCAGTGATCACCACCGACACACCCAAGGCACGGGTCGGCCAGTTTGCCTCGCTGAAAGTCGTCACCATTAACCGCCTGGGTGCCTTTCTCGACTGGGGCATGAAAAAAGACATCTTCGTTCCTCAGCGTAGTCAGTCTCAGCCCATGCAGGAAGGCAGAAACTATGTCGTCTACCTGTATCTGGACCATGAGGGCCGCATGGTGGCCAGCAGCAAGCTGGACAGTTTCCTCAGCCGGGAACTGCCACCCTACCGCCCCGATCAGGAAGTGGACCTGCTCATTGCCGAGCATACTCCGCTTGGTTTCAAGGCCGTGGTCGAAAACCGTTTCTGGGGGCTGGTATTCAAGTCCGATATTGCGGGCCGGGTACCGACGGGACTGGCCACCAAGGGCTATATCAAACAGGTACGTGAAGACGGAAAAATCGATCTGACCCTGTTCAAGCCCGGTGCTGGCAAGGTGGACGATGCCGCCCAGGCGGTACTCGACAAGCTGGAGATGGCCGGTGGCTTCATGAAGGTCAACGACAAGACAGATCCCGACACCATCTTCCGCCTGTTCGGCATCAGCAAGGGTACCTTCAAGAAGGCCATCGGTGGTTTGTACAAGCAGGGCAAGATCCTGATTGAGGCAGACGGTATCCGAAAGCTGTAAACGGTAAACCTCTCCATACAAAAAAACACGGCGCCGTCTCTCTGACAGCGCCGTGTTTTTTTATCGCTTGCCGCTTATCGCTGACGGCTTTTTATACCAAACTGATTAAATAACTGATCTATTTGGTTGCTCTGTAAAGGTCGGACAAAGGGCCCGCTCCGCCGACACGCCGTGAATACCTCCATGTAGGCTCAGCCGCACCATCCTTGGTGCGGATGGTCGGCTGAGCAGATCCCTTTGTCCTCCCTGATGCCGCAGAGTCATCTGTTGGCACTGTCTACAGGCAACTCGAAGCTCAGGAAGAGGCAACAGAGACGACCTCCCACGACCGTGAAATGCCATGGATGGCATTTCCGAGCCCTCAGGGATGAGTTTATGGCGTGTCGTGGGAGGCGGCTGTGTTGCCTCTGAGTTCGGACTTTAGAAAGATCAGATTTTTATTCAGATTGGTATTAGATCTTCGCCATCCAGCCTTTGAGCCAGGCCAGTGCCGGCTCTTCCGGCTCCAGGGTTTCGGTGGCGTCCACCTGCAGCCGCTCGACCACCGCCTGAGCCTGCAGTTCTTGCAGCAGTTCGTCAAGCTGACGACCGGCACCACAGAAGTTGTCGTAACTGCTGTCGCCCAGCGCCACCAGCGCATAACGCAACTGCGGCATGGGTGGACAGCTTTCACGCATTTCTTCAAACAGCGGCAACAGATTGGGCGGCAAGTCGCCCTGACCCGTGGTCGAGGTGACGAACAACCAGAAATGCCCGGTATCCAGATCCGCCAGCACGGCGTCTTCATGCAACTGCACCTGATGCCCCGCGTCGGTCAACGTCTGCTCCAGAGTCTCGGCCACCAGCACCGCCGAGCCATACACACTGCCGATAATGATATCTACTGCCGCCATTTTCACTCCTGTTCATGCATCGATTGCGAAGAGATCATACACCTAAGCTACTGAAAACTGATGATAACCCGAGTTGTTCCCGTTAATCGAGTGCCGTTTGCCAGTCAAATTCATCCGCCAGCCGCTGCCAGTGCGCATCCAGCCCGGCTTCCAGCTGCAGGGGCGCGCCGCTGACCGGATGGGTCAGCACCAGCCGGTTGGCGTGCAGCATCATGCGCTCACAGCCGTATTGCTGGCGAAAGAAGCGATTATGACGACCGTCTCCGTGACTGGTATCGCCGACGATGGGATGAAACAGGTGCGCCATGTGCCGCCTCAGCTGGTGCTTGCGCCCCGTTTCCGGTTTAAGCCGCACCAGGCTGTAGCGGCTGGTGTCGTGTTTCTTCGACACCGCAAAGGGCAGCTCAATCTGCGCCAGCGCCTGCCAGTGCGTTACCGCCGGCTGCGGGGGCTTGTCGGTATCGGCAAACTTGTCGGCGATATCGTCCAGCTGGTGGCTCAGGGCATAATCGAGTGTGCCCTGCTCCGGCATGTAACCGCGCACCACCGCCAGATAATGCTTGTCGACCCGGCGTTCACCGAAGGCCTCTGTCAGGGTGCGGGCCACCTCTGCGCTCTTGGCAAACAGCAAGACGCCCGACGTCGGTCGGTCGAGCCGGTGCACCGGAAACACATGGCAACCCACGGCGTCCCGGGTCAGCTGCATGGCAAAACGGGTTTCGCCCTTGTCCAGCCAACTGCGGTGCACCAGCAAACCGGCATCCTTGTTGATGGCCACCAGCGACTCGTCTTCATAGATAAGTTCGACACTCATGCTTCGCGCCGCACCGGCTGGCCGGACAGGGCTTCATCCAGACGGGCGATGGCCTCCACCAGCGCGCCCGTGTCTTCGGGCAGCGACTTGAAGGTTTCGGTCGCCATCGGATAGAGGGAAATCCGGTTCGGCAGCGGCGCGCCGGCGTCAATCATCGCCTGCATCCGCGGCAGCAACACAAATTGCAGCCACTGGGCAAAACTCAGGGTATCCAGACAAAACGGCTCGGTACTGGCCAGCGCCCGGGCGGATGGGGGCGCACTTTCCCACCAGGACAGGGCTTTCAGTTCCCGTTCAATGGCATACAACAACTTTTGGGGTTCGGCAGGCATGGATAACATCCTCTTAAACAGCGCGCTACTATACCATCTTGGTCTGCGACTCCCTATAATTCGCCCCGGTTCGACAGGAGAAGCCGATGCAAATAGATACCTTGAGTGAATTTTTAACCCAGGCAGGCACCGAGTTTCGCCTTTACGATCTGGGCCGCCGCCTGCAACCCCTTGACCGGGACGACTTTGCCGCCATCGAAGCGGGCCAACGGCCCTACCCCTGGCCATTGCAGCGCCATGCCTGGCTGGCGGTCTGCTACTGGCAACGCCAGAGCCAGCCCCAGCCCTATGTCTGGTTTCTCAAGCTGCCGCTGGACGAACGAGGCCTGTTCAACAATGCCGCGGTCAAACACTTCCTCGCGGCACTGGTCGAGCAACTGGGTCAGGATCCGAGCGCACCGCTCAGCGACGAGCAACAAGAACGACTGGCCCAGACGCCCTTTACCTTTCAGCCAGCTCAGGACAAGCTGGCCGCCTTTCATGCCCGGTTACATCTGGAGCTGGAACTGCCGCCGTCCGCCTTCTATCAGGGTGTGCTCGACTACCTGGCCGCGCCCGATCAGCACGACTGGCAACAACTGGGCCTGCAGGGGCTGGCCGATGTGGCGGCACGCCTGAATAAGGACACCCCGTTAAGCGAGCAACTGGCATCCCGGCTGTTCAACCTGCCACAACCGGTGCAGCTGGCGCTGCTGAACCAGTGTGAGCATCATCCCCAGTCCACCGCCCTGACCGACCGCCTGCTTGACGGCATCAGCACCGAGCTGGAACACCAGAGTGCGGATCAGGAGCGCATCGCCCTGTTGCTGCGGGCCACCGCCGGCTGTGCGCCTTTTGAAGCGCGCCGCCAGAAAATCGCCACCCTGCTCACCCTGACACCGAGCCAACCGCTGATGCTGAGCCTGGCGGCGCGGCTGTGGCAGGAGCTGACCGACGAAACCCTGCTGCTGAACTATCTGGAGCAGCTGGCCGAACACCACGGCGAACTGTTCAACGGCCTGTTCGCCGAGCTGGTCTCGATCCCGGCCTTGCGCCCGCTAATCCTGACCAACCTGCATAATCCGGCGCTGTCTGTGCCGCTGAAAAACGCCATCGGCACCTTGTTTTCGGATTCAGCATCTTCCAGTTCACCACTGGCGAGCGATCGTGACTGAGCTGTTGGGGCTACTGGCCATCTGCCTGCTGGGGGCCGGATACTGGCATGTTCGTCGTCAGAGCGAGTTCGCCCGCCACTGGCTGGAGCGGTACTGTCGTCGGCAGCAGTTTCAGCTGCTGAGCGTCTATCGCTACCGTTATGTCTGGAAAAAAGGCCGGCTGCTGGCACAGTTTCGGTTCGAGTTCAGCCACGATGGCCTGCAGCACAACGAAGGTGATCTCTGGCTGCATGGCCTGAAGGTGCTGGATGTGTCGGTACCGGTGTTGCGCGAGCCCCCGTCACCTATGCTGTAATGCATGGGCGGTCGTTTCTTGTTGACTGCAAGAGTTACCCGCAGGCCACCACCCATGTAGTCTGTAAACAGCAGGTCTATAAACACCAAGTCAGTAAAAAAGGAGACGATAATGGAACATATCACTCACCCTTTCAGCGAACTGTTCGAACAACTGGGGTTGGACGCCAGCCATGAAGGCATAGATCATTTTCTCTCTTCTCATCGCCTGCCGCCCGAGGTAGAGCTGGTGGAGGCTCCCTTCTGGAGCAAATCCCAGGCCGGCTTTTTGAAAGAAGGTCTGCAAGACGACTCGGACTGGGCCGAAATCATCGATCAGCTGAACGTCAGCCTGAGATAACGCAACCGGAGCCATCATGCCCCAACAGGATATTATCAACGCCATTCACAGCCTGGTGCGAGAAGGCAAGGCCATCACCACCGCCGCCGTCAAGGCACGGGTCAGCGGCTCGGTCAACATGGCTCAGCTGCTGCAGCTGGTCAGCCGCTACAAATCCTCGCCCGGGCAATTGCCTGCGGCGACGGTAACGGCCGCCGCAACCGAACAGAACGCGGCACCGGATTTCGTGCAGCGCATCGCCGAGTTAGAGGCCCGAGTCGCCCGGCTGGAACAACTCTTGTCGCAGTCACCTGTCCAGCAAGCGGAGCAACTGGGCTGATGTGGGTTTGTGAGCTGAACTTCGATTGTTATCAGGACATAGAGCTGGCGGACGCCGAGCCGGCCATTCGCCAGTTTATCGATGCCCTGCGCTATAACGGCCAGATCCTGGGCCGGGAGTTTCCCACTTCAATGCATCAGGGCTGGCTAAGCGCCCGGGTGGTCTGTCCGGAAAAAGACAGCCTGCACCCGCGCTATCACAGCCGTCAGGTGGAGCTTGCCATAGAGCAGTTGCATCGGGCGGGGCTAACCAGCCCCAAGGTACAATTCAGGGGGCAGGATCTCAATTCTGATACCACGGATCATTGCGACCAGCGCCGCTGGCAGCTGCTGTATACCACCTACCTGCACAGTTGCTCGCCGCTACGCTGTGGCGACCATTTCACCCCGGTGCCGCTGTATCGGATACCGCCGGTGGCCAATGGCGACAGCAAGCAGATACTCAAGTGGCAGGAAGACTGGGAGGCCTGTGATCAGCTGCAGATGAACGGCTCCATTCTGGAGCACGGGGCCGTGACCGAGCTGAGCGAGCCAGACAGTCGCCTGAGCCGTCGCGGTCGGGATCTGGCCAAGCGTATCGAATATCTGACCGAGGTGCCGACCTTCTACTACCTGTATCGGGTGGGTGGCGACAGCCTGGAGGCAGAGCTCAACCGCACGTGTCCGGGCTGTGGCGAAGACTGGCGGCTGGCCGAGCCTGTACACGAGATTTTCGACTTCGTCTGCGAACCCTGCCGGCTGGTGTCCAACCTGTCCTGGGATTTCAAGAATTAATACCGTGTGAGGTGTGAGGCTCCTAACACTTCACTCCTCACTTGCCCTTGTTTCAGCCGCACGGTTTCAGCCGCACGGCTCCATCCGGCGCAGAAAGTGGGCCAGGTTTGGCGCCAGCACACCGATGCGGCCCTTGCCCAGGCGTTCCAGCAATACTTCGCCACTGGCGTTATCCAGGGTCACCAGCCGCTGCTCGTCGCGGCAACTGGCCAGAAACCAGCTGGCCGGCAACTTCAGCTTCTGCAACATCAGCTGATGGCCTATCTGGTTTTGCTGCAGCCGCTCGAAGTCCTGCTCATTCCAGGGTTGCAGCAGGGTCAGAAACAGCCCCTTGAAGCAGCCCGGCACATTGCCCGCATAATAATGACCGAAGAACGCGCCGAGATCCGGGTGTACCGGCATCGCCAGGGCGGTGGCTATATTGTCGAAACTGCCGGGCTCGGGCCGCTGCCAGGGCTGCCAGCCAACCCGGCCGGCCTGTGCCGGTAATTGCTCGGCCGGAGAAGCAAAATCGGCGTCGTGATCCACCAGCGGTATCCCCCCCAGCCGCCGCTGGCGTTCAAACAGCACAGCCAGCGCCATCACCACTTGATCTTGCATATTAAAGTCTCACAATAGGCTCAGTGACTCGCATTCTACCAACTGGATCCCGAAATGACACCAGAGCAGAAATACCAGGCTAGCAAGGCGCTGGATGACCTCCCCCTGGGCAAGCAAAGCAGCTACGTCTGTGAATACGATGCCGGCCAACTTCAGCCCGTGCCCCGCAGCCTGAACCGGGACGAGCTTGGGCTCAGCGCCGATGCCCTGCCCTTCGCCGGTGAAGACCTGTGGAATCTCTATGAGCTGTCCTGGCTGAACCGCAAGGGTAAACCCATGGTCGCCATGGGTGAGGTACGTGTGGCTGCCACCAGTGTCAACCTGATCGAGTCCAAGTCATTCAAGCTGTATCTGAACAGTTTCAATCAAAGCCACTTCGACAGCCTGGAAGAAGTAGAAGATATTCTGACCCGGGATCTGACCCTCTGTGCCCAAGGGCCGGTCAAGGTCAAGCTGTACGAACTGCAGGCAGCTCCGACCCAGTTTGGCATGCTGCCCGGTGATTGCATCGATGGACTCGATATAGAGATCCGGCATTACCAGCCCCAGGCCAATCTGCTCAATAACGCCACCGACCCCGAAGAAGTGAACGAGACCCTGCACTCCAATCTGCTCAAGTCCAACTGTCTGGTCACCGGCCAACCGGACTGGGGCAGCCTGATGATCCGCTATCAGGGTCCGCGTATCCGCCGCGAGGCACTGCTGCGCTACCTGGTGTCTTTTCGCCAGCACAACGAATTTCATGAACAGTGTGTAGAGCGGATCTTCATGGATTTGATGCAGCACTGCCACCCGAAAGAGCTGACCGTCTATGCCCGTTACACTCGTCGTGGCGGCCTGGATATCAACCCCTATCGCAGTAATGTGGCCGGCAAGGCCGCCAACGTCCGCCTGCAGCGTCAGTAACAAGCGAGTCCAGACTATCAATAGGGCCGGATCGCGTCAGAAGCTGGACTCCCTTCGGCCCGCTACGTAAACTGACGCCTCATCCGCATATTATATCGGTATTCATTATTGTGATTTTGTCTGCTGCCGTTCTGGTCTCGCATCTGGCGGGCGCTCCCGCGCTGTCGCCGTACCAACCCGAACCCGTTGAATTGCAACGGGCGCGGCAGCTGATGCTGAGCCGACCTAGCGAGTGTGTCGCCCTGACCAACTTTTTTCTGCAACGCAAAGAAGTCGACCCGGCGAAGATGGTCAACTCGCGTCAGGACTTCGATCACCAGGAACTGGCCAAACGCTATCGCACCCGGGAGCAGAGTCAGGCCGCCTGGCAAATTCAGGCCCTGTGTCAGGCCAATGAAGGGCTGTCGCTACCGGCCGATACCAGCATCAATCAGGCCATCAAGCTCGCCAAACGCTATCGTCAGCCCGACGCCGAGGCGGCCAGCCTTATCATCAAAGCCAAACTGGTGCTGGCACAGCAAGATACCGAGCAGGCCAACAGCCTGCTCGAAGAAGCCGGCCTCCTGCTGACGGTCAATGCCCCACCCTCACTGAAGGCGGCCTTACCTCTGTTTCAGGCCAGCGTGCTCTTGTATCAACATCGCTTCGATGAAGCCCGGCTGGCGTTCGAGCAAATCCGGGTTCAGGCCCAGCAACAAGGAGAATACATTCAGCAGGCCTGGGCCAACTATCTGCTGGGGGAATATTACCTCTTGCTGCAACAGGATGAGCTGGCCCTGTCACACTATGTGGAAACCCTGAACCTGCTGGGCAAACGTCGTCAGTACTATCTCAAGGCCATGGCCGCCGATAAGGCGGCCACCTTGCATGCCTCACTGGGCAAGGGCGAACAGGCGATGCATTACGCCAATCAGGCCACTACCGAATTCGAATTGCTGGGTAACCCGACCCTGCTGATAAGCTCGCTGCTTAACCTGGGTCGGGTCACCCGAGCCGGTAACGACGCCAGTCTGGCGCTGGTCTATTTTTTCAATGCGCTCGATCTGGTCAAAATTCAGGGCGATGCCAACCTGATGGCCCGGCTTTATCTGGAGATCGGCCATTCCTACCGGCTGCTGAAGACCTATGCCGAAGCACGCCACTATCTGACCCTGGCCCGGGCCAGCTTCAAGCGCAATCAGGATATTCCCCACCAGGTAGACACGCTGCTGCAACTGGGTCAACTGCACTTGGAACAGCAGGAACACGGCCTGGCCCTGATCCAGCTCGACCAGGCCCGGAAACTGGCCGAACTACAGGATGATGTGCCCCGCCTGATTGAAAGCCACCGACTGCTGGCGCTGTTGTTTGAAACCAGCGGGAGTCCGACCCAGGCGCTGGTGCATCACAAGGCCTTTCATGCCTATTACGAGAGAGCCAGCCAGCTTAACCGGCTGCTGACCCAGAGTCTGGTACAAGAAAGCGATCAACAGCTGCAGCAAGAACGAGAGCTGAGCGGACTACGCCGGCAGAATGAACAACTGCAGCAGGACAAACAGCGCTTTACCCTGCTCGCCTTCAGCCTGGGGCTGATTGCACCGCTGCTGCTTTACGGCTGGTTGCGTAATCATATTCGCAGCCGCCGCCTGCTGCAGAGTAATACCGAATTACAGCAGTCGTTGTTGCTCGAACCCAGAACCGGTTTACCCAACTGGCGCCAGCTGATGCTGCGTTTACCGCAGGAAATGGCCAAGCGCCAGCAGCGCTCCGAACAGTGGTATCTCAACGAAGCACAGGCTGAGCCATTCAACGATAAAATCTATTATTTGCTGCTGCACGTGCCCTTTATGGTCGACCTGAGCGAGCGGATAGGTCTGGCCCATGCGGCCACCCTGCAGAAAGAGCTGGGCGAGTACCTGCAAGGTCGCATTCACCCCAAGGCGCGACTTTATGACTTGCGCGAGGGGCAGTTCATTTACGTCATCTCGCAACGTCAGGTCAACTCACTGCAACAGACGGTCGCCAGCCTCGAGCGCATGTTTGCCGAGTTCCCCAGCCACTTTCACCTGGATCGCCGCCTGGCCATCGGCATTATCGGGCATCCGTTCCTGCCCAAGGCTCCCCATACTCTGGATGATATGCGCCTGGGAAATATTCTGTATCTGGCCATGGCCGCCGCCCACCAGCTGGTAGAACAAACCGGAGAAAGTGCCTGGGTGAAACTGCTGGCGGTCGACTGTCAGCAAGCCGCTTTTTTTAATGGCGATATTCGCCACTGTTGTATTCAGGCTATTCTGAAAGGACTGGTCAAGGTCAATAGTTCACATAAAAAACAACAGATTGACTGGAGTGCCTTGGCCTCTGAGCCGGCAATCTCGATATAATTTTACAGGCCCCCTGCGCTAGGGTGTTATGGTGAACCATGGACAATATCGACGATAATCTGATGTTAAAGGAACTGACATCCGTTATTGACAGGCTGGAAGACATTCTGAGCAGCCTGCAACAACAAGAGCAACAGTCGCCAACCAGCGCCTCCTGTGACACAGACTCAGAACCGACCGGTCGTTTCATCAGCCACTGGCAGAAACTGCTTGTCGAACAACCCGACTCAACTTCATTCGAGCCGGCGATGCCCGTTACGGCTCGGCTTTCGATCGAACTGGAGCAACAGCTTGCCCGCCTGCGGCAGGGGTGTATCCGGCTGTATTGTGCGCAACAACTGACCGGAAAGAAGCTGCAACAGGCGGTTACACTGCTACAACAATCCGCATTCCGCCCCTCTCAGACCGATACCCTGCTGGCAGAGCTGGAACCTAACAATGAGGGCCACGATAAAAAGATGTGGCTGTTGCTGGACTACTACCAGAGCGCCCTGAGCCTCTGCACCGAACAGCACAACCAACACCAGGCCCACTATCACGAATTATGTTCCCGGCTACAACAGCTGATCGAGGAGTTCAACTTCTCCGGAGAGGTGGCTACCGATCTGGTCAAGATACGGCGTCAGCTGTCACAACTGGCGGATGCCAGCCTGATGCCGGGGATCTGTCTGCGCCTGATAGAGCGCACCATCGAAGGCTGCCGGTTTGAGCGCAAAAACTCCACCCTGTTTCTGAGCAAACTCCACGGCAACCTGGGAGAGATGCAACATCACTTCGCTATCTCCCTGAGTGAAGGTCAGGCGTTATTCGATGCCCGCACCCACCATGGCCATCATATCGCCAGCGAGCTCAGGGCCATTGGCGAGCATCTGAGCAGCCAGGACAGCGAACATCTGAAAGAAGAAATTGAACTGCGCATGCGCGGCATCAACCACATTTTGGTGCAGCATGAACGACTGCAGGACCGAGAACAGTCATTGCTCAAACGAATGGGTGAGATGGACCAACAGATACAGTCACTCAAAAGCGACACTGAGCATTTCAAACAACAACTCAATGCGCAGAATGACAAACTGTTTATCGACAGCCTGACCCAGATCCATAATCGAGCCGGCATGGATGAACGGCTGGAAGTAGAATATCGCCGTTGGCTTCGTTATCAGAGTCCCTTGTGCATCGCCCTGATCGATATTGATTATTTCAAGGCAATCAACGACAAATACGGTCATCAGGCCGGAGACAAGGCATTGTGCCTGATTGCCAAAACCGTCCAGCAATCATTGCGGGACAGCGACTTCGTCGCTCGTTTCGGAGGCGAAGAGTTTATTATTCTGCTGAGCAACATCAGCCCGGAACACCTCAACACACCACTGGAAAAACTGCGCGAGCAAATCAAAAATATTCCATTTCGTTTTAAAGCAGAGCGCGTGACCATCACCGCATCCATCGGTGCCACCCTGTTTCGACAGGGCGACAGCATCACATCAGCCCTGGAGCGCGCCGATCAGGCCCTGTATCGTGCCAAGCACGCCGAGCGTGATCAGATAGTCATGGATTGACCTATAACAATATTCACGGGAGTGACTATGATCACCCATATTAATCCGGTCGGCAGCATGAACCTGCTGTCGCAAGTCGAAGTCGATAACCTCAAACAGTCTGCCTCCGGCGCCCTGTACCAGCTGTTTCGCAACTGTGCCTTGGCGGTACTGAACTCCGGTAGCAAAACCGACAGTTCCAAAGAAATTCTCGAGCGTTACAAATCCTTCGAGATCAACGTGATCCGCCGGGAGCGCGGGGTCAAGCTGGAGCTGTTCAACCCGCCGGATCATGCCTTCGTGGACGGTGAAATTATCCGCGGTATTCAGGACCATCTGTTTTCGGTGCTTCGTGACATCATCTACGTCAACAGCAAGCTGCAAAACGAAAATCAACTGAATCTGACCTCATCGCTGCACCTGACCGATCTGGTCTTCTCCATTCTGCGCAATGCCCGAGCCGTCAACCCCGGCGCCGAGCCCAACCTGGCCGTGTGCTGGGGCGGCCACTCCATCAACGCAGTGGAATATCAGTACACCCGCGAGGTCGGCAACGAGCTGGGTCTGCGCGAAATGAACATCTGCACCGGCTGTGGCCCTGGCGCCATGGAAGGACCGATGAAAGGCGCCGCCGTCGGCCACGCCAAGCAACGAGTAACCGGTAGCCGCTATATCGGCCTGACCGAGCCCTCCATCATCGCCGCCGAGCCGCCCAACCCCATCGTCAACGAGCTGGTGATACTGCCGGATATCGAGAAACGACTGGAAGCCTTCGTACGCCTGGGCCACGGTATCATCGTCTTCCCCGGCGGCGCCGGTACCGCCGAAGAAATTCTCTATATTCTCGGCATCATGATGCATCCGGAAAATCGGCATCAGCCCATTCCCATAATTCTGACCGGCCCCAAGGAAAGCGCCGACTACTTCCGCAGCGTGGACGAGTTTATCGGCAACACCCTGGGTCCCGATGCCCAGTCGCTGTACCAGATCATTATCGATGATCCGGCCGAGGTGGCGCGACGAGTCAAAAACGCCATGCCGCTGGTACGGGATTATCGCAAGTCGGTGGGTGACGCCTACTCCTTCAACTGGTCGCTGAAGATAGAGCCGGAATTTCAACTGCCCTTTACACCGGATCACGAAGGCATGGCCAACCTGAACCTGAGCAGCGATCAGCCACCTCAGCAACTGGCGGCCAACCTGCGCCGGGCCTTCTCCGGTATAGTGGCCGGTAACGTCAAGGAAGGCGGCATCAGAGCCATCGAGAAAGAAGGGCCCTTCCTGCTCAATGGCGAGCCAAAAATGATGCAAATGATGGACAAGCTGCTGCAGGAATTTGTGGAGCAGCAGCGCATGAAGCTCCCCGGTTCGGCCTATGTGCCCTGCTACCGTATCAAACGCTAGGGTCTGTTGGCCTTTCGCGATGATTTTTGCAGCAGTTTGTGGGGGCTTGATACAAGGCATCGCTTATGCCATGTAGTCACTCTACATAAATAAGCGATAACGCAGTAGCAAGACCCCACAAGCGCTGCCCTGCGGGTTCGGCTAAACGCGTTTTACTCGAACAAAATTTAACCGTGAAAGGTCAACAGACCCTAATAAGATGTACGCTGAATGCAATTACTGATCATCGATGCCCTGAACCTGATCCGCCGGCTGCACGCTGTGCAGGCCCAGCGGCATCAACATGAAGCAACGGCGCTGGCTGCCACCGGCGCCGCCCTCACTAATGCCACCAACCGCTTGCTCGCCCAGTTCAAACCCAGCCATGTGGTGGCGGTGTTCGACGGCGCGCCGGTCGGCTTTCGCCATCATCTGTATCCGGAATACAAAGCCGGGCGCAAGCCCATGCCCGAGGCTCTGGCCAATTACCTCGGTGAGCTGCAACAGCTGCTGTGGCAACAGGGTATCGACGCCTTGCTGTCCGACACCGACGAGGCGGACGACCTCATCGCTACCCTCGCCACCACCCTGGGTCGCCACGGCAAGAACAGCATCATCGTCTCTACCGATCAGGGATTTTGTCAGCTGCTGAGCCCGCATATCCGATTATGGGATCATTTCAATCAACGATGGCTTGATGACGATTTCGTGCAGCAACACTATGGGCTGAAAGTCGATCAGCTGGTCGATTACTGGGCGCTGACCGGAGTGTCAGGCAGCCAGATCAAGGGCGTACCCGGCATAGGTCCCAAGCGAGCCAAAGCGCTGTTGAAACAGAATAATACTCTGGACGAATTGCTTGCCACCGACCCTCAGGCAAAAGACGAAAATACCGTACATGCTCACCAGAACCATGCCTTGCTGTCGAGGCAGCTGGTCAAACTGGTGGATGATATAGAGCTGGGTTTCAACCTTCAGGATCTGCGTTATCCACCCTCGACTAAAGGGTCATAGGAAAATCACGGCGAAAATGCTATAAATACGGGGCAATAATACTTCCCCTCGACCTATAACTAAAAACGGAACGCTGCCCATGAACAAACGCAGTATTACCGTGATCCCGGGTGATGGTATCGGCCCAAGCATTATCGATGCCGCCCTGAAAATACTGGATCACGCTGGTTGTAACTTTCATTACGACTATGCCGACGCCGGCCTGATGGCCCTGGAAAAACACGGCGAACTTCTCCCCCAGTCCACCCTTGATCTGATAGCTCAAAACAAAATCACCCTCAAAGGTCCTCTGACTACCCCCGTCGGCGGCGGTTTCACCTCCATCAACGTCTCTCTGCGCAAACACTTCAGCCTGTACGCCAACGTGCGCCCGGTCGTGTCGTTTGAAGGCACCAAGAGCCGGTTTGAAAACATCGACATCATCACCATTCGGGAAAACACCGAAGGCATGTATTCCGGTGCCGGTCAGAAACGCTCCGACGACAATAGCAGTGCCGAGGCGATGAGCATCATCACCCGCGAAGGTGCCGAGCGTATTACCGTGTTTGCCTATGAGTTGGCCCGTAACGAAGGCCGCAAAAAAGTCACCATAGTCCACAAGGCCAACATCCTGAAGTCCACTTCAGGCCTGTTTCTGGAAGTGGCCCGGGAAGTGGCTTTACGCTATCCGGACATCGAAACCAACGAAATGATAGTGGACGCCGCCTGCATGAATCTGGTGATGTATCCCGAGCGTTTCGACGTGATCGTGACCACCAACCTGTTTGGCGACATTCTGTCGGATCTCTGTGCCGGCCTGATCGGTGGGCTGGGCATGGCTCCGGGCGCCAATATCGGTAAAGAAGCGGCTATCTTCGAGGCGGTACACGGTTCGGCGCCGGACATTGCCGGTCAGAACATCGCCAACCCCTGTTCGGTGATCCTCGCTTCCATTCAGATGCTGGAGCATCTCGGCATGCAGGACAAGGCCCGGCAGATCCGTGAAGCGGTACGCAAGACCATCGCCGAAGGCAAGACGGTTACCCGGGATCTGGGCGGTAACGCCAGCACCACCGAGTTTACCCAGGCGATCATCGCCAACCTGTAAGCGACTGACAAATCAGTTAAAGGGCCGAAAGGCCCTTTTTTAATGGGCGTTCGCCGACAAGACATCAGACCTGAACCCGGCAAAAATGTGCCCTTGATCACAAACAGCCGTCTATAGTTACTGTTACAGACGGGGGGAACAGGCTCATGGACGTTCGACCAATACAGCTGCTGGCACTCCTCTCTCTGCTATCGTTAGTCTATGCAACACCTAGCTCAGCCTACGAACAACCCGGCCCAAACTACCAGCTACCAACCGCCACTATCGAACAGCCTCTGCGCTTTACCCTGACACCCCCCAAGATACTCACAGATACCCCCAAGCCTTACGGGCTCGATATCGAGTTACATCCCACAGCGGATGGCAGTCGGCGCCTGGCCGCCTATCCCAGCCTGAAGCTGACGCCGCAAAGCTCGGTCAGCCTGTCACTGAAAAACTTCCGCCCCCGCCTGAATTTCGAACGGGGCGGTTTCAAAACCTCGCTGCGCCTGCGGGGAGACGGCATCAAGCTGAACATTCGCCCTTCCGACCCCGAAATCCGGCTGGAATTCGACATCAAGATCACCGACGACGAATCCAGACTGGATTGTAAATATCGGTTTTAAACGAAAGATGACCACAGAAAGTCGGACAAAGGGCACGACTCTGCCGACACGCCGTATGACATGACACTCGCGGTTTCAGCCTGCTGCGAATATTCACTGGATATTCGGTCAGGCGGAAACGATTCGTCACGGCGAGCAAGCTCGCCCCCTAGGGGCTCAGCCGCGCCATCCATGGCACAGATGGTCGGCTAAGAGACACCCTTTATCCTTCTCAAGGCCGCAGTCTCGTCTGATTGCATCTCCAACAGACAGCTCCGAGTCATGAAAAAGGCAACCTGCTGCTTATTTATTCAGCAAGCCCAGAACCACTACAAAGCCATTTTATCTTTCTCTTGTTCCATTTTACTTACCGCTACTTTAAGCTTGCGGTAACGAAGAAAGGGCCCTAAGGCCCTTTCTTTAATAGTTCACTATCGCGAACCCAGGTTGGCCAAACAGGCCGGTTTATTCCTTGGGTTTCAGCTTGGCGACCTTGCGCGGCTGATACACGTGTACGGTAATTTCTTCCCGGTCGTGATACAGCTGCTTGGCCTGCACCTGAAAACCGCCCAGCTCTGCCAGCTTGTCCTTGAGCTGCTGCAGATTATACACCGCCTCGCCATAGCGCTTCTTCATCGGCAATTTCAGGTTGAACATCGCTTCCTGACAGTCTTCATTCACCAGCCAGTCTGCCATGGTCGCCACCACGCGCGCCGGCTTTTCGACCATGTCGCAGACCAGCCAGTAGGTATTCTTGCGGGCCGGACGCCAGGTAAAACCGTCTTCCCGGTAATGCTTCACCTGTCCGGTGTCCATCAAGGCCTGGCTCATGGGGCCATTATCGATGGCCGTGACCATCATGCCACGGCTGACCAGCTGATGAGTCCAGCCACCGGGGGCGGCGCCCAGATCGACCGCACGCAAACCCGAAGTCAGCCGCAAATCCCACTCATGTCGGGGGACAAACACATGGAATGCCTCTTCCAGCTTCAGAGTAGAACGGCTGGGCGCATCGGCAGGGAAACGTAAACGCGGGATCCCCATGTGAAAAGGCGAGTTATTAAAGGTATAGGAATAGCCCAATATGGCGTGATTATTGGCCATAAAAAACAAGTGCAACACGGGCTTGGTGTCCGACTCGTTACGGGTTAGCAAACCTTTGCCACGTAAAGCCTGCCGCATGGGCACGGTAAACTTGCGGCAAAAACGCGACAGCTCCTTGCCGTCGTTGGTATCCGGGGTTTCTACCCGGATATCACCACACAGCTCCATGCCCTCGGCCGCAGCCAGCAAGGGGCTGATGCGATCGTCCAGCGGCAAGTCTTTTATTTCGGCACAGACAACCAGCATCTGGCGGGCAAAAATCAGCTCTCTAAACCACAACTTGCGCGCCATTAAATCGGCGTCGTCCGGCTGAAAGCATTCGTAAATAACAAAGCCGCTGTCGTCCTTGGTGCGAGCAAATCCAGGGCAGCCAAACTGCCCTGCTCTGTCCTGAATTTCCGCTGCCGCCTCTTTCTCAAACCCGGGGCGACAATATATTAATAAGTGTTTCATCAAGACCTCAACCAAGTGTGACCGGCCAGCAACAAGCTTAACCATCCAGCCATAAAACAAACTCCCCCAAGGGGAGTAATAAAGCCAATACCCTTGGTGCCAAAAAGCACCAAGGCATAAATACTGCCACTGAACAACAGGGTGCCCAGTGCAAAAAAAGCGGCCGCCACATGCAGCGCCCCGGCCGGCTTGAACCGCCAGGCCAACACCACCAGCAATAATGCCAGGGCATGATAGAACTGATATTGCACACCGGTGTTAAAGGCACTCACCAGGGGTGCAGACAAGCCACTGGCGGCCAGGCCATGAGCGCCGTAGGCACCTAGAGCCGTGGCACTCAGCCCGAACAGAGCCGCCAGATAAAACCAGAGATTAACAAGCAAGAACAAACCTCCTCATGCCGGCCACGATTGCCGCCAGATTGCGTTCCAGCGTGGTGCCCGACGACTTGCGCGGGCTGAAGCCGTGATCGCCGTCCTTCACCCATTGGGTGTTCACACCCGGTGCCAGATCATAAGCGGCCACCGCCGCCCGGTTACCGAAGTTGTCCCGCTCGCCTTGCGCCAGCAGGGTCGGCGTCGCGAGCGTGGCCAGATGCTGACCGCGAAAGCGGTCCGGCTTGCCCGGCGGCGTAAAGGGAAACCCCAGCAGGACAAGACCAGCCGGTGCCAGCTCATCGGCCACCAGGGATGCCATGCGCCCGCCCATCGACTTGCCCGCCAGAAACAATCGGGGATGGGCAAACTCGGCCGCCATCTCTCGCCAGCAGTTCAGCAGCGCCGGCTCCCGATCTGGTGGCCGTTTACGCCCGTCTGCCCGGGTTTTCTGCATAAAGGGAAACTCGAAGCGGATCACCTGAATTTGTTCATCGGCCAGCCCCAAAGCCAGGCTGTTCATCACCGAATGCTCCATGCCGGCCCCGGCACCGTGGGTCAGCAGCACCCGGTTGGGGGCATTGTCGGCTCCGTTTATCAACACATGACTCATCCGTTCAGCGCCTTTTGCTGCTCTTCTTTAATCACCAACGCCAGCATCCATTCCCGAAAGGCGGCAATCTTGCCCAGGGCCGCCTGGGATTCGTGGCACACCAGATAATAGGCATTCTTGGACATCAGCACCTGCTCGAAGGGGCATACCAGCCGGCCCGCATCAATCTCAGGCTGGGTCAGCACACTGTGCCCCAGAGCCACGCCCTGACCGTGAATCGCCGCCTGGATCACCATGGACGAATGGCTGAAGATGGGCCCCTGATTGACATTGGCCGCCTGAATGTCGAGTTGCTTGAACCAGGCTTTCCAGTCCCGCCGCGAGGTGTCGTGCAGCAGGGTATGTCGCGTCAGATCTTCGGGGGTCTTCAACGGCTTGGTGCCCATCAGCAGCATCGGAGAACACACCGGGATCAGGTATTCCGCGTGCAGCTTGTCGGCCCGCAGGCCCGGCCAGTTGTCCCGGCCATAATAAATCGCCACATCCACGTCGTCGGTGAGCGAACCTTCATCCAGATCCACCGCCTTGATGCGCACGTCTATGTCCGGATGCACCTCGCTGAAGCGCACCAACCGGGGCACCAGCCACTGAATGGCAAAGCTCGGTTGCAGGCTCACCGTCAGCGCACCCTTGGCGCTGCGCGCCAGCAGCCGCTCGGTGGCATCGGAAATACCGGAGAAAATATCCTTAATGTCCAGGAAATAGCTCTGGCCTTCTTCGCTCAACAGCAGGGAACGGTTGCGCCTGCGAAACAGCTTGATGCCCAGGTATTCCTCCAATCCCTTGATTTGATGGCTTATCGCCGCCTGGGTAACGAACAATTCTTCCGCCGCCCGGGTAAAACTCAAATTGCGGGCGGCGGCTTCAAATGCCTTGAGGGCATTGAGCGGGGGGAGTCGCCGGGACATCCATACCTCGATAAGCTTTTCTAATGGCGGGATTATAGGGGGCCGGCGAACGACAAGCCAGCGCCGCCACCATAATGCAGAACAATTATCGCCCACCCATAGCGTAGCCAGAACCAGCCGCCGAACATGCCGGTGCCGATATTCATTTTATGTCGCCGCCTCTGTTACACTGGGTGCCGATTTCTCTTATCTCTTTTCAGGCAGACCATGACCGACATGCTCCCCGTTTCCCTGCTCGACTGGCTGATGTTCAGCCTGGTCCTGCTGCTGATTTTGCTGGTTCTGTTCGTCCTGCTGCGGCGACTGTGGCGAGGTGCGCCCAAACAGCCCTATCAGCAGAAGTTACTGTTCAGCCCCGAGTCCACCGCCGCCCTGCAATTACTGGACGAGGCCATTGGAGCGCAACTGCGCGTCTTTGCCGCCGTCAGCCTGAGCGAACTGCTGGGACTCAATCCCAAACTGAAAAAGGCCCAGCGGGAGCAGGCCTGGCACGACATCTACGGCGAAAAAATGGACTTTGTGCTCTGCTCGCCCAAGGATCTCCGGGTCAGAGCCGTGGTTGCCCTGATCGACGACAGCCTGAGCAAGACCGACGGTCGCCAACGCCAGTTGCTGCTGCAACATATTCAGGACACCGGCCTGCCGGTTATCCATTTGTCGCCCAAAGAATGGCCGACGCCCGATGCCCTGCACGACGAGATACTGGCCACCCTCAAGCAGCAGCCCCCCGCCATCCCGGTCCCCGCCGCCGGACAAGGCCGCGTAGAGCCGGTACTCAGCCTGCCGGACGAGGAACAAGCCATTGATCACGACGAACCACGCTTTCGGTTGTGAGGCTGTTTTTCGTTCATCAATCGGCTTCCTGCGCAAAGAGGCAACAGGGTTGCCTCTTCCGACCCGCTTCAAGCACATCCATGTGACGCTCAGCACATGACATCCCTGTCATGTGATGGTCGGCTGAGGCAATCCCTGCCGCCTCTTCTTAATCCCGGAGCCATATGCTGACGATGTCAACCAACGGCTCCGGAGTCTTAAGGAGGGTAAAGGGATCAGCTCCGCCGACCTTCTGTTTCAGGGATGAAACAGGGAGCGTACAGGGATGTATTCATAGCGTGTCGGAGGAGCTGAACCCTTTGCCCGATTTACGCGCGCTTGGGCTTCATACCCCTCAAGGCTACAGTGTAATAAAAACCAATTTCATCAAACCCACAGATCGCCGATGGGTGTATCCGGGCTGAAATGGTGGGCTATCTGCGCCTGCAACAGCTCGGCGGTGGCCAGGGCATCGGTCTGGGCATGATGCGGATGGTAAAACGGCAGATGATAACGGCTACGGCTGTCGGCCAGCCGAATCGAGGCCGGTGTTTTCCCTCGCAGCCGGGCCCATAAACCCAGCGGCTTGCTCCGGTGCAGCCGGGCCTCCAGCTCCATGGTGTCCACCGCCGGAAACACGATACCTTCGTTCAACCGGGCCTTCAGCGCCCTGTCCAGAAAGCCGCGCTCTATGGTTCTGTGATGTACCACCACCACCCGTCCGGCCAGGGCGGTGAGCAAATCGTCCAGCACCAGCAGCAGGTCCGGCGCCGCCTTCACCTCGGAATGGGTAATACCGTGGATCACCACCGACTCTTCCGCCATTGGCCTGTGCGGGTTCAGAATCCAGTGTTTGGCCTCCCGACAGCGAATGCGCTGCAAGTCGAACGGCACCAGCCCTATGCTGACGATGGCGTCTTTTTTCGGGTTGAGCCCTGTGGTCTCGAAGTCCATGGCCACAAAGGGCACCTCGGCCAGAGGCGTATCCGCATTGATGGCGCCGGCACGGTAAAACCGCTCCAGCCGATAATCCCGCGCATGGCGGGCCAAATCGCCGAACAGCGTCTGCCACTCGGGCACCTCGGTGTTCTGCCTGATATCATCGGGTCTTAAATAAAACATGATGTTTCCTTAGCTCCGATTCGGCTGATAACGAAACTTCAGAAACTTCTGCGCATGGCTCAGGATCTGAAAGGCATCTTTCAGGTTGCGACGCTCGAAGTCCGACAGATTTTCGGGCTCGATATTGTTGTCCGGGTCAGAGCCCGCCTCCACATCCAGCGCCTGGTGACGAATGCGCACCGTGGCGATAAATTCCATGGCATCGCGCAAGTCCGGCCCCCGTCCCTTGGGCAGTATGTTCGACTCGATCACATCGTTCAGCCGGTCGAAGGAATTGTGCGCCTTGGAGCCCACCGCCAGCGCATGCACCCGGATCAGATCCGCCAGCGGTGCCGTGCCCCGCCGCTTGAGGTTGATCGAGTTGTTGTGCTTGCCGTCCTGCTCCATCACGAATTCCTTGAAAAAACCGAGCGGCGGCGTACGACCCAGGGCGTTACGCGCCATGCTGGCCAGAAAACGCGGGCTGCGCTTGGCCCGACGCGAAATCAGGGCATTCAATTGCTCGGCCCACTCGATTTTGCCGTAGACCCCGTCCAGATCGAAGAAAATCGAACTGTTCAGCAAGGTTTGCGGGCTGGGGTTGTCAATCCAGTCGCTGAAACACTGCTCCCACTGGCGGCGGGTTTTCTGCCACTCCACATTGGTGGCCATGATGTCCCCGGTGCAATAGCTGTAACCACAGGCGGCCAGGCCGTCGCAGACCCGTTTGGACAGGGCGGCAAAATAAGGGCCGTGTTGGGCGGCATCAAAGCGGTTATCGAGAATAATGGCATTGTCCTGATCGGTCACAATCAGCTGCTCGTCCCGCGCCATCGAGCCCAGCGCCAGAAAACAGTAAGGCACCGGCGGCGGTCCCAGCTCGGCCTCGGCCAGCTCCAGCAGTCGCTGCTTGAAGCTGCGACCAATGCCGGCCATGGCGGTGCCTATCATCTGCGAGTTGGCGTCTTCGTTCACCATGCGCACGAAACAGGCCTTAACATCATCGGCGATGGCCGCCAGCTCGTCGGCGTTCTGTGCCTGAAAAATATGCCGTACCACAAAAAGGCTGCTGCGCGACTCGTGGCGCATCACGTCCGACAGTGCAATCACCCCTACCGGCTTGCCCTTGTGCAGTATGGGCAGGTGGTGCAGGTTATAGCGCAGCATGATCAGCATGGCTTCAAACACGAACCGGCCGCTTTCGAGCGCCACCAGCTCTGTCGACATCACCTCCTCCACCCGGGTCTCGGCCGACAGGCCCGCCGCCAGCACCCGGGTACGCAGGTCCCGGTCGGTCAGAATACCGGCCACCCGTTCGTCGTCGGTCTGAGGGTCGGGGTGCAGCACCAGAATGGACGACACCCCTTCTTCGGTCATCTTCTGCGCCGCTTCCCATACCGTGGCCGATAGCGAAATGGTGACCGGCTCGCGGGAGATCAGCTCGCGCACCGTCGAGGTCAGCAATTCATCGCCGCCCTCCTGACGGGACACCGCCTGCCGCAGCCGGGTTCTGTCTTCCACTTCCACGAAGTCGGCAAAGGACTCAAAGCCCTCGTAGAGTTCGTTGAACAGCGCCTCGGGCAGGCAATAGACCAGGGTGTCTTCCAGCGCCGTGGCCGACATTCGCACCCGATTGTTCATCAGCAGCCCCATCTGGCCGAACAGGCTGCCCTCACTCAGGCGATTATGCAGCTCGCCACTACGACGATACATTTCCACCGCCCCGCTGCGGATCAGATACAAGTCATGCACCTGATCCCCATAGTGCAGAATCGCGGTTCCAGCCCGGTAATAGGCAATCTCTATCTGCCCGGCGATACGCTCCAGGGTGTCCTCCTCCAGCATATCGAAGGGAGGAAAGCGGCGAATAAACCCCAGTATTTCAAGTTGCTCAGCTTCCATAACCAGACTCACTCAATACAAAAAACGAAAAAGGCAGACGGGATGCCCCCGCCTGCCTTTATACCATCTATACCATCGGTCAGCTCAGAACTCAGCTACCTCTTGGCTCCGACGCCAGTCCCTTGATCAGGGACACACACGACACCAGCAGCACTATGGTGAAGGGGAAGCCGGTCGAAACCGCCATCGCCTGCAGCGCGGCAAGACCGCCGCCCAGCATCAGGGCAATGGCCACCAGGCCTTCGAAGGTACACCAGAACACCCGCTGCGGCTTAGGCGAATTGACCTTGCCGCCGGAGGCGATGGTGTCGATAACCAGAGAGCCGGAATCGGACGAGGTCACGAAGAACACCACCACCAGTATGATACCGATAAAGGAGGTTATCTGCGCCAGCGGCAACGCATCCAGCATGATGAACAGCTGCAGCGGCACAGCGGCCTCGGCCACCGCCTGATAACCGTCGTTCACCAGCTGGGTGATGGCGGTGCCGCCGAAGGCGGTCATCCACAGCACACAGGCGGTGGAAGGCACCAGCAGCACCGACACCAGAAACTCACGCACGGTACGGCCACGAGACACTCGGGCGATAAACATGCCGACAAACGGAGACCAGGAAATCCACCAGGCCCAGTAGAAGGCAGTCCAGCCCTGAGAGTAGTTGGCATCTTCACGCTCGAACGGCATCGACAGCGCCGGCAGATGTTCCACATAGGAAGCCAGGTTGGAGAAGAAACCGCTCAGAATGAGCAGGGTCGGCCCGACGATAATCACGAACAGCAGCAGCAGGGCCGCCAGCGCCATGTTGATCTCGGACAGTCGTTTCACCCCAGCATCCAGCCCGGCCAGCACCGACACCAGAGCGATGGCGGTAATGACGATCACCAGCACGATTTCGGTGGTGGTGCCCGTCGGCAGTCCAAACAGAAAGTTCAGGCCGGCACTGGCCTGAGAGGCCCCGAAACCCAGTGACGTCGCCAAACCAAACATGGTGGCAATGACCGCCAGTATATCAATTAAATGCCCCGGCCAGCCCCAGACCCGCTCGCCCAGCAGCGGATAGAACACGGAACGCACCGTCAGCGGCAAGCCCTTGTTGAAGGAAAAAATCGCCAACCCCAGCGCCAGTACCGCATATATCGCCCAGGGATGCAGCGCCCAGTGATAAATGGTGGCCGCCATGCCCAGACTTCTGGCGGCATCGGCATCCCCCAGCGCCGCACCCAACGGCGCCCAGTCGGTACGCACGCCGTTTTCGACGCTGATGCCGCCGAACGAGCTGCCGAAATGAGACAGCGGCTCGGACACACCGTAGAACATCAGGCCGATACCCATACCGGCGGCAAACAACATGGAGAACCAGCCGATATAGGTAAAGTCGGGCGTGGCTTCGGTGCCGCCGATGCGCACCTTGCCCAAGGGAGACACAATCAAGCCCAGGCACACCAGCACGAAAATATTACCGGAGCCGATAAAAAACCAGTCCAGGTTGGAGGTCAGCCAGCCGCGTAAATCAGCGAACAGCGGCGCCACCTGGTTCTGAAACGCCAGCGTCAGAAACACGAAGGCGACGATGGCCAAACCGGATATCATGAACACCCGGTTATGAATATCCAGCCCGAACGGACCTATCTTTAGCGCAATGTTATCTTGCCCCACCTGATAGTCGGTATCGATGGGATTCACCTTGCCTTCCGGGGCGATCACATCATGATTGTCTTTATCTGTCATTGCTCAGATCCCTTGCACCCCAAGTCATTAGGGTTGTAATGAAACACTCGGTAAAGTTAACACAAAAAACCCGGCAACTGCTTGAATACAGGGCTAAACGGTTACTTTACAATCGTTATGAAGCGAAAAACAACACCGGCGAGCTACTGTGCAAGCCTGGTCACCGTTGCCAAACGCGCCCCTTATAACACATAGTCACCTCAGAATAGCCGAGAAAACAGCATCCTATGGAGCCGGCATGGGAGAATTCAGCAATATGTCGTACAGCGCCTGAGCGGCCACCGACAATTCATGATCCGCCCGGGTCACCATGCCGACCGATCGTTCCATTACCGGCTCCTGCAATCGGACACAATGCGCACCCAGTTCATGCATCTGTTTTATGCACAACGCCGGCACCACACTCACTCCGAGACCACAGCCCACCATGCGTCCTATGGTGGCAAGCTGATGACTTTCAAAGGCCACCGGCAGAGTCAGCCCCAGCTGGCGTAGCTGTTGTTCCAGCATCAGGCGCAACGCCGAGGGCCGCTGCAAAGCGATAAAAGGCTGTTCCAGCAATTGCCGCCAGCTCAGGGCCTCGAGCTGCGCCAGCAGCGAACCACCGGGTACCACGGCGACGAAGCGATCCCGATACAGCGGCGTAAACGCCAGACCGCAGTCTGCGGTCGGCTCGAAGGTGATGCCCAGCTCCACATGCCCCTCTCGCACCAGATCGATTACCTGCTCGTTGATCACATCGTTGATGGTGACGTTGATACCCGGATGACGGGCACGAAACTCCCCCAGCAAGGGCGGCAGCAGGTTACCGGCAAAAGAGGGCATCGCCGCCAGCACCACCCGGCCCCGTTGCAGGGTAAACCGCTGGCGCAGCTCGTCTTCGGTATTGTCCCACTCCACCAGCAGACGTCGGGCCAGAGGCAGCAAAGCCTCGCCCTCGGGCGTGAGCCGCACCTGCCGGGTGGTGCGGCTGAACAGTCGGCCACCCAGATCGTCTTCCAGCCCCTTTATGGTCAGACTCAGCGCCGACTGGGACAGAAACAGCCGCTCGCCGGCCTGGGCAAAATTCAGGGTCTGTGCCACCGCCAGAAACGCCCGCAATTGTTTAACCGTCATTCCTGCCTCCGTCTTTGCTCATCCCTACTCCTCACCGGCCACAATCGAAGCTGACATTCATTTGAAAAACTCATCAATTAATCACAAAATCAAACTTAACAAATAAATAACCCGTGCGATACTCAACAGTAACAACTCATGCTCGACGGCGCACAACAAGAGGGAACTGTGATGGCAGGTTTCGATAAACGAGTAAGCAGCTACCAGGAAGCCCTGGCAGGGCTGGAAGATGGCATGACGGTACTGGCCGGTGGTTTTGGTCTCTGCGGTATACCCGAAAACCTGATCGCCGAGATCAAGCGAAAGGGCACCCGGGATCTCACCATAGTGTCCAACAACTGCGGCGTAGACGGCTTTGGTCTGGGGCTGCTGCTCGAAGACCGGCAAATTCGCAAGATGGTCGCCTCTTACGTGGGCGAAAACGCCTTGTTCGAGCAGTTGCTGCTCAGCGGCGAACTGGAAGTGGAGCTGACGCCTCAGGGCACCCTGGCAGAAAAAATGCGCGCCGGTGGCGCCGGCATTCCCGCCTTCTTTACCGCCACCGGCTACGGCACCGCCGTGGCCGAAGGCAAGGAAGTGCGCGAGTTCAACGGCCGTCCCCATATTCTGGAACCGGCCATCACCGGTGACTTTGCCATCGTCAAAGGCTGGAAGGCCGACCACTACGGCAACGTAATTTATCGTCACACCGCCCGCAACTTCAACCCGCTGGCCGCCACCGCCGGCAAAATCACCGTGGTGGAAGTGGAAGAAATCGTCGAGCCCGGCACCCTGGAGCCCAGCCAGATCCACACGCCCGGTATCTATGTGAATCGCATTATCTGCGGCCAGTTCGAAAAACGCATCGAGCAGCGCACCCTGCGCGCCTGATCCCGGCGTTCGTTTCTTTCACCGACTACACCAAGGAGACCACCTAATGGCTCTAACCCGCGAACAAATGGCCCGGCGCGTCGCCCGCGAATTGCATGACGGCTTTTACGTTAACCTGGGAATAGGCATTCCCACCCTGGTCGCCAACTATGTGCCCGAGGGCATGGAAGTGATGCTGCAGTCCGAAAACGGCCTGCTCGGCATGGGTTCCTTCCCCACCGAAGCGGAACTGGATGCCGACATGATCAACGCCGGCAAACAAACGGTCACCGCCCGAGTTGGCGCCTCTATTTTCGACTCGGCAGAATCCTTCGCCATGATCCGCGGCGGTCATGTGGACCTGACCGTGCTCGGCGCCTTCGAAGTGGACGTACAGGGCAACATCGCCTCCTGGATGATCCCGGGCAAGCTGGTCAAAGGCATGGGCGGCGCCATGGATCTGGTGGCCGGGGCCGATAACATCATCGTCACCATGACCCACGCCTCGAAAAACGGCGACTCCAAGCTGTTGTCCCATTGCAGCCTGCCGCTGACCGGCGCCGGTTGCATCAAACGGGTGCTGACCGATCTGGCCTATCTGGAAATCGAAGACGGCGCCTTTATTCTTAAAGAAAGAGCACCCGGCGTCAGCGTAGAAGAGATCGTCGCCAAGACCGCCGGTAAGCTGATTGTGCCCGATCAGGTACCCGAAATGCACTTTGCCGACTGATACCGGCATCGGCAGAGATAACGCCATGGCCAAAGAAGGCTATCCAAATTAACAACACCCGGTCATCGCCCAAACTCGGACGTGACCACCATGACCATCGCCCCTATCTTTATGGCGTAACAGGCGGCCGATAAAACGAATGGAGCAGGCTTGCTGGCCTGCTCCATTATCAACAGGCGTGACTATAGCTTGTGGGCCTGGCATCGGTTTGCCATTATCGAGGGCGAAACCCTTGTTTTGGGTGAAACCATCGTTGCCAGAGGAACCGAAGCCATGCCCGTACTATTGCAAATCGATTTCAAATTCCCCAAAGAGATGATGGGCGACGCCCTCACCGAAGGAGCTCGGGAGCTGGCTCATTCCATTAATCAGGAACCCGGCTTCATCTCCAAGACCTGGACGGAAAATGCCGAAACCGGCGAAGCAGGCGGTATCTATGTCTTTACCGACAAGGCGCTTGCCGAACAGTATGCCCAGATGCACAGCCAGCGTGTGGCGGCCATGGGTGCCAGCGACATACGGGCAAAAATCTTCGATATCAACACCACGCTCACCGATATCAACCGGGGTCATTATCGGACCTAACCCTCAGGAATGGCGAGCTCGAACTAGGCCCATAACCGATGACAAGCTGCTACCGGGAGCCAAGGAGGCGGCCGAGGCAGGGCCGCCATACTGCGCTTGAGCGTACGCCAGCAATGGGCGTTATCTGGGCTTATACCCAGAAGCGCCTGACGGCGCTTCTGGGTAAATCTCATTTCTTGCTGGTTAGGGTCTGTTAGCCAATACGGCATCGATATCGGCCGCCGAGTGACGCTCGGCCAGTCCCTCTCCCGGCACATCACTGGTGCGATTGACGATACGCCCCCTTTGTACTGCGGGCCGTGCGGCAATCTCTTTCGCCCAGCGTTGCACATGGGTATAACTGGCGGCATCAAGAAACTCGGCGGCATCATACGCCCGCCCCAACACCAGGTTGCCGTACCAGGGCCAGATGGCGATATCGGCAATGCTGTATTCATCCCCGGCGATATAAGGCTTATCTGCGAGTTGCCTGTCCAACACATCGAGCTGACGCTTGGTTTCCATGGTGAAGCGGTTAATGGCGTACTCTATTTTCACAGGCGCATAAGCATAAAAATGGCCAAAACCACCGCCCAAGTACGGTGCCGAGCCCTGTAGCCAAAACAGCCAGTTCAGGGTTTCGGTGCGCTCGGCAATGTTGGCCGGCAAAAAATGACCAAACTTTTCTGCCAGATACAGCAGTATGTTGCCGGACTCAAACACTCGGACGGGATCATCGGTCGAGCAGTCCAGCAAGGCGGGAATTTTGGAATTGGGATTGATCTCGACAAAGCCGCTGGAAAACTGGTCCCCGTCACCAATGCTGATCATGTATGCATCGTATTCGGCATCGGTAATACCCAGTGCAAGCAGCTCTTCCAGCATAATAGTGACTTTCTGGCCATTGGGCGTGCCCATGGAATGCAGCTGCAGCGGATGCTCACCTTTGGGTAAGGTTTTCTCGTGGGTGGCGCCCGATATCGGCCGATTGGTTTTTGCCCAGGTGCTGCCGTCGTCTTTGGGCTCGGTCCACACCTTGGGGGGGTGATATTCACGCGTCATATCGTTTCCTCATCTTAATATACCGGTTCATCAATGGGCGCTATGCCTAACATGATCATGCCTCACTGTAATCAATATTGGCCACTACGCCCAGCATCCCCCTTTTGGGGATGAGTCGGTTTACTTCTGCTCTATGCCCTGCGCCATAGGCAGCGCCGAGGGTATGGAAGCGGCCCTCATAGACAGGAATCTTAAGCAGTAAGAGCATGAGTTTGCTGATCTTGCTGCTGAAACAGCTCATCGTGAACTCGGCTTCGCCGGGATTACCGCTGTTCAAGGCTGCAAAAAATGCAGGTGTCTGGCTTTGCCTAAAGATGATTCCGATAAGCCAACGGGAGATGCAGGAAATAGAGCATCCCTGGACTGGGCTTTCCAATATTTACGACGAAACGCTCAACCGCCACAGCAAAGTAAATTCAATAAGGTCAAGGAGTTACGTTGCATTCACGTGTTTTTAATGCTTAAGAACCTGGCTATGTGCAGCGGTTGCTTATACCCTGCGCCCCATTTGTGGCGCGAAACTCCATGGCCGAATATTCTTCAGCTGCTCCTCAAGGGTACTTTCCGCCATCTCGGTATCGTAAGCCACCTGAGCCCGTAACCAATAACCATTGGGCAAACCAAAGAAGCGACAGAGCCGGAGGTCAGTGTCTGCGGTTATTGAACGCTTGCCGGCGATAATCTGTCCGATGCGCTGTGCCGGGATCCCTATTTCTTTTGCAAGACGGTATTGAGAAATACCGATGGGTTCTAGATATTCTTTTTTCAGTTGCTCGCCAGGCGTAACCGCATCAATAATTTGCATGCGTGACCTCCTAGTTGTAATCAATAATTTCAACGCCTTCCGCACCAGCTTTGCTCCAGCGAAAGCATGCACGGAACGGCTTGTTGACTCTAATCCGCAGCTGACCCAACGGTTACCTGAGAAAGCACCAACTTATTACCGAGTGATACTTTCGGAACATCGGGTTTCCTGCCTGATTGTGCAGCGAGCAAGTCGAAGCCCCACTTCATGAATGACGGGTTTTCGCCTCATGGTGCCAGGGTCTGCTGACATCTTAGAGTCAGCATGATGACTTGTGCTCGTTTTAGCCCGGTACTTCCGTGGACAAATCAGCCAGAGATCCCGCCCCCCAATATAACATTCCCGATTTTTTCCCCAGAATCCTTGCCGAAATATGGGTATCACTGGGCTTTTCCGCCAGCCCATAACAGATGTGCAGAGGCAGAAGGTGCTCTTCCCGAGGGTGACAGAATCTGGCATAGGGTGCGCGATCCCAGTGCGCCAATCGCTCCGCCCGCTCCGATTCCTCCATACCCGCATTAGTGCCGGTCTCCTCAAGCCAGTCTTCGAAAGCCTCGTTGCCGGCCTGAATTTCCGGGGTATTTGGCGCAAAGAACGCTCGCATATTATGGAAGGAAAAACCGGAACCAATCACCAGAAGATTATCGTAATCCAGAGCCTGTAAGGCACGGCCGATCGCGAGGTGAGTAGTCGCATCCAGACTGTTGACCAATGACAACTGCACACACGGAATATTCGCCTGCGGATACATCAGTTTGAGTGGTACAAACAGGCCGTGATCAAAGCCCCGCCGATCATCGAGCCGCGCAGAAATCCCGGCCTTTTCCAGCACATCGTAGACCTGCCCGGCCAGGATAGGCTCACCGGGGCATGGATACTTTATTTCGTAGGACTCAGGCGGAAAGCCGAAGTAATCGTAGATAAGAGACGGGTTGGCCCCCGAGGTGATGGTCGGTACTGTTTCTTCCCAGTGGGCACTGATAAGCAGTATTGCGGAAGGCTTGCGCAGTATGCCTGCGATCTCCATGAGCCGTACCACCAATTCGTGGTGGCCCGGATCCCCCAGCAATGGCATAGGGCCGCCGCCATGAGAAATGAACAGAACATCCGGTTTTACATTCATGGCGGTTACTCTCTTAGCGTCGGGTAAGGATTCCAGTGACCAAGGTTATATTGCACCGGGCCCTGCCGGCACAATCCCGGTGGGGTTCAGGGCTTTGATGGAATAATACCCCGCCTTGATATGATCGATATTCACCGTGCTGGCGATACCCTCAAGCGCCAGGATCCGCTGCATGTAGGCGTGCAGGCGCGGCATGGCCCGCAGAGTATTACGGTTACATTTGAACAGCCCGTGGTAAGCGGCATCGAAACGCACCAGAGTCACGAACAGGCGCACATCGGTTTCCGTCAGACGGTCGCCAAACAGGTAGACGTTCCCATCGGCCAGCCGCGACTCGAGATAATCCAGCGCGGAAAACACTTTGCCGTAAGCCTCGTAATAAGCCTGCTGGCTGGACGCAAAACCGGCCTGATAAACACCGTTATTCAGATCCGTGTAAATATAGTCGTTCAGGGTGTTGATCTCGCCGGCAAGGTCCTCTGGATAAAGATCCGGACCCTGCTCCACAATCCCTGCGAAGGCGCTGTTCAGCATCCGCACTATATCTGCGGACTCATTATTGACGATGCTCCCGGTCTGCTTGTCCCATAGCACCGGCACTGTGGCACGACCGGCAATCTTCGAGTCCGCACGGGTGTACAGCTCATGCATGTAGCGTGCGCCATTAAGCGTATCCTCGTCGGCACCTGGGTAGCCGCCGAACTGCCAGCCCTGCTCGGTTAGCCGCGGATTGACGACGGTAACACCGATAATATCCTGCAACCCTTTCAGCTCGCGGACCATCAGCGCCCGCGACGCCCAGGGGCAGATATAGGCGACATAAAGATGATAACGCCCTTTCTCGGCCTTGAAGCCACCAGAGCCGGTGGGGCCAGGCGTACCATCCGGCGTGATCCAGTGCCGAAACGGCGAGGTCTGGCGAATAAACCGCCCCTCATCGTCTTTGGCCTGTACCGGCTGCCAATTCTCTTTCCAAACACCGTTAACCAACATAATCAATATCCCTGTACATTACAGAAGCGCGCTCCACTAATGAGAGCGCACCAGTCCAACCGCTATTGCCGTGTCGTGATCACGCCAAGGATTATGATGCGTCTGTACGCAGCCCGTTGCCCGCACCAGAGAAACGCTCCAGCAGTACCTTGTCCAGCGCGAACCGTCCTGCGCCCTGAACAGCGAGGGCCAACGTGACCGCGAACAGGGCCAGGGCATACTCGTAGCCGTTGTTGGACATGAACAGGCCATTACCAATATGCACGGCGAAAATGGCCACCAGCATGGTAAAGGCCGACACCAGTGCAGCCGGACGGGTCAGCAGGCCCAGCACCAGCGCCAGACCGCCGAAGAACTCGGCACCGCCGGCCAGCAGAGCCATCAAATAGCCCGGTTCCAGACCGATGCTCGCCAGCCACTGTCCGGTCCCTTCCAGACCATAGCCACCGAACCAGCCGAAGAGTTTCTGAGCGCCATGTGCCGCGAGAATGAGCCCGACCGGTACCCGCAACACCAGGGCCGCATAACCACCGGTACTGCTGAACAATGTCCGTGCAAATTGATTTTTCATGGGGGTTCCTCGAATAAAGGTAATGTTTGAGTGTTGCTGAAAGTAGATATTCAGGTATGAGACACACTTTACCCCCCCCAACTGTAAAGATTAATACCGTTCTTATTGTCTAATTATAAACAAATTGTTGATAATAAAGTTTTCATTCTCGTCAGGAGCTTTCATGGACCGTATCGAAGCTATGCGTGCCTTTATTACCGTGGTGACCGAAGGCAGCTTCACCCGTGCGGCAGATCGGCTGGGCATGTCGCCGCAGCTGGTCAGTAAATATGTGTCGCGACTGGAAGAGCAGCTCGGCGCACGCCTGCTCAATCGCACCACTCGCAAGGTACATTTGACCGAAGCCGGTGACCGTTATGCCCTGCGTGTCCAACAGGTACTGGATGATATCGACGACATGGACAGTCAGCTGAATGACCTGCAGCAAGATGCTCGAGGACAACTGCGCATCAGCGCGCCGGTGTCTTTTGCTACCCTGCATCTGGCTCCCCTTATCTGTCACTTTCAGCGCGCTCATCCGGCGGTGAGTATCGATTTACAGCTGAATGACCGAAAGGTCGATATTGTGGAAGAAGGCTTCGATATAGCATTGCGCATCGGCCATTTGAAAAGCTCGTCGATGATTGCCAAATTAATCACTCCGGTCAGGCTGGTCATGTGCGCCTCTCCTGTTTACCTGGCACAGCACGGCATGCCCTCGACGCTGGATGAACTGAAAAATCACCGCTATCTGCGCTACAGCTACATGGAAGACAACGCCAGCTTTCCCGCCCATGAGTGGCTACGGACGACCGGGCATGAACCGAGAGGCGACATGGTCAGTAACAACGGGGAGGTGCTACTCAAGGCTGCCATTGAAGGCGCCGGTATTATTATTCAGCCGACCTTTATCTGCGGTGCGGCCATTGCCGAGGGCAAACTTCGGGTAATACTCCCGGAATATGAACCGGATGCCATGGGCCTCTACGCCGTGTACGCGCACCGTAAACTGCTGGCCAGCAAGGTCAGGTGCTTTATCGATTTCATGACGAAATACTTCGGCACCCAGCCTAACTGGGACAACTTCGATCTAGAGGCCCGCCAGCGCCCTTGATAACAAAAAGCGCTGGCGAGTCTGAAGGCGAGACTTGTCGGCCTGAACAAGCAGGCCGTAGGTGCTGCTTCAGGCCGAAATAGCACGCGTCATCGACGACGTTTATCGCGGGTCTTTCCTGTTGCCAATATGCGCCAGCAACTGGCGACCAAATGCGAGCGGTGCTTCAACCGAAGGCACATGGCCCACCTGTTCTAGAATCACCGGCTCACCCGCACCACAGCATAGCGCCAGAGTCCTAAGTGATGCCGGTGGCGTAGCCACATCGTCACTGCCGCCGATCAGCAACAGCGGCACCTCATGATCCTTGAGGTGCTCACTGAAGTCGGCACGCCCCAGCATCTCACACAGCAAGGAATAACTATTGGCATCGCCCCGCCCCATGATGATGTTCCAGCCTTTGACTAAGGCTGGATGCGCCTCACAGGCGGCGGGGCCAAACCAGCGCGGCACTATGTCTACCGCCATAATGGCCAGTCCCTGTTCGCGTACTGCGGCGGCGCGGGTTTGCCAGGCCTGGGCGGTGCCGATGACGGCACCAGTGTTGGTCAGGGTCGCCGACAGCAGCCGTTCGGGCGCCTGGCCAAGCAACTGCTGACCGATGACGCCACCGATGGAAGTACCAACAAAATGAAACTGCGCTATGCCGACCTGATCAATCAATGCCAGCAGCTCATTCGCCAAACTGGCAGGCGTGATTTCCTCACCGCGCCAGGCCGCACTGCAGCCATGGCCGGGCAGATCCCAGCTCAGCACCCGGTAATGGGGTAACAGAATGGGGAGCAGATCGTCCCACACCGCCTGACTCATGCCCAGCGGATGGGCCAGTACCACCAGCGGCAACGCCGGATCACCCAGCAAACGGTAACCGACCGTACGACCATCAATTTCCAGAAACGACATTCAGCCTCCAAATAATTATACCAAACAGCTTAAATAACTGAGCTGTTGAGTTGCTATGCAAAGGTCGGACAAATGGCCAGCTCCGCCGACACGCCGTGAATCCCTCCCTGGAGGCTCCACCGCGCCATCCTTGGCGCGGAGGGTCGGTAGAGCTGATCCCTTTATCCTCCCTGATGCCTGGGAGCCTCCTGTTGACATCGCCTACAGGCAGCTCGGAGCGAAAGAAGAGGTAACAGAGAACGGTTCCCACGACCGTGACATGCCATGGATGGCATGTCCGAGCTTACATGGAAGTACTCGTAGCGTGTCGTGGGAGACGGCTGTGTTGCCTCTGATCTCGAGTTCAAAATCGTTCAGATCTTTATACTAAATAGGTATTAAAGCCCAGACTCTTAAACTCGCTCAATCAGGGTAGCGATACCCTGGCCGACCCCCACACACATGGTACACAGGGCCAGCCGCTTATTCTGCCGATGCAGCTCGTGAGCCGCAGTCTGTAGCAAACGGGCGCCGGACATGCCCAACGGATGGCCCAGAGCGATGGCGCCACCGTTGGGGTTGACCCGGGGATCGTTGTCGTCCAGCCCCAGCTCGCGCATGCAGGCCAGCGCTTGGGCGGCAAAGGCTTCGTTGAACTCGAACAGGTCGATATCATCCATCGACAACTGGTGGCGCTCCAGCAGCTTTTGCACCGCCGGCACCGGGCCTATGCCCATGATGCGCGGCTCAACGCCGGCGGTGGCCATGCCCAGAATACGGGCCATCGGCTTGAGGCCGTGGCGCTGCACCGCCTCTTCGCTGGCGATCAGCATGGCGGCGGCACCGTCGTTCACGCCCGAGGCGTTACCGGCCGTGATACTGCCGCCGGCGCGGAACGGCGTCGGCAAGGCGGCCAGTTTCTCGAGCTTGGTGCCCGGGCGCAGATGTTCGTCATCGGCGAACAGCAGCGGCTCCTGCTTGCGGCGGGGAATTTCTATCGCCACTATTTCTTCGGCAAAACGGCCGGAACCTTGAGCCTCGGCCGCCTTCTGCTGGGAGCGCACCGCGAAGGCATCCTGATCTTCCCGGGAGATAACGAACTGTTCGGCGACGTTCTCTGCCGTTTCCGGCATCGAGTCCACACCGTACTGCTCCTTCATCTGTGCATTGACAAAGCGCCAGCCAATGGTGGTGTCTTCAATTTTCTGACCGCGGGTAAAGGCCGAGTCGGCCTTGCCCATCACATAGGGCGCACGGGACATGGACTCCACGCCCCCGGCCAGCACCAGATCCAGCTCACCGGCCTTGATGGCGCGCACCGCCGTACCCACCGCATCCATGCCCGAGCCGCACAGGCGGTTGATAGTGATGCCGGGCACGCTCACCGGCAGACCCGCCAGCAACGCCGACATGCGCGCCACGTTACGGTTGTCTTCACCGGCCTGGTTACCACAGCCCATGATCACTTCGTCGATGGCGGCCGGATCCAACGCCGGGGCCTGGGCCAATACCGCCTTGAATACCTGGGCGGCAAGATCATCGGGGCGCACCGTCGCCAGGGTACCGCCGAAGCGGCCGATGGCGCTTCGTCTGGGATGACAGAGATAAACCGGCTTCATGATGCGGCCTCCTGGGAGATGGGCTTGGCATGGTGGGCGGCGGTCTTGGCCTTGAGCTCACGCAAAATAACCAGTTCCTCTGCGCTGGGCTCCGGGGTCAGCGCCAGCGGCTCGGCAAAGCGCACCGGCCAGCCGGTGGCTTCGGACACCTGCTCCCGGGTCACGCCCGGATGCAATGAGGTCACCACCAGCTCCTTGCTGTCCACATCGGGCTGGAGTACGCACAAGTCGGTAATCACCTTGGTCGGTCCGCGACCGATATTGGGTACGCCGTCACGGCCTTTGCCATCGCGGCCAAAACCCAAGGTGGTGATGAAATCCACCGCCTCGACAAAGGCCCGCGACGAATGCTTGAGGGTGATGAATACTTCCCTGGCATTGCTGGCGATTTCCGGCGCACCGCCGCCACCGGGCAGCCGCACCTTGGGTGCCTGATAGTCACCGATCAGGGTGGTATTGAGGTTGGCGAACTTGTCTATTTGCGCGGTGCCGAGGAAACCCACATCGATATGGCCGCCCTGCAGCCAGTAGCGAAACATCTCGGGCACGGCCACCGTGGTCAGCGCCGAATCACACAGCTCGCCATCGCCGATGGACAGCGGCAGTATCTCGGGTTTGGTCTGCAGGGTGCCGGATTCATAGATCAGCACCACCTCGGGAGCATGAGTCAGTCGGGCCAGGTTGGCCGCCTCGCTGGGCAGGCCGATACCAACAAAACAGGTCATGCCGTTGCTCAGCGCGCGGGCGGCGGTGACCGTCATCATTTCGGAAGAAGTGAATTCGAGTGTCATTATGCTTGCCCTCCTGCGTTGTAGACATTCTCTTGCAGCCAGTTATTGAAGCTGTCGCGATCCCGTGCGATAGCGTCCCATTCCTTGTAGAAGCTGTTGTTGCGCGGGTAATAGCCGTGCGCGTAGGACGGCGAGGCGCCGCCTTTCACTTCGGCGATGGCATCGATGGCCCAGCCCGGGATCACACAGGCATTGGGCTCGGCCTGCAGGTCATCGACGATTTCCTCGACGGTCACAATGCTGTGCTTCGCCGCCAACACGGCCTCTTTTTGCACGCCGACGATGCCGGTTACCAGCACGTTGCCCTGCCTGTCGGCGCGCTGGGCATGCACAATACTCACATCGGGCCGCACCGACGGCACCGCCGCCAGTCGTTCGCCGGTGAAGGGGCATTCGATAAAGCGGATCTGCGGGTTGACCTTGGGCAGATCGCTGCCGATATAACCGCGCAATACCGCCAGCGGCAGACCGGCGGCGCCCGCTTCATAGGCACAGGCCATGGCTGCGTGACTATGTTCGAAAATCTCGAGCGGCTGGGGGTAGCCCTTTTCCACCGCATCGCGCAGACGATGCAGGGAGCCGACACCGGGGTTGCCACCCCAGGAGAAAATCAGCTGCTCGGCACAGCCGGCACCAATCAACTGGTCGTAGAGGATATCTGGTGTCATGCGGATCAGCGTCAACTTGCTCTTTTCCTGCCGAATGATTTCATGACCCGCCGCAAAGGGGATCAGATGGGTAAAGCCTTCCATGGCGATGGTAGCGCCATCCTGGACATAACGAGCAACTGCGTCATGCAAGCTCATGAATTGGGCCATGAGTGTTTGCCTCCCTGAGTGAACTAAAAAGTTCGCATCGCGAACTATATGTTTGCATTGCGAACATAATTACACTCTTTGCTCGGTCTCGCAAACTAAAAAATTCAACTTCAGTCGAATAAATAAACTAACTACTTGTAAAATAAATAATTATTTTTTACCTGAAAGAAACGTTTTAAACTCGGAGTAAATAACGCATGAAACATGTTCGTATTGCGAACTTTTGCTACCATGGGTAACACCTTTATCCAGCAAGACCGCAACAGGAAACACCGCATGAACCAGGACGACAAACTCAACCCGGACGATCGCGACTTCGTCACCGCGCTGGCCAGCGGACTGGAGGTATTACAGGCGTTCGATCAGAACAGCCCGCGTATGACCCTGAGCGAAGTGGCGGCCAAAACCGGCATGAACCGGGCCAAGGCCAGACGCTTTCTGCTGACCCTGCATGCGCTGGATTATCTGAAAAAACAGCACCGTCATTTCGAGCTGACTCCCAAGGTGCTGCAACTGGGTCATGCCTTTCTGTCGGTCAACCGCTACGGCACCATGATCCAGCCTTATCTGGAAGACATCACCCGCCAAATCAACGAATCCACCTCGCTCGGTATCCTCGACGGCGACGAAGTGGTTTATATTGCGCGTTCTGCGGCGGAACATCGCCTGATGACAATACAGTTGTCGGTGGGCACCCGACTGCCCGCCGCCTATACCTCGATGGGCCGGGTGCTGCTGGCCCAGCTGCCGGCCGCCGAACAGAGCGCCTTCCTGGCTCAGGTCCGGTTGCAGGCACACACAGAGCGGAGCATCGTCGAACCCGATGAGTTACAAAAACAGCTGGAAGAAGTGCGCCGGCAAGGGTATGCCATCGTCGATCAGGAGCTGGACTCCGGCCTGCGTTCTATCGCGGTGCCGGTGTTCGATCAGCAGGGCTTCCTGCTGGGGGCAATCAATATCAGCACCAACGCGGGTCGGGTAAACATGGAAACACTGATCGGGCGCTTCCTGCCGTTACTGCAGGAAAAAGCCAGTCTGATACGAATGGCAGTGAGTTGAGACAAATCAGGGATAACGTCCGCTAAGTCGGTTTTCTACCAACTCCGCCAGTATGGTGTTCACCAGCCGCATCACCGCATTGGGGTTTTCACCGCGACGACGCTAGGCGATCACAGTGGTGGTGAGCTGGTCGTCGGCGACCGACACGAAATCCACGCCATCCCGGCGCAGCTTTTTCACCTGTTCGGGCACCTGGGCAAAGCCCATGTTCGAGGTCCGAGGCTCGGGTCAGGTTCAACTCTTGTGCCACCACCACGAAATATCGCAGGTGCCTCATCCATATCTACAGAGTATTACTCATGACCTAATCAATATTGGTTCACATCACCTCGACATCGTAACCTTTCCGTAACAAAGCGCCATCCGGCAAGTTCAGGTGATTACATGTCAGCAACCATTCAGTCTATCGAAGCGATGCTGGTCGACATTCCGACCATACGCCCGCACCAACTGTCCATGACCACCATGGCCGTTCAGACCATGGTTATCGTGCGCATGAAAGGCTCCGATGGTCTGGAGGGAATCGGCGAAGCCACCATCGGCGGCCTGGCCTACGGGCCGGAAAGCCCCGAAAGCGTCAAGCTGACCATAGATACCTACTTCCCCCCCCCTGCTGCTCGGTCAGCCGGCGGACAACATCAATACCCTGAGGGTAAGGCTGGACGCCAGTACCCGTGGCAACAACCTGGCCAAGTCCGCCATCGAGACCGCTCTGCACCTGTTGTTCGACCTGGCAGAAGCAGATGGCATTGGCAGCTTTATCGAACTGGTTCCCAACCTGGACGATCCACGGGATCTGTTCACCCTGACCCGGGGCGGACAAAAGCACAGTCGTCTGCGCAAGGCAGCCTGGCCTGAACCAAGATTAACAGGCAGCCCAACCCCTACTTAATACGAGGAACTCATCATGAAAGCGATCCCGTCATTCAAGCGCGCCGCCCTGGCCTTGGCCCTGAGCGGTATGTTTGCCCTGTCCCTGCCGGGCATGGCAAACAACCACGATGTCCTGTCCGATGGCGTTCAGCAACGCATTGAGCAGCTTACGCCTCAGGTGGTGTCCTGGCGGCGGGATATTCACCAGCACCCTGAGCTCGGCAACCGGGAATTCCGTACCGCCGGCCTGGTGGCGGAACACCTCAAGGCTCTCGGCATGGAAGTACGCACCGGCATCGCTCATACCGGGGTGGTGGGCATTCTCAAGGGTGGCAAGCCAGGCCCCGTAGTGGCGCTGCGCGCCGACATGGACGCCCTGCCGGTTACCGAAGACACCGGGCTGTCCTTTGCCTCCACCGTGCGAACCCAGTTCAACGGTGAAGAGGTCGGTGTGGCCCACTCCTGTGGTCACGACATGCATGTGGCCATCCTGATGGGCGCCGCCCAGGTGTTGGCCGAAATGAAGGACGAGCTGACCGGGACCGTGATCTTCGTGTTCCAGCCCGCCGAGGAAGGGGCGCCCGCCGGTGAGGAAGGCGGCGCCAAGCTGATGCTGAAGGAAGGCCTCTTTGCCGACCTGAAGCCGGATGCCATGTTCGGCCTGCATGTCATGACCAGTCCGCTGGGCGAGATCTCGGTACGCGCCCAGGGACAACTGGCATCCTCGGATCAGTTCAATATCACCATCCAGGGCAAACAGACCCATGGTGGCATGCCCTGGAACGGGATAGACCCCATCGTGACCGCCAGCCAGGTGGTGATGGGCCTGCAAGCCATACCGGCCCGCCAGCTGGACGCCACCCGGACCCCCTCGGTGATCTCCATTGGCGCCATCAAGGGTGGTGTACGCGGTAACATTGTGCCCGACACGGTGGAAATGGAAGGCACCATACGAACCTTCGACAATACCACCCGGGAGGAGATCCATGAGCGCATGGAGCGGACCGCGGTGAACATTGCCGAAAGCGCGGGGGCCACCGCCGAAGTAAAAATCACTCGGGGTTATCCGGCTACCATCAACGACATTGAACTGACCAAGGCCATGAGCCCCACCCTGCAGCGGCTGGCCGGTGACAAGTTCCGTGAGGCCAGACGCAGCATGGCGTCGGAAGATTTTGCCTATTTCGCCGGTGAAGTGCCCAGCATGTATATCTTCCTGGGTACCCGCCCCGAGGGTGTCCCCCTGGCCTACCCCAACCACTCGCCGAAATTCAACCCGGACGAAGGGGCCCTGCCAATCGGCGTCAGCGCCATGACCGCCCTGGTACTGGACTACACCAAGAGTCATTAATACTCGGGATGGCGTCATCAAGACCGCATGACGCTACCTTTTTATCGTGATGGAGAAGAACCAACCTCAATAGCTAAATCAATATTCTGCCAACACAACTTCAAGGATGAAGACGCTGCCCTTTCCCGCCGTACTCTACTGTACGGAGGACTTTTTCGTCCTGTTATATGAAACCACCGACAGATACCAGGGCGTGTTCTCAATTACGCTAACCAGATAACCGTTGATACGAGACTCAGCATCAACTGGTAGTTTTTCGCCAGTCGTTCGTACCTCGTTGCTAGGCGACGAAATTGCTTCAACTTTTGGAAAAAACGCTCTACCAAGTTGCGATCTTTGTAGACACCTCGATCAAGCGGCCTTGGGTGTAGGCGGTTTTTTCTTGATGTTTCGTTGTCAGTCCACCTCTGGACTTTCCCATGACTTCGATGCCTTGCGCTGTTTTTTGCAGCCCCGTGCTGATGAACACGAACGATGCCGCCATCGACCATAAGCTATTCAAAATCAGCCTCTTTGGATAACTCTTCCATTACCTTGAGCCAGACGCCCTTGTGAGACCAACGACTATATCGAACGTAAACGCGGTGCCAATGGCCATAAAACTCGGGTAAATCCCGCCACGGTGAGCCGGTTCGAGCAATCCAGAGCACCGCTTCAACGAACTTGCGGTTATCACGTGCTGTCACGCCTCTATCGCTTGCTTTACCAGGAAGCAGTTCCTTGATCCGCCCCCATTGATCATCTCGTAGCCAGTAGTACCTCATCAGCCGTTACCCAAAATGCAATAAAGGTATCGATGAGGCTTGAAATATCAAATGAGAACATCCCCTAATGAAATTGGTATGAATTGGAGGTAAACGCCTCCCATACCGGTAATCAGGGATAACGTCCGCTGAGTCGGTTTTCTACCAGCTCCCCCAGTATGGTGTTCACCAGCCGCATCACCGCATTGGGATTTTCACCGCGGCGACGCGAGGCGATCACCGGCGTGGTGATGTTCTCATCGGCCACCGTCACGAACTCCACTCCCTCCCGTCGCAGCTTCTTCACCTGCTCGGGCACCAGCGCAAACCCCATGTCCGATGCAACCAATGACAACGCCGTCTGTAGATCGTTGACTTGCTGAATCACCTGTATCTTCAGGCCACGACGATGAAACAGCCCCAGTGCCACATCGGAAAAGTTGGGACCACTGCCGGCAGGAAAGGTCACTATCGGCACCTCGGCCAGTTGCTGCATGGTCGGCTGCTTTCCGGTCAGGGGATGACCCGCAGGCAGGGCGGCAATCAGGGGTTCATTGAACAGCATTTCCTGCTCCACGTCCGGATCGTCGATACGTATCCGGCCAAAACCGATGTCGATCTTGCCGCTCTTGAGTGCTTCTATCTGTTCCCGGGTTTTCAGCTCGTGCAACACGATTTCCAGATTCTTGTTACGGCGCAGACGACGCACCATCAAGGGTAACTGACCGTAGAACACCGACGGTACAAAGCCGATGGAAAAGACCGTCTTGCGATGCTGGGCCACCTGACGCGTGCCTTCGATGCTGGCGTCGAGCTTGTCCATGATGGTATGCACCTGCTGCAGAAAATACTGGCCGCCCTGGGTTAGCTCCAGCCCCCGGGGCTTGCGAATAAACAGCTGTACCTCCAGCTCCTCTTCGAGCTGCTTGATCTGCCGGGTCAGTGGCGGCTGGGCAATAAACAGCTTCTCGGCGGCTCGGGTCAGGTTCAACTCTTGTGCCACCACCACGAAATACCGCAGGTGCCTTAACTCCATCCATACCTCCAGGGTATCACTCGCAACTTAATCAATATTGGTTCACATTCATTCAACATCGTAACCTTCCAGCAACAAGGCACCGACCGGTAATACCAGGAGATTACATGTCAGCAACCATCCAGTCCATTGAAGCTATCCTGGTCGATATTCCGACCATACGCCCGCACCAGCTTTCCATGACCACCATGGCCATTCAGACCATGGTTATCGTACGTATGAAAGACTCGAACGGTATCGAAGGGCTGGGTGAGGCGACCACCATAGGCGGCTTGGCCTACGGCCCGGAAAGCCCCGAAAGTGTCAAACTGACCATAGATACCTACTTCGCCCCCCTACTGCTCGGCCAGCCGGCGGACAACATCAATACCCTGAGGGTAAGGCTGGACGCCAGCACCCGTGGCAACAACCTGGCCAAGTCCGCCATCGAAACCGCCCTGCTGGATATGCTGGGCAAGCGGCTAAACCGCCCCCTGTCCGATCTGCTGGGCGGCGCCATTCATCAGCACATCCCCGTGCTCTGGACCCTGGCCAGCGGCGATACCGCGAAAGACATCGATGAAGCCCAGAGCCTGATCGCCGCCAAACGTCATTGTGACTTCAAACTGAAAATCGGCTCTCGTGCGCTGATGGACGATGTGCGCCACGTGGCCGCCATCAAGGCCGCCGTGGGCGACAGCGCCAGCGTACGCGTCGATGTCAACCAGGCCTGGGATGAAGCCACCGCCGCCAAGGGCATGGCCGAGCTGCAGGCCGCCGGCATCGACCTGGTCGAGCAGCCCACCCCGATGAAGGATCTGGCGGCGCTGGTACGCCTGTCCGTAAAATTCCATCTGCCCATTCTGGCCGACGAAGCCGTATCCGATGCCACCGACATGTTCAGCCTGGCGTCCGCCGGCTTTGCCGGGGCCGTGGCCCTGAAAATTTCCAAGGCCGGCGGCCCGCTCCGGGCGCTGGAAGTAGCCACCGTGGCCAGTGCGGCCGGTATCGGTCTCTATGGTGGCACCCTGCTGGAAGGCACCATCGGCTCCGTTGCCGCGCTGCATGCCTGGTCTACGCTCGAAAAAATTCATTGGGGTACCGAGATGTTCGGCCCGCTGCTGATGAAGGACGACATAGTGGTCAATCGATTGAACTTCCATGACAACGGCGTTGCGCTGCCCACCGGCCCGGGCCTCGGCGTCGATATCGACGAAGACAAACTGACTTACTATCGCCGCAAATAACCCAGCCGCACTCATTACCAAACGGAGAAAAAACCATGCTGTTCAAAGTCGAGATGAAGGTAAATATCCCCCATGACATGCCGGCCGACGTCATTGCCGACATCAAGGCGCGGGAAAAAGCCTACGCTCAGGAGTTGCAGACTCAGGGCAAGTGGCGCCACCTGTGGCGGGTAGCCGGCAGCTACGCCAACGTCAGCATCTTCGATGTCGCCGACAATACCGAACTGCAGGACCTGATAAGCGCCCTGCCCCTGTTCCCTTTCATGGACATCAGTGTTGCCCCCTTGTGTCGGCATCCCTCGTCCATTCACGAGGATGACCGCTAAGCATCCGAACGCCCTTCGACCAAATAAAACAAAATAAAGACACGCAAGGAGTCAGAGCAATGTCAGTCAAAACCATGGAAACGCAGGAAGTTATCGAGCTGCTGGAAAAAGTGGCAGGATTCAATCAGACCGGTGGTAACGATAGGGTCAAGACCATCATTCACCGTGTGATGCACGATGTGTTTCAGATCATCGAAGATCTGGACATCAGCCCGGAAGAATTCTGGAGTGCCGTTTACTACATCAACGAGCTGGGCAAAAACGGCGAAGCCGCCCTGCTGGCCCCGGGCCTGGGGATGGACAAGTATCTGGATATCCGCATGGATGCCGAAGACGAACTGGCCGGCCTGGCCGGTGGCACGCCGCGCACCATCGAAGGTCCGCTGTACGTGGCCGGCGCACCCCTGAGCGAAGGTTTCGCCCGCATGGACGACGGCACCCAGAACGGTGAAACCATGATCCTCACGGGTTTGGTCACCGACCAGAACGGTCAGCCCCTGGCCGATGCCATCGTCGATATCTGGCACGCCGACCTGAAAGGCGCCTACTCCTACTTCGATCAGTCCCAGAGCGAGTACAACCTGCGCCGCCGCATCAAGACCGACGCCGAGGGTCGCTACACCGCCCAAAGCATCATTCCGTCAGGTTACGGCTGCCCGCCAGAAGGCTCAACCCAGGCACTGCTCAACCAGCTGGGTCGTCACGGCAACCGCCCTGCACATATCCATTACTTCGTTTCCAAGCCGAACTACAAGCACCTGACCACCCAGATCAACCTGGCCGGTGACGAATACACCTTTGATGACTTCGCCTTCGCCACCCGCGACGAGCTGGTAGTAGACGCCGTTCGTGTCGAGGATGCCACGGCAGCCGAGCAGTACGGCCTGAGCAAGCCGTTCACCCGCGTGGAATTCAATATCCAGCTGGTGTCGACCGACAAGACCGAGCTGCAGAGCCGCCACGAGCGCCTGCGCGCCCTGGAAAGCTAACCGACCAAGACTGCCTCCCGACAGCAGAGCCAGCCCGTCACACGCGGGCTGGCCCGGGGAGACTCACGCCCGAAAAAGGGCAACAGCATCACATGGAGTGACGAAACATGACTCGCCAACTCGACCGACTCGAAAAAAAAATCCGCGGTGCGGTAGAAGCCGACCCGACTACCGGCCACTATCGCTGTGACCGTGGCGTCTTCACCGATCAGGAACTGTTCGACCTGGAGATGAAACACATCTTCGAAGGAAACTGGGTTTACCTGGCGCACGAAAGCCAGCTGGAAAATCCCGGTGATTATTACACTACTACCGTAGGTCGCCAGCCGGTGGTGATCACCCGCACCAAGGAAGGTGAACTGCAGGCATTGCTGAACACCTGTTCTCACCGTGGCGCCACCCTGTGCCGCAAGAAGCGCGGCAACAAGGCCTCCTTCACCTGCCCCTTCCATGGCTGGACCTTCAAGAACGATGGCAAGCTGCTGAAAGCCCGCGATCAGAAGAAGGGTGGCTACCCGGAAAACTTCAACACCGACAGTTCCCACGATCTGAAGCACCTGCCGAAGTTCGAGTCTTACCGTGGCTTCCTGTTCGGCAGTCTGAATGCGGACGTGCTGCCGCTGACCGAGTATCTGGGTGAAACCACTAAAGTCATCGATAACATGGTCGATCAGGCCGAAGATGGCATCGAAATTCTGCGTGGCACCTCTACCTATACCTATGAAGGCAACTGGAAGCTGACCGCCGAAAACGGCGCCGACGGCTATCACGTAGGCACAGTGCACTGGAACTACCTGTCCACCATGGGCCAGCGCAACTATGACAAGGGCGGCACCGAGGCCGTGGATGCCAAGAGCTGGTCCAACGAGGGCGGTTTTTACGGCTTCGAACACGGTCACATGATGCTGTGGACCCGCTTGACCAACCCCCAGGTGCGCCCGGTTTACAGCCAACTCGAGCGGTTGCAGGAAAAAGTGGGCGAGGCCCGGGCCGACGCCATCGTCAACACCACCAAGAACCTGTGTGTGTATCCCAACGTCTATCTGATGGATCAATTTTCCACCCAAATCCGTGTGTTGCGCCCGATTGCCGTCAACAAGACCGAAATCACCATTTACTGCTGGGCACCGAAGAACGAACCGGCAGCCGATCGCGCCAAGCGTCTGCGCCAGTACGAAGACTTCTTCAACGTCAGTGGTATGGGTACGCCGGACGATCTGGAAGAATTCCGCGCCTGCCAGCAGGGTTACGAGGCCAGCGGCCTGAAGTGGAACGACATGAGCCGGGGCGCCGCCCACTGGATTGAAGGCCCGGATGCCGGCGCCGATGCCATCGACCTCAAGCCGATTCTCAGCGGCACCAAGCCGGAAGATGAAGGCTTGTACGTGACCCATCACCAGCACTGGGTAAAAGAGATGCTGCAGGCGGTTGAAACCGAACGAGCCCAGCTCATTTCCATCACTTCCATGGAGGCATCAGAATGAACTTTGAACAGATTCAGGCGTTTATCTACCGCGAAGCCCGTCTGCTGGACGACCGCCAATGGGACGAGTGGCTCAAGTGCTACAGCGAGAACGTCGTCTACTGGATGCCGGCCTGGGACGACGAAGATCAGCTGACCGAGAACCCCCAGACCGAAATTTCGCTGATCTATTATCCGAACCGTGATGGCCTGGAAGACAGGGTGTACCGGATAAAGACCGAACGCTCTGGTGCCAGCTCCATGCCGGAGCCGCGCACCACTCACCAGACCTGCAACCTGGAGATCCTGTCCCGGGAAGGCAACGAGGTGAAACTGCGCTTCAACTGGCAGACCAACAGCCATCGCTACCACAAGACTGAAAGCTTTTTCGGTACCTCCTTCTACACCCTGGATATCAGCGGCGAACAGCCCCTGATCACCGAGAAGAAGGTAGTTCTGAACAACGATTACATCAATCAGGTGATTGATATCTATCACCTGTAAGGGGTGGGGAGAAACCAACATGAGTTACAACATCGCGCTCAACTTTGAAGACGGCGTTACCCGCTTCATCAGCTGTAATGAAGGGGAAACCGTACTGGATGCGGCCTACCGCAACCAGATCAACCTGCCGATGGACTGCTCCGACGGCGTATGCGGCACCTGCAAGGGCAGCTGCCACCAGGGCAAATTCGACCTGGGTGACGAGTACATCGACGAAGCACTGACCGACGATGAAGTCGATCAGGGCCTGATATTGACCTGCCAGATGGTGCCCGCCAGCGACTGTGTGGTGGACATCCCCGTCGCGTCCAGTATGTGCAAGACCGGCATCGCCAGGGTTCAGGGTAGTGTGCTCGAGGTGAACCTGATTTCTCCCACCGCCATCGAACTGAACGTCACCGCAGACGACGATATTGCCTTTCTGCCGGGCCAGTATGTGAATATTCGAGTGCCGGGCACCGAAGAGGTCCGTGCCTATTCGTTCAGCTCCAGGCCTGGCAGCCGGGAGCTGAGCTTCCTGATCCGCAACGTGCCCGGCGGCCTGATGAGCAGTTATCTGATCGGTCAGTGCAAGGCCGGAGACGCGCTGACACTCACCGGTCCCATGGGCAGCTTTTACCTGCGCCCGGTGGAACGTCCGGTGTTGATGTTGGCCGGTGGCACCGGCCTGGCGCCCTTCCTCGCCATGTTGGAGCACCTCAAGGCCAAGGGTGCCGAGCAGCCGGCTCACCTGATCTACGGTGTTACCAACGATGACGATCTGGTGTGTGTCAAAGAACTGGAGCAGTTTGCCGCGGAAATAGAGAACTTTACCTTCAAAACCGTGGTGGCCAGCCCCGACAGTGCTCACCCGCTTAAAGGCTACGTGACCAACCATATGCAAGATGCGCCCATCCATCACGGCGAGGTGGATGTCTACCTGTGTGGACCGCCCCCCATGGTGGACGCCGTACTGGGCTACTTCCGCGAGCAGGGCATCAAGCCGAACTCCTTCCATTACGAGAAGTTCACCCCCAGCGTCGCCGCCGTTGCCGGGGCGGTAGCATGAAGCCGCGCTTCAGTAACAAGGTGATGGTGATCACCGGCGCCGCCCAGGGTATCGGCCGGCGCGTGGCCGAACGAGCGGCGGAAGAAGGGGCCAGGCTGGTGCTGGTGGATCTGGCCGACCATGTGTTCGAACTGGCAGCCGAGTTTAACCAGCAGGGCGTAGAGGCCATCGCCGTCAAGGCCAACCTGGAGACCTGGGACGGCGCAGACAGCGTCATGACCCAGGCCGCCGAGCATTTTGGGGGGATCGACATTCTGGTCAACAACGTAGGCGGCACCATCTGGGCCCAACCCTACGAGCATTACAGCCCGGAACAGATCGAGAAAGAGGTACAGCGCTCGCTGTTTCCCACCCTCTGGTGCTGCCGGGCCGTGTTGCCCCACCTGCTGAAACGTGAGGGAGGCGCCATCGTCAACGTGTCTTCCGTGGCCACCCGTGGCCTGATGCGGGTGCCCTATGCCGCGGCCAAGGGCGGAGTCAACGCCCTGACCGTGGCACTGGCGTTCGAATATGCCGAGCACGGCATTCGGGTCAATGCCACCGCCCCGGGTGGCACCGAAGCCCCGCCCCGGCTGACCCCGCGCAACACCGAAGCACAAAGTGAACGCGAGCAACAGTGGTACCAGACCCTGGTGGATCAGACCAAGGCCACCAGCTTGATGCATCGCTACGGCACCCTGGACGAACAGGCCGGCGCCATTCTGTTTCTCGCCAGTGACGATGCCAGCTACATCACCGGCACCATACTCCCCGTCGCCGGCGGGGATCTGGGCTGATGTAAAGAAGGCTGCCCAACGGAAAGAGCAGCCTTTTGTGTGAACGGAAGGGATACATTCCCCCGGACTCCAGACTTAAGGACAATATTCGGAGTAATACCGCAATGAGAAATATCGATGTCAATGCAACCATAGACAACGCCAGCTTCACCCCCTTTCACTGGAAGGTGCTGTTCTGGTGTTCCCTCATCATTATTTTCGACGGTTACGACCTGGTGATCTACGGCGTGGTGCTGCCACTGCTGATGGACCAATGGGCTCTCAACCCCTATGTGGCCGGCCTGCTCGGCAGCAGTGCCCTGTTCGGCATGATGTTTGGCGCCATGGGCTTTGGCATGCTGTCGGATCGACTCGGACGCAAGAAAACCATCCTTATCTGCGTGGTGCTGTTCAGCCTCACCACCTGCATCAACGGCCTGGTTACCAATCCCTGGCAATTCGGCATATTGCGCTTTATCGCCGGCCTGGGAATAGGTGGCGTCATGCCCAACGTGGTGTCCTTGATGAGTGAATACTCGCCGAAGAGAAGCCGCAGCACCCTAGTAGCGCTGATGTTCAGCGGCTATGCGGTGGGCGGCATGATGTCTGCTGGTCTGGGTATCTGGATAGTGCCCAACTACGGCTGGCAGATCATGTTCTATCTGGCGATCGTACCCATGCTGTTGTTGCCGCTGATGATCAAGTACCTGCCCGAATCCGTGGCCTTTTTGATGGCGCAAGATCGCAAGGAAGAAGCCCGCGCGCTGCTGCAAAAAGTCGATCCAGACCAGCAGATCACTCGCCAGGACAAGCTGGTCGTCCCCCCTGCCAACGTGCAAAAGGCGCCGGTACTGGAGCTGTTCCGCGGTGGTCGCAAGCTGAGCACCCTGATGTTCTGGACCGCTTTCTTCTGCTGCCTGCTGATGGTGTATGCGCTGGGCTCCTGGCTGCCGAAACTGATGTCCGCGGCCGGTTACAACCTGGGATCCAGCCTGATGTTTCTGATGGTACTGAACATCGGCGCCATCGTCGGTGCCGTGGGCGGTGGCTGGCTGGCCGACCGTTTCTCGCTGCGATCCGTGCTGGTGAGCTTCTTCCTGCTGGCGTCCGCCTCGCTGGTGTCGCTCGGTTATCCGCATCCGATGTGGCTGCTGTATAGTCTTATGGCCGTGGCCGGGGCCACCACCATCGGCTCGCAGATCTTGCTGTATGCCTATGTAGCCCAGTTCTATCCGGCCAACATTCGCTCCACCGCACTGGGCTGGGCCTCCGGTATCGGCCGTAACGGTGCCATCGTCGGTCCCATGCTGGGGGGCACCCTGCTGGCATTGGCTCTGCCCCACCAGATGAACTTTCTGGCTCTGGCCGTACCCGGTGCGATCGCCACCGTGGCCATCGCCCTGGTTGGCCGCCGAAGCGCTCGTCTGGAGGCCAGCCAGGCTGGCCAGGAAACTCGCGTGGCGGCGAACGGCTAACCAGCTGCGGTTTCACCCTAGCCCCGGCCCCTGTGCCGGGGCTCTTTTATATGTGTTTCTCGATACAGGAGCAGAGCCTTGAACACTTTTCTGCGTGACTTGTCATTGCCTGCCGTTGTGGCCGGCTTTTTGGCCGTGCTGGTGTCCTACGCCGGGCCTCTTGCCATCTTCTTTCAGGCCGGCGCCAGTGCCGGGGTATCGGAACAGATGATGACCTCCTGGGTCTGGGCCATTTCCATGGGCGCGGCCCTCTCCGGTATTCTGCTGTCGCTCTGGCTCAGGGCCCCCATAGTGACCGCCTGGTCGGCACCGGGCACGGCGCTGCTGGTCACCCTGTTTCCCGAGTTGTCCCTGAACGAAGCGATCGGCGCCTATATTACCGCCGCAGCCGTCATGCTGTTGATTGGCGTCTCCGGTCTGTTCGATACCGTGGTTCGCCTCATTCCCAAAGGCGTGGCGGCCGGCATGATGGCCGGTATTTTGTTTCAGTTCGGCGTCGGCGCCTTCACCACCATGGAAAGCTCGCCTGCGCTGGCCATCGGCATGCTGATCACCTATGTCGTCTGTCGCCGGTTCTGGCCGACCTATACGCTGATCCTGCTGTTAATCGCCGGTGTGGTACTGGCCATGGTGCTGGAGGGGGCTTCCCTTGCCACCGTGCACTGGGAACTGGCCACGCCGCAGTTCATCAGCCCGGAGTGGACGCTGTCATCGACCCTCAGCCTGGCCCTGCCGCTGGTGCTGGTGAGCCTGACCGGGCAATTTTTGCCGGGCATGGCCGTGTTGCATAACGCCGGTTATCGGGTGAATGCCAGACCGGTGATCGGGGTCACCAGCCTGGTGTCTCTGCCCCTGGCCTTGTTCGGCGGCATCAGCATCGTCGTCGCCGCCATTACCGCCGCCATCTGCGCCGGTAAGGATGCTCACGAAGATCACGCCCGCCGCTATGTAGCCGGCGTATTCAATGGCGTCTTCTATCTGGTGGGCGGACTGTTCGCCGGTACCATTGTCAGCCTGTTCACCTCCCTGCCCTCGGCCTTTGTCGCCGTCTTGGCGGGCCTGGCCCTGCTCGGCGCCATCACCGGCAACTTGTTGACCGCCCTGGAAAATGCCCGCGAGCGCGAAGCCTCGTTGATCACCTTTATCGTCACCGCCTCCGGCCTGTCTTTATACGGTCTGTCATCGGCATTGTGGGGAGTGATCATCGGCTATGGCGTGCACCTGGTGCTGACCCACAGCTTGAACATGACTGACAAAAACCGGTGGTGGACGACACTGATCAGAAACAAGAGAGAGGCAATAAAGCAGAAAACAAAACCGCTTGAAAACGGCGGTGAGGTGTAATAACCCGACCTGGCCTTAATAGGCGGACACTGCTGAACGAGGCAATGCTGTGAACCCGGTTCAACCAAACGCGGCATCGCCCTGCCGGACAGCATTGCTGTCATGATAGCCAGCTGTTCCCCGCCATCTCATACTGCCTTAATCCACAGCTATCATGGCCAGCGGATGCTGACACCGTCTGCCAGTGAACTGAAACTTGACAGTCGATTTTCTGCCAATCCCTGAGTTACCTGACGGGCATCCTGGGGATAGTCAGATGACGGCGGTTCACCGATAAATTTCAACCCAATCCAGGTATTGCGGCCGCAGTGCTTGGCGGCATAGAGAGCCAGATCCGCCACCTTGAACATGGCGAGCCACTCATGTGCCGATTGCCGTGTGGCGGCCCACGGCAGGGTAAAGAAACCAATCGAGCAGGTCATGCTGAATGGAGCATGCTCAAGACCAAAGTGGAACCGAGCAACCTGCTGGCGGATCCGTTCTGCTATGGTACAGCCTATCTGTTCATCGATATTTTTACAGATGATCACAAACTCCTCGCCACCATAACGAACCAGAACATCCTCCCGGCGACTCAGTTCCTGCAGCAGACCGGCGATCTGCTGCAACACCAGATCGCCTACATCATGACCATGTACATCATTAATCCGCTTGAAATGGTCCAGATCCAGTGCCATTAACAACCAGCTGTGGGTTTCCGCCGATTGCATCCCGGTTTCCAGATACTGTTCCATGTAACGCCGGTTTTTAAGCGAAGTCAGGGAATCTGTCAGGCTGGCATCCATAAACTGCTGCCGCTCTGTCTTCAATAGCCCCAGGCTGACTTCCAGCTTGCGGGCCATCTTATAAAAACTCCTGGATAGCTGACCCAGCTCATCATGCCGACGCACCGGTTTGAAATGGTACAAACGATTGTCGTTGCCGAAGACCTCGGCCTGATGTTTCAGCTGCAAGATTGGCTTGATCAGCGACAACTGCAGGAAGCCATACGCCACCAACGCCACCAGGCTCCCGATGCCGAGGATGATGGCAATGGCATAATTCATTAACCGCAGCACCTGCTGATAGAAAGGCCGATCCCGATGAATAATCAGGCATAATTCCCTCTCTGGATTGTTGAGCAACGGAATAAAGCCGTGAGCAAGGCTTTCGGTGTCCGAGAGAAAAAGCACCTTCGATCCACCGTCGCCGGCAGCCGCCAATTTAAACTCCACCGGCAAGCGGATTCGATCGACCAGCTGCTGCCGGTAACCGGTATCGATAAACTTGCCGAAGAACAGAGTCCCGCGCAAGCGCCCTTCGCCATTGGAAGGCAGGATAGGGCTCGCCGCCAGTAAAAGGGGGCCAGCCGGGGTATCCAGGATGGCGGTTCCCCCTTGGTTGACCACCATATTGAAAGGATGCTCCGCCGAGAGTCGTGGTTGGTTCAGCAGCTTGCTGCTGGCCAGCAGCTCCGATGTCGCCGGCCCAGCTAACACGGTGTTGAGAATTTGGCCGTCGCCGTCGCTAATCAGAAACAGGTCTGCACCGATAATGTCCAGCTTGAGTCCTGTCAGGTTCGACACTGTGTATTCAGGATTGAGAGTCTGCACGTAATGATAAGTGTCATCCCATATCCCCCAGTCGAGGGAAAAACTCTGCAGCCGGTTTAGATCCCGCTGTATCGCCTGCTTGACACGTTCCAGATCCATATAGCGATACTTCATCTCGGTCGCTTCGATCTGAGGCAGGATAAACAGCTGAACGGTCAGCCATATCGCCAGAGTAATACCGGAGAGGAGCAATAACAGCCCCAGGATTAATTTGCTGCGGATTTGCATGAAGCCCCTCACTTGCAGTGAGTAGGATATCAACAAAAAAGCCCTGACAGAACTGTCAGGGCTTTAAAATGTGGCGGAGCGGACGGGACTCGAACCCGCGACCCCCGGCGTGACAGGCCGGTATTCTAACCAACTGAACTACCGCTCCGATGCCTGAAGCTGTTCGCTTCAGGCAGGGCGATAATAGAATCGTCCGGGCTGGCGGTCAAGACCGAAATAACCCCTTTTTCACCATTCGACCATTTATTATGCACTAACCCCGATAATGCAGGGTTAACCTGCCTGTTCCGGGCTGTTTTTCCGCCTGCTGATTATTATTTTGCGTAAAAATCAGACAGTGGACTTTCCAGAGAAACAGGGGGCTTTTCTGAGAAAAGCGAAAGCGCGCCTATTCTCCGCGCCACAGGCAGCTGCCTCCTTTTTTCATCACCAGATCCAGCCTGGCCTCGTGGGCCTGCAGCTCCTGCTCGCCGGCCCGGATCACCTTCAGCGGCGCCCGGTTGGCACTCAGGCGGCGGATGCCGCTGGCATCCCCCTGCTGGTCGCTATTGTTCTGAAGATTGAGCTTGGTCTGGCCACCGGTCATCAGCAGGTAAACGTCGGCCAGGATCTCCGCATCCAGCAAGGCGCCGTGCAGGGTTCTGTGGCCGTTGTCTATGCCGAAACGGTCACACAATATATCCAGGTTGTTGCGCTTGCCGGGGAACATCTTGCGCGCCAGCGCCAGGGTATCGGTGACCTTGCACAGGGCCGCCATGCGTTCCGGCCGCCCCAGCAACTGCAGTTCATGATCGAGAAAGCCGACGTCGAAGGGCGCGTTGTGCGCCACCAGTTCGGCGCCGTCGATAAACTGCAGAAATTCGTCGACCTTGGCGGAAAAAGGCGGCTTGTCGGCAAGGTAGTCATCGGTAATGCCGTGCACCCGAATCGCTTCTTCGTCCACCTTTCTGTCCGGCTTAAGATAGACGTGAAAATGTCGCCCGGTCAGGCGGCGGTTCACGACTTCCACACAGCCGATTTCAATCACCCTGTGCCCAAGATAGTGAGGGCCGGTATCCATGTTCATACCGGTGGTTTCTGTATCCAGGACTATTTGCCGCTGGTGACTTTGCTGGCTCATCGATGCGTTCTCCACTCAATTCGGTGCTCAGTATAAATAACTGCCTCTGCCAACGCCACCGGGCTCAGGTTACCGCTGCCGTTATTGGCACAATCGCGCGGGTGACTGGTGAGCGCCGCCACGCTGTGGCAGACTTCCGGTTTGCTTGTTCCAACACGGATAACGATGAAACAGATTCAGATGTACACCGATGGTTCCTGTCTGGGAAATCCGGGCCCGGGTGGCTATGGTACCGTGCTTATCTACAAACAGCACCGCAAGGAGCTGAGCGGTGGCTACCGCCTGACCACCAACAACCGCATGGAGCTGATGGCCGCCATTGCCGGACTGGAAACGCTCAGCGACGATTGCACCGTGGACCTGACCACCGACAGCCAGTATGTGCGCCAGGGCATTACCCAGTGGATCACCGGCTGGAAGCGCAATAACTGGAAAACCGCCGCCAAGGCGCCGGTAAAAAATGTCGATTTGTGGAAACGGCTGGATGAACTCTGTCAGCGCCACCAGGTAACATGGCACTGGGTAAAGGGACATTCGGGCCATCCGGAAAACGAACGCTGTGACGATCTCGCCCGGGAGGCGGCCCTGAACGACGCCAACCACGACGATACCGGCTATTCTCGCTGACAGGCCATGCCCGGCTGTAGAGCTCTGGGTGCCGGCTGGAGCTTGCGGATGGGCGTGAGCGGATAACGCCGTTTGCGCGCCATTATGATATAGACCGCCGCCAGCGACGGGCAAAAACGGGGGCAGTACTGGCGCCGCCACTGACCGAGCAGGGGAAACTCGAACAGGCCAGTCAGGCTCAGGTCATCGCGCTCAATCACCTCGAACCCCAGTAATTTCAGCCAGTCTTCGAGCCGTCCCGGCGCCAGCATACGCTGCCAGGGCGGCAGCCGATGGCGTAACGTCGGCACCAGGCAGGCTAGCCCCGCGCTGCTGTAGGGATTGAAACCGGCGATAATCAGCCAGCCATCCTCGCGCAGCACCACTTCGGTTTCGCGCAATATGGCATGGGGGTGTTTGCTGTAATCCAGCACATGAGCCAGCAGGCAGGCGTCCAGGCTGCCCGGGGCAAAGGGCATGGCGGTGGCGTCGCCCTGCAGTTCCATCCCTTCAAAGCCGGACTGTCCCATCAGCACCGAATGCAACAACCGGCTTCGCTCCAGCGACAAGGCCGCACTCAGGGCGTCGACTTTCAGCAGGGTAAACCCAAACAGCGACGGCGCCCACTCGTCCAGACGCAGCTGTAACTGTTCGGCAAGATGACGGCCTCGCAACAGCCGTTGCCAAGCGGCCGGAGCGGCAACCGTACTGGCTGATTTCATGGCGCCTCTGATAAGCTATTGCAGAATATGATCATAAGGACAGTACCATGCTTAACGTTAGTCCCATCCCTGCATTTCAAGATAACTATATCTGGCTGATAACGAATAACAACCATGCGGTCGTGGTCGACCCCGGCGCGGCGGCACCGGTCGAGCAAGTGCTGGCCGAACGTGGTCTGACGCTGGAGGCCATATTAATCACCCACCACCATCATGATCATACCGGCGGGGTCAAGGCGCTGCTGGACCAGTGGCCCAATGCCCGGGTGTATGCTCCGGCGGCCGAACGGCTGCCTGCACCCGGCAGCATTGCCCTGAGCGATGGCGACAATGTTTCGCTCCCCGAGCTGGGGCTGGAGCTCGAGGTGATGTCGGTGCCCGGTCATACCCTGGGTCATATCGCCTACTATGCGCCGCCTCAGGATCAGGCGCCTCAGGGCCAGCCACTGCTGTTTTGCGGCGACACCCTGTTTTCGGGCGGTTGCGGCCGGTTGTTTGAAGGTACGCCCGGGCAGATGTACCAGTCTCTTTCCCGCCTCGCCGCCCTGTCGGACGATACCCGGGTGTATTGCACCCACGAGTACACCCAGGCAAACCTGGCCTTTTGCCATGCTGTGGAGCCAAATAACCCCGAATTGAAAAAATACCTGCAAAATGTGGCCAAATTACGCCAGCAGGGCGTGCCCACTTTGCCCAGCCCCATCGGCCTGGAAAAAGCCGTCAATGTCTTCCTGCGCGCCCATCTGGCGGGGGTCAGAGCCGCTACTCAGGCCCATGAAGGAGTGGAGTTGATCGAGAACATTGATGTGTTCGCTGCACTTCGCCGCTGGAAGGACGATTTTTAACGAACTTGATTAAGTTGCTCACAAAGCATACACTGGCCGCCGTTTTTGTGAGACGCAGACACCATGAGAAGACTCTGTTTATTATCCAGTGCCTTGCTCCTGGCGGGCTGCCAGGCGATGTCGACCGACTCGGTTCGACATCCCTATGGCCATCAGGAAACAGCTGGAGAGCAGGCGAATAGCCAGCTCTACCCCAAGTCAGCGACCTATTCGTCGCTGCGGATACAAAGTAAAACCGCCACCGACAGTGGCCGTACTTACAGCACCGTATCCCATTCATCAACCAATCGGCAGCAGCAGCAACAGCAACAGCGCCAGAAAGTAGAAGCGCAGCAACCCGATTTGTGGCTCGATCTGGCTGCAAACATGCAACTTGATATGCCCCTGGATCATCCCAGGGTAGTGGCCCAACGGAACTGGTACCTGAAACACCCGGCTTATATGCGTTCCGTATCCGAACGCGCCAGACCGTTTCTCTATCTCATCAAGGAAGAGATAGAAAAACGGAACATGCCCATGGAGCTGGTATTATTACCGGTGGTGGAAAGTACTTTCGATCCGCGTGCCTACTCCCATGGCCACGCCGCGGGCCTGTGGCAGATGCTGCAGGGCACCGGCAAGCAGTTTGGTCTGCATTACGACAGCTGGTATGACGGCCGTTACGATGTGATGGCTTCAACCCGGGCCGCGCTCGACTATCTGGAATACCTGAACGGTTTCTTCGATGGCGACTGGGTGCTGGCACTGGCCGCCTACAACTCGGGCGAAGGCCGGGTGCAACGCGCCATGAAAGCCAATCGTCGCCAGGGCAAGCCGACCGACTACTGGTCGCTGTCGCTGCCGAAGGAAACGCAGAATTATGTGCCCAAGCTGCTGGCCCTGGCCGATATTCTGAAGCAACCCGGCCACTATGGTATGGAAGTGCCGGCGGTGCCCAACCGGCCCCAGCTGGCGGTGGTGGAAGTGGAAGGTCAGGTTGATCTGAACATGGCCGCCGATCTGGCCGGCATGAACCGGAGTCAGCTAAAGCAGCTGAACCCGGCATTCAAGCGTACCTCTACCTCGCCGGCGCGCAACGCCGAAATTCTGGTGCCGGTGGCTCATGCCCAGGGCTTTGAAATTGCCATGGCCGATCTGCCCGAGCAGGAACGCAAGTCGTACCAGCGTTATCAGGTCAGGGGCGGTGACAGCCTCGGCAGAATCGCTAGTCGCAACGGCACCAGCATCGAAGCCATCAAACAGGCGAACAACATGCGCGGTAGCGCGATTCGGGTAGGTCAGACGCTGATGCTGCCCAGGGCGAACGGGCCAGTGGCCTCCTCGACCGGCGATGGGGTTTATCGGGTACAGTCAGGGGATTCCCTGTCGGCTATCGCCAGCCGTTTCAGTGTCAGCATTACCGATCTGCTGCGCTGGAACCAACTGGCTGACAAGCACAGCCTGCGCGCCGGACAGAGTCTGATCGTGGCAGCCAACGCCGGGTAATCAACTCAGCGTTAAGCCATCAGCTGGAAGCTATAAGTGAACACCAAGAGCCGCAATTTCAATAATTGCGGCTCTTTTTGTTTCCACGCCTTCCACAGCCACGATTGTTTGTCTGACCGCTGCCGTCTTACGGCTTGTCGCTGCTTTTAACCCTGAAACTGACCTGCAAGGGTCCGTGATCCGACGCTTGCGATCGCATGCTCTGCGCACCATCCAGCTCCAGCCCCCGATAATACACAGCGTCCAGCGGGTAGCCGATAAAACGGGTGCGATGATCCGGCGTGGGCACCGCCTCGATCAGCTGTTCCCGCTCGGCCCAACTCTGTAACAAGCGCTCTCGGCGCGGGTTCCAGCGGTTGAAATCACCGGCCACGATCACAGGGCCACCATAGTTTTCGATAAAGCCGCTGATCCTGTCCAGCTGTTCCTGATAGGTTCGGCCCCGCAGCGAAAAATTCACCGCATGCAGATTCACCACCAGCAACTGCTGTTCCGCGCCCTCGAGATGGTAATAACTGAACAGCAGCGATTTGGGGATCCGGGTCGCCGGCTCCCTTATTCGTTGCCCGCAAACCCGGGACGCCTGCCCTGCCGCCGCTGTCAGCACGCCGTTGGCTTTCTCTTGCCAGGTGAATGCGGCCACCTGAAACCAGTGATAATCCCGAGCCTGCAGCCAATCGTGCAACTCATCGCTGCTTTGGGCTTCCTGCAACAACAGCAGATCGCTGTCATCGATCCAGCGATTCAGCTCCGCCTGCCAGTCACCCTGCTGCTTGTAGATATTCCAGCTCAGCAGCGAAAACGAAGACGGCAACGGCTGAATGATATTCACCGAGGGATACAGACACTCTGCGGCCACCGGCGCGAAGCCATCACTCAGCAGTATCGTCTTCGGCACTTCGGGACACCCGCTCAGCAGCAGCGTGCTGGCCAGCAGTCCGGCTTTAAGCGTCGGGCTGAGCTGCACGGGGGCGTCCGTTCTCGTCGATGGCCACGTACACAAACTGCGCGCCGGCTACCCGGTAGCGGGGGCCGCTTTCCGGCACCAGTACCGGCTTGACCCAAACCTCGACCTTGACGGTAATGGAGCTGCGACCCACCTTGACCAGCTCGCCATAGCAGCACACCACATCTCCCACCTGTACCGGTCGCAGAAAGGTCATGTCGCTCACGGCCACGGTGCACACTCGTCCCAGGGCAATTTCGTTGGCCAGCAGGCTGCCACCCAGATCCATCTGCGACATGATCCAGCCACCGAAGATATCGCCATTGGCATTAGTGTCGGCCGGCATGGCCATGGTGCGCAACAGCAGTTCTCCCCTGGGGGTTTGTTGATCGGTCATCGCGTTCAAGTCTCCTATCGGACTAGTAAAGTGGGCATAATAATCAGCCGGCTCGCCGGCCGCAATTTTCAACGTAAAAAGGGGTTCCATGAAGGTCATAGTCGCATCGCTTAACCCGGCCAAAATAGAGGCCGCCCGTCTGGCTCTTGAGCAGATATTTCCGGATAATCGCTGTCAGGTCAGCGGCCTGGCCGTGCCTTCTGGCGTGGCCGAGCAGCCGATGAGCGATACGGAAACCCTTACCGGCGCCCGCAACCGGGCATTGGCGGCCCGTGCGGCCCGGCCCGAGGCCAGCCTATGGATTGGCATGGAAGGCGGTATCGACAGGATACAACAGCAGAGCATGACTTTCGCCTGGATTCAGGTACTGGGCCCGGGGCTGGACAACGCGGCCCGCAGCGCCAGCCTGACGCTACCGCCCTTCGTCGCCCGGGCGGTGGCCGAGGGTGAAGAGCTGGGTCACGCCATGGACAGGCTGTTCAACCTCAGCAACTGCAAGCAACAGGGCGGGGCCATCGGGGTACTGACCCGCCACCTGTTGGACCGGCGCCGGGTGTATCGAGATACGCTGATCCTGGCGCTGGCGCCCTTGCTCAGTCCTGCGCCTTACGCGCTGCCAGCCACGCAAACCAGTCCGTTACCCGGTAGTCGAGATTCAGCCAGCGACTGAGGGCGCTGCCGTCGATGCGCTTGCCCTCGCCGCCGCCGTCGAATTGCGGCGGGGGCAGGTCGCGCAGCTGGGCCGCCCGGGTATAAAACTCACGCCGGCTGGGGTGGTGCGGCGCGCTGGCATTGAGCACTTCCGGCCAGTCGTGACGGGCCATAATAGCGGGAATAAAACGCAGCAGGTCTTCCTGAGCCACCAGATTCACCGGCTCGTTACCGCCCTCGAAGCTGCGACCGGCCAGAAAGCGCCCCGGCTCCCTGTTGCCGCCGACCAGGCCGGACAGCCGCAAGCACAGCACCAGCGGGATGCCACTGTGGCGTACCGCCTGCTCTGCCGACAGCATGCGCTCGCCTCGGGCCGAGTCCGGCCCGGCATCTGCCTCGGTCTTGCTGCCGAGTCCTCCATAGACAGAGGTAGCGCTGGTAAACAGCAGCCGCGACACCCCCGCTTTGGCGGCAAGCGCCGCCACCCGCTCCAGGGTCTCCGCATAATCATCTACCTTGCCCGGCGGCACGCACAGCACCAGGGTGTCTGCCGCCAGCCCAACGGGCCAGGCCGACGGCAGTGGCTCGTTGATGTCCCACACCAGCGCATTGATGCCCTCTGAGCGCAGGCGTTCGGCCTTGGCCTCGGTCGTGGTGGTACCGGCTACCCGCCAGCCCAGGGCTTGCAGTGCCTTCGCCAGCGGCTCACCCAGCCAGCCCAACCCTATGACGGCAACTCTTGGTGCAACTCTCGGCTCAGTAGACATCATTCAGCTCCGCCGGTTTGAGAAAGGTTTTTTTCTGCCCCAGCATATCCTGATAAATCACCGAAAATGCCAGCACGTTCTGTACATAGCCCCGGGTCTCCCGATAGGGAATGTTTTCTACCCATACATCCATCGGCCGGCTGCCACTTTCTTTCAGCCAGCGATTAATCCGGGAGGGGCCCGCATTATAGGCGGCAATGGCCGGGACCCGGTTGTTGTCATAGCGCCCCAGCAGCTCCTTGAAGTAACTGGAGCCCAGTTGCACGTTCACCTCGGGGCGATAGACATCGGACGGATCCTGATAGCCACTGATACCATGCTTGCGCGCGGTTTCTCTGGCGGTGGCCGGCATTAGCTGCATCAGGCCACCGGCGCCGACCGGCGAACGCGCCTGTTCATAAAAGGCGCTTTCCTGGCGGGCGATGGCAAACAGCGTGGCTTCATCCACCCCCAGCTTCCGGGCCTGCCGCTGGAATAGTTCCCGATAGACCACCGGAAAACGCAAGTCCAGATGATCCCAGGCGCGCACCTGAATGCTGGCCACGATGGATTTATCGTACCAGCCCCGGCTCAGGGCCAGACTGCCCAGCGCCAGCCCATCGGCTTCATTTACTCGGCCCAGCAGGTGATACCACTCGGTACGTGCCGCTGTCTTGTCTCCCAGCGCCAGCCACTCTTCCACTCGCGACAGCGCCGGCCATTGCAGTCGGGCCTGGCTCAAAGGCGGCGCCGAAACCAGGGGTTTCTTTTGCAGTGAAAAATTGTGTCGGCCCTGTTGCGCGGCCAAAAAGCCGTAGTAGTCCCGGTTCTGCGCCGCCTGCTGCCAGGCCTTGTCGCCCTCGGCATGGCGGTTCTGGGCCTTCAATGCCCTACCCCGCCAGTATTGCCAGCGGCTGTCCTGTTGCGCCGCCACCGGCAGCCGGTCAATCCAGCCGGGCAAAGTGCGCCAGTCCTGCTCCCAGATGGCCAGGCGGGACCGTAGCTCGAACAAGTCCGCATCGCCCACCACCGGCAGGCGGCTGTCGAGCCAGCCGCGATAATCCTGGGTACGATTGAACATCAAGCGCCGGGCCAGTTGCCGCTCTATGCCGGCAACCAGCGGCTGGCTCAAGCCTGACTGACGCTGATATTTGGGATAAAGGCTCATCACCAGCTCGGGTTTGGTATCCGCGAGGCGAGACAGGGCCTGGGCAAGCGCCGCCTTATGGCGCTCAGAACCGGCAACCAGCAAGTTGGAGCCGGCCAGCAATTCGGGATCCTTGTCGAGAGACAGCAGGAAGTCTCCTGCCGGTCTGGCGGACGAACTCAACTGGCGACCAAGGTGGGCGAGCAACCCATCCTGACGATGTTCGAATGCCAGCAGCATCCGCTGCCAGATGTGTTCATCGTTACGCCCGCCGATGCTGCTCCAGGCGTCAAACAGGGGGTTACAGATATCGGGGCGGGAGTAGCCGTGCAGCCACAGCCGCTCGGCACCGGCAATGGCCGTGGCCCTGCCTCCTGTTGCCCACCTGGCTCTGTAGTGAGCGCATTGCAATTCAACGCTGTTGGGCAAGGCGGGATAGAGTGCCAGAAATTCCTGCCAGCGCTGTTCCCGCGCCAGCCGGAACAGATAACGGCGCTCTAGCCGGTCTGCCAGCAGGGAGTCTGAATAACGGGTCATGAACCGGATAACCTGTGCCGTGGTCAGGTGCTGCATCCGATCGTCAAGATATTGAAAATCCAGATAAACTGTCAACGGATAAGCATCCAGCCCCTGGCGCAGCCGCTCATAAAGTGCCAGGTCATTTTTTTTCAGCGCCTGCTCGGCCTGTCGATACTGCTCACGCAGTGGCGAGGCCTGAACGCTCACACCCAGGCTTAACAGCAGCAGTCCCACTCCCAACCAGCCTCTCACGGCGCACTCCCTCAGATGACGATATAGAGAGCTATCCTAAGGAATAGTGACAACACTGCCAATGGGGGGCGATAAATTCTCTTTTTGCGTCAGGCAAGGCCTGATTGGACGAGACAATACGGGACGTAGCGGCACATGCAGTGGGCACGTTGCGCCAGCATTGAACGAGAGTTGAAGTGCATATGGTTGGGCGAGAATCGAGACCGTCTGTAACCAGAGTAGAGGAGAGAACGGAACAACTTATCCGATCGAGTCTGGCCCGTTTCACCCATCCCTGACAAGGGCTTTTTGGTGGTAGCGGCGACCCGATCACAGATTTTGGCCGCAGAGAAAGATAGGCCAGAAAATGTTGATCAAGATCACGAAATTAAACTACTGTCAGGGTAATCTGAAGCGGTACACAAACAAAGAAACACCTCAGGGGGTCTATATGTCCATTACCATTACCAGCAACGTTATCGACATCTCTCCCGCTATTCGTGAACGGATTGAAAGTCGCTTCGAGAAGCTGAGCCGGCGCCAGGTTGCGCTGATCAGCCCCCATGTGATCATTCAGAAAGAGGGACAAAATTACCTGGTGGAAGCGACTGCAGGTGTTCCTAACGATACCCTTTTCGCTCAAGCTGAAGATGAAAACCTGTACGCCGCCATCAAGGAACTGGGGCAACGGCTGGAGCGCCAGCTGAACCGTTATGCCGACAAGCCGCTGGCCCAACGAGCCCATGCCGGTCAGCCGATCACCGAAAGTGAAAGCGAAAGCGAAGAAGCGGAATAACCTTCCTCCCGGGGGCCAGACCATGGCTCCCGAAGTCAACGCCGGTTTCGACACGGAACGCCGGCCGGAAAATGGCAATAACAGCCATTTTCCGCTTTTTGCCTGCCAATACAGCCTGTTTACCAAAAATCCCGGGAAAAGGCTTGCCCTCGCCGCCGCTTTTCAGTATTTCTAAGAGGGTATTAACCAACTTTGAGAACTGCCATGTCTGTTTCCCTGTTTTTCTTTCGCTTCTTTTTCGCATCCTGCTTGTTTAGATCATAAACGGGGCGGCATCTGGTCTGGTAAGAGATAAGCGAAAGACGAACAGACAAGCCTCCCACCGGGAGGCTTTTTTATAGGGTCTGTTGACCTTTCGAGATGATTTTTGCAGCAGTTTGTGGGGTCTTGATACAAGGCAGCGCTTATGCAATCAATGTAGTCACTCTACATAAAAAGCGATAACGCAGTAGCAAGACCCCACAAGCACTGCCCTGCGGGTTCGGCTAAACGCGTTTAACTCGAACAAAATTTAACCGCGAAAGGTCAACAGACCCTAGGTGACACTTTTTTTAGGTATAAGGGAAACCAAATTCATGAATCTGGATGAGATCAGAACCCACATCAGCCGCCTCGACAAGGAACTGCTGACCCTGCTGGCCAAACGCAAAGGCCTGAGTCTGGAAGTGGCCCGTAGCAAGCTGGAAAACCCGAGGCCGATTCGGGATCAGGTACGGGAGCAGGCACTGCTGGTGGCGCTGATCAACCAGGGGCGCCAGCTCGGTCTGGACGCCCATTACGTCACCCAGCTCTATCACACCATTATAGAAGACTCGGTGCTGTCGCAACAGGCGCTGCTGCAGGACTTGCTCAACCCCCAGGATGAAGTGCCGGCCATCAGCGTTGCCTTTCTCGGTCTGCGGGGCTCCTACTCCAACATGGCCGCCCGCAAGTATCTGTCCCGCTTTCAGGCCACCATGGTCGAGCATAACTGCGAAACCTTTCAGCAGATCTTCGATACCGTCGAGTCCGGTCAGGCGCAATACGGTATTCTGCCCATCGAAAACACCAGCTCGGGCGCCATCAACGACGTGTTCGATCTGATGCAGCACACCAGCCTGTCCATCGTCGGCGAACTGACCCAGCCGATAGAACACTGCCTGCTGGTGGCGGTAGACACCGACGTCAGTAAGCTGAAAACCCTTTACACCCATCCCCAGGTGTATCAGCAGTGTTCCCAGTATCTGAAGACGCTGCCGGGCGTCAAAGTCGAATTCTGTGCCGCCTCCTCCAACGCCATGGAACTGGTCTCCAACCTGAAGCGCGCGGATATCGGCGCCATGGGCAGCGCCGACGGCGGTGAGCTGCACGGTCTCAAGCCGCTGGTGCGCGGCCTGGCCAACCAGAAGCAGAACATGACCCGCTTTATCGTGGTGGCGCGCAAGCCGGTGGAAGTGGCGGCGCAGATCCCTGCCAAAACCAGCTTCATCATGTCGACCGGCCAGCAAAGCGGTGCCCTGGTGGAAACCCTGCTGGTGCTGCGCAGTCATCACATCACCATGACCAAGCTCGAGTCCCGTCCCATTATCGGCAATCCCTGGGAAGAAATGTTCTATGTGGATGTGGCGGCTAACGTCAACAGCGACGAGATGCAGGCGGCGCTGAAAGAGCTGAAAGACATAGTCCGCTTCATCAAGATTCTGGGCTGTTATCCCAGTGCCGAGGTGGCGCCAACCCGTATTCCGTCCCGAGCGCTGAGCCATGGTAACGGCGGCACCTTGACACCGCCGCCCCACAAGCAGGCCGCCAAGAACGCCGGCATGCCACTGCAGATCGGCCGCTTTTACATGAGTCGTCAAGAGCCGTTGCTGGCGGCCACACTGGCGACCTGGCCCGAGCGCTCCGCCTTGCAGGAAGCGGCGCGCCGTCTGAAAGAACACGGCGGTCAGGTGCTGGCGGCCCCCTGTTTCGGACAGGGCGACAGCCAGCAGGAACAACAGCGCCTGCAGCAGTTGCGTGAAATTGCCGCCCAGTTCGATCTGGCCTCCATGACTCTGGTCCACACCCCGGAACAACTGAGCCAAGCGGCGGAGTCGCTCGACCTGCTGCTGCTGCAACCCATAGAGGGACGACGCGACGAGCTGCTGAACGCCGCCGGTCGCAGCACCCGCCCGGTATTGCTGCCGCTGGCAGACAATCTGGAGCAAACCCTGGCCGAGGCCGAGCAGATACTGACCGAAGGCAACCAGCAGCTGGCGCTACTCGACACCCGGAGCCGCTCCCTGCCCGAGTTACTGCGTCTGCAACAACAAAGCCGCCTGCCCCTGCTCAGCCAGCTGCAGGGTCAGGACGGCCTGCTACCCGAACTGGGCCATGCCTTGAAGGGAGCGGGCATTCAGGGGTTCTGCATTACCCTGAACGACGTGGATGATATAGCCCCGCTGCAACAACTGGCCCAGCGGCTGTATCAGGATTAAGGAGCGTGAGGAGGGGTACCTGCAGTAACCCCTCCCCAGCCCTCCCCTTGCGTTGCACATCGCCGTCGTTCTGAAAATTCGAAGTTAAGGGGAGGGAGCTTGTTGCCCCTCCCCCTTGGCAGCGGGGATACAGGCATGGCTACGGGGTCTCGCCAGGGGGAGGCTGGGAGGGGGTGTCGCTTCGGCGTTTCCCCCTTACACCTTACCCCTCACATTTTTCAATCAGCATGATGACGGCTGTCGTTGGCCTGGGCCAGCAAGTTGCGGCTTTCCTTGAGGAAGGTGTCTGCATAGTCGCCGAAAAACTCGCTAACGGTAGAGAACTGTTGCACGAAGGCGTCACGCTTGCCCTGCTCCAGCTGCTCCAGCAGCTCGCCGAAGCAGCGATGGTAACGACGGATCATCTCCAGGTTGCCGGGTGACGACAAAATGATGTCGGCGTAAAGCACAGGATCCTGGGCGAACAGGCGACCGACCATGGCCAGCTCCAGCCGATAGATGGGAGAGCTCAGGCGCAGCAATTGCGCCAGATCTGCCTGTTCGGCGCAGAGGTGGGCGCCATAAGCAAAGCTGGTAAAGTGACGCAGCGCCTGCACCAAACTCATGGCCTTGTCATGCTCTTCGGCACTCACCGCCTGCAGGCGGGCACCCCAGATGCGCATCTGGGCCAGCAGCCATTCATACTGCTCGGCGCTGCGGCCTTCGCTGTAGATGATCACCTGTTTGGCCAGACTGGACACATCGGGCCCGAACATGGGGTGCAGCCCCAGCACGGGACCGGCGTGCACCTTCATCATGGCCGCCAGCGGCTCGGCCTTGATGCTGGTCAGGTCGACCAGCAGGCAGTCGTCGGCCAGGCGAGGCAGACGCTCTATGACCGCCACCGTCTGATCGATAGGCACCGCCACCACTACCAGACCCGCACCGGTCAGTAATTGGTCGGCCCGTGCCCAGTCGTCTTTTTCCAGGATCTCGACCGAATAACCGGACAGGGTCAGCAAATGAGCGAACAGGCCGCCCAACTGACCGGCGCCACCGATCACCACCGCCTTGCCAAGCGAGGGGTTCATGCACTTGAAGCCGGTGTCTTTTTCGCTGGCGTAAGACTCACGCATGGCCCGGCGCAACACATCTTCAATCAGATCCGGCGGTACGCCACGCGCCTCGGCTTCGGCCCGGCGTCGGGCCAGCATGGCCGCCTCTCTGTCGGGGGCATAAATAGGCACCCCCTGGCGGCTCTTGACTTCCCCTACTCCCGCCACCAGTTTCAGGCGGCGGGCAAACAGCTCAACCAGCTGCTGGTCAACTTCGTCTATCTGATCCCGCAGGACAGCTAATTCATCTACCATGGTCCCATCCCAATTACAAAAGCACCGGCCCTTCCCGGACGCGGTGCTCTATTATGCCTGTGAACCGCCGGCGGGGACAGTCACCCCGAGGCGTCAGGCGGCTCTATTCAATCACTCGGCTCAATCACGAAGGCGCGACACTCAGCCAAGCCGGTTCTTTAACGGTGTTGCCAGCTGCTGATGGCAACGGGCCAGCAGGTCGGCGGTAGTGTCCCAGTCGATGCAGGCGTCGGTGATCGATACCCCATAACGCATGTCGCTGCGCGGCTGTTCGCTGGACTGGTTGCCTTCAAACAGGTGCGATTCCAGCATGATGCCGAGAATGGACTTGTTGCCTTCCTGGATCTGATGCACCACGTTTTCGGTGACCAGCGGCTGCAGGCTGTAATCCTTGTTGGAGTTGCCGTGACTGCAATCCACCACCAGGCTGGGTGCCAGACCGGCGGACGTCATCGCCTTTTCGGCCAGAGAAACATTGACCGAGTCGTAGTTGGGGTGCTTGCCGCCACGCAGTATTACATGGCCGTCCGGGTTGCCCTGAGTCACCAGCAAGGCCACCTGCCCTTCCTGGTTGATGCCCATGAAGGCATGGGACTCGGCCGCCGCCTTCAACGCATTGATGGCGGTGCCCAAGTTGCCGTCGGTACCGTTCTTGAAGCCCACCGGCATCGACAGACCCGAGGCCATTTCTCTGTGGGTCTGAGACTCGGTGGTGCGGGCGCCGATGGCCGACCAGGAAAACAGCTCGGCCAGATACTGGGGGCTTATGGGATCCAGTGCTTCGGTCGCCAGCGGCAGTTCCAGCTCGGCCAGCCAGCACAACAGCTCGCGTGCCTTATGCAGACCCTGTTCGATGTCGAAGGTGCCGTCCAGGTGAGGATCGTTGATAAAGCCTTTCCAACCGACGGTAGTGCGCGGCTTCTCGAAATAGACGCGCATCACGATATAAAGGCTGTCACTGTAGTCATCATGCAGTTTTTTGAGGCGGGTTGCGTACTCTTTGGCTGCGTCGATATCGTGAATGGAGCAAGGACCGCAGATCACCAGCAGGCGGTGATCCTTGCGCTGAATAATATCGGAAATGGTCTGCCGGGCCTGGCCGATGTATGACAGCGCCTGGCCGGAGATCGGCAACTTGGCTTTCAGCTCCGCCGGGGTGATCATCACCTTTTCGGATCGGATATGGATATTATTCAGTGTGTCTTTCTGCATGATGACATCCTCACTTGTAAACAAATCATTACAACCAAATAGAAAGAAAAATAGCGTCATATTTGACATCAAGTTATTTCTTTCTTACGCAACCACTTTCACCTTACCAAGGCCGGGCCGCCTTGCAAAGCCTGATAGTGCGCAAAAATCGGTTATTTTATGTTGCCGGGGCCAAGTGCGTATAAAAGAGTCAGAATGCCGCAGCCGTCGGGGCGGCATATACTCAGGGAAGCGAGGAGATTTCATGGATCAACATCAATATCAGCAACTGGTGGCCAGCTTTCGCCGCATTCTGGACCACTACGCGGTGGATTATCGCCAGAGTCCGCCGTCTTATAACCACGACACCCTCTACGATCACCAGTGCCGGCTGATCATGGATGAAGTCAGTCAAAGCTGGGAGCGGCATTATGGCCAGAGGCCCAGCGCCATGCTGCTGCACAAGGCGCTGTTTGCCGCCGAGCAGAGCCGTCACTTCCGGCCGCCCTGGTATCGAAAATGGCTGTGTTTCTTTCGCCGGTTCAACGCCGGCCGCTAACCCCTGGGTCCGCACGACTTCGCCTGACACAGCACCGTTGATTTCAGCTGTTATTCCTCTTCGGATCTGCCATGATGCCGCCCCTTTTACTGGAGCCTGATGATGCAACGACTTCTCCGTTTTTTCTTTCAGGGTCTGTTGATCCTGCTGCCCTTCGTACTGACGGTGTATCTGGTTTATCTGATTTTCAACGTACTTAACGAAACCCTGTTTTCGGCCCTGGGCTCGGTGCTGCAATTGGTGGTTCCGGGGCTGGAAACGGGCTGGATTGCCGATCTCGCCGGTGGCCTGCTGACTCTGGCGGTGATCATCATGACCGGCATGTTCGCTTCTTTTTATCTCGGCCGTTTTTTCCTGTCGCTGTTCGACAGCGTACTGACCCGGATCCCCCTGGTCAAACTGCTCTATAACTCGCTGCGAGATCTGTTCAATGCGCTGATCGGGGATAATAAAAAGTTCAACAAACCCGTGGCGGTCAGCCTGATGGGCGGAGAAATACAGCTGCTGGGCTTTATCACCCGGGAAGACATGAAAGAGTTCGGCCTACCGGGCAAGGTCGCCGTCTATCTGCCCCAGTCCTATAATTTTGCCGGCAATCTCATCGTGGTAGACAAGGACAAGATCCAGATTCTGGATGTGGCCGCCAGCAAGATGACCACCTTTATCGTCAGCGGCGGTATTACCGGAAAACCCTGATTGGAATGTGAGGCGTGAGGCGATTAAAAACACCGTACCGCTTTGCTCCCTCCCCTTAGCCTCGGATTTGCAGAATCACGACGAGGTGCAAGGGAAGGGCGGGGGAGGGGTTACTGCCAAAGTCCGAAAATGACACCCCCACCCCGCCTCCCCCTGGCGCCGAAACCGCAGCTCTGTCTGTGACGCCGCTACCAAGGGGGAGGAGTAGACCGGCGCTTCCCCAAGACCCTGAGTTTCATTATTTACCCGTCAATCTCGTCCATGAAGGCTTCCAGCTCTTCGTCGGAGGCCGGCTCGAATTCCTTGCCTATCTTGGTATCCTGATATTGCAGATAGAGATCCTTGGTCAGTCCATAAGGATCGAGGGCATTATCGATGATGGCTTCACGCTCTATCAGCTCGCTGCGCTGATAGAGGCCGTCGAGCGCCCATTTACCGGTTCGCAGGGCCAGGCTCATCACGTCGTAGGGAAAATAGAGGCTGTCGACCATGTCGCCGGAAAGCTGGCGCAGCGTGGTCGGTCCCAGTACCGGCACCATAAGGAAGGGGCCGTCGCCGACGCCCATCTGGCCCAGTACCTGGCTGAAATCCTTGGAGCGACGTGACAGCGTCATTTTTTCCGCCACGTCAAAGTAACCCAGCACCCCGACGGTACTGTTCACCCCGAAGCGAGCCAGGTTGGTACCGGCTCCGGGAAAATCGCCGGTCACCAGATGGTTGACGAAGCTGGCCGGCTCTTCCAGGTTGAGCACCACGTTCTGCAGCCCGTCTCTGACCGGCTTGGCCACATAATCCGCATAGGCATGTGCCGCCGGACGCACCACATAGGGATCCAGCACATCGTAGTTGATGACCCAGGAGGCACGGTTGACCGGCTCGAAAGGGTCACGGGCATCATTGGCCGTCGCCTTCACGTAATCGGCCGGTATAGCCGGTGAGAAAGGATCGTTCGTCCGAGGAACGTCCACGCCCTCGTGAGCGGCACAACCGGTCAGGGCAATGCCCGCCGTCACTATCAAGATTCGCCACATAATCTAAACCTTATCGATTTTGTTATTATCTTATTATCGCTCACGACCAGTTGGCGTGGCCGCTGCTACTCCCTTACAGCGGCGTATCGATGAAGATGGACAACTGACTATCTTCATCGGTGCTCATCACGCCGCTGCGACCTTCCCAGGCGTCGGTGGCATAGGTCACGTTGCCACTGGGGGCAATCCGCGCCTTGATCACGACCGCATCCCGCCCGCTCATGTTGTTGCTGGCCACCATGGCGTCCGCATTGGACAGGGTAACAGTCAGCGGAAACGAGGGCCGCTCGATACGTCGAGCCACCAGCGGCATTTCGCCACCCTGGGCGTCTACCGCATACACAAAGAGCACGGCACCCGGATGATAAGGCACGGCGCTTGCGGCATTCACCTCTACCTCGAAGCGCGGGCCGGTCACCGGCGCCTGGTCGGTTTCTGCCAGGCGACGCTCGGCAAAGGCAACCGAACGTTCAATCATGGCATAGCGGGGGCTATCCGGCGACATGCGCTGCAGAATCTGCTGCCAGCGGGCGATGGCTGCGGTCAGGTTATCCTGCTGCAAGGCCATAAAGGCAAATACGGACCAGGCTTCCAGATTGTCCGGGTCCCGGGACAGCACCTGTTTGATCATGTTTTCGGCGCGCAGCGCCTCGCCGGTCATGGCCAGCGCCTCGGCGTAAGGCACTATCACCGTATCCGGGGTATCGGTCAGCTTGAGCGCCTTTTCCAGCGCATCGCGGGCGGTTTCGCCGTCGCGCATTTCTAGGGTCAGGCGTCCCAGCAGCAACCAGCCACGGAAATCATCGCCGTCCTGATGTAACTTGGTACGCAACGACTGGATCAGATCCATCATGTCCTGCTCGGTCACCTCGCCATCCGGCTCAATCAGTACCTTGCGCGACAACTCGCTCAGCCGGGCGGCGTTATCCTGCCACTGCACCACCTTGGGATAGGCTCCCAGCTGCCAGTAACCGGCGTAAGCTACAGCCACGACTATCAATACCGCCGGCAGCCATAACCAGATACCGCGGCGATACTGCTGCGGTTTTTCGGTGACTACGTCGTCCAGCAGGCTTTTCTGCAGCTCCTGTGCCGCCGACTCACCCTCTTCCAGCAGGCCCTGATCCCGGTCCTGCTCCAGCTCCTGCAACCGTTGCCGATACAACTGGGTATTGAGTTGATTACGGCTATGGCTGGACTCGGCCCGACCTCGGGTCAGGGGCAGTATTATCACCAGTGCCAGCAGCAGCGTCAGCAGGCCGCTGAGGATCCAGAATAAGGTCATATCAGCTCTCTTTGTCTTTGTTCAGCAGTTCGGCCAGGCGCCGTTGTTCTTGCTCACTCAAGGCGCTATCCGCACCATCTGGGCTATTTCGCGATTTTTTTCGGGTCCGTACCAGTACTATGACCAGTCCCAGCAGCATCACCAGCACGGGGCCGAGCCACAGGATCAGGGTCGACGCCATCACCGGCGGCTTGTAGAGAATGAAGTTGCCGTAGCGGGCCACCATGAAATCGATGATTTCTTTCTTGCTGCTGCCCTCGCGCAACATGGTGTAAGTCTTTTCGCGCAGATCCTTGGCCAGCTCGGCGTTGGAGTCGGCAATATCCTGGTTCTGGCACTTGGGGCAGCGTAACTCCCGGGTCAGCTCGCGGAAGGTCTCTTCCTGCCGGGGAGAGTCGAACTCATAGACATCGATGGCGGCCGTGGCCGGCGGCAGCCATAAGCCTGCCAGTAATATCAGCACAGAGCATAAACGCATCGCTTTACTCCATCCGCTCGAAAATCGGTTTCAGGGTCTGCTGCCACACCTGCTCGTTCACATCACCAACGTGGCGGTAACGAATTACCCCCTGGCTGTCGATGAGAAAAGTCTCGGGAGCACCGTAAACGCCCAGATCCAGCCCCAGCATACCGCGAGGATCGTACAGATCGATGGCATAAGGGTTGCCCAGGTTCTTCAACCAGCGCAGGGCCTTGTCCCGCTCGTCCTTGTAGTTCATGCCGACAATGTAAATACCCTCTTTCGCCTTCAGCTCATTAAGGTATTCATGCTCGGCATAACAGGTCGGACACCAGGTCGCCCAGACGTTGAGCAACATGGGCTGGCCGGTAAAAATTTCCCGGCTGAACTGCTGGTCCGGGTTCTGTAACGACGTCAGGCTGAATTCCGGTACCGGCTGGTCCAGCAGCGCCGACTCCAGCTTGCGCGGATCCGAAAACAGTCCCTTGTACAGGAAGGCGCAGGCCCCCAGAAAAATCAGCAGGGGGATGGACAGGATCAGGACTCGACGATTCATGCAGCCTCCTGCGTAGTTTTACCACCGAAACGATAGCGTTTGTCGACCATGGAAATGACACCGGCGATGGCCATCAGCACGGCGCCGAACCAGACCCAGCGAATAAAGGGCTTGTAATAGAGTCGTACCGCCCAGGCGCCGTCATCCAGCTCCTCGCCCAGCGCCGCATAGAGATCGCGGGTAAAACCGGCGTCTATGGCCGCTTCGGTCATCGGCATGCGCTGCACCAGATAGAGTCGTTTCTCCGCCTTGAGCTTGGTCAGCTCCCGACCGTTTTTGCTGACACCAATCACGCCCTTGAAGCCTTCATAGTTGGCGCCGTCGGCCTGACGGGTTCCTTCGAAGGTAAAGGTATAACCGGAGAAGGTCACGCTGTCGCCGGCGCTCATGCGCACGTCCCGCTCTATGCTGTAAAGCTGGGTGCAGCTGATGCCGATGATGGTCACCGCCAGGCCGATATGACCGGTGAACATGGCCCAGTGGCTGTTACCCAACTTGCGTACTCCCACACCAAATGAATGGCGATGGGTGGCACGCACCCAGGTTTCCTGCAGGCTGGTGATCACGATAAAGGCCCCCAGGCCCAGACCGACCGCCGCCCAGACTTCGAAATTGTCGGCAAAGTACCAGGGCAGGAAGGCCCCGATAGCCACGCTGGCCACGGCCGCAAACAGCAGCTTGCCGTTGATTTCCTTCATGCTCTGACGACGCCAGCGGAACAGGGGGCCAGCACCCAGCAACAGCGCGAAGGGGATGATCAACCAGGCATAGAGGCTGTTGAAGAAAGGCGCGCCTATGCTAATACTCCCCAGGCCCAGCTCCTTGTGCACCAGAGGCAACAAGGTGCCGATCAGCACCACCACCAGACCGGCCATCAGCACTATGTTGTTGCCGAGCAGCATGCTCTCGCGGCTGGCCAGCTCATGCTTGCCATGGCTTTTGACCTCGGCGCCCTTGATGGCGTAAAGCAGCAGCGAGGCGCCGATCACCAGCATCAGGAACACCAGAATAAAGAGTCCGCGGGTTGGGTCCGAGGCGAAGGCATGCACCGATACCAGCACCCCGGAGCGCACCAGAAAGGTACCGAGCAGGCTCAACGAGAAGGCCATGATCGCCAGCAGTACCGTCCAGGCCTTGAAGGTGGCCCGTTTCTCGGTCACCGCCAGCGAGTGGATCAGCGCCGTACCGGCCAGCCAGGGCATGAAGGAGGCATTTTCTACCGGATCCCAGAACCACCAGCCGCCCCAGCCAAGCTCGTAATAGGCCCACCAGGAGCCCAGCGCTATGCCCAGCGTCAGAAAGATCCAGGCGGCCATGGTCCAGGGCCGTGACCAGCGAGCCCAGGCCGCGTCCAGTTTGCCGGTCATCAGAGAGGCGATGGCAAAGGCAAAAGCGACTGAAAAGCCCACGTAGCCCATATAGAGCATGGGCGGATGGAATATCAGCCCCGGATCCTGCAGCAGAGGGTTAAGATCCCGGCCATCGACAGGAAAGAACGGCAGGGTGCGCTCGAAGGGGTTGGAGGTCACAATCACGAACAGCAGGAAGCCGACGCCAATCATGCCCATCACACTCAGCACCCGGGCCACCGCATCCAGCGGCAGCGCACGACTGAAGCGGGCCACGGCCGCCGTCCAGCCAGCCAGCGTCAGTACCCACAACAGCAGAGAGCCCTCGTGAGCGCCCCACACCGCGGAAATTCGATATTCCAGCGGCAACAGGCTGTTGGAGTTAGAGGCCACATAGAGCACGGTAAAGTCGTGATCGATAAAGGCCCAGGTCAGGCAGCCGAACGACAGAAGCAAGAAGCCGAACATGGCGTAAGACAGGGGCCGTGCCAGCAGCATCATGCCGACGTTGCCGCGAGCGGCCCCAAGCAGCGGATAAATACTCAGTATCAGACTCGCCGCCAGGGCGAGGATCAGGGCAAACTGCCCTATTTCTGGGATCATGACCGGCTTCCTTTCAGCTGCTCCTGGGAATATTCGGGTTTGACGTGCTCTATTCCCTTGAGCGCTTCGGCCACTTCCGGCGGCATGTATTCTTCATCGTGTTTGGCCAGCACCTCGAAGGCGGTGATGGTGCGCGCATCGTCCAGGTGGCCCTGGGCGACAATACCCTGCCCTTCCCGGAACAGATCCGGCAATATGCCGTCGAAAATGACGGTAATGACTTCACCGCCTGCATCCACCAGATCGAAGCTGACCTTGAGGCTTTGCTGATCACGGCTGACCGAGCCCGGCACCACCATGCCACCGATGCGCAGGCGCTGGCCCACTTCCGGCTTGAGCTTGGTTTCGCCCTTGCCCTGCACCAGTTCGGTGGGGGTATAAAACAGATCGATATTCTGCTGCAGGGCATAGAGTACCAGCCCGGTCATCACCGACAGCCCGACCACCACCGCCAGCAGCAGGGCCATGCGCTTTTTACGTCTAGGGTTCATAAGGTATTCTCCAACTTCTGGGCGGCTTTACGACGGGCCGCCCGGGCCTGTTTCTGTTTTACTGCGCGCAGCAGGCTCTTTCTGGTGGTCATGGTCGACACCACCAGCGCCAGCAGTGCAAAAATGGTCAGAGCAAAAGACAGCCACACATAAAAGCCGTAGCCGCCCATGGCCCAGAATGCGGACCAGCTATCAAATTTCATCCTGTTCCTCCACCAGTTTCAGTACCCAGGGACGATGGGACTCGCGCCGGATCAATTCGTTGCGCAGCCGCATCAGGGTCAGCGCCCCCAGAAAACAACTGAAGGCCAGTATCATGATCAACAAGGGCCAGAGCATCTCGTTGGAAATGGACGGCCGGTCAAACTTGGTGATGCTGGCACCCTGATGCAGGGTATTCCACCACTCCACCGAGTAATGGATGATGGGCAGGTTGATCACCCCCACCAGTGCCAGAATACCGGCGGCACGGCCGGCCAGCACCTTGTCGGAAATGGCGTTATAAAGCGCGATAACCCCCAGATAGAGGAACAGCAGTATCAGTTCGGAGGTCAGGCGCGCATCCCATACCCACCAGGCACCCCACATGGGTTTACCCCAGGCGGCGCCGGTAAAGAGGGCGATGGCGGTAAACACGGCACCTACCGGTGCGATGGCCGCCACCGCCATGTCGGCGGTCTTGATTTGCCACACCAGTCCGATAAAGGCGGCGATGGCCATCGAGGAATAGGCGCCCATGGAGAGAATGGCGGCGGGCACATGAATATAGATGATGCGAAAGGAGTCGCCCTGCTGATAATCGGCCGGCGCAAAAGCCAGCCCCCAGGCCAGACCGATGATAAAGGACACCATACTGAACACGGCAAACCAGGGTAACCAGAGGCCCGCCAGCCGGTAGGCTTGCTCTGACTTGGCATAGGGATGTAACCATTTCCACATGTTGCTCACAGACCTTTTTTGTATTACACGTTATAGAGAATGTTATAGAAAACGTTATATAAGTTGTTCACAAAAACCGGGTACACAAGGGCCCAAGATATCCCAAATCCGTCGTTCAAAACACCTTGACGTCCGTTAGTTGACACTCACTCGCAACGCCGAGGCGATGGCAAAGGGCGCCAAGGTAATGCTGCCTACCAGCATGGCCGCCAGAATCGCCAGCTGACCGTCGTAAGGCGCACCAAACGCCGCCGCCTCTATGGCCGAGGTGGCAAAAATCAGTACCGGAATATACAACGGCAGGGTCAGCAGGCTCAACAATACGCCCCCCTTGCCGATGCCCACGGTCAGTGCCACCCCTATGGCACCGAGCAGGCTCAGAATCGGCGTGCCCAGCAACAGGGTCCAGAACACGGCCTGAAACCCCACCATGTCCAGGCTCAGCAGCACCGCCACCAGGGGCGACAGCAGCAGCAGTGGCAAGCCGGTCAGTAACCAGTGTGCCAGTACCTTGGCCAGCACCAGTACCCCTAAAGGACAGGGCATCAGCATTAATTGTTCCAGGGTACCGTCAATAAAGTCGTCTCTGAACAGTCGCTCCAGCGCCAGCAGCGACGACAGTAGCGCCGCCACCCAGACGATGCCGGGAGCGATACGCGCCAGCAGGGTCGGCTCGGGCCCTATGCCTAACGGAAACAGGCTGATGACGATAACAAAAAACCACAGGGGATTGAGAATATCGGCGCGCCGCCGCAGGGCCGAGACCAGCTCGCGACGCAGTACCCCGGTAAACATGGCTCTCATGCCGGCTCCTCCTGATAAGGGGTCAGCAGCAGGGTGCGTGCCCGGTCGGCACAGAGGGATAAATCCTGATGGGTGGTGATCAATACCATGCCGCCGGCGTCGGTATGATCCAGCAGCAGTCGTTCCAGTACCCTGATGCCGTGTTTGTCGATGGCGGTAAAGGGTTCATCGAGGATCCACAAACGAGGACCGCCCAACCACAGCCGGGCCAGCGCCACCCGCCGTTTCTGGCCGGCAGACAGCTGACCGGCAGCTTGATCTTCGAGGCCCGCCAGACCCACCGTGGCCAGCACCTCCCACAGATTGGCGGTACTGTCGGCATGATGCATGCGGCAAAAGAAGGCCAGGTTCTCGAAGGCGGTCAGTTCGTGTTTGATGCCGGCCTGGTGGCCGAGGTAGAGCAGGTCCTGATGATAGTCGTCTCTATGCTGCTCTATGTTCTCGCCCTGCCAGTACACCTCGCCGCCGTAAGGGCGAGACAGGCCAGCCAGCAAGCGCAGCAGACTGGTTTTACCGACGCCGTTGGGCCCAGCAACCTGTACCAGTTCGCCGGGCGCCACCGTCAGAGACAAGTCACCGAATAAGGTGCGCTCTTCACGGACACAGGTCAAGGCTCTGGCTTCAAGCATAATAGTTGTAAATTCAGACCATTAAAATGGGCGCCAGTCTAGCACATAGCACCCATTTATGCAGAAAGAAAGCGGAAGGAAAAGCCGCCCTGTTGGCCAGAGGCACATACCTCGATGATTTTATCGCTTGGCGTTATAAAGCAAAGGGAGCGAGAGCAAACTAAAAAAGCAGCGCTTTTTCCGGTCGTGCTTCGCCCACCTTTCACAGTTGGGAAATCGCTGCGCTCGCTGAATCTATCTTTGCCATGTGAAATGGTGTGACCTGCAGACGTAAAAAAGCCCTTCACATCAGTGAAGGGCTTTTTAA